>JAPPCZ010000034.1 GCA_028824685.1 Candidatus Poribacteria bacterium
TGTTCCCGTTTGTATGATCCCAGTGGTAGTGCGTATTAATTGCATAGAGAATCGGTTTATCTGTGATGGTTCGAATAGTCTTCAACAATCGTTTTCCCATCATTTGATTTACCTGTGTATCAATTACGGCAACACCGTTATCTCCTATAATAACAGAAGAGTTGACGATATTGCGAAACAGATACACTCGGTCTGTTACCTTAACAAGTTCTCCGTACTGACGTGGGGCAAAAGGGTTTTCTTGCATGTTTTGCATCAACTATCCTGATATGTTTTTGCGATGTTCACGAAATGTTTGACGTTTTCAAAAGGTGTATCTCTGTGTAGTCCATGGCTAAGATTTAAAATGTGTCCAGTCTTTCCACCCTGTTCTATGCAAATACGTACTGCTTCTGTTATGTCAGAGAATGTTCCATCGCGAAGAATATCGTTATCAACATTTCCCTGAAATGCGACTGAACCATCAATTTCCGTTTTGGCTTTTTCAAGGTCTACACATTTTCCAATGCTTAAAACATCTGCTCCGCTTTGGTGCATTAAATTAACGTAAGAACACTCTTTTGCAAATAGGATTCCCGATGTATCTGAATTGAGTTCAGCAAAAATTCGTTGGTGATATGGAAGCGCGAAATCTTCATACATTTGCTGCGATAGCACATCTGCTATTGACTCGAATAGTTGCACAATCTGAGCACCTTGACTAATTTGGTAATTCAGATAGTTAATCGTCATTTCAGTCAATTTGTCTAACAACTGATGTAGAAGTTCTGGGGCATCTTCCATCATCTCAAAAACAGGTTTCGCTTTCTCTGAGATTCCAGCACCTCTTTTCATTGGGCTTTCCCCTGCTATAAGAAAAAAAGCGAGTGTTAATGGAGCACCAGCAAAACCGATAAGCGGCAGTTCTCCATTCAACTTTTCGCGTAGTGAACGAATTACCTGTCCAGTGTACTCTAATTGTACGTATGGATCATCTAATGGACACAGGGCATCTACTTGGGATTGTGTTCGTATCGGTTCGCTTAAAATGGGGCCGGGGGAAAATCGGAAGTGAGCACCCATCGGTGCAAGCGGGGTAAGAATGTCTTTGTAAACAATGATCGCATCTACACCAATGCGCTTGGGAAGAAGTGAAATTTTTACTGCCCACTCAACATCGGTATCTAACATCGGAGCGGGACAAGTTCGGAAGAGGCGTTCTAAAGGAAGGTTAAGTTCTTGGCGAATCTGTCGGTATAGAGGATCTGATCTGCCTGCCTGCCGCATCATCCATACAGGTACGCGTTCCACAGGCAGACATTTTGCCGCGCGAAGAATTAAGTCATTTTTTACTTGTCGTTCCATATTAATAAGGAATAACCTCTTTACCGTGTTTTTAAACGTGCAAGTTCCTCTCGGAGTCTCAAGACTTCTGCTTCCGCATTCTGTCGCGCCTCAGCTTCATGTTGGACAAGCGTTTCAGCTTGTTCAGCACGCGTTTCAGCTTGTTCAGCACGTGCTGTCGCTGCCTCAGCACGCGTTTCAGCTTGTTCAGCACGTGCTGTCGCTGCTTCAGCAGGAGTCTGCAGCCATTCCCCTGCCCCCGGGGCGTAAACCCCAAGTCCATCATCTAATAAATGAAAATTCAAGTTTAATACTTCAGAACGCAATCCACCATCAACGTCTGGGGAAACTTTGATATACGCATCCTCAACAAGTCGAAATCCTATCAACGGTGTTGGTAAATAACGTCTATCAACATCATAGAGGAAATACTCTGGAATTCCCATTGCGGCATAGTGCACGACTTTCCCCTCTAAATCATTTTGATAGGTGCGTTTGCTTGAAAACTCCATCACGAAATCGGGAGCCTTACCTTCCTCCCATACCTTGTAGGTGCGGCGGTCTTTTTGCCCTATCCCGAAAGAGACAAGAATATCGGGAGACACAGCAGTTCGGAGGGGCCCCTCAATGTCATACATCCTGATATTGCCAGAGATATAAACTTCCGGTCTCTGCGCAAAATGCCCCTCAAGGACTTGCCGCAGCCAGATTATCCACTGAATGTGGAGATCGGTATCAGCCATAGGTTTTCCATCCGATTCAGGGTAGAGATCTGCCGTTTCTGTCGGCGCGTAAGGCGTTTGGCGCACGTTTGGATAACTTTCCATCGGTGTATCTCCTATCCATAAGGTCATGTAAGTTCATTATAAGTGTTTAACTTTAAGTGTAGACAATTTAGTTCTTGATTTTACGATAGATTTCATTGAGGCAAACCTCTCTTCTGACGCCGCTCCAAAAACTGACGTAGTTTCGCAAAACTTTTGACGTTTTTCATTATCCTACCACTTTCGCGCTCTTCAAGATAGAGTAAAAATCCCATAAGATAGAGACTCGCCAAAAATAGCAGAAAACCCGCTAAGCACTGTGCAATTGCCCAATAATTTAGTTTTAAACCCAGGTAAGGGGTGACAACTACGTCGTCGACGGTCGCAGCAGATGGGTTCTGCTCAGGCCACTCGACTGATACAAGGTCACCCCACCCTGTTATTGCAAGCGATAGAAATACGATTGACAAGGCAAAAACGATAAAAAATGGGATACCCATGTTAGATACCGATTTAAGAAGAAACTTTTATCAAACCTTTGGTGCAGCTATCTTCTCGGTTGCGAACCTTTGTAATTCCTTCAACAAGTGATTCAAGCGGGAATTCGTGACTGATGATTTTGTCCATGTTGACATCGCCACTGGAAATAAGTTGTACTGCCTCTTCCCATGTATCAGGTGCTAACCATGAGAATCTGATGGTCTTATCCATAAGGATCGTATCAAGAATCGGAACCTGCATGACATCTTTATCGCCAGGGAGTCCGAAGATAACAACAGTTGCATGCCTTCCCGTAACTTCAAGCGCTGTGTGAATTGCATCAAGCGAACTCGTGGCAGTAATAGCACGGTCAGCCAGTTCACCGTTATTGAGATCCTGAATTGCTGCACCAAGGTCTTCAACGTAGTGTGGAGAGTTAGTATCGCTGACGTTCACCACTAAGTCCGCTCCAAGATCCTTACCACACTCCAAACGATAGTCGCGAGTTCCGACAAGCAGGACGTTCTTCAAACCACGACTTTTCAGAACTTGCACCATCATTAAACCGATGGGACCGGGGCCGAAAACAACAGCAGTCTGTCCTGCTTCAGCATTGAGATTGTTGACTGCATAAAGTCCGCATGCAAGAGGTTCTGTAAGTGCGCCTTGGTCATACGTAACGTTATCAGGTAGTTTGACCGTCCAACGGTAATCAGAAACAGCGTATTCCGCGAAACCACCATCAACGCCTACACCTAAAACGCGTTTTTCTGGACATAAGTTGGAAAGTCCTTTTTTGCTCCAAAAAGAATCTGGATTGGATTGTACTGGATTCACAACAACTCTGTCGCCGACTTTAAATCCGCCTGTCTTTCCTGCTTCGTTTCCTACTTCAACAACTTCGCCTGTAAATTCGTGTCCGAGAATAAGCGGCCCCTTGCCATCGTCAGTTTCAAGTGAACTATTTCCGAAATAATACGCAACATCCGAACCACATATACCTACTGAACGAACTTGAACTAACAGATCGTTATCACCGGCTGTCGGTACCGGTTTATCTTCAAGACTCATTGATTCAGGTTCATAGAAAATTTGGGATTTCATTATGTGCCTCCTTAACTTATATGAATACCTTCAGTTTATCATACCTACGTAACAATTTACAATGAATTTATATTTTCCAGATACAAATCTGCTCTACCAACCTATGGGTATTCCCGATTGATTAGTAATTTTTGATAAATAACTCATTGCCTTTAGCTGCCGTGTCCTTCTGATAATTGTTCATTCCGTATTGCAGCGTCCATTCGCAAATATCTGCGAAATCAAACAACTCACGAATCTTTGGCGAGTCGTCATAAGTGATGAGCCATTTATGCTTGCACTTTTTCATATTGTCAGCAAACTGCTTGTGATCGAAAGCGGTGTGTAAAGTGCCTCTCGTTCCATATAACTTTGATTCTGTTGCTTTCAAATAGGGTGGGTCCAAAAAGATAAAGACATCACAGTTTTCATCAAAAAGACTGCTCGTATAATCCTCATTTGTGATTTTGACTCCAGAAAGCGCGCGTGAAATCTGTTTTACCCGATCAATGGACGAACGCGTAAAACGTTTCTCATAAGCACCTTGCGAATATCCCCCGGAATCTACGACACCAGAAAATGTGATACGGTTCAAGACAAAAAACCGCACAGCCCGCTCAAACTCAGATAGCATGTCCTTTTTGCTGTACAACAAATCTTTGTCCTTCGTCAATTTCTCAAATAAGGCACGACCATTTTTGGTTGTTGTGTGTATTTTTGTCAGTTCATCAACGAGTTCTGTAACGTTATCTCTTGTCTGTTTCCAAAAACAGTATAGATCATAGTTCAAATCGTTGATCCAGTATGATTTGATATTGGGACCGAAAATGCTTCGAACAGCAAAGAAAACAGAACCGCCACCAACAAAAGGTTCTCGGAACTCGGTTATCTTTGTAGGAATCAATGGGAGAATCTGTTTTATTGCCCTTGATTTCCCACCTGGGTACCGCAGCGGACTTTTTGTATTCATGAGAATGTGAAAACGTTAATCGGTTGGATCATAAATATGAACGAATGCTGAAAGTATATCATACATCACTGCAATTTTCAAAATAGAAACTGCATAGATAAAAATAGATACCGACTACAGAACTCACCCAAAAATACAGTAATTATTGCAATAAACAGGAAACCTGTTGCTGCCCGCGTTGCTCCAACTTCATCCTTAGCAACAGATTTAGGACGTAAACAATCCCAACTAATAAAATAAAGAATTAGTGTGCCACCAAACCCAATTCCTAACCGCATCCAAAAGATGAGTTGATAATGAAAATTAAACTGCACAACATCTTTTGCTTGCGATCTAAAAAACATATTTATGCAGAACAGAGAGATTGTTGCAATGAGCGTACACAGCAAAACAGTGTTAAATCGTCTTAGGTAATGGACAGGTAATTCTGGTGTTACAAGATACCAGTGTCCAAACCACATGCCAGTATGAACTGCCCCGAGTAAAACTGCTGATACAAGGAATTGGAAAGTTAATATAAATTGTCCACCGGGAAATTGGACAATTTGAAAATAGGATATCGCAGTAAAAAGTATCCAAACACTACCGCAGAGTATCCCCAAAAAGAATAATATGTCCGTGATCAAAGATGATTTGAACCACCAACTCAATGTATAAGCAAAGATGATTAGAACAAAACTAATTACTAATACGGCTTCAGTATCTTGCCAAAATCCAAAAAAACTGGAAAAAGTGATAAGTTGTTCCTGCAGGTACAGATTTGCACAACGCGCTAAGCCGCTTACAAGCAGGTAGATACCTCCCATCAAACGATAAAAGTTTGCCCCCACCAAACCTTTCGGTATGAGAAGCATAGTTACAAACCCGCCTACTGCGAGTTGACTAAAAACAAGGTAAAAAATCTCTGCAATACTGAACATCTGTTTGTAAGAGAAACCCCATTACAGTTCAATACCATAATGGGGTTTGCTTAAGTTTACATTGTCACGTAGCCCTCAGTAATTGAAGGCAATGACTCTGATTAGATAATTTCAACAACCGCGCCGACAGCCTCAAGTTGCTCTTTGGTTTTTTCAGCATCTTCTTTACTCACACCTTCTTGGATGACGACTGGTGCTGATTCAACCTTTTCTTTTGCTTCCTTCAAACCAAGTCCTGTAACGGCACGAACTTCTTTAATGAGAGGAATTTTCTGTCCACCGATCTCTTTAATCTGGACATCAAATTCGGTTTTCTCTGCTGCTTCCTCAGCTTCAGCTTCTCCAGCTGCACCTGCCGCTGGGACTGCGCCGGCTACTGCCATCGCTGGCATTGCAGAAGCACTCACGCCAAATTTATCTTCAAGTGCTTTTACCAGCTCGGAGAGTTCCAGAACGGTCATCTCACTAATTTCATCAATCAATTTTTCTACATCTGCCATTTTTTATAATCCTTTCTTATATAATAAAGTAATGCCTATTCGGCTGCTTTCTTCTGTTCGGCGATCTGTGTGAGCACAGAAGTCACCTGACCAATTGTATTACTAAGCACATTAACAAACCCAGTTATCGGAGACCCGTTTTTCAAGACTCCGACAAGTCCATACAGCGGAGCACTGATGCCTCCGATTGCTTTACCAATTAGAACCTCTTTTGAAGGCATATCTTGGAGTGCTTTAACGCCGTTCGCGTCAACAACTTGTGTTCCAAGGATGCCACCTTTGATTTTTAGGCTCTCATGTTCCTCGCTAAATTCAAAAAGAATTTTACTTGAGGCAGCCGGATCGTCGCTTGCCGCAAGGGCCGTATTACCTTTTAGATATTCCGCAAGTTCCTCGATTTCTCGTTCTTGCGCAACAACGTTAATTAATGTATTCTTAAAGACTTTATACTGAACATTCGCCTCACGTAATTGCTGGCGTAAATCGTTTACTTCAGCGACGGTGAGTCCTTGAAAATCTGCTAAAAGAATTACATCTGAACTTTCAAAAAGTTCACGAATTTGTCCAACCTGCTGAATATTTGCTTCATTCGGCATAGGTTAGCTCCTTTCTCATCTTGACCATTCCATCCAGAAATAGAAAAACCCCCAGATGTCTGGAGGCTTGACTTAACTACGGCAGTCAAAAACATGCTTCGTTGCATAAGCACGAAGTGTTTCTAACCTTATCCGAGTCTCGGTAGGTAATTAAGCCAAAAGCGCCTACTTTCTTCAACTCTATTCTGTTTTTCGGAATTTGTCGTCTGGTTCCTTTTTAAAATATGCAACGTCTCATGGTTGACGTGCTTCTACATATAAGTTTTGATTTGTCGAATTACAAAAATTCTTGAGGATCAATTCGGATGCCAACCCCCATAGTTGAAGAAATCGCAACACTTCTAATATACCGTCCTTTTGCTGCGGCAGGACGTGCCTTCACGAGCGCGTCCATGACAGACATAAGATTTTCCTTAATTTGCCCTTCTTCAAATGAAACCTTCCCAATTGGTACGTGAACGATACCGGAGTCTCGCTCAACTCGATACTCAATTTGTCCTGCTTTGATGCTTTGAAGTGTCTCCGATATATCCATCGTCACAGTGCCAGCTTTTGGATTGGGCATTAAACCTCGTGGTCCGAGTATTCTGCCTAACTTTGGCATGATGCTGCGCATTAAATCCGGTGTAGCAATTGTTGCATCAAAATCAAGCCAACCGTCAACAATTTTATCGACTAAATCATCGCTACCAACAAAATCAGCACCAGCTTCTTCAGCTTCGTTTGCCTTTTCGCCTTCAGCAAACACAGCAACCCGAACAGATTTTCCGGTGCCATGCGGAAGGGCGACTGTGCCACGGATATTCTGCTCAGCGTTACGCGCATCTATACCAAGACGGGAAGCTAAATCTATAGTTTCATCAAACTTCGCTGACCCCGTCTTTTTCAGGATTGAGATTGCTTCGTCAACAGTGTAATTGGTTAGTCTGTCAACATGTTGCTGAATATCGCTATAACGTTTTCCTTTTTTCGCCATTTTGCTCTCCAAGTTTCATAATACAATATTCATCGATAAATATCATAATTGCGTGTAGGTCGGGTAGAGCGGCAGCGAAACCCGACATGGTACTATCCAGATTTATTCTTAAATCAGTTAACTTAATTGATATTTAAACCCATGCTTCGCGCTGTGCCTTCAACCATGCGAATTGCTGCTTCTATATCCGTGGTATTAAGATCAGGTAATTTCGTTTGGGCAATCTCGCGAATCTGATCCTTATTGACAGTCGCTACCTTATTCCGATTTGGTTCCCCAGACCCTTTAGCAATTTTCGCCGCAGATTTAAGCAAAACTGCAGCAGGGGGTGATTTAACTATAAATGTAAAGGAGCGGTCACTGTAACATGTAATGATAGTAGTAACGACCATGCCGCTTTGCTGCTGAGTCTGTGCGTTGAAGGTTTTTATGAATTCCTGCAGGTTAATCGCATAAGGAGCAAGGCTGGGACCAACAGGAGGCTGTGGCGTAGCCTGTCCTGATACTAACTGAAGTTTAACTTCACCTGCTACTTTTTTTGCCATTTATTTAATGTCTCCGTATATTCTAATTTATAGCCTTTCAACCCCAAGGAATCCCAATTCAAGAGGTGTTGAACGTCCAAAGATTGTAATTGAGAGGCTTAATCGTTGCCGTTGCATATCTATTCCAAGAATCTCAGCAGTAAAAGAACTGAAAGGTCCTTCAATAACACGAACTTTATCACCAACCGAGTACGTCACCTCTGGTACCGGTTCTTGTTCTTCAACGGTTGAACTTTCCAACATACGTTCTACATCTTCTGAGCTAAGCGGAATTGGATTCGCATTTCCCAAAAAATGCATCACGCCAGGCGTTTCTTGAACAAAAGCCCAACTTTTCTGTCCGATCAAATTTTCTGCGTGTGGACCAATTTCATGCTGAGAGTTGATGAGTACATACCCTGGATAAGTAGGACCACTTCTCACCTTTCGTTTCCCATCTTCATTCTTTACAGTTGTGGAGATAGGAACGTTAACCTGTAAGATTTCGTCCTGTAGTTCCTTATCAGTGTCCGCATCGGATGAAAGTCGTCTTTCAAGATTAGACTGTATTTTCTTTTCGTGTCCAGTGTATACCTGAACAATATACCAGTAACCAGTCATGGTTAATTCCCAATTGCTTGAAGAAAATGTAAAAAATAGAACTTAGACAATTTTTTGTGCTTAATCTAATACCCTTTCTCTGAAGGCAATTAGACAAACACTAAACAAGTGTGGTGATTAACCCAAAACACTACACCTATTGACATCAGTCCTATTGTTAACTAACGCAGAAAAATGTTCCTTAAAAAGGACATCCCGAACCCCGTAAGAGGATCTTGCGGCTTAATAATGTATTGACTAACAAGAATAACGGCTAAAGGAATACATGCTATAGCAGTTGCGTGTAACCGTCGGTTTTCTAAGTCTCTACTAAGAAAATAAACAACAATAGGAATTGCAACGAGAATCAATGCAGCAGGCCACTTCCATTCAGGTTTCGCAGAACTGCCATCAACAAGCCAAATGAAAACGCCTAAAATCCCAGAGGCAATCAAAACGACAACTGTACTACCGCGCACTTGTTCCATGTCAGGCTTAGATACTTTTTGCCATTCTAAAAGTATGTTTTGAATGTAATTTTTAATCCGTGCTATCATGATATAAGGCAGGCCAGGAGGGATTCGAACCCCCAACATCCGGTTTTGGAGACCGGCGCTCTACCAGTTCGAGCTACTGGCCTATGGAAAAACTTAACGAGTCTCCTTATGCAGCGTATGTTTACGACAGAAACGGCAATATTTTTTGCGCTCATACCGATCCTGCTGTGTCCGTCGATTGCGGGTTGTTATATAATTCCGTTGTTTACAAGCATCACATGCTAATGTTACTATGTCTCTCGGCATAATTTCCACCTTTGTATTTATAACTGAAGCCGACGACCGGGATTGAACCGGTGACCTCGTCCTTACCAAGGACGCGCTCTACCGACTGAGCTACGTCGGCAAAAATTAAAACACATCAACAAGCGGGAGACGGGAATCGAACCCGCGACACATGGCTTGGAAGGCCAATGCTCTACCAGCTGAGCTACTCCCGCAGAAAAGAATAAAAACAGATGGGGGCAGATGGATTCGAACCACCGTAGGCATAGCCAACAGATTTACAGTCTGCCCTATTTGACCGCTCTAGCATACCCCCATTAAAAAAGCTGACGAGAGGAATCGAACCTCCAACCTAGTGATTACAAATCACTTGCTCTACCATTGAGCCACGTCAGCACTCAACCGTTCCTCTCTTCAACCCTTAAAGTATATACGCTTTAAGAGTATTTGTCAAGAAAATCTCCTTTTCGCGCTTAGCCTTCATTTTCGTTATTTTCATCAACGTCGCTGTCTTCGGTCTCTGCAATGTTCTCGGTATCAGCATCGCTGTCTTCGGCAGAACTTTCACCGAAGAGCTCTGGAATCTGTTTATCTTTGTCTACCGCATCAGAATCTTCAGATTCAGAAGTCAAGATAGACTCCATTTCAGATTCCAAAGTATTTGGATCAACTTTTTTATATGTCAGTTCACCTGAAGCCAATTCCTCTGTTGCAACAGATACAGGTTTCTGTTTTTTGGATAAACCGGCTCCAAGTAGTTCGTCATTTAATGCACGTGCACGTTTCGCGATAACGTTAACTGCCAGATATTTGTTTGGCACCTGTTTCACTAACTCTTCAAGGTAGACAATTGCCATCGTTTTTTCTCCAAATTTTTTCAAGACTTAACTTATAATTATATCCAAATTCTTTAGCGAAGTCAAATTAATTTTGACATGTTAGCGGTAAAATGGTAAAATTATTTCATGAAACGTAACAGAACATGTGGAGGATAATATAAACTGATGGATAATACCATTCAACCCGTATTAGAAAAAGCTCTTGCAGGAGAACGTTTGAACTTTGATGATACCCTAACACTTTTTAAAAGCCATGATCTGCTTGCGCTGGGGCACGCCGCAGATGTTATCCGCCACCGAAAACATCCAGAAGGCTACATAACCTACATTGTTGATAGAAATATTAACTACACAAACTGGTGTTATGTTGATTGCGAATTCTGTGCCTTCTACCGCCACCGAAAAGACCCTGATGCTTATGTGATGGAGCGTGAAGAACTCGGGCAAAAAATCCAGGAAACCCTTGATTTGGGAGGCGAACTTATCCTAATGCAAGGGGGACTACATCCTAAACTCAAACTGGAATGGTATGAAGACCTGCTCCGTTGGATAAAAGCAAACTATCAGATTCATGTTCACGGATTTTCGCCACCAGAATTAGATTGGTTCGCAAAGATTAATAGGATGTCTTTGCGAGAAGTACTCACTCGGCTCCGCGACGCTGGACTTGACTCTATTCCTGGCGGTGGCGCTGAAATCTTAACCGACCACGCTCGGAACAAAATTAGTCCAAAAAAGTGCACGGCTGATGAATGGCTTGAGGTGATGCGGCAGGGGCATAAAGTCGGACTCAAATCAAGTGCTACCATGATGTATGGACACGTTGAGAGTTACGCTGAACGCGTAGAACATCTAATGCGGTTGCGCGATCTGCAAGATGAAACCGGTGGGTTCACAGCATTTATCTGTTGGTCTTTTCAACCAAGCAACACGGAACTTGAACACATTCCACCTGCGGGGAGTTTTGAGTATCTAAAAACCTTAGCAATCTCCCGTTTATTTTTAGATAATATTGACAACTTTCAATCGTCATGGGTAACACAAGGACCTAAAGTTGGTCAACTCTCCCTCAAGTTCGGGGCAAACGATATGGGCGGAACAATGATAGAAGAAAACGTTGTTAGCAAAGCCGGCACCGTCTACTGTATGCCAATAGAGGAGATTGAACGAACCATCTCAGAATTAGGATTTGTTCCGAAACGCAGAAACTTTTTCTACGATGTTCTTAATTAACGGTAGTCCTCATGAATCCAGATATTCGCCACCTTTTTACGTGCTGCAAACCAGTTATCATACGCACTCTGTTTCTTGTCTTGCAGAAGTGTCTGAAAACGTTGTGCCTTTTGGGCAGGATCCGTTTGGTACAATTCTAAATCCGGTTCCACTCGTTCAACTAATTCAACGATGTAAACCGACGAATCTCCTTTAAACGGTCCACGGACATCCCCTACAGACATGTTAAAGGCAGCGAACATTACTTCCTTTGAGTTCCCCATATTAGAAATATAGGAACTTCCCACTGTCCGATTAAAAAGGCTGCTCTCTTGAACAGATTTTTGCACAGCAGTTTCCTCTTCAGACACTTTATATTTCTTAATTAAATCATCTAATGACTCGCTATCCGCGCGTTGATTGAACAGATTCTGTGCATCTGCAAAAGCACTCTCTTTGGCTTTTTTCTCACGCAAATCGTTGATAACCTGTTCTTTTACGTCATCAAATTCAGGAATAGCAGCAGGTTTTTTTCCAAGGACGGTTGCAACAAAATAGGCTGTAACATCTCTGCCAAATCTTTTCGTTTCAATTGTATCTGTCACGCCTACTTCCATGTCAAAAAGTTCTTGAATCAGTCCTCCGTAAGTCCAACTTGATCCTATATTCGGAATATTTGTTTCATCTTTACTGAAGAAATCTGTTTCACCCACAGCAAGTGATAGTTCCTTGTACCTATCAAGCCCGATAGCAGTTTCATAATCTTCTACTTCAATGTCAAATAACAGATCCTCAGCAGTTCTTTTCGCGTTATCCACGCCGCTACTTTTAACCACTTTATCCCGAATTTCACTCTCTACTTCAGGGAAAGATTTCAGTACAGGCGAATGTTTTTCTTCCAATTGAATAATATGATATCCGAAAACGGTTTCAACGAGATCACTGATTTCTCCCGGTTCTAAAATATCAAAACACGCTTCTTCAAACGGTTTTACCATTTGCCCGCGCCCAAAATATTTGCCAGGAGGAAGTTCTGGGATGCTACTCCCTAATGCACCGCCGTCTGCACCAGAAGGCCCATCTGAATGTGTTTTTGCCAAATCAGCAAACGATGTCCCGGCTGCTAATTCATCCTTGACGGTTTTAAGTAATTTCTCTGCAGCCGCTTTCGTTTCCGTCCTTTGTTCATCGGTGGGGTTGCGTGTGCCTTCTGGGAACTGTTTCAAGATATGTCGTGCCTTAACAACCTCAGGAGTAGTGAATTCGGCTTGATTTTCAGTGTAATAAGCCTCAATATCCGATTGGGTGACAAAATCTTCAGGATTAATGTTGATAAACTTGACGTTTACCTGTTCCTCAGTTTTATAGTCATCTTTGTTTTCCTGAAAGTATGTTTCCGCTTCTTCACCTTCTTCATCTTCTTCATCAGTTACGTTGTCAGTTGAAACATAGTCGCTATGCCGAAATTCAATGTATTTGACTTTTGCCTTGTCTGCCTCAAGCCGATAGTCTTGTTCTGCCTCTGTGTCGGTTACCAACTCGAGATTCTGGACATTATCCCGCAATGCAGTTGAACTGAGCTGGTAGCGCACACTCTGTTTATAGAGCTCCGCTGCTCCGAATCCCTCATATTGATTATACTGTTGTACTCGGGTTGCATCACTTCGGATATAACGTTCAACTTCTGCGTTACTAATATTGGCACTACCTTCAATTGCTCGTTTAATTAAAAAATCAATAATATCTTTTTCTGTCTGTTTCTGGTCGGGGGGTGCGCCAAACCTTTGATTCTGTTGGGATCGCATCTGATCCGAAACCATTCTTTCAAAATCACCTCTTGTCACTTCTAATGCATCAATTTTAAGAACGACCTCTGCTTCAGTTCCATCTCCTCGTCCCCCACTTGAGCCACTATATAGCATAATTGAGCCAATAACGAAGACAATCGCGATAACCCACATAAAGATTTGTGCTATAAATTTTTCCCGTAAAAAGATAATCATGCGTAATCTTTTCTCCTCAATTTTAAATGATACTGCTTTTAATGATACCCTATAGCATAACAATTTTCAATTAATTTTTAGTTAAACACTTGCATTTTATTATGTTTTAGCATATAATTTGTGCAAGAGTGCCAATGAAGATGGATAACGTCACGAATCAACGTCAAATGTGCATACAGCATTTGTCAAATTTTAACCTGCAATATACCTTAGAATCTGGGCAGTCATTCCGATGGAACCGGGTGGATGATGCGTATTATGGTGTCGTTGAGGGTCGGATACTGAGGATACAGCAAAGTGATGACACTTTAATAATAGAAAGTTCAGGAAACGAGCCAATTTCCAAACCCCACTTGTCCCATTATTTGGATTTAAATCGAGAATTGGCATCAATTTTAGCAGCTGTGAACGTTGATGCTTACATTGGTCAAGCAATTAATCGGTTCTGGGGAATGCGTCTCCTAAATCAGGAGTTATGGGAGACTATAGCATCATTTATCTTATCACAAAATAACAACATGGGGCGAATCCGAAGCATTATCCGTACACTTTCAGAGCGTTTTGGAAGCAGATTGGAGTTTGAGGGATACGCTGATTACACTTTTCCAACACCGCAAGCACTGGTTGATGCGGGAGTTGACGAAATTTTTGATTGCGGCACTGGGTATCGCGCAAGTTATCTTTGGCATGCCGCAAGCAAAGTGTCTAATGAAGAACTCAAGCTTGATACACTCAAACAGATGAATTATACTGAAGCCAAACACGAATTAATGCAACTGAAAGGAATTGGCGAGAAGGTTGCCGATTGCATCTGTCTTTTTTCGCTTGGACACCTTACAGCATTGCCTGTTGATGTTTGGATAAAGCGGATTTTTGAGACAATATATCTTCGGAAACGTGCGACAGCACGCGAAATTCAAGAATTTGCCAAAAACTATTTTGGTGAATTTGTTGGATATGCCCAACAGTATTTATTTCATTACGCGCAAAATCATCCAAATTGGGCAGATGCTGAACATTTGGCATTGCGCTATAAAGAAAGGTAATATAAATTTAGTATTTCGCAGTAAAGTTATACTGAACAGTCATCTCATTCATCACCGTAGTCAATAATTCATTACCGTATCCTTGGTGTAAATTGACTTGAACGGGTGAAATTCAACAAATTGTTTTTTGAGAATGCTGTAAATAGTAGAATTTAGTAAGATATCTTAGGAGGATTGTATGTCTGAAGCAACAGGGAAAAACGTGGTATCTCTTTTAGAAGAACATGTAGACCTTGCTATCTCAACCGTTAATAAATTAAGAGATGAAAAATTGGCACTTGAAACTGAAGTTGCTCGACTCAATAACGATGTTTTGCAACGTGATGCAAAAATTCAAGAGTTGGAAAATCTAAATAGTGACTTACGAGAAGCATCCGAGCTTGCACGGTTAGCTACTGAGGAGGAACGTGCTGGAATCCGACAGCAGCTTGAGGGTCTAATGGCAGGCCTCAACGAACCAGATGGAACATCAGAAGGCACTTCTGAAGATGAGGTGTTGTTTAAAGCTCAAAATTAAGAATAATATTTTGAAGTTAAATCGGTGCGTGTCTTAGTTCTTTCGCATTCCTATATAATGAAACCTTATCGGAGGAAGTTCAATCTCATTGCAGCAGAATCAGATGTTGCAATGCGTGTTCTTACGCCTGACCGTTGGTACGAAAGTTTTCAGGAGATTAATTTCATCCCGGAAGTTGACGTGAACTGTGAAGAGATACCTTGTCCTATAAGATTTTCTGGGTATGGTAGTCGTTTTTATTATCGTAGAGGTATTGCACAGCATTTCAAGGACTTCCAACCTGATATTATCCATCTTGAAGAGGAAGCGTGGAGTCTCAATGCTTTGCAGACAGTACGATTGAAACGGCGTTTTTGTCCAAACAGTCGCTTCATCTTTCGCACTTCACTCAGCATTCCATCTAAACAACGTTTCGGTCCCTTACCAGTTTGGATTGAAAAACAAGTTTTCCGTGAAACCGACATGGCTTTTCCGCTCAGTGAGAACGCTGGCGAAATATTAAAGCAGCGTGGGTATGTTGGTAATCAAATACCGTTTCCAAACGGTGTAGACATTTCACTGTTTAAAAAACGAAATGTAAACCGACTAAAAACATCTCTTGGACTTGCTGACAACTTTGTTATTGGCTATGTCGGTAGGTTAATTCAGATGAAGGGTGTTGATACGCTCATTGAAGCGGCAGCGATGCTTGACTTCCCGTTCAAACTTTTAATTGTTGGACAGGGTGAAGATGAACTGAAATTTCAAGATATTGCTGCAAAACATCAAATCACAGAGAAAATTGTCTGGATTGATGCTGTTCCCCCCGAAGAAGTCCCCGATTACATCAACTGTATGGATACCTTGGTTTTACCTTCTCGCACCACTGCGGATTGGGTAGAATTTTTTGGCAGAGTGTTGATTGAAGGCATGGCATGTGAAGTGCCGGTTATCGGATCAGATTCAGGAGAAATCCCACAAGTTATAGGTGATGCTGGTTTAGTCTTTCCAGAAGGAGATGCCGCTGCTTTAGCAGAAAAGATAAGGCAGATCGCATCTGATCCGATGCTTTGTCAAGACCTTCAAAAACGCGGTTTGGAAAGAGTGCAAAATTTTACATGGGAGACTATCGCCCAACGCACTTATGAGGTGTATCAGCAACTATTAGCAGAATAGAACCTGATCATAAATAGTAAGGTAATTTTTACGGAGGATAAATGGAATTAAATCAAACAACCCTAAAAAACGAAATTGATCGCTTAGAAGCAGAACTTTTGGAAAAACAAAAAAGATTAAGCGATCTTAGAGGGCAGCTTCCACCAGAAGAAGTACCAGACTACGTCTTCAAGGGATCAGATGAAAAAAACATAAAACTTTCTGAGATGTTTGATGACAAAGAAGATCTGATCATCATTCATAATATGGGTATTAGTTGTTCTTATTGTACCCTGTGGGCAGATGGGTTTAATGGTATGCTTCAACATCTGGAAAGCCGCGCGGCATTTGTCGTCGTATCACCAGATTCTCCTGAAGTACAGGCAGCATTTGCTAAAAAAAGAGGTTGGCAATTTAAGATGTATTCCAGTGAAGGGACGACGTTTACCGAAAATATGGGTTTCAAGCGCGGAAACGGTTATCTACCGGGTGTTTCAACTTTTCACAAAAAGACAGACGACAAAATAACTCAAATTTCAAAAGCGAATTTTGGGCCGGGTGACCCTTTCTGCGCAACTTGGCATCTCTTTGATTTGCTTGCTAATGGTACGAATGGTTGGGAACCTGCCTTCAAATATTAGCGGATGGCACAGATTAAACGGTGTAATTTTGGGTTGGTTGGAAAAACTTTAGGATTCAATCCGCTTGCAAAAGATGGGATATCTAAGGGATGCCTCCGACTGGACTCGAACCAGCACGCCAATTAAGGCACAGGCCCTCAACCTGCCGTGTATACCAATTCCACCACAGAGGCATTTAATTATTATACTCCCCAACAGGCAGAAAGTCAAATTTATTGTAGAAATCGTGTGGGTTTTACTATACTTGACTTTTGGGTGTATTGGTGTTATCCTCTAATTGTGTTTAGGATTTGATAATTACTTTTAAATACTACAAGAATTTTCGTCAATTACAAGTAGAATAATGGGAATATCTCATTACCACTAATTCGCACCAGAAATGAGAACATACTAAAAAATAAATCCATGATGATGGCAGAGAAAATACGAAATGTACTCCTTAAAATCATGGGTTTTGTTGCCGGCACGATTGCTACAATCGTCGCATTATATTTATTCGGAGCTACCGCACTCCTCATCATCATCACAGGCGGCTGCATCACACTCGCTATAAATAGAAGATACAAAAGACTCACAAATGAAATCGAATACCTAAAGAAAGAGATAAATAAACTCAAAGAGAAAAATAATTGACGCTGTAATCGCCTTTGGAACATGTCTCTTTATCGTATACATCATCGTAGACTACAATAGAAATAGCGATAAACCCAAAAAACTTGAAAAACAGATGGAAACTCTAAAAAATGTGCGAGGTATTCTAATAATAGATCCGTCCCCGATTTTATCGGAATTGATAAATCTAAATCGGAACGTCCTGTTCTTGTTGAAGTCAAATTCACTTTTCATTATCCAGGGGATAGCAGCAGCGATCTCATACATAAATCCATCGGTCAAATCCTACAATATAGGTTGGATTATATGAGGAAATATCCATCAACAGCACAGCTGCGCCTCTTTATTGTCAGCATAGATTATTCAGAAGTTGTTGATGAGGTATGCCAAGACCTACAGGGACGTGACATTGACCTAAAACATATCGCGATAGAAAAAAGATTTAAGTAGAGGATTATCTTCTTGAACAATTTTTGGTATACCATCGTCTAACACACCATATCCCTTAGAATCAAACGCACAGGAACAGGAAACAGATGCAAAATTCCGAACCAGCACTTGAACAACTTCTCACAAAAGAACTTGAGGGAGAAGTGCGCTTTGATGCATACTCAAAAGCACTCTATAGCACAGATGCAAGCCTCTACCAAATTGAACCGATAGGGGTTATTGTTCCCAAACATAAACAAGATGTAATCAGAACGGTCCAGATCGCTGCTGAACGTAAAATCCCTATTCTTCCTCGCGGCGGCGGAACGAGTCTGGCAGGACAAAGCGTTGGCAAAGCTATCGTCTTGGACATGTCCAAGTATATGAATCAACTGGTTGAGGTTAACGTTGATGAACATTGGGCAAACGTCCAACCCGGAATTGTTCTTGATGAACTAAATCACAAACTCAAACCACACGGACTGATGTACGCCCCTGATGTCGCTACGAGCAGCCGAGCAAACGTTGGCGGCACCATCGGTAACAACTCCGCAGGTTCCCATTCGCTTATTTACGGTAAAACGATTGACCATGTGATGTCGCTTGACCTTGCGCTTGCAAATGGCGATGAGATAACAGCAGCACCCCTATCATTTCCTGAAGTCGCATCAAAAAAACAAGGAGATTCCTTAGAAGCACATATCTATCAAGAACTTTGTCGAATCTGCGATGAAAACGCAGATGAAATCCGTAAACGCTATCCCAGAATTTTACGTAGAGTCGCAGGCTATAACCTTGATGAATATGTCTCAGATGCCGGTTCAAAAGAGGTAACACCATACCGTCGTGACGGATGTGATGCACATCATCCTTTTAACCTCGCCAAAATTGTTGTCGGGTCCGAAGGCACACTGGCAACCACTGTTGAGGCAAAAATTAATCTTGTTCCCGTTCCCCAAATGACCTGTCTGTGTGTTGTTCATTTTAAGTCGCTCATCACCTCTATGGAGGCAATGCAACCCATCTTAGCGTGCAACCCAACTGCAGTTGAACTGATTGATAAAACAATACTTGGTATGGCACAAGGATCCTTGGAATTTTCACGACTTACCAGTTTTATTGAAGGTGAACCGGAAGCACTCCTCGCTGTTGAATTTTACGGTGAAACAGAAACTGAACTACATGAACAGATTGACCATCTTGAAAACACCTTGAAAAGTGCAGGATTCGGGTATGCGTATGTGCGGTGTTTTACTGCTGAAGAAAAGGCACGTGTGTGGGAAACCCGAAAAGCAGGACTCGGCTTGCTCATGGGAATGAAAGGCGATGCAAAACCGATTGGATTTGTGGAAGATGCCGCTGTTCCCATAGCGAATTTACCCGAATATGTCCGCCGATTTGACGATATTGTCACAAGACACGACACAACCGCCTCTTACTATGCCCACGCAAGTGTCGGATTGCTCCACAACCGCCCGATTATCAATCTCAAATCCGAAGCAGATATACATAAAATGCATAATATCGCACGCGAGGTGCGCGATCTACTTATGGACCTTGGCGGTGCAATGAGTGGAGAACACGGAGATGGACTTGTCCGAAGTGAATGGATTGAGAGCATGTTCGGTCCACAGATTTATCAAGCACTCCGTGAGGTCAAAAACGCTTTCGACCCAGATGGTATTATGAATCCCGGTAAAATTATTGATCCTCCCCCGATGACTGAAAACCTCCGATTCGGTGAAAAATACAACACCATTAAAATTGATACTTATTTCGATTATTCTGCACAAGACGGATTTGGCAGGGCAATCGAGATGTGTAATGGAGTCGGTGCGTGTCGTAAAACCCTGACAGGTACCATGTGCCCATCCTTCATTGCTACACGAGAAGAGGAACACTCTACGCGCGGGCGTGCCAACGCGCTCCGCTCAGTAATCTCTGGTGCTTTGCCACATAAAGATTTCACCAGTGACCGACTCTATGATGTGCTTGACCTATGTCTCGGTTGTAAAGCGTGTAAGGCAGAATGTCCCTCTAATGTGGACATGGCAAAAATCAAATATGAGATGCTTGCACATTACCGAAAAGCAAATGGACTTCCACTCCGAAATCGCCTTTTCGGAGAAATTGGGTCACTCGCTGTTTTAGGTTCAGCGTTCGCGCCACTCTCCAATTGGGCAACGAATAACCCATTTTCCAAGTGGATGGCAGAAAAACTGCTCGGTGTTGATCGCCGCAGAGATATGCCAACCTTCGTTCACCAATCCTTTGAAAAATGGTTCAAAAAACGCAAGTCACCACAAACTTCCGACAAAAAAGTTGTGTTGTTTCACGATACCTTTATGAATTTTAGCGAACCCAATATCGGAAAGGCAGCAGTACACGTTTTAGAGTCTGCTGGATTTGAGGTAATCTTGCCGAAGAAACGTTGTTGTGGCAGACCGCTTATCTCAGAGGGCATGCTTGACAAAGCCATTGAGTACGCAAATTATAATATTGAACACCTCCATGCTTATGCAGAAGCTGGAATTCCAATTGTCGGGTGTGAACCGAGTTGTACCTCTGCATTGACTGACGATTATGTTGAACTTATTAGCACCGCTAAAGCAAAACGAGTTGCTGAGAGCACCTACTCATTGGAAGAATTTCTGCTTCAAGCACATGAAAAAGGCGAACTTCCACTTACTTATGAGGCAGAACCGCGCGATATCTTGTTACACGGGCACTGTCATCAAAGAGCACTTGTTGGTATCCAACCAGTGTTGCAAATGCTTGCGTTACCAGAAGCGCATGACATCACAGTTATCGATTCCAGTTGTTGCGGCATGGCAGGTTCATTCGGATATGAAAAATCACACTACGATCTTTCTATGAACATTGGCGAACTCCGTCTTTTCCCAACTATCCGAGAAAAAACTGGGGAGTTTACGCTGACAGCGTCAGGATTTTCCTGCCGACACCAACTTGAACACGGGACCGGCATTTTACCGAAACACCCGATTGAAGTGCTAAGTGAAGCTGTTAGGTCGGATACCGAAATATAAGAAATATGTCCCGTATCTATTTAAGGAAATAATAAATGCCTAAAATTTTTGAACCACTTGAAGGCTTTAAAACTATAGATTTACCAGAAAAGCAATTGCCTTTCTGGAAGATAGCAGGTCCTGGTGCTATTTTAGTCGGATTATCTATTGGTGCAGGCGAAATTGTGATTTGGCCTCTCATCGCCGCAGAATACGGCGCAAGTATGGTGTGGGCAGCTGTCCTCGGTGTATTTCTCCAACTTTGGATTAACTTTGAAGTAGGCAGATGGACGATTGCTACTGGCGAAACCGTATACACAGGTTACAGTCGCGTTTGGCGAGGCTTTGCACCGTTGTTTATTCTGCTTATTGTAATAGGATGGATTGCACCGGGGTGGGCGCGCGAATCGGGAGTCGCACTCAAAGCACTCATTTTTAACTCTAAATGGCAAGCTGGGACATTTTGGGGTTCAGACACCTTCTGGACAATAATTACGTTTGTAATTGCTTCAGTCATCTTATTCGGACCGAAATTGGTTTATCAATCCTTAGAACATACAATAGAAGTCCTTGTTGCTGTTGTTACGATTGGACTTATTCTCGTTGCTATTTTGGTCGGTTCTTGGGACACGTGGAAGGACTTAGGAGCAGGAATAGTAAACATTGGGTACAAAGACCCGAACATGTCGGTAAAAGCGTTATTCATTGCTCTGGTGTTTGCAGGGGCAGGCGGCACTGCAAATCTATTTTATACGTTCTATCTTCGAGATAAAAACATTGGAATGGGCGCGCGCGTCCCTGGACTTCAAAACCCTCTAAGAGGACGGACCGAAAAAGTGCCAGCAACCGGTTTTCTCTTTGAAGAAACAGAAGAAAATCGCCGTCGTTTTGCTGATTGGTGGCGCTACATAAAACGCGACCAAATGCTATTCTTTTGGGCACTTAATACTTTCACAATTCTGCTCTTCATTTTTGGTGCGCTCGCTGTTTTACGTCCTGAAGGAATCGTCCCTGACAGAAGCCAACTGATTTTCGATGAAGCAAATATATTAGGAAAAAACTTTGGAGAGTTCGGGCGTCGTATCTTTTTAGTAGTTGGTGTTGCAACGCTCTTCGGCACACAACTGGCATTGCTTGATGGTGTGGGACGTTCTGTTTCAGATATTATCTATACTAACTTTAAGGGGGCACAAAAACGAGAATTGAGTTGGTGGTACCTGCTCATAGTAGGTATCTGGATTGTCGCTGGATGCGTAATTACGTTTGTGATGGAACGGTTAAATGTTAGTGGTCTCGGTTTTCTCTTTAACGCAGCATATATGGGTGGTTTTGCGATGGCACTCTATGTACCGCTTACGCTGTATATGAACTACCGCTTTTTACCTAAAATTGCTAAACCGAAAACGATGTCAACTATAATGATGTTCATTGCTTCAGCCGTTTATATCGGATTTGCTATTTCAAGTATTATATGGGAAATTAAACGACTCATCGGAGGATAAAATGGATAAGAATTCACAAAAAGCCTTTTTTGAGAAGGAAGGCTATCTCATTGTTGAAAACTTAATGTCACCTGCAGAGCTGGAAGAATGCCAAGCAGAGATTCAACTGCTGCATCAGTTTGCTGCTGGTCAGGAATCAGATACTGAAAAAGAACGGGCAGATGTCGCACGTAGACACGTACAACGCGAACCTTTCGCGAAAGATGAAACACAAGGCGACAAATTACCCGTACTGCGGAAAGCTGAAAATACGCGACAATATTCAGAGGTATTTAGGAATTTAGCACAACATCCGAACCTTATAGCAGTACTCCAAAACCTTATTGGTGACGACCTACTTCTGTTTAGAAGCACCTTGATGTTCAAACCTGCTTTTCACGGTTCATCACACGGGCTGCACCAAGATTCAGCATATTGGCCGATGGAACCGCCGAGATTAGTTACTGTCAGCATTGCCCTCAACGATGCAACGCCAGAAAACGGCTGTTTTAAAGTTGTTCCGCGTAGCCACCTATGGGGTGTTCAGGAATGGGGGGGAATCGCACGGCAACAGGATGCTGAACTCACCGATCGTGAGGAAGTTGCAAAACAACAGATGGATGTCCCACTTTCTGCAGGCAGTGCACTGTTTTTCCATAGCCTCATGGTGCACGGTTCCGGTCCGAATGCTTCACCAAATTCCAGAAACACAGCACTCTACGCCTATTTTTCACCAGAAGTAAGGTATGTAACTAAAGATGGAAAGGGAGAACGCACCTTCCCTGTCGTGGCAGGACTAAACGGGCAAACAGAACTCAAGTTCACCGCACAAAAAGCATCTTAACTGCTTATAATAAAATCTATAATTAATGGGACACTTCTGTATCGCAAACTGTTAGTTTGCGGACGAATATGCACAAACTAAATGAAGATTAAATAAATATTTCGGTAATTTCTTTAGTCCCGTAGGGACGCAATGTTTATAGAAATGTGATAACCTATCTTTCTTTAGTTCCGTAGGAACGGCATATTTATTGTTGATGTGCTTCGAAACATTTCGTCCCTACGGGACTAAGCGGCGTGATCGCCCGCGCTGCTATAAACATATCGTCCCCGCCAAATACCAAACGCGTATTTGGCGTTGATTCACGGGACTGAAGAGCACACAAAATGTTCCGAATATACACAATGAAAATTACCGAATTAATAAATTAATCTTCATACAGTTTGTGCTACAACTTCTGTTGTCTGTTATGTTTCCAAAACAGATTTATTAAAACGTCTCAATAATTTCAAAGTTCACTATATGTGAAGGGAACGTATGAAAGTTGCCCTTGAAGGACACGGAGCAATTGTCACTGGCGGCGCAAATGGCATCGGAAAGGCGATTGTGCATGCGCTCGTTGAAAATGGTGCACATGTCGCAATTGTGGATATTGACACACAAGCTGGCACTCAAACCGCTCAAGACATTCAGCAAGCAGGTGGCACGTGCATCTTTGTGGAGGCAGATGTTGCAAACCCTGAACAGATGGAAGCGGCTGCGCAAACCATCGCTGCCCAACTCGGTGGAATTCAAATCCTCATCAATAATGCTGGCATTAACACAAAAAGTGACCGCGTCCCAATTCATCAATACACTTTAGACGACTGGCACCGTATCTTGCAGGTTGACCTAACTGGTGTATTTGTGACAAGTCGTGCCGTTATACCCCACATGCTTGAAAATGTCTCTGGTCGTATTGTTAATATCAGTTCTATTGCTGGGTTAGTACCGCTGCGTCTTCAGAGCGCGTTTGTTGCGGCGAAGGCAGGCGTTGCCAATCTCACACGTTCCATGGCGTTGGAACTTGGACCGCAAGGGATTCTTGTCAACGCAGTTGCACCAGGTTCTACGTTGACGCGCGGCACAAAAGCACTCTTTTATGGTCCTGATGGAGAGTACACAGAAAAGGCTGCAAGTCTCCTATCACACATTCCACTCGGAAGACCGGGAAAAGTTGAGGAGATTGCTGCAGCCGTGCTGTTTTTAGTCGCTCCAGAGGCAAGCTACGTCAATGGGACCATCCTAACCGTAGATGGTGGTTGGACTGCAGGTTACACGCGGGATTGGTAAGGGATGGTTTGTTCCATCCCATGATTTACGGATTCGGCGGTGAAGTACAGATGAGAACTTCCAATGTCTCATCGCCAGTGTTTTCAATCCCATGCTCACACCACGGTGGAAGATGAATAAAAGTCCCTGCTTTCACAGGCACTTTTTCATCAGCAATCGTCATAGTGCCTTCTCCGCGCATTATAACATAACACTCCTCCGTATGATGGCTTCCAGGCTCCAAAACGACGTGTGGCGGCACAAAAAACATCACCATCCCTAAATTCTGTGCGGGTGCTTTCGGATTCGCAGGATGCACAACCCGCACCCCAATTCCATCGCAACCCGGATATTTCACCGGCACGCCATCTTGCACCGTTACCACGTTGGCTTGCACCTGTCCCTTCGGTTTCGGAATTGGTGGTTCTCCTTCGTAACCTTTAAACAACTTAATCTTTGCCATCTTTCACCTCTGTCGTTACGCCACAACAGTATTGCGTAAAACACCGATTCCCTCAATCTCAACTTCAACGACATCACCATCTTGCAAAGCAGTTGTAGTTCCGGGTGTTCCCGTGAAAACCGCATCCCCAGGTTCCAAAGTTATCGCTTGTGAGATGAAACTAACAATCACTGGCACAGGAAAAATGAGATCGCCAGTAGTTTGAGACTGAACCACATCACCATTGATGCGAGTCTCTAATTGTAGATCACCATAGTCAAGACCAGTAGCAATGACAGGCCCAATAGGTCCAAAGGTATCAGATGCTTTCGCGCGCCACCATTGCATATCATTACTTTGCCACGTACGTGCGCTTACATCGTTTCCGCAGGTAACGCCTAAGATATTTGCCTCTGCTTCGGCAGGGGTTGCTTTACTCGTTTGTTCCTTCATTAAGACCACCAATTCGCCTTCTGCATGCACATCATCATCACCTTCAGGAAGCACAATCTCGCCTTCTGGATCATTAATGCATGATGGCGTTTTGATGAAGATTTCCGGATTTTTAGGCTCAGGTGCATCCCCTAAATGACTTCGATAATTCAAACCAACGGCTAAAACTTTTGAGGGCGTTGCCGGTGCCAAGAGTTGCACATCTTCTAAAGCAACAGTATCTCCGGTTTCACTGTAGTCCGTAAATGGACATCCATCCAACGTTCGCAAACTATTGCCTTCAACAATGCCGTATCCAACTGTTCTATTCAATTTATATCGAGCAAATTTCATAATTAATCCTCCATTTCTATTCTCACATAAGTTAATCATTTTGTCAACCGTTCTTGCTTGCTATTCTGCACAGAGGCATTCAATTGTCGCGCAGTGTTCTTGTTGGAGGGAATCAACGCTGAATACGCGTTTGGTATTCAGCGGGTTTGTAACCCCAATTTCTTTTGTAGGAGCGAGCTCCAGCTCGCGACCGTTCGTAGTATATCGCGAACTGGAGCTCGCTCCTACAGTAAGAGGTTTTAGATAAAAGAATAAATTATCGAGAATTGAATGTCTCTGCTATTCTGCAACAAAACGTTGACATTCCCACCGCTTCATGTTAAATTATTATGAACAAAACATATCCTAAAGGAAAAAAGATGACAAAAATAGGTATTGTTGGCGCATCCGGTTATAGCGGCAGCGAATTACTAAGATTTTTGGTCAACCATCCCAGCGGATTGAACGTGGAACTCGCCACATCCGAAACCTACGCTGGCCAACGCGTTGACCAAGTGTTACCACATCTGCGCGATTTCATAGACCTCACGTTTGAGCCGTTAGACATAGATTCCCTTAAAGAACGAGTGGACGTTGTCGTATTAGCAGTACCGCACAAAGTCGCCATGACGTATGCCCCGCAAATTGTCGCACAAGGGTTGCGTGTTGTGGATTTCAGCGCGGATTACCGCCTCTATGATGCAGAGACTTACAGTGATTGGTACCATGTTGAACACACCAGTCCCGAACTTATCCAGAATGCCGTCTACGGTTTGCCTGAACGTTACCGTGAGAAGATTCGCGATGCGCAAATCGTAGCAAATCCAGGATGTTATCCGACCAGTGCTATCCTTGCCACGATGCCTCTGCTTAACAATAGACTCATTGAATTAGATTCAATAATTGTTGATTCCAAATCAGGCATTTCTGGAGCAGGACCAAAACCGAAAGACACTACTCACTATCCGAATCGCGAAGCAAATCTTGTCGCTTACAATATCGGGAAACACCGCCATACACCAGAGATTGAACAGGAATTAAGCGCGATCGCAGGACAAACTGTTTCTGTAACCTTCACGCCGCATTTAGTACCGATGACACGAGGTATTCTTAGCACTGTCTACGCACGTCTAAAACAACCGCTTGATACCGAAACACTGCTTGAGACATATACTACATTTTATCAAAATGAACCGTTCATCCGGGTTCTTGATAAAGCGGTTTACCCACAAACCAAGGCGGTTCTTGGAAGCAATTACTGTGATGTCGGAATAGAAGTCGATGGGCGGACGCAGCGTGTTGTTGCTATGGCAGCACTTGATAACCTTGGAAAGGGCGCATCTGGCGCTGCGTTACAAAACCTCAATCTAATGTTCGGCTACGACGAAACAGACGGACTCAAATCACCAGGCTTAATGCCATAAATATGGCAAAATGACCACTCTCCGTTGTTACTAATAATTTAAGTTACCACATATAGTTGGACAACTATATCCAATTTGAAACTGAAATAGGTGGAAACTAATAATGTTAAACTCAATTCAAATGCGACTCTTTATGTTTTTTGTTATTTCTTTGGTGTCTATCTTGCCTCAATCTATTCTTGCACAAGATAAAAATACTGTTCTATTGTATACATTTGACTCCGGTGACGGTAATGTTGTCAAAGACTTATCGGAACACGGGAACGACGGAACATTAATGGGAAATACGGATTGGGATGATGGAAAACTGGGAAATGGACTTGTTTTTGGTGGAAACGAACCAAGAGATTTCGTGGATATACCTGATAGGGACAGTCTTGACCTCGTAACCGAACTCACAATTGAAATGTGGGTCTTTCTGAATGCACATTCAACTGCTGGAGGCAACGGTGTTACAAAAGAGAAGTCATATAAAATTGGTCCGAGAAGCAACCAGAGATCTATACTTCGTATGACTACTACTAAAAATGATTGGGTTGATGCTACTGTAATTGGGGAAAAACCGCTGCCGTTAAACGTTTGGTTTCATATAGCTGGCACTTACGATGCAAATTCTGGTGATGGTAAACTATACTTTAATGGTGAAATAGATAGTGAAAAAAATATTGGTGGTGATATTGTACCAAATGATGTATCGGTTTGGCTCGGACGCGGTTCCAGTCCCTTTTTAAATGGGTATATGGATGAGGTGCGAATCTCCAATGTAGTACGTTCACAGAAAGAGATACAGCGTTTGATGAACGCCGGCATTGAAGGGGTACTTTCTGTCTCACCAAATGATAAGTTAGCTATTTCTTGGGGAAAAATTAAAAGAAAATCATACCATTTCTAAGTGATTATACGCCATTATTTCGTAGGTCGGGTAGAGCGAAGCGACACCCGACATGATAGCCACAATCAATGCATGTCGGGTGTCGCTTCGCTCTACCCGACCTACGAGAGAATGTCATATTAATAGATAGAATTGGTATCATAATAACGTGAGTTTGAGAAATCAATGCTTGTATTTGCTGAAGTTTGGAGATCCAGCCAAAAACAGTAGACTTACTATTTGACCTCACAATCGTCTATGGAACTTATGATTGTTGCAGGTGAACCCTCTGGCGACCTGCACGCCTCACATGTCGTCCAAGCACTCAAAGCAAAATGCTCAGAAATTTCGTTCCACGGCATGGGGGGCGACATGATGGAAGAAGCCGGTGTGTCTCTGGACATCCACATTCGTGACTCCGCGGTCATGGGTTTTGCTGAGGCATTCGCTGTTCTCCCGAAGTTTCTGAAAAAACAAGCGTTGTTAAAAAAACGGATCCGTCAACAAACTCTGGACGCTCTCCTCCTTATTGATTTTGCAGAGTTTAACATGCCTTTGGCAAAATATGCCCACACACAAGGTGTGCGAGTAATCTACTATATTCCGCCAAAAGCGTGGGCATGGCGACCTGGAAGAGCAAAAAAACTCGCAAAACGCGCAAACGCGATCGCCTCTATTTTTCCCTTCGAAACAGAATTTTATCAAGATGCAGGTGCACCAGCGGAATTTGTTGGACACCCATTGGTAGATTTCGCAAAAACCGATCTCACATCCACACAAGCACGCGAAAAACTTGGTTTACAAAACAACACACAAGTTATCGGACTAATGCCCGGCAGCAGACGCTCTGAAGTTCAACGTATGCTCCCAATTATGCTTAAGGCAGCTGCAAACGTTGTAAAAGATTATGCTGATTCAGAATGGGTTCTACCTCTCGCCCCTGGTATTTCAGAGGAACTCATATCCCACTGTACAGAAGGAATAGAAGGTGTTCCGACTATAAAACTATTACATGATCTAACTTACACAGCAATGCGCGCTGCTACGTTGATGCTCATTACATCCGGAACCGCAACGCTTGAAGCCGCTTGTATCGGTTCACCGATGATTATTCTCTATCGAACCTCATGGCTCAATTGGCGAATTATTAACGCATTAACTCCGTTAGAACATAGCGGATTACCCAATCTCATTGCCAAAAAACACATTGTACCAGAACTGCTTCAAGACGACCTGACACCGAATACACTTACTGAACTTACCTTAGACTTACTCCGAAATCCTGAAAAACTTAAGACACAGCGTGATTCCCTAAATACTGTCTATCAACAATTGGGAGAGTCAGGTGCAGCAGAAAGAACAGCACAGTTAGTATTGGAACAGGTTGCATCGGCACGTAATCCCACGCAATGAAACGAACACTCTACACCTTCATCACAACTAAGCAGCGTGGTATAATTCCGATAATCTTACGCCCACCCTTAATGCCGTTAAGTTGGCTCTACGGTGCTGTTATATGGATAAGAAATTACTGCTTTACAAGTAGGATTTTTAAACAGAAACGATTGCCTTGCACCGTTATTAGCGTTGGCAATATCGTTGCGGGTGGGACAGGTAAAACGCCAGCAGTCGCTGCAATTGCTAAACAACTACAGAATCAAGGTTTTCAGGTGGCAATTCTTCTGCGTGGCTATAAACGGCGCAGCAGTGAGGAAATAACAGTCGTATCGGATGGTGAAAACCGCCTTTGCTCAAGAGAAGAAAGCGGAGATGAAGCAGACATGCTTGCGCGTCAACTTTCCGATATTCCAATCATTGTTGGAAAACAACGTTATCTAACAGGTAAAGCCGCACTTGACCGCTTCAAAAGCGATGTTATAATCCTTGATGATGGGTTTCAGCACCGACAATTAGCACGTGATGTTGACATACTCATAATTGATACAACGCAACCCTACGGTACTGGTGCGTTACTCCCCATAGGCACTTTGAGGGAACCTGTATCTGCTTTACAACGTGCTGACATCATTATACTGACTCGGACAGATGCTGTTGACATAAACATCGTAGATTTGAAAGCGGAACTGAACCAATTAGCACCGAATACACCTATTTTAGAGAGTGTCCATCAACCTGCATCACTATATTGGTTAAATCAAACAGACGAGCATTCTATAATGCCAATAGAAAACCTAACAGGTAAACGACTTCTCGCTGTGTGTGGCATCGGCAATCCCGATGCTTTTGTCGCAACACTTGAAAAGTATAATCCAGAGGCAGTAGGATTGTTAGCTTTTCCCGACCACCATGTCTATACCGAATCCGATTTACAGCAAATTCAACATCAGATGCAACAGCATGAGGCGGAATGGGTTATCACAACACAGAAAGATGAACAGAAGTTCACATCTCTTTTCACAGAATTGCCGTTAGTAGTATTGGCAATTGAATTAGTCATCACTGACGGGGAAGATGTTTTGATGAAAGCACTGCAAATCCAGTAACGAAAAATTTCTACGGTATGGGAACGCCTTCACGTGCTGTCATTTCAGCATAAAGTTCTTGCAAGCGTTCTGTCATCGGTCCCGGACTACCCGTACCAATTTGCCTGCCATCCACCTCCAACACAGGACTTAACTCACCAACGGTGCCTGTCGTGAACATTTCATCAGCTGTGTAAACCTCTGTCAAAGAGACGTTCCGTTCCACCAATGGAATCTCTGCCTCATGAGCGAGATGGATGACGTTGCCACGCGTAATACCGGGCAAACAACTATCCGCATGCGGCGTTAGGACTTGCCCCTTTTTCACTATAAAGATATTAGTCGCATTTGTTTCAGAGACGAACCCGAAAATGTCAAGCATTATTGCATCATCTACGCCAGCGACATTTGCTTCTATTTTAGCAAGAATGTTGTTAATTAAGTTGTTATGATGTATCTTAGAGTCAACACACTGTGCAGGATTACGCCGAATCGCTGAGGTGACCAACCGAACTCCAGTGCTTGCATAAATCGGTGCTTTCCACTCCGCCAAGACAATTAAACAGGTGCCATATTGGTTTACTTGAGGGTTCATACTGGAGGTAACTTTTTTGCCACGGCTAAGTGTCAAGCGAATATGAACTTCATCACGCATGCCGTTGGCTTGAAGCGTCTCAAAAATCGCAGCTTTGATTTCATCACGGGAAGGGATTCCTTCAAACGCCATTGCATGGGCAGAGTCTATCAGTCGGTCTAAGTGTGGATCCAACGCAAAAATCTTGCCTTTATAGATACGTAAGCCTTCCCATACACCATCCCCACCTTGGACAAGGCTATCAAACACAGAGATTTTTGCATCTTCGCGAGGCAGTAATTCACCACCGACGTGGATTAAAATATTTTCATTTCGAGCATCTGGTAATTGTGGATTCATTCGTTTACCTTTCTTTCAATTTAGGCATCTTAAACTTCAGTCTATATTACGACAGCAGCATACCACATCATCCTTGTACTGTCAATTTTAAACGCTGCTCTTGAAAACATCCCAAATTAATGTTATACTCACACGTGTCTCAAAGGAAGAATAATATGAAACAGCACATTGTCATCTTGCTCATCTCTACTATGCTATTTTCTTGTCAATCAAAAGATTCGTCAACCTTCAAAAATAAACAGCAAAGATACCCACGTGTCCGCGCAGCAATGTTAGAAAAGGACAGTTCACTCCGTAAACTCTTTGCAGACCAAGGGCTTGTATATCCACCTCATAACTTGTTTATCCGAGTTTTCAAACAGGAAAAAGTTTTAGAAGTCTGGACGTTTTCTGCATCAGATTCCAACTTCAAGAAGGTGCGCGACTACACTATCTGCCGTACATCGGGAAATTTAGGACCCAAAAGACGTGAAGGCGATTTGCAAATTCCGGAAGGTTTTTATCATATAGACAGGTTCAATCCCAAAAGCAGTTTCTATCTATCTCTTGGGATCAATTATCCAAACCGATCTGATCAAATTTTGGGCAAAAAAGGTGATTTAGGCAGTGATATATTCCTGCACGGAGGATGCGTGACTGTCGGCTGTATTCCGATCACCGATGACTATATCAAAGAAGTTTACTGGTTAGCGGTGCAAGCGACATCAAATGGTCAAGTGAAAATCCCTGTCCACATTTTTCCCACAAAATTAGATATTGATACAATCAAACACTTGAAGAAAAAATATGCAACTCAAGAAACATTACTTAAATTCTGGGAAAATCTACAGATCGGATATCAGTGGTTTGAAAAACACCGGAACTTGCCAAAAATCTCAGTTAATTCAGATGGCATATATCAGTTTTCAACATCTTCTTCCCCATAAACACAATCAAATCCAACTATACACGGCAGACCGCAATATTAAACTCAACAAGGGCCAGAAACATCCCATCAACGCTTCTCCTAATACCAGTCCGATAAAGAACGGTATCGCTCGTCGATACGCTTTTATGCCACCGTTCCGCAAGATAATCCATTTCGTAACCATAGCAATTAGCAGCGGAAACCAAATAACATCAGTCGTTCCGGGGGCAACGCCGATTACATATCCCGCCGGATGGAGAGGACACCATACAAAACGTGATCGCAGAAACATGATACCTAAATTTGCCGCAAATGTTCCCCCAAGCACAGTCGTTGCTAACCAATCCGTCGGCTTCGGACTTACTAACCACGACGACAGAAAATTGTATGTATCAGCACCACCCGCGTGAATCTGCTCAGAACCTGCAGCCACACCTTCCCGATAAATTGCGTAAGGATAGAGAATCAGACTGGACAGAATACCAACAAGGCTTGCAATCACTAAAACACTAAACATTGTTCTGTTCCGGACACCGGTCCGCTCAGCAAGCTTAAACGCCTCAAGCTGATCAGGCATAGGATGCGTGCGGAACGAAGCGTAGCTTGCGCCACTGAGCCAATTCATCAACGAAAGCATTGTAAGATTGCCTGCCCGTAGCCGTCGTGTCCCGAGCAGTGAAATCATCATGTATTGCGGCGTTAGATAGCCGATTGCGTGTATCGGTGGACCGAGTTCAGCGCGCATCCGTGTTAGACCGACAACAATTAGTAAGTAAATGCCGATGAATACGGAAAAAGCCCATAACGACATCCCTCCCTGAATACAAAAAACGGCAAGCAAAAATAGGGATAAAGCTAATGTAATCAAGGTTGTACGATAAGAAATTGCTTCGATTTTTGCCTCTGCACGGTCGGGTCGAATCGCTTGTGATAACACTAAAGCAAAATGCTTTCGTCCATTCCAACATGCTATAGCGAGAAGTGCAAGCAATGCACCTGCTCCCTGCTCCCCTAAAAATGGGTAACCTTGTAACTTTGATACGCCTGTTGCACTTCCGAATAATAATTGAACTTTCTTCATCAAATAGAAGAATGTACACGAAAACGCTAAATCCAACGGCAGGATAAAAGAGAAACCGATCAGATAAGGATGAAATCGAAGTGGTGTACTGCCCATAGCATTCCAAGGTTTCTGTGTGAAGTACATATTAAGGTTGTATTTTCTGACGGGAATTTCCGGTAATATCGGAAAGAAAAAATGTAACCCGTTGAGTAGATTTATCCCCATTGCTATGCCAAAGCCTATCCAGAGCAGGCGACTTCTGAAAATACGACGGTTCGTAGTAATTTCAAGTGGAATTTGTATAATTGGATACGCAAGTTTTTCGTTTTCTATCCACTGCTTGCGAATTAAAGAAGTCAAACACAGGAAGATCAACATCAAAAGGAAGATAACCGCTGACCACGCAAGAATAGGCACAATCCAATATTGGACATATCCTTCAGTAAAGAAATTGACGTTACCTTCATAGAAGTCGTTGACCGTTTTCTGGTGTTTGACAACAAGCCATTCTGGAAGATGGTGAAAAAGTAGTGCTTCCCAATCATTCTCAGGAGTAGCAAAGCGAAAAGCATACGGAATAAGTCCCATCAGACGGGGCATACAATCATGACCTGAAAACGCGCTACCAACCGCAAGCATACTGTAAACAACAATTAGGTCACGCTGTGTAAGGGCAGCACTCGGCACAAAACTACGAACCCACATGTTCAGCATCGTGATAACGAAAATGCCAAACATGACGTTAACAGACATAGCGACCGTTGTCAGATGAGCAGTATGCCATATCATCTCAACATAAGCGATCCAGTAGCTATTGCCGATAATCAAAACAGTACCGATTAATACTGCCCGTATTGTAATCGTGCGCGAAGACTGTTCGTTAGTTTGATACATCTTTTAGGGAGGTGAGGATTAAGTTGTGGACACAGTATCTATTGAAACTGTAGAAGTCAGGTGCGAAAATTAAATGGATATATTTTCTATAGCATGTTATACTAAACAATCAGAAGTCTGTCAAGGTAAAAGAGGATGAAATTTTAACTATTTTAACTAATAGGACTTTTTAAACATAAAGTAAAACAATAACTTTTATATTTTGCTATTTAATTATTATTCAGGCTTACGCATAAATTCGGGGACTACTTTTCCAGCATACATATACTGGAAAGAGTGCTGGATTAAAATCTAATGGATTGCGTAAGTTTTATTATTAACTACTTATATTATAGAGAATTGGGAGCGATTGGAATGGAACTTGCTTTTGAAAAAGATGAACTCTTACATGCCTTACAGATGGTTCAGGGAGTCGCAAGTGGACGGAACACCTTGCCTATTCTGTCAAACGTCCTTATTCGTGCACAAGATGGTAATATTGAATTAGCAGCTACCGATTTGGAAGTTGGCATCAAAGTCAAAGTCGCTGGCACTATCACAGAAGAGGGAACAACCACAGTTTCTGCGAAAAAATTGGTAGATATTGTTAAAGAACTACCAGATAAGACCATTAACATGGTTACGACTGAAAATCATCGTGTAGAACTTACTTGCGGAGATGGAGTTTATAAGATTATTGGACTTTCCGATGAAGATTTTCCCGAACTGCCATCTGCTGAAGGGGACGGTGCAACGATTGACGGAGAAACCTTGTGTTCTATTATCCACAAAACAGAATTTGCGGCATCCAGAGAGGAGTTTCGATACTATCTGAATGGTCTTTATTTTAATCTTCTTGAAGATAGAACTGAAGTGGTTGGTACCGATGCTATCAGGCACTTGGCGTTAGCACATTGTGACTCCTTTAAAACGTCCGAAGATGCGGATGGATTCATCGTACCACTGAAGGCTGTAAAAGAGATTGAACGCACCTTCGCCGATTCCCCCAATGTTAAGATTTTACTGCTCAAGAATCAAATTTTATTTGCCGATGATAACGCCACCTTAACGACACGATTGGTAGAAGGTGATTATCCACCTTATCAGTCAATCATTCCAGAATCTTCTGAGGGCCGTGTGGTTGTTCCAAAAGAGGCTTTCTTGCGCGCCACGCGACGGGTCGCTTTGTTGTCTGATCCAAAAAATTTTACGGTCTGTTTAGATATAGACACTGAACAGATTCGAATTTCAGCTCAGGCCCCTGAACTTGGCGAGGCACATGAAACGATTGCTGTAGAATCAGGTACAGGCGGTGTCCGAATCGGTTTAGACGCACGAGTTCTTGCAGACATACTGGCACATATTGAGGCGGAATCCTTAATACTTGAGTTTTCTGGAGAAGTAAGTCCGGTTCTCGTTAAACCTGTCGGTGATGATGGACATATCTGCATCATCATGCCGATGCGCATAGAGACATCTTTACAATCAGAATCTTAAGTAATATTTGCAAGTTATGAGAAGGGATATAATACGAATCTGAATAAATAGAGATTATTGCTATGGAACTCGCTTTTGAAAAAGATGAACTCTTATATACGCTACAGACGGTTCAAGGTGTGGCAAGTGGGCGTAATACGCTACCTATTCTTTCGAATGTTCTGATTCGCGCACAAGATGGAAACATTGAATTGGCAGCTACCGATTTAGGGGTTGGTATTAGAGTCAAAGTGGTTGGCACAATCAGACAAGAAGGAGCAGTCACGGTTCCCGCAAAAAAATTGACAGATATCGTCAGAGAATTACCTGAAAATAAGACAATAAACCTTGTTACAACCGCAAATGACCGTATTGAACTCACTTGTGGTGACGGTGTTTACAAAGTTATCGGGCTTTCCGATGAGGAGTTTCCAGAACTGCCATCTGCCGATAAAAATGGAATAACCGTTGATGGAGAAACACTGAGGTCTGTCATCCATAAAACAGCATTTGCGGCATCTACAGAAGAGGTGCGGTATTTAGTGAACAGCCTCTATTTCAACTTTTTTGACGATAGAACTGAAGTAGTCGGGGCAGACGTGCCAATGCTTGCGATTGCAAAATTTGAACCGCTTAGGATTTTTAAAGATGTTACGGGATTTATTGTGCCACTAAAGGCTATCAAAGAAATCGAACGAATCTTTGTAAATTCCTCTGAAGTCAAGATTTCACACATAAATAATCAAATTATTTTTAGTGACGACAATGCTACTTTGATGGCACGATTAGTAGAAGGAGACTATTTAAAATATCAGGCGATCATACCGGAATCTTCTAAGGGACGCGCGGTCGTATCAAGGGAAGCAATCTTACGTGCAACACGCCGTGTCGCGTTGCTTTCGGATCCTAAGTTTTTTTCAATCTCTATTGAGATAGACCCCGTACAGATTCGGATTTCGGCGAAAACGCCTGAACTTGGCGAGGCACATGAGACACTTCCAGTGGAATCGGGCACTGGAAACGCACAAATCAATTTAGATGCTCGGGTCATAACCGATGTATTCGCACATATTGAAACGGAATCTCTCATATTAGAATTTTCTGGAGAGTTTACCCCTTTTGTTGTTAAACCTGTGGGTGATGATGAACATATCTGTATTATTATGTCGTTACATAAGCCTAATTATTAATATTTAAAAAATAATAGGAGCGATTGGAATGGAACTTACTTTTGGAAAAGATGAACTCTTTTATGCTCTACAAATTGTTCAAGGTGTGGCAAGTGGACGCAACACCTTGCCTATTCTTTCAAACGTCCTTATACGCGCGCAAGATGGGAACATTGAATGCGCAGCTACCGATTTAGAAGTCGGTATCAGAATCAAAGTTGAGGGCACTATCGTTGAAGAGGGATCAATCACAGTTTCTGCTAAAAAATTGACAGACATCGTCAGAGAATTACCTGGAGATGAGACGATAAACCTTGTTACAACCGCAAATGACCGTATTGAACTCACTTGTGGTGACGGCGTTTACAAGGTTATTGGTATTTCTGATGAAGAGTTTCCAGAACTCCCTTCTGCTGACGGAGAAGGCACTACTATTGACGGAGAAACCTTATGTGGTGTTATCCGCAAAACAGCGTTTGCTGCATCTACAGAAGAATTTCAGTACCAACTAAACGGTCTCTATTTCAACCTTTTTGACGATAGAACTGTAGTAGTTGGTACTGATAGATATTCTCTCGCGTTAACGCATTGTCAACCTATCAGGACATCCGAAGATGTTGATGGAATCATCGTACCACTGAAGGCTGTCAGGGAAATTGCTCGTGTTTTTGAAAATTCTCCTGAAGTGAAGATTATACATGCCAAGAATCAACTTCTATTTGCCGATGGCAATGCTACCTTGACAACACGTTTGATAGAAGGTGAATATCAACCATACCAAAAAGTGATTCGAGAGTCTTCTGAGGGGCGTGCGGTTGTATCAAAGGAAGCAATCTTGCGTGCAACACGCCGCGTGGCTTTACTTTCAAATCCAAAAAGTTTCGCTATCAGTTTTGAGATAGATCCCGAACAGATTCGAATTTCAACCGAGACACCTGAACTTGGTGAAGCGCATGAAACACTTGCGGTAGAATCTGGCACAGGAAGTGTGCGAATCGGTTTGGATGCTCAAAGACTAATAGAGATATTCGCACATATCGAAGCGGAATCTGTCGTTTTAGAGTTTGAGGGAGAGCATAATTTCCTTATAGTGAAACCTGCTGGTGATGATGTACACATGTGTTTCATTGGACCGATACGTTTGAAGTCCTAAAGAACTGTTTTGGGTGAAAATCTTGGCAGTTAGTTAAAGGTAAGACATGCTCTCTTTTAAAACTATTGCGGATTATTGAAATAATTGGACACCTCACTTGTAGGAGCGATCTCCGAATCGCGACGAGACACCTTTATAGTCAGGAATCGGAGTTCCCTCCGGCCAAATGCCAAACGCGCATTTGGCGTTGATTCACAGTTCAAGAATATCGACTGCCGAGAGGTGTGATTAATTTACTTCTGTCCCAGACATCTGCTCTAACGCAAGCAGCAAGGCTTGTGTGCCTAAACGTCCATGTCCTTGTGCTTGCACAGCAGTATAAAGCTGATGCACCAATGCTAATCCGGGGAGACTTAGGTTCATTTTTCTTGCCTCATCCAAAGCGATACTCATATCTTTGATGAAGTGTTCCACAAAAAAGCCTGGATCGAAGTCGCGCTTAAGAACGCGCGGTGCTAAGTTATCTAACGACCAGCAGGCAGCCGCCCCACCACTGATTGAGGATAACATCGTTTCCAGATCCAAACCCGCTTTGTGACCATAGATCAAACCTTCACAAACGCCAATCATTGTGCCAGAGATAGTAATCTGATTACACATTTTGGTATGCTGTCCCGCACCCGCACCACCTTGATGAACAATGTTTTTGCCCATAGCAGAGAAGAGCGGCATAACTGCCTGCACGGCGGCTTCGTCGCCGCCCACCATAATAGAGAGGCGTGCTTCTCGCGCACCTACATCTCCACCTGAAACAGGCGCATCCACGGAGGCAACACCTTGTTCATTAGCCTCAGCGTAAATCTCTTGTGCCAGAGATGGTTCAGTTGTTGTCATATCTACGACGATGCTTCCAGCTTTTGCTCCATTCAGAATACCGCTATCACCGAGATATACCTCACGTACATCGGGTGGAAATCCAACGATGGTAAAGATTACATCAGAAGTAGATGCGACTTCACTCGGTGAATCTGCCCATGTAGCACCAGCATCAATCAGAGGTTGTGCCTTAGATTTAGTGCGGTTGTAGACAGTCATGCCGTATCCAAGGTCCATTAAGTGCTGACACATCCAACGACCCATCACACCAGTCCCAATCCAACCAAGTTTTGTAGTTTTAGGATCAACTTTTTCAATACTATTTGCCATGATTCTCCTTTCGGGTAAAGTATCAATGATAATAGATTATCGGTCAAGAGTATATGATAACATACATTCTTTACCGACTACTGAAATCCGATAACTGATAGCCATTTTCTCAGTTATGTCCTTTTATCCTTGAGTTTCCCTTTGTGAACTCAAGTCTGTGACACAGCAGCTTTGGCTATGTCCTTTTTACTTTTTTTAAAATCCTTTGTCAATTGTAAAGCGATTACAATACCACCAGCAATCACACCGCAATAGACGCTAAAAAATCGGTTCAGCAACACAAACGGTGTAATAAATTTCGCAGAAATAAGACTTTTCATTAATACACTTTTTGTACCTTCTGCAAACCCACTTGCTCCAGGCGTTGGCATAAATAATACAACAAAATTATACAACAATTCAACAATACACAGGTCCCATAGTGAGGCGTGTTCATTAACATTAAATGCTCTGATTACAAAATAGGCAGCGACAATACGTGCAGCGAAGAATCCACAAGTAAGAACTAAACTAAAAAGGTAAGTCCATTTGTGATTTTGGAGAAGATCTCTGGCAAAAGTCCTATGTTCAGTCGTAATTTGTTCTACTTTCAGCTTTGCCCGTTCTAAGTAAGGAGCAATGGGTTTAAACCATTTTCCCACTCGATCAGAAAGCCAATAAAAAATACGAGAGACGATTTCTGGTTTAAAAAGCAGTAGAAGGAAGGTAATAAATACAAGACCGAATATAAGAAAACTAAATAGACTTATCCATGTCGTCCCCTTTGGAATCCATTCCGGATCTAACAAGAGTATACCACTCGCAGAAAGAAATAAGATGGTTAACGTAGAAAGAAAGGCTGCAATACCTGCTGTTATCGCACCTGATAACGGTGCTCCAGAGCGAGCGTAAATATAAAGATGACCAACTCCGCCAGTCTGGAAAGGTGTAATAGCAGATACACAGGTTGTTGCTAAAATAGCGCGACAACTATCCCGAAATTTAATCGTAGGGGCTACGATCCGAATAAAAATATGAAATCGGAGCCCACCGCACAACCAATCCAAGAACATGCACACGCATGCACCGAGCAGAAATTCAAACCGCAATCCGAGGAATACTTGTATTAAATCTTCCGTTTTGTTTTCTATGCTTTTTTGTGTATCAAACCCCAAAAAAATAATTAATAACCCAACCAGCGTAAATAACGTAAAAAGAATAACACCGCGAATCATATTTTCGCGGCTCATTGGGGCTTGCATTGCTATATACTGTCCTTGTTCGAAGCGTTATAGGAGTGTTATTCAAACGTGCACATTTTATTTTTCAAGAAGTGTTAACTTTAAACTGATATCCAGCGGCATTGCCGAATGTGTCAATGCACCGACAGAAATAAAGTCAACACCTGTAGAGGCAACAGCTTGAACCTTTTCCAAAGTTATACCACCTGAGGCTTCTGTCACCGCTTGATTGGCAACTAATTTTTCAACCTGTTGCATCATATCAAGCGACATATTATCTAATAGTAAAATGTCAACGCCAGCATCAAGTGCTTCGTTGACTTGCTCAATAGTTTCAACCTCAACCTCAATTTTTGCGGTATGTGGGGCAGCTTCCTTCGCTCGTTTAACGGCGTTATGTATCCCCCCAGCTGCGACAATGTGGTTATCCTTAATTAGTATGCCATCGTAAAGTCCAAAGCGATGATTGTGTCCACCACCAACGCGGACTGCATATTTCTGAAGTGCACGCCAACCTGGAGTTGTCTTCCGGGTATCAACAATTTTCACATCGTAATCTGCGACTGCTTTAACAAATTTTGATGTTAACGTCGCTACGCCAGAGAGGCGTTGAAGGAAGTTGAGAGCAGTTCGCTCTCCGATTAAAATTGTTTTCGCGCTGCCTTGAACCTCAGCAATAGACATACCTGCTGTAACGGCATCACCATCCTCTACCAAAGCACGAAAGATCAGAGTGTCATCCAGTTTCTTAAAAGTCTGTTCGGCAACAGGGAGGCCAGCAACAATACCTTCGCTCTTTGCCTGAAGTATACCTATACCTTTTTGAGAAGGTGGCACAGTAGACTCAGTGGTTATGTCGCCAATACCAATATCCTCTGTAAAAGCAAGTTCAAGCAAGGAATCTAATGAGCGCAGGTTAAGCATTTATTACTCTATGAGTCGTAAGATGTTTTAAACTCGGAATAATTACTGTTCTGTTTATTTCGATCATCTTTAAAAACCGACTATCTCTCCGTTAATATTTCCTGCTTCATCAATTTTAATCATTGACAATCCCAGGGCATTTAATAAATCAAAACTGGCTCGCCAATATGCTTCTGTGATTCCCCATTCCTCTGAAAGTTTATCAATAGGTTCCAAATCATAAGAGAGTATATCAAGGTCAAGAAGATCTTCTGGCGTTGCGTCTTCGTAATCAGCGATGACAGCTAAGCCGAGTTTCCATTCTCGCTCTAACTCGTTCCGATCTGCGTTTGACAGTGTATATTTCTCAACTACACGTTCATAGCATTCGCGAGTTTCTTCTTCAAGTTCCTTGAGTCGCTGCAGTTTGCGCTCTTGTTCCTGCCGATAAATTTCATTGGCTTGTTCCCACGCGAGATTCTCTCGTATCCGTGCGCGAGATGCCGCACCTCGCTTCCGTTTTTTCGGCTTCTTTCCTCTCTTCACGGCTGCCACCTAATTTAGTAGGCGCGGCTTGGAACCGCGCCATTTCTGCTCTGGAAAATTGTTAATACCGCTCTAAATAAGGAGTAAGAAATTTCTTAGCGTCTTCAGTAACATCCCATGCGTTTGGCCAGAAACAGAGATCAATGGAGAACCATTCTCCATCGTATCCGGTTTCATCCATGATGACAGGGATAATTGCGTCAAAATCCAGCACGCCGTCTCCGAAAGGCGCGTGCGTACTGGTATGGTCATCGTGAAGCGAGTTGTCGGAGTCAATGAGGTGGAAGTGTCCGATTTCTCCTTTGAGTTGCCGCGCAAGTTCAATCACCCCATTATCGCCAAGTGTTTCCTTTTTACCTACCTGTCGTGACCCAACAGTTGCACACATCTGTGCGTGACATGTATCAAACATAACCTTGAAATTTGGATGATCCACAGCCTTTGGCATGTTAATAATGTCGCTCGGTTTATTGAACATGAATCCCGGTTCAAATTCCCACAGCATCAAAACACCGTGGTCTTCTGCAACTTGCGCACAACGTCTCCATAGAGACACAATGCGATCCCATGCTTTCTCCCGATCAACGCCTTCAATTTCTTCTTCAGCATCGGTAACAGTGTCTACGCGTATTGAAGGTGAACCAAGATCAAGAGCAAGCTGAAGATTCTCTTTGAATAGTTTGTAGTATTTATCATCCTCTTGTGCTTCATCCGTTGCAGGACCAGGATGCGACCAGAAATCTGCTGCTAAACCAGAGACCTCTAAGCCGTAGTAACTAATCAGACCTTTGACAGCGTCTCGGTCACTTTTCATCGGATAATCGTTGATGTCAATATGCGGTTTAAAAGCACCGATCTCAATTCCGTCAAATTCAAGTTCTCCGAGACGTTTAACAACATCATCGAACGGAACGGGGTTATCTTCATAAGGTCCAAATGCGTAAGCCCAACTTCCAATTGACAATTTTTTTGCCATGTTTTCCTCCTAATAGGAATAATTTAAGAAATGTCCTGAAACTGGAAATATCTAAAGTTAGAATGGGATACAATTCTTCAATGACTTTAGATACTTTCCTTCCTGAGATAGATTATGATAATCCGGTAACCAAATTTTGAACTTCTGTCTCTAATTTATTCGTTATCTGCTCAACTGTCTCTTTTTTTTCTGATTTATAGGTATCGTAATACTCCATAAGATTTTTCGGTTCACCAGCGCGGATTGAAGCGACACGTGGTCCCCGCATCTTTGCTGTACCAAAAACCTCTTTTTCCAATCTGAATATCACTTCAAGATAGCGTTCAGGGGAATGTTCTTCAGCGACATACCCGTCCGAAATCGCTATGAAATTGACTAACCGATTCAAATCTGGATAAAATTGTTGAAATTTTTGGAGTTGTTCTTCGTGTATTTTGCGTTCATACTCCGTCATTTCATCAATATCTCTGTAAACTTCAGCATCAACAATGTTTCTCAAAGCACGAACGCGGGTGAGCACATCGTTGTCAGAGTGTATACCCATAATTTTTTCTGCGTGTGATAAAATCTGTTCCTTGAGTCCCTGAATTTGCTCATTGAGGGAGGCAGTGGGTTCCACTTTGAATTGGTATTCATCGGCAAGCGTTTTCAAGACTGCAATACCGATACGTCGCAATCGTTGATACCTTTCTGCTGGCGTGCGTAATGCAGGTGGAAGAATATTTCGCTCTAATTCTGTGAGTGCCGTGTCAATGGAATTCCACATATCTTCTGTATAACGATATTTGATACCGATTGGCACTGCATATAACGGTTTGTCGATGTCCCCTTTTTTTATATCGTCCAAAGCCCAGAAACAGAGTTGTGTGACTCCTCTTTCAAAGCGCATGACAGTGTCGTTCTGGTGTGATATTTCTCCTTCTCCAAAGATGACAAGTGGCCATTTTCCTTCACATAAAAGTTGGCGCGTCATTCGGAAAGCATTTCTATCCACTGTGCCTCGCACAACTGAGTACACACCCAACCGCTGCATTACAAAACTACGGATTCCCCCCAGTTTTCCCTTGTCAAAGATTTCGCATGCTGCCATGTAATAAAATGGCTGAGATAACCGTTTTGACAACAGAAAAACTACGGCAGGATCTTCGGATGCCGCATGGTTTGGTACTATTACCGTGGGATATCCCTGAATCGATTTTAATTGAGTAATCGACTCTGCATCAATGTCAATCGTTAACCCTTTCAAAAACAACCGGTTGGCAAGAGGCACAAGTGCTTGCGCAACCTTTATTATAGTTATATTTGGTTTAGGGGGTTTAAAATCTAACATTGCGTGCTACTATTGCATCACCCAATCTGTTTCCACTACTTTTTTGTTAGACTTACAGCGTGTGCCAAATACTTCTCAAAGGCTTGGCGGATAACAACAGATTATCTCCATCGGCGTGTTTCCAGTGCTAACGATGACGTAACTGGACAAGCACCGTGGAATGAAAACAGACTTACCGCGTTTAAGCGGAACATCTTCAAAGTCACCACGCAGGACACCCTCGCCACCAAGTGTAACGAGCGCATAAAAACCTTTATCTGCTGGCATACTAAGCGTAGAATTTACCGTCAAACGCGAACATCCGAAGTATTGCGATGCCTCTTCTGGCACGATACGGTCTTCGCGGTTATCACCTTCTCCTCTCACGAGTTCCGGTGTGCGTCGAATGTAGTTGTTGAGATAGTCAAGTTCAAGTTTATCAAATTCAGCTGCATCTACTGCTAAGTCCCAACCAAGCCCGAGATGTCCATCTTCTTTATCGTAGGGAAATCCTTCCCATTCAGCAAGGATGTTCCAATCAGTAGGTTCTTGTGGTTCAAGCACACAAAGACCAGTACCGAGTGAATGGACAATCGGTGTGCGTAAGAAGTAGACCTCTCCAACCTTTGGTTCAACGACATGCATAAGGCTTCGTAGGGTTTCTACATCTTGTGCTTCCATTAGGCGGCGGAATTCGGCTTTTTCTACCGCCTCTTTCCAACCAATCCATGCTTTCGCGCCGGGACGCGTACCGATCAATATCCATGCTTCGTTTTTCCCGAAAGGCGAATTAAGATGTTCCTTTGAAAAATCTGGATTTGGATGCCAATGGATAGGGATATGTGCGCCTTCTCCCACATCAAAAATCTTGAGAAGTACACCTAAATCAGTGCCAAATTTTGCGACATGCGCGCTACCCAGAGTCTCTTCTGGGAATGCGTCTAATAATTCTTTTAGTAAGACTTCCTCTCCATTCGGTAGTTGAACCCGGCTAAAGCCTTTGTCAGGTGGATTATCTCTGCCCGGTGTAATTGCTCTGTTTGTAGAAAAAATCCATTCTTCTGAGTAGTAATCATCTTTCGGATCGGGTTCACCCATAAATTCAGCGCGGAGTTTTCCTCCGTTGTAAAAATGTAAATACGTATTCGGTGCTAAAGCAATGGGTGCGTCTAACATTGACTTTAATTCGTTTTGTGATGCCATACTGCTATCCTCTCTATATCTTTAGGATTTAATTCTATCACTTTTCCTTGGATTTGTCAAGTGGCTTTTTCGGGATAAATAGATACGGCAAATTTGACAAATATACAATTTAATGTCATAATTCTGATACCTTTGATAACAAAGATTGAGTTTCGGTTTACCACTTTTACATTTAACTGACTTCGGTGCAACAACATTCTTGCATGCACTGGAGGGAGGGAATGAAATGGACGCTAATGAATCACCGACAACGGAAACCTATCGCGCACCGGCTTTTGCTGATTTCAACCCTGAACATTCTGCACCTGGTGCCACACCAGAACGTTTAGACCACTTGAAGGAACACGGTTTTGTTATTATCAACGACTTTGTTGATAATCCTTGGATTCCGATCCTACGAGAAGCGGGGCGCCGTGTTACGGAGGCATGTGCCCCTGAAAACAAGTATGATGTAATTGACTGTTCAAAGGGGTTTGTCCACCGTACGGGACAGGAACAACCGTGGGCAATTCGCGGAATTATTCATCCGGCTTTTGGAGAACCCAGTTTCTCGGAATTCCACGGTTCAACAGATTACTTAGATTTTGTTTCTTCTTGGTGTGATGGGCTTCAACCTGAAGACCTCACATTCAGAGGAATTCTACTGTGGGCAAATCCACGCACGCACGAAAATAAACTCGGTTGGCACAGAGACGTGACGTGGTGGGGGACAGGAAAGAGTTACTTTGCCCAACGTGAAGTGCGAGGCGATGGTCCTGAAGCATATTCCGAAGAGGTAGAAAAAATTCGTTGGAAAGAAATTCGAGAAAACAATGCGAAGAATATCGAAGAGCGAAACGGTGTAGGCATGTTCTTAGCACTCGCAGACGACGAATGCCATGAACTTGTTCCCGGTAGCCATGACCGATGGAGAACGCCTTTTGAACATGATGTACTCCTACCGAAATCGATGAAAGACCAAGGTGTTCCGTATACACCCAGTTGGAACGGTAGCGATCCGTTGCCAGGGCAAGTCGCGATTCGACTGAAGGCAGGGGAAGCACTCATCCGTAATGGTGCTACCATCCATACGGGTCATACCGTCCCTGAACGGGAACGGAACACATTGTCAATCGGTTGGTCAAAATGGTCCGGTGAACCTACCGAAGAACCTTCAGTGGCAGACGTGCGACACGCGTGGCAGCTTGATCCTGCTGTGAGAGACGCACTCCCACATGAATGGATGAAAACTGCTTGGGACCGCTGGGCAGCAACTCAAAAACTCGGTGACACGCTTGAAGATCGGTATGCAGGATTTGACATAAACCATATTAGATCTGGGATGGTCCTTGGATGGCGTGGAGAGTTGGAACGCCAAGCTGCAGCAGAGGGCGAAGCTGAAAATTCTTCCTAAACTGTGATGGCGAACAACTTAATCAGTCCGTAGGTTGGGTAGAGCAAGAGCGAAACCCAACCTACAATTTGTTTATAACCGATTCATAGACTGCAAGCAGTTTTTTGCCAATGTTTCGCCAATCGTAATCTTGTTCTACTCGCGCGCGCCCATTTTCACCAATCTTTCGGCGCAGCGATGGGTCTATGAGCAATTGAGTGACTGCCTCCGCAAATGCTTTCGGTTCATCAGCAATAAATATCTCTTCACCATCTCGGAGAGCCAACCCCTCAGCACCAACTGTCGTAGAGACAACTGCCTTTCCCATTGCCATCGCTTCAAGTATTTTTAGGCGCGTTCCACTTCCAATACGTAAAGGCACGACGAAAACTGTTGCTTCTGCGAAATATGGTTTGATCTCAGGAACGCGTCCTGTGACAACAACACCTTCTCTATCCCCTAACTTTTGCACACGTGCTGAGGGATTCCCACCAACGATCGAAAATTTGGTATCAGGCACACTGTTCTGAATCTGCGGCAACACCTGTTGAACAAAAAATGAAACCGCATCTTCGTTCGGATACCAATCCATGCTGCCGATATAGATTAGGTGTGCCGGTGCTTCAGATGTGAAATCTGGGTGGTAATGCGTAACATCCACTCCATTTGGAATTACCTTAACAACCTCTTCAGCACAGTGTTGTTGAAAGACAGCAGCATCAATATCAGACGTACACGTGACAGCATCAAACTGAGGACTTATCACACGCTCATAATGTTGAAATGCGATCTGTTGAGTCCAATAAGCAAACTTATAGAACAGATTAGAAGTTTCGCCTTGTAACCTGCGCCAAATAGCAGAATCAACGTTCTGTTGTGAAAGCACACGGGGTAGGTCTGTTTCAAAATAAAATTGAGCAATATGAAACATCTCATAATGAACGAGATCAAAGGTTTCTGCTGACAACAATTCCCTTAATTTTTCACGATAAGCAGGAACATTGTAACGGGCGACAGTGATAGGTTGTCTTTTGAAAAATGCGGAGAAGAGTGTTTTGAATGAAATACGTGGAAGCATTGACGAATTTGGGACAAGGTGAACTTTAATACCTAAGTTTTGTATGTGTGTAATACTCTCGGCGTCTGTCGGCTGTGTTTCAAGAGCAAGTAGCGTTACATCATTATTTTTTGCAATCTGTTTGAGTAGGTTGAATACACGAATACGCCCACCGTCAGTGAGCGGATACGGTACGGTAGGAGATAGGAAAAGAATTTTCATTTTTTTAGACTATTATTCACGGTAAATACAATAATAGGGATTTTTTGCTCAATAGTAAGGAAGTGTTTAGTCTGTTCACGAACACAAAACCGCGAAACACATTAAGGAAGTTCAGCATTTGGGACTTGATAGGGTTGCTTGGAAATCCCAACTCTTTCTTTTAATCCATCAAGGAATGCGGACAATTTTACTTTAAGTTGCTGGCGGGAACTGAGTATTGGTTCGGGTGGCAAGAAAATAGTGCCGCGTTCACGCTGAATCCACCCTTTGATACTGTCATTGACTCCGAGAAGAAGCCATCTACTTTCAAGATCAAGGAAGACTTTTAACCAACCCTCCTCATTTTGGATATTATATTTTTGGGAACCGTCGGTAATTCTCCAACTCACACCATCTTCACGAGTCGTCAGTTTAGCATTTCGCGACAATGGAATTCTATGAAGCACAAATCCATCGCGCAAGTCTTTAGAAAAGTCTCCTTCGGTTAAGGCAGTTATGGCTGCTAAATCAGCATTAAACAGAAACGTATGAATAGGATACTTAGATTGTTGAAATACATCCAATTTCTTTTTGCCATTTCTAATTTCATACACCTGCAGAGACTGATTATCTTTTATCAACCACTGTTTTCCTATTTTTTCAATAGAGAGTTCCACATCTGCGGAGAGTGTGTTCTTATTGTTTTCAAATGCTTCCTGTAAATTAGGTAGATAGATGTCAAGTGCATTCCCATTTTTTTGGACGGTAAAACCTGCCCCATTACTATCTGTAAGAAACCAATCTTTTCCACTTATCAATACCTTTGTTGTTGGTGCCCTTGAACTTAAGCGAATTTCTGCCTCTGAATCTGCGAACATTTTTTGCCAATTAAATACGGTTTTTAATTCCTTGTCTAAGAGTTCAGCACTATACAGCGTCCGTTGTCCCAGAGGGACACTAAATAACAATTCGTTTGAAAGTAGACCCGTGTTTAAATTACTAATAAATTTTTGATCAATACTAAAACGGTAGACATCTTTTGTATATACAATCGGTTTTGAGTTGACAGTAGGTCTATCGCGTAATGCTGTGCGCGTGTGGACTTGTAACTTCGGTGGGTCTGGCTTTGCAACAGGAGGTGCTTGTAGAATATAGACACAGAAGCAGAAACCGATGATTATGGCAATAAATAAAAATATGCTTAGACCTTTAAGAAATGATTTCATAACTTAAATCTCCACCTTATTTCGGATAATACAACTACTTGTTATTTTAAACTGATATTAGCAAAATTTAGTTGACATTAAATTACCCTCTGTACACAATTATTGCATAATGTCCGATTCACCCATGATTCCTCATTCAGGCACCTTGTTTTACTATAGTTTACACACATAAAAAAAATATGCAAGACTTAAATCCGTTAGCAATTGAATTAAATGAACAAATTCGTAGCACTGTTCCAGAAGTTTACAAACTACTCTCCGAATTAGGAAAACGTATCTATCTGCCAAAAGGTATCTTAAGCCAAAGCGCTGAAGCAAATGCAAAGGCGGATCGTTTTAATGCGACACGCGCAGTCGCATTGGAAAACAATGAGATAATGCACTTAGACGTTTCTCACCAATTAGTGCCTGAACTTTCTCCTGAAAGTATTTTCGGTTACGCGCCCATACTCGGCAATTCAGAATTGCGAGAGATGTGGCAAACTCACCTTCGCACTGAAAACCCTTTACTTGCCGAAGCAACGTTTAGCCTCCCTATTGTGACAAACGGTATGACGCATGGCTTCAGTCTGCTTGCAGATCTCTTTGTCAATAAGGGTGATACACTTATTCTCCCAGATAAAATTTGGGGAAATTATAGGCTCATCTTTCAGACGAAGGCAGGAACAGATGTCCAAACTTATCCATTTTTTAACACTGAGAAAAGTTTTGACCTCATTGGATTTAATAAGGCACTCTCAAAGATTTCTGCTGATAAGTTGTTGATTCTCCTAAATTTTCCGCACAATCCGACAGGATATGCTGTTACCCGTACCGAAGCGCAACAAATATCGGACGCACTTGTAGCGTGCGCTGATACGGGACGCAGTATCCTTGTAATGGTAGACGATGCCTACGCAGGTTTTTGGTATGATGCAGAGGTAATGCAAGAATCTATTTTTGGTATGTTAGTAGGATGCCATCCCAACGTTATTCCAGTAAAAATTGATGGTGCAACCAAAGAGGAATACGCATGGGGTTTGCGCGTTGGCTTTTTAACTTTCGGGCTTCCAGATAAGGCAATGCAAGCGATTGAAGGAAAGTTAAGCGGACTCATTAGGACAGATACTTCAGGTGCCGCACAGATTTCCCAAACGCTTATTCTTGAAGCGATGAAGGCACCGGACTATACTGAACAGAAACAGCACAATTATGAGATTCTTAAGGCGCGAGCATTAAAGGTCAGACAAGTTACCGCTGATGTGCGGCACGCAAATCTTTGGGATGTATATCCAAACCATGCGGGTTATTTTATCTGTCTATGTCTCAAGTCTGGGAATGCTGAAAAGGTGCGGCAAACGCTTCTTGATGAACATGGCATTGGCACAATCGCACTGAGCAACACCGAATTGCGGGTAGCATATTCATGTCTTGAAGAAGCCGATATTGAGGATGTATTCAGTGTAATTGCACAGGTTATTCGATCACAATAATAGATGTGAAAAATAGCCGTAAATCATTCTGTTTAGGGAACGGCACAAACACCGTTCCCTAAATGTAAAATCCTTACCTTGCAGCTTTCAAGGCACCCCAAGTAGTAGTAATTTTACCTTGAGGGTCAACAGGCGTTGGTAAATCCCCTACAGTTTTTCTGAAATATACATCATCCTCACCATCATTGGGACCTGCCCAAACCCAAAATGCAGTTGAATCAGGGTCTTTTAGGGTTTCACGCATTGTGTTAGCGCCGAATCCCCATATACCACCACCGAATTGGTCAAGCTGCGTGGCATTTTCCCAACCACTATCGTCAAAATCCACTTTTTCCCAACCGTCATTGCGTTCTGCAAGAGGAGCACCTGCATCTGCCTTCCACGTATCATTAGAAGGAATATAGGTGCCATCATCAAGGATCACATCAAACAACGCGCCACCGCGCCCTGAAGCGCCGGGTTCTGCGTCATGAACATAGACTCCAATGACAGCATATCCGTCAGGCATTTCAAATTCTGTAACAGTGGCGACTTGCCAGTTATTGCCTTCGGCAACCTTTTCGCCATTTATGAAACCGACCCAGGTGTTATCGCCATTAATGCGGAGTTTAGCTGCCCATAAACTTGTGGCAGTGAGGCAGAATACCAAAATTGCTAAAACAAAAAATCTCTTCATAAAATTCTCCTTGTTTGTAGTTTGAAAGAGTAGTAAATATGGTAGTAGGACAACCACGCCTACCATATAGAAATTTACATAGAATTACCCTTAATTCGTGCCCACGATGTAGTGAGTTTATCCTTAGGTTCAACGGGGAGTTGACCGATAGTATAACGGAAATAAATGTCATCTTCTGCGTCGTTTGGACCGCACCAGACTCAATTTGCTTCACAATCCGGATCTTTCAAAATCTGACGCATCGTACCTGCACCAAATCCCCAGATACCTGCTCCGAATTTTTCATAAATTTCAAGTTCATCTTCCCATTTACTGTCGTCAAAATTTACTTTTTCCCAACCATCATTTCGTTGGGCAATGGGTTTGCCAGTATCACAACGCCAACCTTCTTCACCTGTGCCGATGTATTCGGGTTTATCGTCAAGAATAATGTCAGCGAGGAAACCGCCTTTGCCAGCAGCTCCCGGTTCCGCATCGTGCACATAGACTGCAATTACAGCAAAACCTTTGTCCAATTTGAATTCGCTGACGGTTGGTTGCTGCCAATTTCCGTTTTCTGCAACCTTCTCTCCGTTTACAAAAACAACCCAGGTATTGTCACCGCTGACGCGCACTGTTCCATTTTTTGGAACAGCATTCACGGTTTGTATTAAAATTATGCAGCCTAAAAACAGTATAAGTGTTAGGCATGCGATAGATCGTTTGTTCATAAAAACCTCCATTTTTATGTGTTTGTAGTTGTACAAATTTTTAGATTCACGATAAAGTAACGGATTGAAAATTATTATATCCGTTGTTTGCTCACGTCTCAACTTCAAAATAACGATGGAAAATGCCGATACGGATCTGCTGGCTCACGAAAGAGAATCTGTTGCCGTTCCGTTAATTCTATTCCCTCCGGTTGTGCCACGCGCCGGGATGTCCACGCCATGTGTGAAACACAATATTTATATAAAAGTGATCGCCGCTGATGCTTTCCATTCCACGCAGCAGTGCCATGTGTCAGTGCCTCAGAAAACAGAATCGCTGATCCAGCAGGAGCGTTTGGAATCGTTACACAAGATGATTGTTCTGGTGCTGCAGCAATCTCGCGCGGTAGTCTATAATTGCTCTTATGGCTGCCGGAGATACAGCAAAATCCACCATATTCGGGACCAGTATCTGCCAAATTCCATGTTACCACAACAAAACCATTGGTGATTTCGGTATCTCGAAATGCGTAATATTCTCCTTCCTTCGCATTTGAGGTAGGTGACGAAGCACCGTAATCAGCATGCAATCCACCTCTCGGCATACCCTCCCGCATATACATACCGTAAATTCGGTCAAGCCGAAAGCAGTCGCCTAATCGGAAGCGGAGAACTTCCATTATCTTCGGATGGTCAAGTAAATTACAAAACGATTTACCCCACTGTAAGAAACCTGCCCCGTCCGGTGCACTTCCAAATCGTTGTACCTTCCCCGGTATGGGAAGTTCTTGATCGTCAATTCGTTGATTGAGTTCTGCAACCTCATCAGAATCCAAGACATCTTCAATTACTAAGTAGCCTTGCACATCGAAGAGGTACTGCTGTGTCTGTAGGTCGCTCATAAACTTACCTTCCTATTTTATAGAATCTGCTGATTCTATGTCCGAGAATTTACTATCCAATATCAGTAAGTGCTAATTGTCCGGCGAGGTCTTTAATAAACTGAAATGCGACTCGACCGGAACGTCCACTGGATGATGCTTCCCATTCCAATGCTGCACGGTGTAATTCCTCTGTCGGTATAGAGATACCTCGTTTTTTGGCATAATGGGAAACAATCTGTAAATAGATGTGCTGCGAAATTCGATAGAAAGCGAGCCTTAATCCAAAACGGTCGCTTAATGAGACTTTTTCTTCTGTTGCCTCGCGTGGATAAAGTTCGTCTTCTTCGTTCTGGGGATATTGGTTTTCACTCACCTGCCGAGGCATCAGATGCCGACGATTAGAGGTTGCATAGATAAGGATGTTATCGGGACATTCGGAAATCCCACCTTCCAACATTGCTTTCAATTCACGATATTCCGGTTCGTTTTCGCTAAAAGCAAGGTCATCACAGAAAAGAAGGTAACGTTCCGGCCGTTCCCACAACAATTCCGTAATTTCCTGTAAATGGACCAACCCCTCTTTACTAATACCGATTAACCGAAGACCATCATCAGCATAACGGGTCAACATCGCTTTCACCAGAGAAGATTTTCCAGTGCCACGGTCACCCCATAGTAGCGCATGATTTGCCGGTAATCCTTGTAGGAACTGCCGTGTGTTTCTATCCAATGCCTTACACTGTGTATCTATACCAATTAAATCCGTAGTATCAACAAGGTGTGGATGTTTAACAGGGATAATCTGTCCTGTGCCATTTTGCTGTCGCCACCGAAAGGCTATATAATCGTCAAACACCTCACTTGACGATTGAACTACGGGCATTTGCCACCGGGTTAATAAACTATCGGCTTTTTCAAGCAGTTGGATAAAAAGTTCTTCTGGTTTCCGCTCTTTTTCAGACATCGTACAAAATGTGCGTAATACTTTTACAAAACCCGCTGAAGGTATCTACGAATGCATATTTTACTACTTATTGATAGAGAATGTCAAACCAAATTTTATCGTCCGAATCGCTTCAATTGTCCCCAAGTAATCGCTAACTTTCCTGTTGAATTAACCGCAAGCGGTCCTTGAAACTTTAGAACGCCAAGATTTGCTGAATCGTCCGGATTCAAACCGTGCCAATCCATGAAAACGAGACCCCCCTTCTTTTCAAGGTCATCAACGCCTTCCTCATAGCCAGGTGTAAACCCAACTTCGTCTCCTTGTTCTATTTTCTCCTTTGTGAGCCATGCAAACGGCATTGCCACTTCGTAAATCATGCCGCCCTCTCCCAATTCGGGGGTCGGAACAATGGCAATATCAGAGTTAGGGAGATCTGCGTTTTTCACTGCACTGTAGTCAGTAACACGTGCTTTATTCTTGATAAGCGCAAAGTTGGGTTTACATGCAGGTTGTCCGGCACCCACTTTTTCCCAATCAATATACAAGAAAATCGTATCGCCTTTCCAAGACTCAGCGGGATTTGCCGCCGGGGTAAACTCATCATCCCGTACTGCAGCAGCAAAATAAAATGTGTCTTCATCATACATAGTTGACCATGTCATCGTGAGGTCATCTTTTCCTTTCCATATCCCTTTACCCCGAAGCAGTTCCTTTTCTGAGTCGAAGGCTACCCAGACAGCGTATTGCCAGTCGTTAAGTTTTCCATCAATTTTAGGTGTACTCGGCGGCATGCCTGCGATAGATTCTCCATATTTCAGTCCAAAGGTGTCGCTATTATCCTCTGGAAGAAAATCTCCTTTCGCTGAAAAAACAAAGAGAACACATAGGATGGTAGATAGAATTACTGATTTCATCTCATTCAACTCCTTTAGCGTAGAAATTCTTTCTACAAAATTTCTTAGGATTTTTCTAACATTTTACCGATTCAACCTATAGGTGTCAAACAAAATCTGGAATGGTTCAATGCCAAGTATTTTTATGGGAAGGCATTGGAAGCTAAATTTTCCGATATTACATTCAAAACGAAATGCTTCAATTATTCACATTATCCACAAAACTATCCTCCGAGTAGCCGAAAAAGTGCATCCGTTTAGGTGTTAATAATGAGAACTACTTTGCAAACTTTAGAGGACTCATGCGTAATACAATTACATACAGACATTGGCAGCCCGGTGATGATGATGCCGTTCTGAAGTTGTTAGTGCCAGCTGAACAATGCAATGAAGACTATTACCGAAAAAAGTTTAACAGTTCATCCCTTGCGCCAGAAGGAATTCGTTTAGCAATTGTTGGGCAAAGAGTTGTTGGACATGTACTTGGTTCACGAACTTCGCTATTTGTTGAAGGAAGAATCCAAGATTTTGGTTTGGTGACGTTTGTATTTGTTGCTCCAGATATGCGCCGACAAGGTATTGCAACCCGTTTGATGCAAGAACTGCATGCACACTTCCAGAAAGCGGGCTATCGTGGAAGTATTCTTGATGTTGATACAAAAGAAGCAATTCAATTGTATCAGAAAGTTGGCTACCAGAAATTCACGCAAGAACTTCAAACACAACTTTTACCAAATTCAGATGTCTCGCAACTCAAATGGACAGAGGTGAATCTAAAAGATTTAAGTGCCTTCCCGCAATTGGATGAGAGATGGGCAAAACACAATTTCCCAGTTGTATGGGAGCCACAAGGTATGAAGGTACATCAGTACACCATGAGCGGGTATCGCGTTTTGCGTCATGGTCAAAAAATTGTTGGTTATTCAAGATGGGAGAAACCTTCAGAATACTATCCACATGGGTTAATCAAGGACCCCATCGTTCCGGAGATGGACTCGATGGAAGTTATTGCGGCAGTACAGGCAGCAATCCCAGCACCGCGCGCATGGCAAACCTGCGAAGGAAGTAGGTATGAAGATCCGCTCCTTTCCCTCGGTTGCACACTTGAATTGACACAACGGGTAGATATGCTTCTATCCTTTGGTCCCGAAATTGATTGGACAGGACTTGCACGAACCTTCATTTAAATAAGGTACGTAGATTTAGCAATTGAGCGTTGACTTAGATTTCTTCTGTAGGAGCGACCTCCAGGTCGCAATCTGGCAAATCATACAGAATACCATAGCGCATTCTGCCACCCGCATTTAGCGTTGATTTGAGGTCGCTCCTACAGAATCTGCGTAATCCACAAACAACACAGTTGACAAAACTTTACATACCCATAGTTTAAAACTATCCTCTGAATAATCTTAAAAGGTGCATCCGTTTAGGTGTTTTTTAATGAAACTATTTCACAATTAAAGGAAATACATGCGAAATACAGTTATTTATAGACATTGGCAGCCCGGTGATGATGACGCTGTTCTGAAATTGTTAGTGCCAGCTGAACAATGCAATGAAGACTATTACCGAAAAAAGTTTAACAGTTCATCCCTTGCGCCAGAAGGAATTCGTTTAGCAATTGTTGGGCAAAGAGTTGTTGGACATGTACTTGGTTCACGAACTTCGCTATTTGTTGAAGGAAGAATCCAAGATTTTGGTTTGGTGACGTTTGTATTTGTTGCTCCAGATATGCGCCGACAAGGTATTGCAACCCGCTTGATGCGGGATCTAAACGTATACTTTGAAAGAAGAGGTTATAGAGGAAGCATTCTATATGTTGAGACTGCAGAGGCTTATCAAATGTATCAAAAAGTTGGATATCAAAAGGTTACCAGAGAGTTACGAACAGAACTCCCAGCTCGTCTCAATTCCTCTCAACTTAAATGGAGAGCGGTCGTGCAAGAAGACTTCAATATCTTACATGAACTTAAAAGGTGTTGGGGGACTCATAATTTTCCTGTATTTTGGAATTCTCAAGTTATTGGGATACATCAGTTCAATATGAAGCAGTATCGTGTCCTACACCGTGAAAAGAGAATTATCGGATATGCAAAATGGGACGACCCTTCGGAACACCGTCCACAAGGATTGATCCATGATCCGATAGTACCAGATGAAGATCCGATGGAAATCATTGCATCAGTACAGGCAGAGATCACAGCAACACGTGCATGGAAAACTACTGAAGGAAGTATATATGAAACTCCACTGCGGTCCTATGGTTGCATATTCCAGCAAGGAAAGATGGTTGATATGGTTGCATCCTTTGGTCGGGACATTGATTTGTCCGAGATGCACCGAGCCGTGTGGTGAAGAGAATGTACCCAAATATATTTGACTACAATTTATGAATTCACATCATTGTTCTGCATTTAAATAATTCCAGAATTGTATTATGCAGGAGTCCATTCGTTGCTACCAGTGAAGCAGTGTCTTTCGTGATGGCTTGCCCCTGTATATCCGTCACCATCCCACCTGCTTCTCGCACAATAACAGTGATAGCAGCGATGTCCCAAATACTAATCGCTGCTTCAATTACAGCATCCACTCTGGCAGAAGCCACAAGGTGATACATATAGAAATCACCGAACCCTCTTGTGCGTGCAGCATCGTTGATAAGGTTGTAAATACCGGGGAAAGTGCCCTTTTCTACGAACCAGTTTATTCCGCCGTGGCAGATCATTGCGTCTGAAGGTTGTGAAACATCAGATACCTTAATCGGTTCACCGTTTAGGAATGCCCCTTTGCCTACTTCAGCATAAAGAAGTTCGTTTAATAATGGCGCATTGGAAACACCGAGAATGAGTTCATCATCTTTCATCAAGGCAATCTGCGTACCAAAGATTGGGATTTTCCGAATGTAATTCTTCGTGGCATCAATCGGATCAATAATCCATATATAAGAAGATGTTCCCCTTTGTATTCCATATTCCTCACCCAAGAACCCGTGATCGGGAAATGCCTGTGTGATAGTTTCTCGGATCGCTTTTTCCGCTTCGGTATCGGCGCGGGTGACTGGGGTTTCGTCATCCTTTAGTTGCACTTTTATCGTATCAGCTGCATAGTACGATGTAATAATATCTTCTGCATTTTTTGCCGCCTCTAAAGCGACAGTTAAAAATTGACTCTGCATAAATTCTCCTATCTAATTCGTAAGATAAAAGGTACAGTTGAATGTACCAACTACTTTTTAACGAAGTGAAATTGTGGGACAATAGATTCCAATTCGTTCTCGGTACCACCACGTTCCTTCTGAACGTTTCGTAGCAATATCGGTAAAATGATAATCATAAAGCGTTGCGCGGACAAAACGTGGTGGTGTATCGGGGAACGGATTTTCCGCCAACAACTGCAGCACTTCGGCTTTACCTTGTAGCAATGCCCCCATAAAATCCAGAAACCATGGGGTATTTCGGTAGTTTCCCTGAAGCGCAGCAAACCACATCTGCCAGTCTAATCTCGGTTGATGTGGTGCGACCCATCCGGGAGCACGGTCAAGTCTACCCGGTTTCCATTTAAATTCATAAGCCTTCCATGTAATCCTGTCGTTACTGCCTTCAACAATAATTTCAGGTCGCGATTCAGTCATGTCTGCAAACAGACCGTAAGTGTTTACACTCCCAAACGGTCTAATCCATGCAAGTTCTGGCAGCTTCGCTTCTCTAAATAATTGTCTCCCAAATATAATACTACTCGTTAAAAAAAGAATTATCGCTACAGCCGCAAAGCAAATTTTACTAATTCTACGAGGCGAAAATTTAACAGTGTCAAACCTTGGCATGAAACGTTTTGGTAGCAGAGATTTCCATGTTACATCGTCAATCAAAAGCAAACAAAGCACTATAGTCAACAAATTAAAAAAGCAGTAATTTCCTGTTAGCAAAATCAGTACTTGAAGACCGACCAACCCAATACACCCTACAGTTCGTAAACGACGTGGGGCAAAGATTAAGAAGGGGACTCCTAATTCAATAACAAACATGCCGATGACTGATATTTTGTGGAACCACTCGGGCAATTGATGGGCATACCATCCTATCCATGTTGGCAACGGTTGCGTTTCATAATGGAAGTTTAGTGCGGTTAGGTTGCGCCATACCTCATCACTTGCAAGTTTGACAAACCCAGAGGCAAACATCAAGCGGAATAGAAGCCAGCGCAATAGAAACAAAGACGCAGCGGAGGGTTCGGACGCACGTGTGAATGTATCACGTATTTTGAAAGGTGCGAAAAAGATTGCCAAAAATCCTGCTTCAAGAAGCAGAACATCCCATTGGAAACTAAGAAAGACTTGTCCAACCGCTACAAGGGAGAGATAAAATCCCCATAAACCGATTAGACTAATAGTTGGGAAAAAGCCTGTGATTAAGACTAAAGATAGGATAACTCCGCCAGCACATATAAGATGGAGAAACAAATCTGTTGAATTGAACCAAAAAAAGGTGGGAACAAGGTGATAACCCTTTGCTCCAATCTGTTGGTGAACAGCGGCTAAGTAGTCACTTACAGGTAAAATCCCGTTGCTTCCAACGAGTCCCTGAATCTGTACCCACAAAGAAATAAATGCAATTAAGTAGATACAACCAAGTCCTCGTAGAAATATCCAACGCGAAAAAACGAATGTTGTTCTTTCAGTGTGCGTTCCCCATAGCCAACGGGTCATTACCGAGAAGAACGGACGGTACTTTGCCACAAACCGATAGACTGCTTCAGAAAAACGTCCAAACCCCGGTAGGTTATAGTAGCACCAGAAGAAAAATCGGTTATTTAGGGCGCGTGAGACTGCCTCCGCACCAGAAAAAACCTGTCCGTTATCTAAAATTAACTGCACTGAGGATTGAAATGCAGAAAGTGGAATCTCTGGGAATTGCTGAGCCACTTCTTGGTAGGGGGCATAGTCTATACGATCTTGCGTAACGTGTTGCCACTGTGCAATCCAGTATCGACAAAAATCGCAGTCGTTATCGTAGACGAGGAGCGGTTTACTAACTTGTGATTGCATCTGTGTAGACGGGTTAGTTCCATGCCCGATGAATTTTAGTGATTGCGTCTACCACTTGATCCATATCCGATTCAGAACCGAGAAGAAGATTTTGGAAAAGCCATACGCTCTGTTCACAAACTAATTCTGCATTTGGACATGGTAATGAACGGATGAGATGTGGATATTTCTCGGCAACGTGTGCCATTCCCGGTTCCTCCGAAAGCGGAGAACGGTAACCGATAGAACACGGTATTCCTTCTGCTGACAATGCATTGACAAACTCTTGTCGTGATTTTCCACCGAAACCTTCCGGGTTATACTTCATACAGTATAGATGGTAGCCGTGTTTTGTAACCCATTTAGCAAGTTCTGGCGGTGTAATGCCGGCTATGGCTTCTAATGCGTTGGAAAGGTAGGAAGCATTCCGATTTCTAAGGTTTGTTTGTTCTTCCAAAAGTTCCAATCTTACCGACAGTATCGCAGCAAGGTATTCAGAGGGGCGGTAGTTCCATCCGAGTCGAGGATATTCCCATCTTGCACCGCCGGGTGCGCGACCTACATTCATAAAGGCACAAACCCTATCGTGAATGTCTTTGTCGTTTGTGGTAACCATACCACCTTCGCCAGATGTGAGATTTTTGGATGCTTGAAAACTAAATGCGCCAACATCGCTGAGGCTGCCAACCTTCTTCGTCTGGTATTCAGCACCGTGTGCTTGTGCACAATCTTCAATAATCTTGAGTTGATGACGTTGCGCAATTTCTTGTAATGCCCCCATATCAGCAGGATGACCACCAAGGTGGACTGGAAGAATCGCGCGGGTTTCTGGACAAATTGCTGCCTCTACCGCATCAGGATCAATCGTAAACGTATCAGGGCAAACATCAACAAACGCTACGGTGCAGTTACGTTCTAAAACTGCACTTGCAGTCGCTACAAACGTATAATTCGGGGCGATGACTTCTCCACCATCGCTGAACCCATCAAGATCAAGCGCTCCAGCTAAAGCGGCACTGATAGAATCTGTCCCATGCGGCATAAAGAGGGCATAATTTGTGCCAGAATATTGGGCATACTGCTCACAAAAACGCGGTATCATTGCCCCACCGCTGCCTTCGTTCCCACTTAAGTAAACTTCGCGTAGGAGCGGTTCAATCTTTGATTCCCATTCATCAGATGTATTTGATGGCCAGGAAGGCCAAGGGTGGGTTTGTATATCTCTGACAGGCGTACCGCCAGAAATCGCTAACCGGTTGGGCATATATATCTCCGATGAAATTTAGGTTCGGTTATGATTATTATCAAGTTATCATCTTGTAACCTATAGACTACCCTAATATAGAATTTATTGCAAGGAAAAAGGCAATTTGACAATCACAGAATTAGAGTATACAATTAATGGGTATAATATCTTTATAGCAATTAAATTGCTTATAACAAATGGAGAGATACAAATTGAAGAATTTTTTGATAATGCTGCTTATGTTAGGATTTGCAGCGATTAGCATTACTGGGTGTGAAAAGAAAATGGTAGATTCCATGATGGATGTTATTGAACCATCAGAGACACCAACAAAGGATAATCCTGAGGCGTATACAGTCGCCTTAGTACAAGCAGCGATTGACCTCTACAAAACAGAAGGCCTTGATGCAGTTATAGTTTACCACAATGATCCCGCAAATATTGATGGGCAGTGGTATGTGTTCATTACTGATGAAAACGACATTTTTGTCGCACACGCACCAAGACCAGATTTAATAGGTACAGATCTCAAAGATGTTGAATGGCTTGTTGAGGATGTTGAACGTCATGATGGATCGACTTTGGGAGCAAAAATCGCCCAAGCAACTGCAACAGGAGCTTGGATTGATTATTTGTGGCCCAATCCTGAAAATGAGCAAATTGAACAAAAACGTACATGGGCAATCCGACATGACGGATACCTCTTCGGTACAGGGTATTATGTTCCAGTTGAGGATGATTCTGATGAGCAAGCCTCTGAAGTAGAAAACTAAAGTAGAAAATGGCGAGGTATTTTCCCTCGCCATTTCTCACAAATATACCATCCAAACTATTTGTGTGTTCTTCAATTATAGTGGGTTTTATAATTAATTTTACATCTGAGTTGTAAAAGGGAAACTCCGATTCCCGACTACTAATGGTTTCGTCGCGATTCGGAGATCGCTCCTACAGAATATATGTAGACTTATTTACATAATTTAACCTAAGTTGCCACCTATGTAGACAATCTGTATGAAGATTAAATAAATATTCGGTAATCTCTTTAGTCCCGTAGGGACGCAATGTTTATAGAAAAATGTTACCCACCGCCTCTTGAGTTCCGTAGGAACGGCATATTTTTTGTTGATGTGCTTCCAAACATATCGTCCCTACGGGACTAAAGGGATGAGGTCGTCCGCGCTACTATAAACATAGCGTTCCTACAGAACTGAAGATCCCTTAAAATGTTCCGAATATGCATAATGAAAAATTACCGAATTAATAAATTAATCTTCATTTAGATTGTGTCTGGGGAACGCAAACGAACAGTTTGCACTACGAAATCTTGCGAAAAATGCCCTATTCTATATTAAAAACGGTGCTGCAGATTTAAAATTTTGTAGGTAGCAACTTGGGTTAATTTACTATAAAATCCCTCTCATTAATTTCCTTCCATGAGAGTACGGATCCCATCTACTGCCTTTTTCGTATCTTGGAGCGGTGTATTTGCATCACAACCTGATGCAAATGCTTCCTCTATCTGTTGCGATAACCTATCCAGTGTACACCGCTTCACAATTGAATGTTGTTCCATATACTCATAGACTTTATACCGTTTCGGTTGTCTCCAGCTTTTTCGTGAAAGTGATAGAACGATAACTTTTCGCCCACTACTTGCAGCCTCACATACCATTGAAAAACTATCTGCAGTGACGATAAGTATATCACTTAAAGCAAGAATGGCTTGATATGGGTCACCAAGTTCTGAAGGCGTATCAGGTGCAATAAACAGTGGGCACCAGTCTGCCTGCCCCAGCTGGGACTTCAGGTATTCTGTGACATCTGATGGTGTCCTACGAGATGTTGTCACCAATATTTGCACGTTCATTTCCTCAGTAACTGCCTTGCAAATTTCGTCCAGACGCTCAGCATCTTCTATAGTTATAGTCTCGTGTTGATCTGTCCCCCCGACAAGTACCCCAATGCGCGGGCAGTCCGACAGATTGAGTTTCTGCAGCAATTGTGTTCGCAATATATTGAGTGTATCAGGAGCAATAGGATTTGGCACGCCGATCGTTTTGCATACATTGTCTCTGCCTTTGGCTTTTTCCCAAGAAAGCATCGGTAGAATTGCAAGGTCAAAATGACGAATGCCTACAGGTGAAGGCCTACGACAGGTGACTGTTCGGGTATTGAGGGTTTTACCAAGAAGTAAATTGACCGCTGCTACAGATGAGCCAGTCGAAAGAACAACGTCTACATCCTGGACATTTTGTATCGCATTATATGTAGATGCGGTTAGACTCCATTGAAGGAGAGTTCGGATTAACGTGGTTGGTAAGGTCATGCCCCCGAAAATAGACATAAAAATCCGTAAGAGATTATCACGCCATTTAGCACGGAATTGTATTTCAAGCCATTCCCTTTGACATTCAGTCATTTTTTCCACAATGCCCAAAGATTGCTTATAATGCCCTGGTTTATTGTCACTTAAGATAACAACTTTCATTTCAATACATATTCAATCAATTCTGTAACACCGCGTTCATCTTCCATTCTTACAATACCGACATGTGGAACAAACCAAATTGTTTGATTATTTACGGTTGACTCCTCATTAGATAAAACGGTTTGCACGATTTTTGTACTATATTTTACTTCAAATGTGTTCTCAAATCTTCCTGCGGGTGTTTCAATGGTATCTTGGCTAATTACTTCGCCTTTGATATTGAAATGCACCTCAAAAGGAAATTGGAGAAGAGTTAGGTTTTGTAACATTATGTTTCCATTGACTTTTATATCGAGAGCATCCCATTGGGAATTGGCGGTTAAAGGTATTTGAAAAAAGAGAAGTTCAGAGAGTGGAATTGGTTCAAATGCCACATTTATTTCCAACCCTTCGAATTCATCTTTTACTGAAGTAAGGAGATCGGTTTGGATATAGTTATCTATCTTTTCACCGATGTCAAAAAAGATTTGATTTTGGGCAACGCGGAAGGATTTAGACTTTAAAAAATCGATTTCTGCTTCAGAAACTGGAGGGATGTAGGTGAAGGTCTGATAGTCTTTTTCTTCGGAGTCGTTTCCGTCTGTAATTTCCCGTGTCCATTTGGATCCGTCAGCGTTTTGATAGACCCACCTACTTCCGATAGCATCAGGGAAATAGTTCGGTTTCGTTTCAGTCAGTTCATGAATTTCATCAGAACCGCAGGCAATTAACAACAAGACACTGCAGAGAGGAAGAAATAACATTTTCATTTCTTTAAAGATTCTACAGTTTTCTTAAAATGTTGTCCAGAAGAAAATATATTGAAGGCGCGAGAAAATCGCGCCTTCAATATTGGTTTATTATTCTGCAGGCTCTTCCTTCAGTGCTTTGACAACCATGCTCTCTAACTTTTCACCTCTGGCTTTATTAGAGATCAATTTGCCCTCTTTGTCAATAAGCCACATATTTGGAATGGAGTAAATACCATACTGTTGCGCTACTGGACTCTGCCATCCTTTCCCACTGAAAACTTGCCGCCAAGGTATGTCGTTGCCTTTGAGATAATCACGGAGACTTGTTTCATCATTGTCAAGACTGATCCCGATTATGTCAAACCCTTTGTCCTTATATTTTTCGTAAACCTTCTTGACGTTTGGCATTTCTGCAACACACGGACCACACCAAACTGCCCAGAAATCCACTAAAACGACTTTTCCACGATATGCTTCAATGGAAATTGGTTCACCATCAAGATCCGTTGCCGAAAAATCAGGAACCATCTCGCCAAGAAACGCTAATCCTGGGACATACTTTTTCCGGTATTCATAAGCTAATTCATCATTTCCTCGTAGTTTATGAATCTTCTCAAGTCTTTCTAAAACAAGACGATTTTTCGGCTTCTGTTTCTCAAGTTCTTCATAGAGTTGAAGCTCTTCATCGTGCCGATTCATCTCTCTAAACATATCGCCAAGGTACGAATAATGGTATACGTTGTTAGAATCCATGACTGTTTTGAAACGGTCTATGAGATTTTCAGCATCTTCCTTTCGTTCGGCTTTCATATAGAGTTTAAGAAGTGTAGGATAAGTGCTGAAAAAACGCGCATTACCCGGCATTTTCTGCAATCCTGCTTCCAACACTTCAACTGCATTCTCAATGCTACCATAAATCTTGACAGGTGAATTCTGCCACGAATAGGGTGCTTGATACACTTTATTTTCGAAACTCAAGTTTAAGGTATTTGTAATTGTTCTCTCATTATGATGCAGACAACGCACAAGCGGTGTGACATCGCCAAACAGGATTTGAGTTTCCATTACACCTTTTCGAAACTTTGGAGCTAACTGATAATCATAACTTATTGCATTTTTTGGATCTTTGGTATAAGGGTGTATCGCTTCACCATCTTTTTTATCTGCTGGACAGATCAAGACATTCGCATCTGCCAAATGTTCTGGATGAAGATCCGAGAGCCATTCCGGATAATCTCCATGTTCTTTATGGTATGCTTGAATTGCCTTTCCAATCTTTTCAAGATTATGTGTGCAGATTTTGATGTGTTTAACTTTCTGTTCTTCGGTTAAGTCACTGCTCACTTTTTGCTCAGATGTCTCTTCTGCATAAACAGAAGTAACCAATAAACCCAACACAATTCCTAAGGTTAAAATAACTCTCATTTGATGCCTCCAAATTTGTCTAATGGATTTAAAATCGTTCATAATATGTTCAATTATATAATACCTGACCAATTTAGTCAAATTAATTTAAAAAAAACGCGCAATTTCAATTTTAACGCGTTTTTTTGAATAAATATCCAAATTAATTGACTGTTGTTTTTACCTATTCAGAGGGTCATAAAAATCAAGGCAGCTGCTATTTTTTCGTTTCTTAGATTACGTCACTCTTATGGTTATTTCTAATTCGTCACTATCTTTGATATTATCAGGGTCAGCTTGCGTCATTATAGTCAACGGCATATCCAATACTCTTAGAATATGCCGCATCAAAAAATGAATATCGCCTTTTGTGACACCAGTGAGAAATAAGATTTCACAATGTTCTTCATTAGTAAGTCTGTGGATTTGTTTGACAAGTGATTTCGTGACCCGATCCAACCCTTCTTTTTTGATTATCTCAGGCCCTATTATAATCCGAACCATATAGATTGAACTCTCCTTATGCTTTTATCATTCGTGTGCTTCCATTCCAGTGTAACCGTATACTACTCATCGCACATAACATGTCTCAGGAATTATGCAAAACCGATATAGCGAGCAACGAAAAACACAGCGAAATAGTGGACAAGTGGATTTAATTCTTTGTGCCGTCCAGTGACTAACTTTAGAAAGGAAATAGAAATAAAACCGAATGCGATTCCTTCAGTAATACTGAAAGAGAGCGGCATCATAAACACGGTCAGCGCAGCGGGGATTGCTTCGGTAAAATCGTCCCAATTAATGTTGATAAGGTCTTTCAGCATCAAGCATCCCACAGCTATCAAGGCAGGACCAATAATTGGATGGAGCGGAATAGTTGCTATTGTAGGATTCCCATTAATTACTACAGCCTGATCAAATGGAATTTCCCCACCAACAACTTTAATGAGCGGTGAGAAAAATATAGCAAGCAACATCAAAAGCCCAACAACAACTGAAGTGAGTCCGGTACGTCCTCCCTCAGCAATACCGGAGGCACTTTCAATATAACACGTAACCGTTGAAGTCCCGAGACATGCGCCTCCTACTGAACCGATCGCATCTGTCAAGAGTGCCTGTCGACCTTTAGAGAGTTTTCCATCCTCAAGTAGGTCTGCCTCATGTCCGGTGGCAGTGAGGGTGCCGATACTATCAAACATATCAACAGAAAAGAAAACGAATATGATTGGAATCAACTCTACTTTGCTAAAGATATCTGGAAAACTTAGTTTAAAAAACGTTGGCGCTATGGATGGTGGTGCTGAGACGACACCATTGAATTTAACAATTCCAAAGAGTAAAGATAGGGCAGTTGTGGCGAGAATTCCCATTAGAATGGCACCCTTTACTCGGTGAGCCATAAGTGTCAATATAATAAATATACCAAAGATTGCTATTAGGACTTCTTTTGAATGGATATTACCGAGTGTAACAAACGTAGCACCATGTAACGTAATGATACCACTCATCTGCAAACCGATAAAAGCAATGAACAATCCTATACCGACAGCAATAGCATTGTGTAGTGAAGAAGGGAGGGCATTCATAACCGCCGCACGCAAACCGACAAATGAAAGTATAACGAACAGCATACCAGAAATAAAAACGATGCCTAAAGCTTGTTCCCATTCTATGTTGAGTCCCTGACAAACACTAAATACAAAATAAGCGTTAATACCCATACCGGGTGCAAGTGCAATAGGGTAATTGGTCATGAATGCCATCAGGATAGTCGCACCAGCACTTGCAAGGCAGGTTGCAACCATGACTGCCCCGCTATCCATGCCTGCTATTGAAAGAAGTGCGGGTTGGACAAAAATTATATACGAGAGCGTCGCAAAGGTTGTGCATCCTGCGACAATCTCTCGTCTAATACTCGTCCCGTTCTCTTTTATACGAAATAGTTTTTCTAACATATCCTCTCCCTAATAGTGTAGTGTCTACCGAAATTTTGCGAGTAAAGGTCGCGATTCGGAGATCGCTCCTACAGAACAAACCTCTTGTGAATCAACGTTAAATGCGCTTGGCAGAATACCAAATCAACGCTATGAATGCGCTTTTTGGCATTCAGCGCGTTTGGTATTCTGCATGATTTGGCGGGAAGGAACTCCGATTCCCGACTACTGACACGACTCACAATTTTAGTGTAGACAGAACAATAATCTCCATTGAATCGGCAATTGCAGTGTATGCTGTTTTCAGATGTTATTTAAAGTGTAGCCTATGACCTGCTAATATTTAATGAGAGAAAAAATATCCAAGTCTTCCAATTTTTCTCGTCCGTTGAGTTCAGTGAGTTCGATCAAAAGAGCAATGCCAACTATTTCCGCATCCAGTTTTTCAACAAGTTCAACCGTTGCATCAAGGGTTCCGCCGGTAGCTAAGAGATCATCACATATAAGCACGCGGCTGCCCTTTGGAAAAGCGTCTTGATGAATTGTGAGTGTATCATTACCATATTCAAGTTCGTAGGTCACTTGATATGTATCATACGGTAGCTTCCCTTTTTTTCGAACAGGCACAAAGCCGACACCTAAACGATGCGCGACTGCAGAGGCAAAAATGAAACCTCGCGATTCAATTCCTACAATTACGTCAACGACCTTATATTTATAATAGTTTGCGAACACCTCAACTGCTGCATAGAAAACAGCACCATTTCCTAAAAGCGGTGTAATATCTTTAAATGAAATACCCGGTTCCGGAAAATCCGGTACATTTCGAATAAATTTAGCAAAATCGCTCATATCCTTCCTTTAATTTTAAGTTCTGACAACTCTTAGTAAATTTAAGTTCTCCAAAGAAATACACGAAGTCTCACATTTATTCTAATCAAGTCATACAGTTCCTAAGAAACAACGTATATGAATTTAGTCCTGATGTGGCGATTATATAATGGTTAGAATAAAAAGTCAAGTTTAATCAAGTGTATTTATAATCGAGAGTTATCTTATAAGATATTTACGATTTTGTGGGTTAGTTGTAGAATTGGATTTTAATGAGGTTGAGTTTAGTTTTTGAGTTGTAGGGTGAGAGCGCGGAACTTTCCCTACAACTCAATTACTTTAATGTTATTGATTTTGACGCAGGCGGGATTCTAATGCCTCTAATTCATCAGATAAGGCTTTAGGTAACTTGTCCTCAAACCGTTCGTAATGTTCACGAATAGACTGAATTTCGTTGAGCCATTCCTCAGTATCAACTTCCAGCAATTCCGTCATCTGATCCTCGGTTACATCAAGTCCGGAGGTATCAACTGCTCCAAGGGCAGGTAAATAACCGATAGGTGTTTCCACTGCTTCACTCTTTCCGCTAATACGTTCAACAATCCACTTAAGGACACGACTGTTTTCGCCAAAACCTGGCCAGAGCCATCCACCATCAGCATCTTTACGGAACCAATTGACGTAGAAGATACGCGGGAGTTTGTCTGCGTCAGTTTTTTCTCCCATTTCTAACCAGTGTGCGAAATAGTCGCCCATGTTGTAACCACAGAACGGGAGCATAGCCATCGGATCGCGTCTGAGTTCACCGACGGTACCAGCGGCTGCTGCAGTGCGTTCAGAGGAAGCGATAGAACCGATAAAGGTACCGTGTTGCCAATTAAACGCTTCAAAGACAAGCGGAACAGTGCTGGCGCGTCGTCCTCCGAAGAGGATCGCTGAAATAGGCACACCGTTAGGATTTTCCCAATTCGGATCAATGATAGGGCATTGCGATGCTGGTGTTGTATAACGGGAATTGGGGTGTGCTGCCGTCTTTTCATCACCAGGATGCCATTCTTCACCGAGCCAACTTACGGCAGTTTCGGGAGGTTCTTCGGTCATCTCTTCCCACCAAACATCTGTATCTGGCGTAAGCGCAGCATTTGTAAAGATAGAGTTTGATCCGAGTGTATGCATCGCATTCGGGTTAGTATGCATTGACGTTCCGGGCGCAACACCGAAAAAGCCTGCTTCAGGATTGATAGCATAAAGTCGTCCGTCTTCACCGAACTTCATCCAAGCGATGTCATCACCGATAGTTTCTGCCTTCCATCCTGGGATAGTAGGTGTGAGCATAGCGAGGTTTGTTTTACCACACGCACTGGGGAACGCTGCGGCGATATAGGTTTTTTCACCTTCAGGACTGGTTAAGCCCAAAATGAGCATGTGTTCTGCCATCCACCCATCATTTTTCGCCATAATAGAGGCAATGCGGAGTGCATAGCATTTTTTACCGAGCAACGCATTACCACCATAGCCACTACCGTAGGACCAGATAGAGCGTTCCTCTGGAAAATGGACAATATATTTATTATCAGGGTCGCAGGGCCAGGAAACATCTTCTTGCCCCGGTTCAAGCGGCTTTCCAACAGAGTGTAAACACGGGACAAAATCACCATCTTCACCTAAAATCTCTAACACATCTTTGCCCATGCGCGTCATAATACGCATATTGACAACAACATAAGGTGAATCACTAATTTCTACACCGATATGTGAAATCGGCGAACCGAGCGGTCCCATACTGAAAGGAACAACATACATCGTGCGTCCTTTCATACACCCTTCAAAAAGCCCTTTTAGGGTTATCTTCATTTCATCGGGGTCATGCCAATTGTTCGTAGGTCCTGCCTCAGCTGGGGTTTTGGCGCAAATGAATGTTCTTCCTTCAACGCGAGCTACGTCTTCCGGATCAGAACGAGCAAGGTAACTGCCGGGTCGTTTATCCGGATTCAACCTAACAAATGTCCCATTTTGCACCAATTGTTCACACAATCTGTCGTTCTCTTCCTGAGAACCATCGCACCAATAAATATCATCAGGTTGACACAGTTCTGCTGCTTCTTGCACCCAACTGAGCAATTTACTATTGTTTGTCATCCAAATCCTCCGTTTTTTACTTTGTCAAACTATATTATCACAGAATCAGGTATGTTGCAATTATTTTGAGATAAAGGCACGGAATTTCGCTACTATAACCTAAACTGCGATCTATTTCGCGAATCCTCTTGTAGGAGGGTTTCTAATACCATTTCTATATGATAATATGAAATTATTTCGTAGGTCGGGTTGAGGAACGAAACCCGACTTTTTATAGCGTCATGTCGGGTTTCGTTCCTCAACCCGACCAACAATATGTTATGACAATTTGTCAATTAGAAATGGTATAACCCGATTTTCTGATGCAGTTTCTTTTAGGTTTGCCACGTTTGTAGTCGCGCAATTCATTCCACCTCTTACATTCTATTCTATAAACAAGACGTTTGAATACCAATAAAGTTGAGACCCGTTTACAAGCGAAACACACACTGCTGTGTCTACTCATATTTTATAGGTAAATGTCGCGATTCGGAGATCGCTCCTACAGAAAATAGGTCTGTCTTTGTAGGAGGGAACTCCGATTCCCGATTTCTTTGGTAACTCATGATTTTAGAGCGGACACTCCACTACCTCAAAACGCTGCGCCCAATTTTACATGTATTTTACCGCGTAGTGCCGAATCCCCAGCTGCCAACCCATAATCTAATTGTATAATCCCGCCTTTAGATTCAAGTCTTGCACCAAATCCATAACCTATTCGTAATTTATCAAAAACAGAAGGTCGGTCAATGAAAGTAACCGACCCTAAATCAACGAAGGTGAAAATTTGTGAGTTTCGTCCCATCAGGAATCTGTATTCAAGACTTCCATGTGCGCGCCGAGGTCCCGAAAACCAATCCTCATCATATCCGCGCAGCGTCGTAGCGCCTCCTAAATAAAACAGTTCTGTGGGTGGAATGTTGATGCCCCACGCAGCTGCACCGTGCAGTTCAATCGCGATTATTTGGTTTTCCCATGTCTGAAAATACTGTTGAAGGTCAAGCCAAACTTTTCGCAGTTTAAAATCACTTCTGGATAGTTCAACGGCAACACTATCGCGCCTACCTTGTGTTGGATTAAGAAAATAATCCCGTGAATCACGCGTTAACCGCACGGTTACACTATACTTTGTGCCACGTTGTATCGGAATAGGTGTATTGTTTTGAGAGGTATTTATTGACGGAGAAAGGGAATCTGGCAAAGGAGATGTTACGCCGCCAAAATGTATCCGTTTATAGCCGAGGGTTACCTCACTCTCATAAAATCTTCCAAATTTTGTATTCCCGCTGATACTTGCTGCGCGTTCTTCCGACTCTGAGTCATTGATCGGACTACGTTGTTTGAGTTGACTATACAAGACTCCCAACGTAATCGGTTTTCCCAAAACCCAAGGTTCTTTGTATCCAAGTCGCAATGCCTTCAGTAAACCTGATTTCCAATAAAATTTAACATCTCGTCCCGTTCCTAACAGATTTGTCTCACGCACTTCCACGACTCCAGTGAGTTGTGGCACTGAATCTGAATCTTCCACCGGTGGCGCATAGCCAAGAACCCCAATCAATCGTCCAGTTCGTGCCTCAGTAACTTTTGCATGAAAGTTGATTGTATCCTCCGTTGTGCCTGCCTCCAGCAAATTTGGTTGGATATGGTAAAAATACCCTAAATTCCGTAAGCGATGGTAACTCTGATCAATTTTACGCTGGTCAAAAAAGTCATTTGTTTTAACAGGAATTTCCCTTAGCACCACATCGGTTTTTGTTTTCTTAAGCCCGCTCACCTTTATGTTACTTATCTTAACTTTTTCGCCTTCTTGAATCTGCAAAGCGAAATTGATATTCCCAATCGCAGGTAAAAGATTGGTGATAATCGGTTCAATTTCAACTTTTGGATACCCATGTTCACTGTATAAGAGTTGAATTCTCTCAATCCCTTGTTCAAGTGCGGTTCGTGTGAAGAATTGCCCTTTTCGTAAACCGAGTTCACGCAGAATTTTGGATTGAGAAAAGAGTTCATTTCCTATAAGCGAAAAATCCCCGATGCGCAGTCGTTTGCCTTCTCGGATTGTTACGTTAATAGATACCTGTGTATTGCTTGCAGAAATGGGGGAGACGGTTGGCTGGGATACCAGCGCAAACACGAATCCCTCTTTTCGATATGCAGAAAGAATACGTTCAAAACCCGCTACGATTTCCTGTTGAGAGTATACTTTTTTTGCCTCCCACCTGAATAGATCGCGCAACTTCTTCTGATTGAAATGTTTATTCCCCTCAAAGTTGAGTTGAGCGATGTTGTAAAGGGGTAGCGTGCTAATGTCCTCTGTTTTGTTGTTAGGAGGTGTTTTTTCTGAAGTAGTATCTTGCCCAATAACGTCAAAAGCAGGCATAGTTGCTAAACAAAAAAATAAAGTGCAGAGAAATATGAGGTGACGGTTTGAGTGCATGTGATGGAAACCTTGCGGGTTAAATGGTAGGAATATTTTACCATGCGCGGCAAGGTGAATGCAAACGCTTGCTGCGTTTTGGTTTCCAATAACGTTGTCGGACTGAAATATATAAATCTACTGAAATATGCAAGTGTATTTGCAAGTTTTTAGGGCTATTTATAGTGAAATACAAAAATATATGCACACTTTTGGTCTGTAGAACTTAAACCGACCTATTGGACTGTGCCGTAGCACAAACTTTCCAGTTTGTGCAGAGTGTGCGCAACCTAACAGGTTACGCTACAATCGTGTGCAAGTAATTATGGTTTCCACTATAATTCTCCATATTTTCAGTTGTTTGTGCAATATCTATCTTCTGTAGGAGCGAGTTCCAGCTCGCGACTTCTTGATGAAAATGTGCAAAAACCCGAAAACTAAATAACCCTGCTATAGTATTTTCAGGAGTTGCTTTTTTCTGACAGTTTCTGATACAATATCAGGTGTGTAGATGTGAAAACTCGGGTAACTTGATTCTGGGAGAAAATTCATGGAACAAATAAAGACTGTAGATATTCATGACAAGGTCTTTGAGGAAACCTATACCGTCCACATCCAAAAAAACGGCGCGAACTGGCTTGGACAGATACCAGACGTGCCAAAAGTCAAGTGTGAGGCACCTACAGAAGCCGTACTCCTGAAAACCCTCGAAAAAAAACTTCATGAAGCACTCATCGCCGAAGAAGAAGCTTGGGAGAAACAATTTGAGGAAGACGTGAAAGCCGGACGGCTGGATCACCTTGCCGAGAAAGCTATTAAAAATTATAGAGAAGGCAAATACCGAAACGTAGACGAACTACAGAAGTTATTGTAGTATGGAACATATTCTTGATGACGATTTTTGGGATGCCTACGCAGAACTTCCGCTGAATGTCCAAAGACGCATCCCTCAGAAATTTCAACTCCTTCGGCAAAATCCCAGACATCCTTCTCTCCGTTTTAAAAAGGTTAGAGACCTTTGGGCAACCCGGGTGAGTAGAGGCTATAGGGCTTTAGCCCGTGAAGAAGAAGAGGTTTTCATCTGGTTTTGGGTTGGAACACATGGCGAATACGAGAGACGGATTTGATAACATGCATAATCCAAGAATGTCAAACTAAGGTCCCGCTACTTTCTGCTCGACTACCCTAAATTTCTTTGCCCCAAGGAAAACACCGAATTCCAAAGGCATATTGAATCTCGGAAACCCTGAATCCTCATCTAACTCCGTTCTGGAGATGTCATGAATACCATAACGACAATCCGCAATGATGATGTAAATCTTATCAATGCGGACCTGACTTGTATCTTCCGCATTCTTATCGAAGTGGGACATAGACAATTCGGTCAATATATTCATCTTCATACGATGCACCAGCAATGAGAATCAACTGTTCAATAATTAATCCTATTGATACATCGAGATTAATCGTGAAAATACCCGGTACATGGTATCCTGCTGCGAGATGCTCAACTAAATGTTGCGGCATACTTTTCCGACTCTCTTTCTGCTAAAATCTTACGCAGTCGCAGAACAACGGGTGGCGGATTTTTCTCATATTCCTCTCGTGCCTTTCGGCAGTATTCCAGATAATCTGCCAAATAAGCACTTACTTTTTGCTGATTTTGAAGGAAATATAGTATTGTAGCGTAGACTTGTTCTAATGTCACCGTGTGGAAACGCTGATCAATTTCCTCGGGCGTTTTGTTCTTGTAAATATATTCGTATAGAACAGATTCTATGCCTATACGCGTGCCTTTGATACGAATATCATCTTCTGACAAAAAGTTGAAGTAATCTTCAATTTGCATGGTATATCTCCGTTTATGCTATAGAGCCAATAGTACCAAACGCTTTAATTATATCGCCAATCCAGCAGAATATCAACCTTTTATCCTTTTCAAATGCACTACCCCTCACCATACCAACTCGGAAAAGCAACCCCCTTCCGCTTAAGCATCACCAACTCCGCATCAAGATCACATGTAGACTTTTTCCCACCGTGAATACTCGGCTCAGCGCAAAGCATCTCGCGCAGAGTCTGCATAGACTCAAGCACGTTATCACTTGTAATTCCCAACACCTCAGTCAATAAACAACGGTCTAATTCCGCACGCACAGAGTCATGCGCGCACTCATTGACAGGCAGCATCCGCTGATACTTCAAACGTTCAAAAATTGCCTCAGCGTTTGCTAACGCAGCATCAGAGAGTTCACGCACATCTAAAGTAGGCAAAGTCCCTAATGTTTTGAGTGTTAGAATACCGCGGCCCGACTGTTGTTTTCCACTATGTATCCAATGACACATTAATCCCAATGTTGAATTGCACCACAGAGCAAAAGCGATCTCATGCTGTGGATATTCAAATGCCACGTTGGTTAACCTGTTAACTCCAACCGAAGGTGCCGCCGTTACAAGTGCCAGAGTTGAGTTAGCATTGAATCTCAAGTACAAATTGTAATGAACTCTACTGTTTTTAGTCAGGATTTTTCGAAGGTTGTCTTCTGCGTTCCTGCGCGGAATGCCCCTTGAATCAGGGTCAACAAGCATTGACCGCTGAGTTTCACTTTTCAAACTCCATAGGCAAGGATACCCTTCCCCATTAGCATCACCTTTAACCATATCAAATGGTCCGTTCTTTCCATAGACACTTTCTGGATGCCATCCAACCTGGGCTATGTCCTCTACACAACAGATAGGCACATTAACCTTTGTTGTTTGCAGGGGTAGGTGTATAATCCCTTTTTGTAGACCGTAGACAGATTGAATCAATGCCATTGATTTTACGCGAGACACTCCCCAACCTTTACCAAAGGGAAGTGGGCAGTCTAACATTTGTCCGACAATGTCACCTCCGATTCTAATCATATCACCGCCACTGGGGATATCTTCAAGTCTCCGTGTGCTGTTGTTTCGGTTAACATACTTCGCTATTTCCATTGCTTCTAATAAGCTTTGAGGGCGTTGGTTCAGGCACACGAATTTCCCTCGCCCACTGTTTTTGCCTGTGCCCTTCGTTGCTACCACGATACATTCCGCCATTTTGGTATCCGCAGAGAATGCTGCTTCACCTTCTGATGCTTCTTCAGTGATAGTAACCACTGCTACGTTGTGATATTCTGTCGCCAGCATGTCGCGCAATTTTTGCATAGTAGATGATGCCAGAAACGTCGCTAGCAAGATGAAGCCCATGGTGCCACCGTGTTTAAGTTTCCGATCTGCAAGATCAACAAAGTAAGAGGCAAGTCCGCTCAAACCGTGTGCAATTTGGGATTTTTTACTTCGCAGCACTGCCTGCATTGCCTTCTTATCTTCCTCTGGACGATCACTTCCCTGGAATGTTGTTTTTGGTATGCTACTACCTTGATCTGTTCCTGGTTTCGTAAACGGAGGATTCTGAATCACAATATCAAAATCACCATGCGGGAACGTCTGTCGGAGTTTAACAACTGTGTTTTCCTCCCCACCGATCTGTTCAGCCTCTGTGTCAAATAGAGGTATATCAAGCAATTCTAATGAACCTATCGCATAACCCTTATTTTCCATTACACCGTAAGGGGCAGTAACTATTTGAGTCCCACCGATTTTGACACCTGCATACGTACTCGCAAGCGCAGCAGCAGTAAGGTGTGTAGCATTCGGCATAATATCTACACCGCCAATGTTCTCCTCTAACATTCGCTGATGAATATCTCTGCCATTTCCACCCGCTTGTTCATACAGAGACAAGATACGTTGATAGACACCGTTCAGCAGCGCGCCTGTGCCACAAGCGAAATCTGCAACTTTTGGAAGTTTCCCCTTCGGCAGTTCAGGCATCACAAGCGTAGAGAGCAACACCGCGCTTTCAGGGAGTGTGTAGTTCGCCTTGACGTATTTCCTATCGGTGATGAGTTTTTGGAACACGATACCCGCAAGTTCATGAATCTGCGCGATGCCTGTATCAACAAGGTCTTTTGCAGCCTCACATAGAAGTTTCAGGATATATTTAACAAGTCTATCGTCCGTCGCGAGTGCCTCAACGAGATTCCGAGCATCTTCAAAAATTGGGCGATAATTAACCTTAAGAATGGTATTCCAATCCTCAACAACATCGGCATAATCAATTATCGGTAGGAGTTGGCGGAGTGAACGCACAGATTCCATCTCCGTTTTACCCGCGAGGGAACTCTGAAACACAAAAGCATCGGTGATAATCAACGCTGCCATGCGAAGCGTTTGGATATTCGGTTTCTCTTCTGTATCATTTTCCTCTTTAGAAAATACCTCTTGGTGCAGAATTGCCTCAATCTTCTTGCCAATAGCAGGATGGTCCACGATAGCATCTTCAAGTAGGTAAGCTGCCCTATTGATACTTTTCTCCATCTCTTCTGCTGCCGCTTCAAGTTGAGAGTTCGGCATCGCACCGACGTGGAGAGCGTTTGCAATATCACCTACAGTACCCGTTGCCCAGCCGTTTTCTGGGAAGTGTCCTACGGTATCACCAACGGTATTGACAAGTTTGTATTGGAGATCGTCCGCAGCGCGCAGTTGTGGATTAATATCCTTTCCTGCCATCGTCTTAAAACGTTCAGGATAAAGGATTGCCATGACGTTGTTTAGGGTTCTCCCAACAACATGGTATTCAGCTTCAAGTTCCAGAACAAGCCTTGTTTCTGCTTGTGTTATGAGATTCTTGGCATTGGTGGTGGTAGCAAACTTTGCCTCAATTCCGACTGGTTCTCTACCTTGCTCTATTACAATGGCATCAAGTTCGCTGTTGTCTTCGGAAAAAGCATTAACTCGAGTTTCCAGCTCCCATCCGTGCCGCATGTATCGCAGGATGTTTACTAATTGTTCTGTGATTGTATCTTCGCGTCTTTTCGGCATGATGTTTCCTTTCCTTTTAATCTAAATTAACACAGTAGATAGAAAAGTGCAAGTTGAATATCGTTTCGCAAACCAAGGGTTATTCAATTCTCCAATATTTCTTGATCTACCAACACTCTAAAATCCATGCTCCTCCAATATGCGGAAAAATTACATAAACCACTTACTTTTCCGGCGAACTTATTGTAAATATATTGGATATCTATTGTCGTACATCTCATAAAAACTTCTGATTACTATACAGAATCAGGCATAATATCAGTATGAAAAAACAAAGGCGACAACGCGAAACTAATCAAATAAAAAATCCACAGCAGGAGAAAAACCGTGCTCCTCTATACAGATGAGAAACACAAAAATAAATTTAACTTTAAAATAAGAAAAGCCTCTGTAAACCCTTACAAATACTGGTCTAATAGCCAATTTACAAATCATACCGTGGTATGAAAAATCATACCGTACGGTATGATTTTAAGTATTAGCGATCTCCGAATCTCGACTTTACGACTTCAAAAATAAAAAACGATAATTGAATGACTCTGGTCGCAAACCTAAATTATTTGACATAAAGGCGTAATTGTAGTATCATATTTAATTGAGCATCTATATTTCAATTTCTTTTTACGGTTTTTTTTGGCAAATGGGCATGAAAGTTGCCCACAAGGAGTTATACAAATATTATGCCAAACGCATTATTCGTCTATCCTGAGTTCCCGCCATCCTATTGGGGTTTCAAATACGCCTTAGACTTCCTCGGTAAAAAATCATCAATGCCTCCGCTCGGATTATTGACGATTGCCGGAATGTTTCCCCAAAATTACGACCTAAAAGTCGTTGATATGAACATTGAACCGTTGACAGATGCACATCTCGACTGGGCAGATATGGTGTTGACATCAACGATGATCGTTCAAAAAGCATCGCTATATGATGTTGTTGAACGATGCAATCGTGCTAACATTCCAGTCATTGCAGGCGGACCACATCCAACATCTTACTACGATAACATTAAAGAAGAATGCGATGGCACAGTAAATCATTTCCTGTTTGGCGAAGTGGAAGAGGTTTTTGAAGACTTTTTGACAGATTTTAAGAGTGGAACAGCAGAAGAAGTTTATCGTGAAAAGCGGAAACCGGATATTACAAAAACACCACCACCCCGATACGACCTGATTAATATAAATGCTTACGGGTCAATGGCGTTGCAATTTTCTCGTGGATGTCCATTCAATTGCGAATTTTGTGATATTACCAAGTTATTCGGACGCGTGCCACGCACGAAAAGTAACGAACAGATGCTTGCTGAGTTTGAGATGCTCTACAAACTCGGTTGGGAAGGTGCCATGTTTGTTGTTGATGACAACTTTATCGGCAACAAACGCGATGCAATGCGTCTACTGCCAGCAGTCAAAGAGTGGCAGGAAGAACGCGATTTTCCGTTCACGCTCTATACCGAAGCAAGTGTAAACCTCGTTGAAATTCCCGAAATGCTTGATGCGATGAGTGTTGCGGGGTTCAATATGGTATTTCTCGGTATTGAATCACCTAATGAAGAAGCACTGATTACGACCTCTAAAGGACAAAATACAAGTAAAGAAGAGGACGCAGGAAGTTACTTGTTGCAGGCTATCAGGAAAATTCAGCACAAGGGAATGGAAGTTACTGGTGGGTTTATTATCGGTCTTGATGGGGATACTGAGTTTGATTCACACATAGATTTCATTCAGGAAGCGGGAATCCCGATGGCAATGGCAGGCCTGTTGACTGCTCTGAAAGAAACAGACCTATGGCACCGATTAAAGCAGGAAGACCGACTGCTCGTGGAATCAAGCGGTAACAATACAGACATGACCCTGAATTTTGTCCCCGAGATGCCGCGCGATCAACTTATTGGAGAATACCGCCGTGTAATTTCTACGCTTTACGATCCGACTTTGAAGAACTATTTTGCACGTTGTTATAAGCTACTTCAACACATGCCACACACCTCACATAACGTTAGATCTATTCAAAAAGAGGAAGTGCGCGCATTTTTCCGATCAATTCAACTGCAAATTTTCTCCAAACAGGGATTGGAATATACCAAATTTTTGGTGAAAGTGCTTAAAAATCATCGCCGAATGTTTCCTGAGGCAGTCCGATTAGCAATAATGGGGTATCATCTGGAAAAAATTACCCGTCATACTGTCGCAGTCGAAGATTTTAGGACGTTTTTATCAGGAGAGATGGATTCATTTAAAGCTCAGATTTCGCAATTTGCACACGCGCAAGGTGACCGAATGAGTGAAATTCAGAAATATACGAAAAAACTTTGTGCAAGAGTAAAAACAGAATACGAATCTATACACAAAGATTTTCGCTACGCTGCCCATAGTGCGCTTGAAAATTTCCAAAAATCTATGTTCAAGGAATATTTAGAGGCGGAATTGACTGCTTTCAAGGAAGCAGTTGCTGCTTTTGCAAAAGCCCAAAGTGAACGTTTGGGTGAATTACAAACCTATCTTAGTAATCTCTTTGAACGTGTCCACGCACAACAGGCACAACTCCACGATGATTTTAAACAGAACATTCAGGAAGCCTTTGATGCTTTCCAAGAATCGGTCACCCGACATATAGAGCAACTCTTCGGTTCTGTGCCGATACAAATTGAAGAATTGCAACATAACTGATGGCAATCGTATTTTATTATGGTGCCAATTCAGATTGAAAATCTCTCTTATACCTACCCGAGTCGTGAAATACCCACACTTCACGGCATCAATGCCGAAGTTTCCCCCAGTGATTTTGTGCTACTAACCGGACCAACAGGTTGCGGTAAAACCACGTTATTACGAGCCATGAACGGTTTGATCCCGCATGCTTCTTCTGGAACACTAACGGGTTCTGTTCGTATAAATGATGAAAACGTTGCCTTTCAACCGCTTGCAGTAACGTGTCAACAGGTCGCTCTCCTCTTCCAAAATCCCGACGATCAACTTTTTTGCACACTGGTAGAAGACGAAATCGCTTTTGGGCTTGAAAACCTTTGCTTTCCACCCGAAAAGATCAAAGAACGGATAACTTTAGCTTTAGAACAGGTAGGCTTGACAGGGTTTGAGGATAGGCGGATCGCAGAACTTTCAGGTGGCGAAAAGCAGCGTGTGGCACTCGCCTCTATCTGTGCGATGCAACCGAAAGTTTTGCTTCTTGACGAACCGACAAGCCATCTTGACCCACGGGCAACATGGGACATCCTTAACATTGTCAAACAACTCAACACTGAAATCGGTATTACAGTTGTGTTGACAACGCATCGTGTTAAAGAAGTAGCACCATTGTGTAACCTTGTTTGGCTCATGAACGATGGAGAATTCTGTTTAAATTTGCCAAAAACTGAAGCATTTCAAGACACTTCAATCTTTCGCAATTTAGGTGTGGAAGTGCCAGACACTGATAGCCCACCAAGTTCTGTCCACCCAAAACCTTCCATAAACACAACGCCGCACCATCCTCTCCTTAGCGTTAAAGATATTAGTTTTTGTTATCCAAACAGTGATGAGAATGCTGTGAAGACTATCTCTTGTGAAGTGTCGCGAGGAGAGATTATTGCGATTATGGGAGCAAATGGGTCTGGCAAAACAACGTTACTTCATCTTATTGGAGGCTTGCTTCAACCTTCATCAGGACAAATTATCATTGATGGAAAAACGTCTAAACGTAAGAAACTGCATCAGTTGGCAGGAAAGGTTGGGATTGTCTTTCAGAATCCTGATCTGTTGTTACAGGCAGAGACCGTCAAGAGTGAGGTGGAATTTGGTCCCAAAAATCTGAAGTTGAAACCTGACATCCTCCAAACCGTAGTAGTTGATACTTTGGCACAATTTAGATTAACAAATTTTGCTGAAGAAGCACCGTATTCATTGTCACGCGGACAACGGCAACGCGTTGCTGTTGCTGCAACCTTTTCGCTGCATCCCGACATATTTCTGCTTGATGAACCGACAACTGGTCAAGATGCCCAACATCTTCAACTCATGATGGACGAACTCTGCGATCAAATCCGTCAAGAAAATAAAACCCTGATTTTCGCAACACATAACACAGAACTCACCTTGAAATATGCAGATCGTGTTTTCGTATTAAGTGAGGGTGAATTGATTTTTGACGGAACACCTTATGCAGCTTTTTCTAACAAGGAATTGCTCGAAAATGCCTCGCTTGCATTTTGAAAACCTATACACCGAATTATCATCTACAAGATGGAAATAAGAAAATGGCTATACGCAGTACAAAGCTGGAATCCCGCACCAAAATACTCATCATGATGGTTTGTGGTTGCCTTGTCATTTTGCTGGATAGCCCAACCGCCCTGCTGACATGTTTCCTTGCCAGCCTTGTGTTAATCGCAATTTCAAAGCCGACCTTAAGACAAATCCGATTGCTATTCATTTTCCTCATTTTCACAACGTGGGGATTGATTTACAGTCAAGGAATGTTCTACAACGCATTTCCTCGTACAGTTTTGATAACGCTTGTTCCAGTGGAGTTTCCGTTCATTGGGGAGTGGACTGGCGGCATTAGAATCTATCGGGAGGGGTTGTTTCACGGTATTATTCAATCGCTTCGATTTAATACTACGCTTGTGATTGGTTGTTATATTGTGTGGAGCACACAACCGCGCGACCTACTTCTCGCGTTGGGACAATTGCGTGTACCCGGCGCACTCGCATTTATGGTCACAACTGCGCTGCATTTTATTCCTGTGATTGCCGGTGAAGCCGTTGCTGTTATTCGGTCACAAAGACTGCGCGGATTCCGCTACTTACAGTTCAATCTGTTTGCCACTGTGCGAGGCGTTATCAATAGTTTCCGTCCTATCTTGGCGGGTAACATTCGGCATGCGACTAACCTTGGCGAATCAGTTGAAAGTCGTGGATTTTCTCCTGATACAGCGACACAACGAACATCCTTACGCACTTCACAGATGGATAAGTGGGACTATTGCTTGATTGCGTTATTATCCTTCTGTTTGATTTGCATCATTGGTTTGAAGGTGCTGTATTTCTGTTATGCGAATGGTATCTATTACGGGTCGTGGTTGAGGGGGGTGTATACTTTTACCCGCGAGGTGCTTTAACGTCCGACCTCCCATGCCAAATGTTGCAATTCTGGTCCAATCAGCTTTTCCCATGCCAACCGTACAGCAGCATTTGAACCCGGTGTAGATATAACCACTTTCCCACGATAGACTCCTGCAGTGGCGCGCGATAACATTGCAGCAGCTCCGACTTGGTCATAACTGAACATCCGAAAGAGTTCACCAAATCCCGGTAACGTTTTTTCTAATTTGCGATTAAGCACGTCAAAAGTAGTGTCTCTCGGTGCGATGCCAGTTCCACCGTTGAATATGACTACCTGTGCATCAGTTTCAGCCATTTTATCCAATACATTAGAAACTTGATCGGGTTCATCTTTTATAATTTGATAGGCAGTTACGCTGTTTCCCTCTACCTCAAGTTGTTCACGGAGAAAAGCAGCATTTGTGTCTGTTTCTGGTGTGCGTGAATCGCTTACTGTGACAATCGCAACGGACACAGGACCCTCTTCTGCTGCGATCTCTCTGTGTTGTTGCGTGCTTGTTGATGTTGTCATAAATTTCCTCTTTTCGTCATTTTATTGATTTGGATATGCCTTCTCCAAATGTCTCGGCATAGGAAAAAAGATTCCTTCGGTTTGTTTAGCAAGAATTGTTTGAAAATCGTTGGGGTCTGGATGTCCCACCACATAGGCGGTAATGCCTAACGATTGACATAATTCCAGTGCTTGCTCCGCAGGATATTTTCCGGTTGTAGGTTCATCAGTTAAAATAAGCAGAAATCGCCTTGCGTAAGGGCTAAATTTTACCTCAGGCAGCCCTTCAACAATCGCATCAATAAGATGTTCATCTCCACCAAACGGGTCTTCCATAAGACTTTTTATCAAAACTTCGTTGAGCGGCATCTGAGATACGACAGCACCATCAACCGCCTTAATAGCATCTTTTGCTTCAGCAAAACGGATAAGCCCAATTCGATATTTTAGCGGAAATATTGATAATCTCCCTATGAGCGTGCTTAATCCAAGCATGATTGCTTGCGACTTTCCACCCATACTTCTGCTATAGTCTAACATCACTAAGACATCAACGATCGGTTGTTCGCTGCGACTTGCAGCACCTCCTGGTTGTGCCCCAATAGAAACTTTAAGACTATCTTGATCTCTACGGATCGTGTAAATCTGGTGGCTCTTTTGGTTAGTAAATGTCCATTTATTAGCGGATTGCTTTGTTCGAGCTATAAGATGTGGATTTAGACTCCAGTGTTCTGGATATTCACCTGCATAAACTTTTAATTTATTTTGTACTTTGCGCATGGCATATATTCGCCCATTGTCGTAGTCCGTAATTATCAGCATATCACTGTTCTGTTTTTCTAAAACCGTTGTATACCCGGCGGTGAAAGCATCCGTTTTCAATCCAAGTTCCTTCTCATCAAATTCCTGTTGTATTTTGTTTATAGGTATATCACCTTCTTCAAAAAGCACATCAAACTGTAAATCAAGACTGAAATGCAATTTGGCACCGCTGCGCCGAATATCAGTTGCAATATCTCGGAATACTTTGAGAAACTTTTGGTTACCAGCGCGATTAGCGGGGAGCGCAGCCGGATTATAGGCACTTCCGGGAATTTCTGTCCATACGCCGCCTGTAATTGTAGCTAATTCATGTTGAAAAGGTTCATTGAATCCGAGGACGTTAACATGAATATCTTCTATTTGAGACTGATCAATCACTTTTGTTCGCACCGTTTCGGAAGCATTTTTCTCTCTCATACTTGTTGTTGCGGGTTCATCCGTAACCAAGATTAAGTGTCTGTCAGCATCAGCGTGAAAATCCATATAGTTCAACGTGTCTATAATCGCGTCAAGTGCATTTTCATCTCCACTCAGTTTTACTTTTTGCATGCGACGACGGAGATAACCTACATCAGGTGCAAGCGCGCGGGTTTCAAGTTCTTGTCCACGTTCCCGAACACTGAATTCGGACATGCCTAAATGATATTCTATGTTAACAAGATCAAATGCATCTGTCATACTAAATAGGTTTTCGGCAACCTGTTGAATGTTATCGCCCATGCTTTTACTTGTATCAAGTACAAAGACAACATTGACTTTATCAAGTGTCCGAGTAGCGATAATATGGTCTGCAATCTGTTTGAGTGCTTCGGCAAATGGGTTGGGAGTGTCCTTGTTGCCTTTTCCTTTCCCCTTCCCACTTTCATCATCTCCTCCCTGTCCAATCCCCTCACCGATAGCAATTTCGGCAGTTCCCGTTGATTCAAGTCTGTTAAATCCGCTTTCACCATCGCCTTTGACTCGTTGCCGCAGACTCTCTTTTCCCGCGCCAGATGTTATTTCAAAGGGACTTGTTACAGTTTTGGCAAGCGCTGATGTTCGACTATTCAACTGCTCCGCTTGTGTTGTCAACTCAGGTAACTCTGTCGCTGTTTTTGATACCTCTTCTGTAGCACTATGCATCAGCACCTTTTCAGAAGGGCGAACGGTTTCATCAAATAAATTGGAAGAAGCAGCTAAGGCTACATGTCTCGGCTGTCCTGAAGCCGATGATTTCGTCTGTTTTGGGGTATGCAACTGTTTGGGGGGAGGCCGTTTAAGTTGGCGCCTCTGTTTTGTCGGGTCCTTCATATCTATAAATTCCACGCCGACAACATCTTCAGAGTAATAAGCAACTCGTGTATAATAGAAAATGGTTAAGACAAGTGCGAAGCAGAGATGTATAATCCCGGCAATCAGGCAGGCATTCAGTGAACGTTGTTTTCTTTCAAAGCGATTCATGATGTTGTCTCCTGAGTTTTCTAATCCGATGATTGCTTTTCTTTTATCGTTGGGAAACTGATATTATGATTATATCAGATATTGTTGCTAATTTCAAGGAAGTTACACATTACAGATGTGTAAAGTTTTTAGCGAACCCTCACACCTTTTTTGTAGGGATAAGCTCTGTGCCCGAACTACAATAGAAGGTCCGATAGACGTTTCATAAATTTAGTTTATGTGATAAATATTACACACCTGTTTGAAGAAAAGAAACAGTAATTTCATTACTGATTATTTTATAATCAGAATAGTAGCAAATACGATGCCAATTGCAGAAACATCTGCAGTGTAGAACCATCGCAAATTCCGTCAACAATAGCAAGAAAATATAGCTATAAAATGAACATCGTTGTGTATAATTTGAACATTCAACCAAATTTTTCACACACCCACATATTAGCTCAAAAGGGTGTGTAAAGTTTTTGACAAATGGGTGAAAATCTACTATTTCTGTACATCTGTCGCCCCGCGAATCAACGCCAAATGCGCTTTTGGCATTTGGGGGGTGCGGTTAGGAAACCGCACCATAGGCATCAATTTAGTGTGTAAATTAGAGGATTTGTCCTGTCTTAGCGTAGCACAAACTTTTAGTTTGTGTTTCAAAGGGACGCAAACTAAAAGTTTGCGCTACAAAGAGCAGTCAACACTCTTGGAAATCCGATGATCGTGAAAATCTTGGTTCAGACAATCCGTTATTCAAACGAGAAAAACAGATACATGTTCTTAAATTGACGCCTATGTGTATGTCAGAATACGCGTATGGTATTCTGAATTGGTTAGGAAACCGCACCTACCGTTCTGAATGTAAGAGGCGCAATGAATTGCGCGACTACAAACGGTTTATTCTTTAAAAGAAGTTATTTTTGAGAAATGGTGTAAGGTCGTGATCGCGGTGATTGCCATTCCTGCGATTGGAATTCGTTACAACTGAAAGTATACCGTACGGTATACTTTTTTATACCACGGTATACTTTTGAAAATCGCTCTAAACCCAGTATGTTATTAGGTTTAGAGCGATTTTTCCGTTGTTGCACTTTTTTTGCAATTATGACTTGGACAACTTTCACGATTTTTCAATATTATGGCTAAATTGGTATAATTTTGAGCAACATTCTCTCGTTTTTGTTTTAGTTTAGATTTGTGTGCTGGCTGTATTTGTGTTTGGGGTGTGGTTGTGTTTTCATATTGATATTATACTCGGTTATTGGTGATGGTCAGCAGTTTTTGTGGTATTCGGAACAATAGATATCCAATATATAGACAATAAGTTTGCAGGAAAAGTTGGGTGTTGACGTGTTATTTTGCATTTCGGTAAAGGTGGGAATTATTGGAGAATTGAATGGCTCTGCTCTTTACATATCACTGTTTCTACAAAAACTTTACACACCCACCTTGACACATACTACCGGTTACGCTATAATCAAATTATCATTGAATCACCGGAGGAACCCATGGCAACTTCTGCAGCACAAACATACCTCACACCTGAAGAATATATTACTTTAGAACGCAAAGCGATACCTGACGCAGAAACGGTTAGAAGTGAATACGTTAAGGGTAAAATAATCGCAATGTCCGGGGCAAGTCGCGCGCATAATCTTATTACGATGAATATATCCACCATGCTCCATATCAATTTAAAGGGTCGAGGCTGCGAAACTTATGCAAACGAAATGCGGGTAAGCACACCCAGCACTTCATCCTATTTCTACCCCGATGTTGTTGTCGTTTGTGAAGAACCACGTTTTGAAGACGATGTCTTTGATATACTCCTCAATCCGATTATTCTTATAGAAGTTTTGTCACCTTCAACAGAGGCTTATGACCGCGGTGAAAAATTTATGCACTACCGAGAGCTTCCATCTTTACAGGAATACGTCCTTGTTGCACAAGACAAAATTTGTGTTGAACGCTTCAGCAGGCAAGAGAACAATTGGATTCTCACCGATTTTCAAAACCTTGAAGAACGCCTATCACTTATTTCAATCCAATCTGAACTCCCTCTGCATGAAATTTATGATCGCGTGATATTTCCTGAGTAAAACACAGGTGGACTGTGAAAGATACTACATTTATGCCAAAACAAAACTTCAACGAAAAACTAATCGCACTCCTCAAAACCAATCCCGACTTTGTTGACGAATCAGACGAACTCCTCCCCGCCGCAGTCAAAGACCACGCATGGCAACTTGACCACAACCTCATCAAATTGTTGCTGTCCGACCCAGAAATAAAAGAAACCTTCTTTGACGAAATTGACGGACATTGGGTTTTTAACCACAACACCTTCATTGACTACATCACCGCAAAAAACTTCCTTGCCAATTCCTACACCCAATTCCGCAACAAAATCGGTTTGAACATTGACGGTAAATTTCTGCGCGAACGCGGCGAAGTATCACTCGTTTGGCCCTACAAAGATTGTGTGCTTGAAGGTGGACAGACAAAGGAAGAAGAAAAACGCAAAGAGATATTCTTCAACGAAATCCTTGCACAAGACGAAATCAATCGGATGTTTGATCCGAAAGTGCTTACCAACTGGAAACGTCACACCGCCGCAGGTGAACAAGAGGTAACAGAAATTCAACGGGATGACAACGGCACGGTCCGCGAAAACCTTATCATCAAGGGTAATAACCTCATCGCACTCCACACCCTCAAACAGCAGTTCCGTGGACAAGTCAAACTGATTTACATTGATCCTCCGTATAATACTGGAAGTGATAGTTTCGGATATAACAACAATTTTAATCATTCCAGTTGGTTGACGTTTATGAAAAATCGGTTGGAAATTTCACGTTCCTTGTTAAAGGATGATGGCATAATCTTTATTCATATTGATGATCACGAAATGCACTATTTGAAAATCGTTGCTGATGATATATTTGGATACGACAACTTCATCGCAACTGTCCCGAGAAAAACACGCCATGGAAGAAATAACGTTCCATACAATCTATCACAGGATTTTGACTGGATGTTGATGTATACTAACAAAGCATCAAAAAATGTAGATCTATTCCAACGAACTATTTCACGCAAATATCATCAGTCACCTGACTATCCAAATGATGAATGGAGATTAAGTGACATTACAGTTCAAGCTACAATTAATGATCGTCCAAATTGCAATTACACTCTGATTAATCCGAAAAATGGACAAGAATTTCCTGTAAACCCTGATCGTTGTTGGGGTTTTCCCAAAGAATCTTTTCAGGAAAACTATGATCAAGGAAAAATTGTTTTTCCTGGTGACTATGACTTTCTAAATATAAAACAACCAGCAATGCGAGTTTTTAAATCTGAAGAAATTGAGAAAAAAGGTGAAGATTATGATAAAGCGTCAGTCTCATCAGCTTTTCTCAATCAAGCAATGGATGAATTACTAAATAGTATGATAACCAGTGAAGGGACTGATGAAATTTTAGAACTCTTTGGAAGAAAAGTATTCTCTTTTCCTAAAAATGAACTTCTCATGCAGCGTATAATTGAATATACCACAATGGAAGAAGATATTATTTTAGATTATCATTTAGGTTCTGGTACAACTGCTGCTGTTGCCCACAAGATGGGTAGACAATACATCGGAATTGAGCAAATGGATTACGTCAAAACTATCCCCGTTGAACGTCTTGACAAAGTAATTAGAGGAGAACAAGGGGGAATATCTGAATCCATCAATTGGCGAGGTGGTGGTGATTTCATCTATTGCGAACTCATGCAATACAACCAGGTTTATGTGGACAAAATCCAAGCCGCACAATCCTCCGCAGAGCTTGTCACACTCTGGTTAGACATCGCTAAAAACTCTTTCCTGAACTGGTATGTCAACGCAGAAACACCCGAAGAAGCGATAAACGATTTCAAAACTATTGATGACCTTGAAGCACAAAAATATTTATTGGTAGAACTGTTGGATAAGAATCAACTCTATGTCAATCTCTCGGAAATAGAGGATGCGGATTTTGCGGTGAGTGCGGAGGATAAAGTGTTGAATGAAAAGTTTTATGGAGATTCTGACTAAATAATCATATTGAAAGGAAATAAGAAAATGAAGTTGGAAACAAAACAAGAATTAGAACAATTACTACATGAAGCAATAGTGCATTTAAAAATAAATAATGCTGAATTTGTGGAACCTATTACTGTTGAAACTTATAAAGAAAATCTCCAATCTCTTCGGAAACACTATCGACCTGATTTGGCCAGTCAGATGTCATTTTATCATCTTGATATACAAAATGAAGTTATAAAGTCAAAACTCCTGGATTTCATAAATGTGCATTTAAAAGATTATATAAATAAAGAAGAAAACTTGATACAACCTGCCAGTTATGGCATAGGTAACGGGGGAAGTCTGTCTGGGCAGCCCGTTGAGATGTTGTTAACAAAACTCTTGCAAATTGCTCTTGCAAGCAAAGTAAAAAGAGCGTTAGAGGCTTTTGAAAAAACCGTTTCAGAAACCAAAGGATCATTTAAACGGATTATACTTCTTCAAGGACCTACTACCAAAATTCAAGACATACATAAGTTAACAGAAATACAAATCTGTGAAGGAATACGATTTGTTTGTCTTCCTAATGTGCCTCAAAAGTTACCTCCTTACTTGTTTGCTGGTGGATTTAGCAGTTTAATGCTTCGGTCACACCCAGGCATTTTTAGTCTGAAGACAATTATAGTAATTGATTGTGAGGTGTCCCCTCTATTCATCGCACCTAAATTTGGTGATCCTACTGTTAACTCTGATGGGTCTAAGTCTATTAGTCCTGTGAAAGATGCATATCCATTTCAAATTAAAATCAAAAGCACAGAGTATCCAGATTTTGATGTAGATATATTTTGCCAAGCTATATCCTTAACTTGTAATTTCCCATGTGAGTCTATTCTCACCTGGGGATACATAGATACTGATGAAATATATAGTGTAAGAGGTACTGGTTTAGTTCCTACTGCAAGGTGCGTTTTACCAAACGAACCTGTCAGTTCCAACGGAATCTCGGAGACTCAGATACCCCAAATTAAACGTCTTTATGAAAACTTGGCCAAACTAAATAAAGACACTCGGGAAAAATTGCAGATACCGATTGATAGATGGATAAAGTCCAAAACATCACAAACTGCAGTTGATAAGATTATTGACTTAGGAATAGCCTTTGAAGCTCTCTATTTATCAGAGACAGATTACAACCGTGAAATACGTTTTAGATTTAGTCTTCATGCTGCTTGGCACTTGGGAAAAGATAAGGCACATCGAGAAGAATTAATGAAGGAATTTAAAACAATATATGATTGGCGTTCCAAGGTTGTTCATACAGGGAAACTGTCCAAGAAAGCGGAGAATGTAGCACAAGAGTTCATAACAAACGCCCAGAACTTATGTCGGGACTCAATACTGAAGATTCTTGAAGACGGGAAATTCCCCGATTGGAACGACTTGATACTCGGTGAAGAGTCTTCGTAGCGCAAACTAAAAGTTTGTGCTACAATTTCGGATGAATAGTGAATCACTTTGACTACAAACCTTTCTACCGTCGCAACTTGCCGCATATACAACCACCAGGAGCAACTTTCTTTGTCACGTTCCACCTCGCGGGTTCCTTACCACGGAATGTCCTGAAGCAGTGGAAAGCAGAAAAATCCCATTTCCTCAAGCTGCAAAAAAACTCTCGTTTGGCAACAACAGACGGTGAGACAATTGAGCAAAAACGTGAATGGGAACAGCAGTGGTTCAGAAAATTTGAAAAAACGTTAGATGATGCACAAAATGGACCTGTATGGCTCAAAGATGATCGGATTGCTAAACAAGTGGCGGATAGTATGCACCATTTAGATGGAAAAGCGTATCGCTTGGACGCTTACTGTATCATGGTAAATCACGTTCATATTGTCTTTACACCACTTCCAATACAATCCTCGGATGTAGCGCAAACTGTCGGTTTGCCTGCCAATAATAATGATGCACAAACTAAAAGTTTGTGCTACCATACACTTTCTTCCATTATGCAATCACTCAAAGGTTATACAGCAAGAAAAGCTAATCACATATTAGGGCGAAGCGGCACATTCTGGCAGCATGAAAGTTACGATCATTGTGTGCGAAATTCAGGCGAATTGAAACGGATTATAAGTTATGTTCTTAATAATCCTGTTAAGGCTGGCTTGGTGGAAGACTGGGAAAAGTGGCAGTGGAGTTATTACAGACAAGGGCTCTTACCGTAGCGCAAACTTTTAGTTTGCGTTGAAAATGCACAAACTAAAGTTTGTGCTACAACACAATTACTTTTATGTCAGAAAAATTTTTATACGATCTCATATTAGAGGAGTTCGGAAAACGGACCATCCAAAACACCGAAATCCCACAACATCTCACCGATAATCTTAATCCCGCTTTTGAACTCCGTGACTATCAAAAAGAAGCGTTTGCACGGTTCCTCCTCTGTTTTGAAAATAACTTCCCTGGTGAAGGTGCGCCGCTACATTTTCTATTCAACATGGCAACCGGCAGTGGCAAAACGCTTATCATGGCAGGCTTAATCCTCTACCTCTATGAAAAAGGTTACCGCAACTTCCTCTTTTTCGTAAACTCTACCAACATCATAGAAAAGACAAGAGACAACTTCCTCAACCCACGCGCCACAAAATACCTCTTTAGTGAGAACATACATATTGACGGAAGAAAAGTAGCAGTGACAGAGGTAGACAATTTTGACGGAGTCAACGAAAACGACATCAATATCTGTTTCACAACGATTCAGCAACTCCACACGGATATGACATCGCAAAAAGAGAATGCCCTAACTTATGAAAATTTCGCTGAACAACAAATCGTGTTGTTAGCAGATGAAGCACATCACATGAACGTCAGCACAAGGTCACAACAAGGACAAGAACTATTTGAAAGTTGGGAGAACACGGTAGAACGTATCTTCAAGTCAAATGTAGATAATCTATTATTGGAATTCACTGCCACGCACGATTACGAAAACGATGCGATGGTAGAGAAGTATCGGAATAAGGTAATCAACCGTTATGACCTTATAGATTTCCGACAAGACAAATTCTCTAAAGAGATAGAGCTTGTGTACTTCGATATGGATACGGAGTCACGCATGTTACAAGCACTCATTCTCAGTCAATACAAACTAAAAGTCGCCGTGAAATATAAGGTGCCACTTGAAAAACCTGTTATCTTGTTTAAAGAAAAATCAATTGAACGTTCAAAAGATTGCAAGAAAAACTTTCACACACTAATTGATGGATTGACAGCAGATCAGATTGACTGTATTAGAAAATCAGATGTCCCAGCTGTTCAACGCGCGTTTCGTTTCTTTGATGAAAATAACACCAGTTCAGAGTTGTTGCGCCAACAACTGAAATCTGATTTTGATGAAGATTATTGTCTTGCAGTTAACAGTAAAGAAGAGAGAAAAAACTACCAGATATTGATTAACACGCTTGAAGACAAAGATAATCCGATCCGCGCCATTTTTGCAGTGCAACAACTGAATGAAGGGTGGGATGTGCTAAACCTATTTGATATTGTCCGCTGTTATGAAACACGTGATTCAGGACAGGGCAAGATCGGAACAACGACAATTTCTGAGGCACAACTTATTGGGCGCGGTGCACGCTATTTTCATTTTCGCCTACCAGATTACCCAGACAAGTTCCGTCGTAAGTTTGATGAGGACCTTGACCATGACCTACGCGTGTTGGAAGAACTCCATTACCATAGCATGCACAACCCGCGTTACATTTCTGAAATTCGCTCTGCATTGATTGATGAGGGTATGATGGATAATGATCGTGTTCCCCGCGAAATCAAACTAAAAGACTCGTTCAAAGAAACCGACTTTTACAAAAAAGGCGTTGTTTGGCTCAACAGACGCGTTAGGAAAAACTATCAGCATATTGAATCCTTTGAGGATTTAGGCGTTAAAAAGAAGGACTATGCACATCAGATCGCTACGGGTCAGGGAGGTACAATTACAGCACTCAAGGATGAAAACGTTCCGGTTGTTTCTGACGAAGACCCGCAGAATTTGCCAGTAAAAGATGTTGAGATGAATATCGTTAAAGCTGCGATTGCGCGCAACCCATTTTTTACTTATGCATCAGTTAAAAGATATTTCCCACAGTTGACATCTATGAGCGAATTTATCACCTCTAAGGACTATCTTGGAGGGTTGACAATTAACCTTCAAGGAAACGTTGATGAGTTAGGAATCAATCGCGCTGAAAAACTGGCTGCATGTTGCGGTTTGTTAGGTCAAATTGAATCCGATATCCGCGAACAGATTACCGAATACGAAGGCACAACACAGTTTCATGAAGAATTTGTCAACGCCATTTTCACAGATAAACGTTTGGAATTCAGCCCCGATACCTTAAAGTCTAAAGAGGACCCGCAGTTCACGCATTTTGTTTCGGTTAAAGACTGGTTTGCCTTTGATACCCTCTACGGCACGAGCGAAGAAAGAGCGTTTGTGCGTTTGTTAGACAGATGGATTAAGGAAACAGAAAGAGACTACGAGACCATTTATCTGCTTCGCAATGAGGGACATTTCTCACTCTATAACTTCTCTGATGGACAAGGATTCCAACCTGATTTTGTGCTGTTCTTACGCGAGAAAAGCGGCAACGCGCTATCCTACCAACTTTTCATAGAACCCAAAGGAAAACACATTGCTGATGGTGACCGCTGGAAAGAAGAATTTTTACAAGAGATTTGTGCAGAATTCCCCAGTAGAGTCCTAACAGAAGATAGGAATTATCGCATTATCGGTGTACCTTCGTTCTATAACGAGGCACAAGAAAATCAATTCAGAGAAGACCTTGATAATGCATTGAAAACCGTTCCCCAAACGCAAGAACAAGCCATCTGAAAGCTGCTTTCATACTGCCGCTATCCCACCTACTCAACAATTTACTTGACATAACCCACTACAGATGTTAAGATATATAAAACTTTTCACTGACGAAAGAAAATGGAGAAATTGTCTAACGCATGTCAAAACCGAAAAGAAAACGTAAAAATAGGCAATCCGAAGACCAGGGCTTAGACGAAATACCGCGCTTACCAAAAACAAAGCCGCTGCAACTTCGTTATTACGGTGATCCGGTGCTCCGTAAAAAAGCGGAACCTGTTCAGGAAATCACTGACGCAGAAATGACACTTGCTGAAGAGATGTTGATGACGCTCTACGCTACACACGGCATCGGACTCGCAGCAACACAAGTTGGCGTTTTAAAACGATTCCTTATTGTTGATATAGACCCAGAAGACGCAGACTATGAACCGCTCATGCTGTTCAATCCTGAAATTTTGAGTGTTGAAGGTGAAAGTGTGGCAGAAGAGGGATGTTTGAGCATCCCTGACCTCCGTGCTGATGTGAAACGTCCGGAAAAGATAGTCGTTAAAGCAATGAACGACTACAGTGAAGATATTCAGATTGAAGCGGATGGACTTCTCGCCCGTGTGATCCAACACGAAATTGACCATCTCAACGGAACGCTTTTTATTGACAGGATTAGCGGTTTAAAAAGACAATTGCTTCGTGACGAATTGGAAAAAATACAGAAAGCTGACAGACCTTTATAGCACTTTAGGATGTGAACAGATGTTACCAAAACCGCTCTGTCTCTTGTAGGAGGGCTTTGTCTCTTGTAGGAGGGCTTTGTAAGCCCGATTTAACGTGTGTGGAACGACTGATGTATTCTCAACTTGACTTATGACAAATAATTACAGGCATCCTGACATAACCCCTTGGAACTAAACAAATGATACCGATACCTTTACAAACAAAAGTAAACCAACTCTACGATTGCCTGCGGGACTATGAAAAAGTCATTGTTGCCTTCTCAGGTGGCGTTGATAGCACATTTCTCGCGGAAGCAGCACAGCACGCCTTAGGCGATAACGCACTCGCTGTTACGGCAATCTCCGATTCCTATCCTATCCGAGAAATGAAAGCAGCCCAGGATATCGCTAAACAGATAGGTATCCGCTTTGAAACGGTTCACACCGAAGAATTAGAATTAGAAGGATACGCGAGCAATCCGACCAATCGATGTTTCTTTTGTAAGACGGAACTGTTCGATAAACTACGTCCAATCGCAGATAAATACAACGTGGGAACTATCGTATACGGAGCAATTCCAGATGATGTTGGCGACCATCGTCCTGGGATGGATGCAGCGAAACAGATGGGTATCCAAGCCCCTTTGATTGATGTTGACCTCACAAAAGCAGAGATACGCGAAATTTCAAAAGCATGGGATTTGCCAACATGGGATAAACCGGCGTTCGCTTGTCTATCCTCAAGGTTTCCTTACGGCATGCGTATCACACGTGAATTGCTGCGTCAAGTTGATGCTGCAGAACAATTCCTTTACGATTTAGGCATTCGTCAATTCCGCGTTCGTCATCACGGTGAACTTGCCCGAATTGAACTTGACACAGAAGAAATTTCGTTATTGCAACATCAAGAAACGCGAAGCCAAATTAGCGCACACTTTAAAACGCTCGGATACGCCCACGTTACACTTGATCTACAAGGGTATCGATCCGGTAGTTTGAATGAAGGGATAACAAAAATCATTGCAGGGGCGTGACAATGGAAACAATTCATGCAGTTTTCATCATAAGCGAGACTTTATACGCCGCACCGGACAGACCTCATCCAACCGATCCTGTTAACTTTCTCCCTATAACAGATGTGCTTATTGGTGTAGCCATCTTATTCGGAACTGTGGGATGTGTAATAGTTTTTCGCATTCTATACAGAAAATGGAAAAGCGGAATTTATAGACGGAATCCCTCAGACCTATTGCCTACACAAAAGAAAAATTTGACAAAATACGAAAAACGGATGCTTGCAGATAAGATTAACGAAAGCAGAAGGAATAATATCAAGAAAAGTTTCGTTGGCACAGTCAGTTCCAAAGGTATGATATTTGCTACAATTGGCTTGATTGTGTTAGTCCTGCTTTGGTTTACCCATATTATATTGGAAAGATTTCACAAATAACATATTATGGTTGGAAAACATGCAGTATAGATTTCGGGTTTCGCTGCGCTCTACCCGACCTACAAGACTAAATCCGAACTACTAATTGCAATATATCTTATATGTCCACCCAACAAACACAACCGCTAATCGGCATGGAGACCTTCAGTTGGAAAAAATGGGATGCCTGTACACACTGCGGTCTTTGCCTACCTACCTGTCCAACTTACCGAGAATTAGGATTAGAAACCGATTCCCCCAGAGGAAGATTATATCTCATGGGGAGTGCATTCAAACCGCAAGATGCCACGCCACTTAACGAAGAGTGGGCAGAATACATCTATCGGTGTTTGGATTGTCGTGCCTGTGAGACCGCTTGTCCTTCTGGTGTTCACTTCGGGGAACTTCTTGAACAAGCACGCGCCATCTATGAACAAAACGCACACCGATCCGCAAGTTACCGATTTTGGACTAACCTCGTCTTCAAGCAAATTCTACCGAACAAAGAACGGTTAGACCTCATCTTTGAATTGATGTGGCTCTATCAAAGACTTGGTCTTCGCTGGTTAGTTCAGAAAACAGGAATTCTCAAACTGATGGGGCAACTTGGGAAGATGGAGTCCTTACTTCCAAAAATACCGCCTCCCCGCCTCAAATATACAATACGTGACATCACACCAGCGGAAGGGGAGACACGATTTCGCGTCGGTTTTATTCCTGGGTGTATCATGAATCAGGTTTTTACTGAGACAAATTTGGCAACTATTCGCGTGTTAGCACAAAACGGATGCGAAGTTGTCACACCGCGCAAGCAGACCTGCTGTGGTGCACTACACCTACATAACGGCGCGCGCGATGTCGCATCAGACCTCGCTAAACAAAACATAGATGCGTTTGAGAACGAGAATTTAGACGCAATTATCATCAACTCAGCCGGTTGTGGCGCAACACTCAAGGAATATGAGGCACTTCTGGAAAGCGATGCAGTTTACGCAAAAAAAGCGGAACACTTCAGCCATAAAATGCGCGATATTAGTGAGTTTTTAGCCGAAATTGAAATGGTCCCGCCAAAAGGCGAGATTCAACAACGAGTCACGTACGATGAACCGTGCCACCTCCTACACGGGCAACGTGTGAAATCACAACCCCGAAAAGTCTTGCAAACGATACCGGGACTTGAACTAATTGAGTTGACAGAATCCGAATGGTGTTGTGGGAGTGCGGGTATTTATAACATCACGCAACCAGAACTTTCACAGGAAATTCTGGAACGGAAAATGGAGCACATCGCCGAAACTGACGCGGATATTGTCGCAACTGGAAATCCCGGATGTTTACTCCAGATCCAACTCGGTATCCAAAAACATGGGTTAAATATGAAAGCGATGCATCCCGTCACTCTTCTTGATTATGCCTATCGTAGTGTTGCCCCAGAAGATTGGGAAGAATAGGATCAACCTTCCGAATTTGTGTGAACAAAACGAAACTATAAAAAACGTGACATCTTTGCAAAATTATGGTAGTATTAAATTATGATTTTATCAGATGTAGATATTCGTCAATATATAAGCAAAGGAAAAATTAAGATCACCCCTGAGCCAGATTTAGAGACACAATGGGGAAGTTGTTCAATTGATTTCAGATTGGGCAACACCTTTCGCGTTTTTGAGCATAGCAAATATCCGTTTATTGATTTGAAGGAAAAGGTCGATGCTGATGATCTCATGCGGGAAGTTGATGTGCCTGATGGTGAGGCATTTACGATGCAACCAGGTGAGTTTGTTCTCGCCGCTACACACGAAAAACTGGAATTAGCAGACGACGTGATGGCGAGACTTGAAGGGAGAAGTAGTCTCGGTAGACTCGGTATTATCGTTCACAGCACCGCAGGGCTGTTCGATCCCGGTTGGGTTGGGAACGCTACTTTGGAACTTGGCAATCTCGGACGAATGCCTGTCAAACTCTATCCAGGTATGCGGATTTGCGCTTTTACCTTTGAACAACTTTCATCACCATCAAGTATGCCTTACCGATTGAAACCAGCGAATAAATATGCTGGGCAAGATGGCCCTGAAATGAGTCGTTTTGCTGAAGATGTTGAATTAAAAAAATAGAAAGAATCGTAATTCTGCTGAAATTTTGGGCAATTCTATGCCTAATAATTTAGCATATTTCTTAGTCCTTTTCTACATATTTTCTCATAGAGACGTTATTATCAATATTTAATTACGTGGCTTCTTTCTATGCTCTGTGTGATTCTGTCGTCATCGGCGTGTTTTAGAATGCCATAACTGAAGCAAGGTTACAAAATTGGCATAGACTTTGCATAGTTTTCCATAGAATTCTTGTGGAATATTATATAAGTTGTGCACCAATATGATGACACATCACGAGTTATAATTACAATATTTGATCCACTTAGGAGGAAATGCGAATGACACCAAGTGAGGTGGTTGCACTTGCAAAAGAAAATAATATTAAGATAGTTGACCTCAAATTCATGGACCTACCGGGGATGTGGCAGCACTTCTCTATTATGGTTGATGAATTGAGCGAAGACCTGTTTGAAGAAGGAATCGGTTTTGATGGGTCAAGTATCCGTGGTTTTCAAGCCATTAACGAGAGCGATATGTTGCTCTTTCCTGATCCGTCAACAGCACTGGTTGATCCAGTCTGTCAAGTGCCGACGTTAAGTATTACGTGTAATATCAAAGATCCAATTACTTTGGAAAATTACACTCGCGACGTGCGGCATATTGCACAAAAGGCGGAGGCGTATCTTCAGTCCACAGGTATCGCTGATATTAGTTATTGGGGACCTGAAGCAGAATTTTATCTATTGAACGATATTCGCTACGGGCAAACCCAGAATTCGGGATTTTATCATGTTGATTCCGTTGAAGGAAGTTGGAATTCCGGTAGGGAAGAAAATCCGAACCTCGGTTACAAACCTCGCTATAAAGAGGGTTATTTCCCCGTTCCGCCATCAGACACACTCCAAGACATCCGTTCTGAAATCTGTCTTAAGCTTATAGAATCCGGCGTTGATGTAGAAGTACATCACCACGAGGTCGGAACTGCAGGACAAGGTGAAATTGACATCCGCTATGGAACGCTTACAGATACTGGTGATAAAATTGCGTTGTATAAATACATCATCAAAAATATTGCGCGTTCTCACAATTTGGTAGCCACTTTCATGCCGAAACCGCTTTTCCAAGACAACGGTTCAGGGATGCACGTGCACACAAGTTTATGGAAAGATGGAAAGAACGTCTTTTTTGATCCGCAAGGCTACTCACTGCTGAGTGAGACTGCACTTTATTACATCGGCGGCTTACTTGCACATGCACGGTCATTATGTGCAATCATTGCCCCAACAACCAATTCTTATAAAAGATTGGTCCCAGGGTATGAAGCACCAGTCAATATCGCTTATTCGCAAAGAAATAGAAGCGCATGCGTCCGGATTCCTGTATATTCTAAGAGTGAAAAAGCGAAACGGGTAGAATTCCGAACCCCAGACCCATCATGTAACCCATATCTCGCATTTAGCGCGTTAATGATGGCTGGTCTTGATGGAATCCAGAATCGAATCCATCCTGGTGATCCATTGGATAAAGACCTCTACGACCTTGAGCCAGAGGAACTTGACGATATTGAATCCACGCCAGTTTCTCTCGGTGATGCTCTTGATGCACTTGAAGATGACCATGAATATCTTCTCAAGGGTGATGTCTTTACTGAAGATGTACTTGATGTTTGGATTGATTACAAACGCGAAAATGAGGTAGACGCGATTAACATGCGGCCACACCCGTATGAATTCTTCCTCTATCACGATATTTAGACCTATTTCTATCACGAAGTAGGTTCTAATGAACATTGTGGACAAGAACCCGAAATTGAGGCATCGTATCAGCGCGAATGTTGATTTTCATGTGTATTGCAAAGGATAACATCCAGCAAATACATTTATCTTAGATGATAGAAAGAAAACGCGTTAATTTGATGCCTCAGTCTATTGTAAAGACGAATCTTATATCTGTCCGCTACAATCGGAGAATCTCAGTATCCGTAAAGATACCTCTTTCATTTGCGTTGATATTAGGAGAATCCTGTGAGAAAAATAGAGTGTATTATTCGTCCCTTCAAACTGGAAGAAGTCAAGGAAGCTCTCAGCGATGTCGGTGTCCGGAGAATGAGAGTGAGTGAAGTTCGCGGATTCAGACGTAGCCGTAGGTATACCAAACTCTATCGCGATACCGAACATGCGTTTGATTTTGTGCCAAAGTTGAAAATTGAGATCGTTGTTGCAGAAGAAATTATTGATGAAGTCGTAGAAGCTATAAAGCAGGTAGCATCCACTTTTAAGACGGATTTGGTTCCGTCCACAGCTCCCTGATAAACGTAAGGCGAATCTCCGGATCCGCCAAGACAATCCTATCTAATTTGCGTAGGTATTAGGAGAAATCCCATGATAAAATTAGAGTGTATTATTCGCCCCTTCAAACTGGAGGAAGTCAAGGAAGCTCTCAGCGATGTCGGTGTCCGGGGAATGACAGTCAGTGAAGTTCGCGGATTCGGACGTAGCCGTGGGCATACCGAACTCTATCGTGGCAGCGAATATACGATTGAGTTTGTGCCAAAGTTGAAAATCGAAATCGTTGTCGCAGAAGAAAATGTAGATAAAGTCGTTGATGCCGTTCAACAGGCAGCATCAACCGGTAAGATTGGGGATGGAAAAATATTTGTCATCCCAATTAATGAAACAATCAGAATCCGTACAGGTGAAAGAGGTCCCGCCGCTATCTAATCTGTATCTCTGTTGCATTTATGAAAATTAGTAGGGACAGGTGTTTGTACCTGTCCTTTCTGTTTTTAACCTCCCTATCTGGCAATCTTGTGTCACTTATAGTGGATTCCACAATTAAATTTACATATATTCTGTAGGAGGGAACTCCGAGGAATCATGCCGAATGCCAAAAGCGCATTCGGCGTTGATTTGGACAGATGCCTACAGGCATGTGGCGTTGATTTGATATTCTGCAAAAGACATTCATATTATTGATTTAGACCTATAACTTACTATATGGCAATTTAGTCACCTTAATACCTTAACACATATCCTAATTTCATATTATAGTTCTCGTAGGAAATCAACGCAGCATGAGCGTTTAATACGCTGCCAAATCAACGCCTCATGCGCTTTTAGCATTCGGCGGGTTTCGTTCCTCAACCCAACCTATAATATAAACTGCCAGTAAATTATATAATAAACAATACTTAAAACTAAATAATTTTGTCTAAAAAGTAAAAAATTGTTGCATTAAAAACGTAAATGTGGTATAATACCTAAAATGTCAGAAATTACTTGTAAAAGTAGTGGGCATTTTTTGTAAAGTCGTGTAAACTTTACACAAGGTGTTAGGAATGCACGGAACGCGTGTGTTACACCTGGGCACGCTAACCCCCGAGTGGGGGCGCGCCGAGAGTGCTGATTTCCACAAAAGCACAATCAGCGCGTAGCCATGCCATAGAAAAGGTATGACAGGGCTGGTTTTCATTTTAACACAAGTATCACGCTTGTTGCTATGGAAATATGGAAACCAGCGAGCCCGAAAGGGAACAGTTGACAGCAACTTTTCTTTCCTGCCAACATCTCCTTTAGGGTCTGTCAAAATCAGAAAGACCTCTATACGCAATTCGTATAGAGGGATGCACATGAGATACTTTGACAACCAATGTCAAATAAAGGAGAAATACAAATGACAAGATTCAGATCAATCGGCATCGTAGTAACGATGTTACTTTCCTTATGCTTTCTCGGTATTATCAATCAAAGTGATGCAGCTTCAATAACGTCTATGTCGGTCTATTCGGGTGATGATTCGGGATCAGGTACAACCGTCTCTGCTTCTCTGACAGCGGATGAAAACATAGACTATATTGACTGGTCTATAGACGGTGTCCATAGTTCCACGAGTATGCACAGTGGCACGAGTAGCGTGTATGTCTACGTGGGCACGCTCGCTGGTTCACCTTTCGGTAGAACTTATACGATAGAGGCAGTTGCTTGGTTTTGGGATGCGGAAAATAATGCGTTCACCTCTGATACTGATTCCTACAGCGTGACGGTCTATACCACTCCAGCTTCTAAGACAGAGACGGGAAGCTGGACGATGGCGCAAATGTCCGTATCAGTAGATGTCGGATGGAACGGCCTCACTGCAGAAGTCACTGGATCCGCAAGCATCACAAGCTACAGTGAAGAGAGAATCAGATATGGGTTTAATATGTTTTATAGTGTTGTCCGCTTAAATGACAAACGCAATTGGGCAGCTAGAATATGGAACCAGCCTGGGATACTCTTTGAAGGTGGTGTGCTTAAGGCAAAATCCCCATCGTCTGATAGTGCGCCTTACTCTAAATCCGACTCCTATGATGGGAGCGGGTTATTAGAAGGTAATTATAGAGTTCAAGCGGATATCACGGTCGCCGCACAACCCATAGAGGGCGGAAAAGAGATAGATGAACTCCGCGTCTCCGACTCAGCGGACATCTCTATTTCTGATCCTAATTGATAATTTTTGCGATTCTATTGTCTGCGGGCTCTTATGAAAGTCCGCAGACTCTAAACTAAAGGAGTCATGCTATGAGAATAAAAAGTCACCTGACACTTTTATCTGTGTTTGTCTTCCTTGCTATTTTCCTGTTTTGCCCGTTGAATGGCACTGCTAAAATAGTGTTCCAAGGCAAAATGAAGCACGCCGGAGATACGAGCTATCATATCTATGCGATGGAGGATGACGGCAGCAACTTACGCAGAATTACGCCCTGGCATCGTTATGATAGAACGCCGCGCTGGTTTCCTGATGGGAAACGGATCGTGTTCGAAAGAGACTGGGGGGAAAACAAATTGAACACAGGGGAGACAATGCGTAGAGAGTTCTTCATCATAGATGAAACAGGACGTAATGAACATAGCTTTATGGAGAACCCCCATCGAACAGGTACAAGCCCCGTTCCCTCTCCAGATGGTAGACACATCGCCTTTGACAGTCTCCGGACGGGAGAGTTAGATATTTACGTCTATGACTTAGCACGTGACAAACTCACTGCGCTGACAAATAACAAAGTAGAAGGCGGGTATACCCAAGCTCCGAGTTGGTCTCCTGACGGCAGCCGGATTGTTTATCGCAATGGAGAAGCTATCTGGATCATGGATGCCGATGGTGGCAGAAAAGAACAGATCGTCCCTGCCCCTGCCACCCTCATTTTTCGTGCTTATGTGTATTGGTCCCCCTCCGGTAGATACATCATATATTATGAGACAGAACTGGAACCCGTAGCGCGCCGCCTTATTGTTCATAAGGTGTCCACGGGCGCGCGCGATGTCCACAAGCTCCCCACACCGGAGGGAAAATATGGGAGAGTAGGCGGTTTAACGTGGATGGGTGATGATAACACAGTGCTGCTTTCATATCAAGAAACGGGGAATATCTATAATATCTATCGGTATGATCTGAATAGCCGTCGGATGACGAAGCTCACCGATTTTCCACAAGGGCATGCTTTGTATCCGCATTGGGTTGAAGGGCCGCTTGCCGTGTCTCCTGCGGAGAAAGTGACAACTCGCTGGGGATATTTGAAGCAACAATTAGCACAGTAGGAAACAAAAAACCGATTTCTAACATAGGCAGATATCTTTCAGATATCTGCCTTTTTCTTTCCGTTGGTTAAGAGCGTAGTTTATATTGTAGGTCGGGTAGAGCGCAGCGAAACCCATAAATCAACGATATGAATGCCATTAGGCATTCCCCGGGTGTCAATTCAAGGATTTTCTAAACATGGGAACCTTCTTCAGTCCCGTAGGGACGATATGTTTATAGTATTATGTTCAACTCACCTCTTTAGTCCCGTAGGGACGATATGTTTATAGAAAACGTGGCAATTAACTTCTTGAGTTCCGGGGAATGCCTAATGGCATTCATACCGTTGATTTGGTAGGAGCGACATATAGGGTTATACACATACCGCCTCTACGAGGCTCAAGATTGGGTTAACTCCGTCCGCTATAAACATACCGCCTCTACGAGGCTATACATACTTTAAAAACAGAATGAAATTCCTTAAATTGATGCATAAGGGTTTCGTAAACTCTACCCGCAGCATCATGTAGAATACCAAAAGCGTATTCTGCCAAGCGCTTTTGTCGTTGATTCCGAACTCCAGCTCGCGACTATATGCCGCTAACATTTCCGGCAAACTTATTGGAAATATATTGGATATCTATTGTCCAGTAAACCACGAAAACTTCTGATCACCACACAGAAACAAGTATAATATCAGCAGGACTTACACATTCCGCCCCGCTGGGGCTGCCCAAAGGTATTTTCTACGAGTTCTTTCAACCAACAAAATCGCAGAAACATATAAATAATATAAGATCACACTTAGCCCCAGCGGGGCGAAAGGTGTATAGAGAAGGTAATTGCCTCAGTCTAAAGCCCCAGCGGGGCGAAAGGTGTCCACTATTTGCTTTATACACTTACAGTTTATCAGCAAGTCTTGAACAGCAGATAAATTGTCCAAACTATAGTAAAATATAGACAGGAAAAGAAAAATCGCGTTCTTCAATGCAGAGGAGAAGAGAAAAATAAAATTTAATTAAAAACAAGAAAAATGCCTATAAACCTATATTTAGACTGGTTTTATAGACAATTTCAAAATCATACCACGGTATGAAAAAACATACCGTACGGTATGATTTTAAGTAGGAGCGATCTCCGAATCGCGACATATTTCTTTGGAGGAGCGATCTCCGAACCGCGACATATTTCTTTGGAGGAGCGATCTCCGAATCGCGAACTGTCGGGAATCGGAGTTCCCTCCTACAAAATATATTCGGTTTAATAACCAAAAACTTTACACAACCTACTCTTTCAATTTTCTTGACATTGCCAGAATTTCATGTTATTCTTTTAAAGTATTTATCCTTGTAGGATGTTGGTAGAATCCTTTTCACCAACTGCATCTCTATACTTTATGGACATTTGCCCATTTGTTTAACCTTTTTTGGCGAGGGTATTATTGGATTTAAAGATACGTATAATTGCTTAGTAAGGAAATCAGAATCTAAGGAGGGATGATTCATGAAAGTGAAGTTGTTTGTCTATTTTCTGCTTTTAGTCGGTTTAGTAATTCCTTTCACGGTGATTCAGCCTGTAGAGGCAGAGGACCCAAGAGCAAAAATGGGGCTTGTGGCACTTTGGACCTTTGACAAAGACACCATTCAAGCGAATAAAGTTGAAGATGTTTTCGGGGAGAACAACGGAACCATCACCGGCAAACCCGACCAAATCGATGGGTTTAGCGGTGAGGCTTTAGATTTTGACGGTGTTACTGATTTGATACGAATGAGTCAAGACATCTTTTTCCCTTCTGTGACAATGGAGGCAATTATTAAGCCGACCCTTGGCACACGAAATCCTATCTATGACAAATACAACTACGGCATTCAACTGCTTGATAGCAATAATGTTGGTCTCTGGATTCGTGCGGACACGGCAAACCAAGCAAAGCATTGGCCCTCCGCTTATGTGCCGTTTCCCACTGATGGCGAGTGGCATCATGTCGTAGGGGTTGTTGAGAGCAAAAAGTCTGTCCGAATCTACTTGGACGGTGAGTTAAAAAAGAGCACGCCAGCACCTGATCCAATCAGTATCGCTTACGGTGCCTCACAAAAGCCGACAATCGCCTACACACAGCATTTGGGCGGTATCTGGTACGCCGGTGCTATTGACGAAGTTGCCATTTTTGAAGGAGCGTTAAGTGATGCTGACGTAAGGAAATTGTATACACTGGCGTTGGCGGTTGAGCACACTGGAAAACTGGCGGTAACTTGGGGTGAACTCAAGGCTCAAAATTGATGTTAACAATGCGCGAAAACGCAGAAAATTTTAGAACTTAAGACTTAATGATTGAAGTAAAAGAACTAACAAAATCTTACGGTCCGACCCTTGCTGTTGATCAGGTATCATTTAATGCACATGCTGGAGAAGTTATCGGATTCATTGGTCCGAACGGTGCAGGAAAAACCACAACGATGCGTATTTTGACCTGTTATCTTACAGCGGACTCTGGAAGTGCTACCGTTGCTGGTTATGATGTCCTTGAAAATGCCATTGAAGTGAGAAAAAACGTGGGGTATCTCCCGGAAAGCGCACCGCTCTACGCAGACATGGGAGTCGTTGCATATCTCAACTTTATGGCAGAAGTTCGGGAAATTCCCAAAAGTCAGCGGAAAGAACGGTTAAGAACAGTCGTTGATATCTGTGGGCTTGAAGGCGTAATTCAAAAAGACATCGGTGAACTTTCTAAAGGTTACCGACAACGCGTCGGCTTGGCACAAAGTCTCATCCACGACCCACCTATCCTGATTTTAGATGAACCCACCTCTGGACTTGATCCGAGCCAAACTATTGAAATTAGAAATCTAATTAAAGAGATTGGTAAAGAAAAACTTGTCCTCTTCAGCACACATATCTTGCCTGAGGTAGCTGCTACCTGTACCCGAATCCTAATTATCCACCGTGGGAAAATTGTCGCGAACGGCACCTTGGCGGAACTTTTAAGTCAGGTTCAGAGTGAAGACAAGTTGCAAGTTGCTATCCGAGGCTCAGAAGAGGCAATCACCACAAAACTAAAAGAGTTAGATGGCATCACTGGCGTTGTGCCTGCCAAAACGGATGATGGTGTTGTAGGATATGAAGTCACGACAGTGCAAGAAGGCTACGATGCTACCAGTGGACTATTCAACGCTGCTGTCCAAAACGGTTGGGACTTGGTTGAACTTCGGCAAGAATCTGTTGATTTGGAAGACGTATTCCTCCATTTTACATCTGACCAGAGCAGTGATAGCACCCCCGCTGCAGAATTGCCAAAAGAAGAAATCTCTACAGAAGAAGAGTAAATTTAAGGCTAATGTTTTCGGTTTACTATAACTGAACGTCGCGATACTATGGTGAATTATTGAAATTATTATACACCTTACTTGTAGGAGCGATCTCCGAATCGCGACCAAAGCCACTCGTAGTCGGGAATCGGAGTTCCCTCCTACAGCGAATAATGTCCAATTAATTCTAAAATCTACCATAAATTGAATACAATGCAGAACATCAACGCTATTTTCAAAAAAGAATTCAGAAGTTATTTTAATTCACCCATTGCGTATATTTTCATTACATTTTTCCTCGGCATCTCTTCGTGGCTGTTTTTTCAAACTTTTTTCTTTGCAAACGAAGCCGAATTGCGGGGATTTTTTGGATTAATGCCATGGATATTTCTCTTTTTCATTCCCGCTGTTACAATGAAACTTTGGGCTGAAGAAAAGAAAATCGGCACAGCAGAAATCCTGATGACGTTACCGATTCGGGACTACGAAGTGGTCGTTGGAAAATTCTTGGCGAGTTTCGGATTACTTGCCATTACTGCCCTCTTTTCGCTTGGACTTCCCATTTCTGTCATCTATCTGGGCGACCCAGATGGTGGCACAATTGTCTGTGGATATATCGGGTTGCTGCTAATGGGAGGCGCGTATCTGGCAATCGGACTGTTCGCTTCAACGTTGACTGAAAATCAGATTATAGCCTTTATTCTCGGAATAACTATATGCTTTGTCCTACTGATTATCGGCACAGACTATGTGCTTTTCAGCACTCCCGGTTGGTTATACCCAATTTTCAGTTATCTCGGTCTCAGTTCACACTACAGCAGCATTCTCCGTGGTGTGATTGATTCTCGTGATATTATCTACTATCTTTCCATTATTGGATTTTTTCTCTATTTAAGCACTTTGTCGGTTGAAAGTCGAAAATGGCGTTAAGAAAAGGAGGCAAACTGTTTTGGCTGATAAACGGATCAGATACGGTAGCAATACTGTTGCTTTTGTTGTACTCATCTTAGGTATCTTGGTGCTGATTAACTTTCTATCTTCCCGTCGTTTTTTGCGCGCTGACCTCACTGAGGATAAACGTTACACTGTCTCAAAAGCAACCAAGAATGTTATAAAAAGCCTGGATGATATTGTCACAATCACCGTCTACTTTTCCACAGAACCCGCGGACGTAGCACGAATCCGTCGTGATGTCAGAGATGTCCTTGACGAATATGAAGCATTCTCCCAAAAACTTCAGATTGATTTTATCGACCCTGCCGATTTTGACGATGCACAGAAACAAGAGCTCCGTTTCAAAGGTATTCCTGAAGTGCAAGTTAATGTTCCCGGGGAAGACAAACTTGAAATAGCGAACGTGTATATGGCTATTTCTGTCGGCTATGGTGGTAAAGAAGAAGTCCTTCCAGTTGTGCGTTCAACTTCTAACTTGGAATATGAACTCACCTCTACAATTCTCAAGGTAACCACTAAAGAAGCAAAAACAGTTGGATTTTTGACAGGACACGATGAATTCGACATCAACGCACAAACACAAGGACATCAACAATTTCGCGGACTCTTGGATAAAAACGCACAAGGACAATATAATCTTACCACAGTTGATCTACGAGCAGGAGAACCGGTGGATCAATCTATAACTACCTTAGTTGTAGCAGGACCAAAACAAGAATTAACAGATCGAGAGAAATATGAAATTGATCAATTTATTATGCGTGGTGGTAGGGCAATTTTCTTGATTGATCCCATTACAATGCAACCTCAAACGCTTCAGGGGACACCACTTGCCACCGGTCTGAACGATCTTATTGAACATTACGGCATCAAACTGGGCAACAATCTGGTTGCTGATCTTAGATTTCACGACAACGTGCGGTTACAACAAGGATTTATGACCGTAGTTCAACCCTACCCTTATTTTCTTAAGATCGCTAAAGCTAACTTCTCAAAAGAACATGCTGTGACCAGTCAATTGGAAGTATTAACTTTGCCTTGGACAAGTTCGTTAGAGTTATTAAATAAAGAAAGTATCAAGGCAACACCATTAGCAAAGACAAGCGAATCTGCACGGAGTACTCAAGGGTTTTATAACCTGAGACCCGGCACGCCAATTCCACCGACAGATTTACAAGCATATACTGTTGCTGCTGCTTTGGAAGGAAAATTCAAAAGTTTCTATGCCGATAAAGAAATTCCGGCAGCTGCGCCCACAGCAGACACCGATACCGAAAATGGGAACGCCTCATCCGCTCCGACACAAGATGAGGAGGAACGAACAACTATTACCGAAAGTGCTGAAACGCAGATTGTTGTGGTAGGAACAGCACAATTCATCACACAGTTGCACCCTAACGGTGTTGAATTTTTCTTAAACAGTATAGACTGGCTAACCCTTGGTGAGACTCTCATTGGCATCCGTTCACACGCCATCACCGATAGACCTCTAAATGAGGAAGTGTCAAGTTTTGCGAAGGATTTCATCAAATACTTGTGTACTATCGGGATTCCACTACTAATTGTTATTTTTGGGCTAATTCGGTATTTCTTAAAAAGGAGGGTAAAACGGTTGGTTGGAGCCTACGGTTCACCGCTTTAAACTTTCCAGAGACATCGGAATCTGCCAACTGAATGTAACGATGAAAAAGAAACAACTTCTGATTTTAGGCGGTATTTTTGTTTTTCTACTACTCGTCGTCCTCATCTTTGAAAACCCTTTCAGGAAAAGTGAGTACGAAAAGAAGATAGAAGCGGCGACCGCGCTGTTCCCGAACTTCAATATGGATCAAGTCACAAAAATAGAAATCATCGCCAAAGGTGAAACTACAACTCTCTCAAAACAAAACGACCAATGGGCTGTTACCTCTATGGATAACTATCCAGCAGATAGCGAAGGCGTGAAAGACTTATTGGAGAAAGTTGCAGAATTTGACAATGCTAACCACGTTTCCGACAATCCGAAAAATCAAGCTGAATTCCAAGTAGATAGTTCCGGTGTTGAAGCAAAATTGATGGATGCAAACGATAAGATGTTAGCACACTTGTTTGTCGGGAAAAATACCCCTGGATTCTTGAGCAGCTACGTGCGCGTCGCTGATTCCAATGATGTCTATATTGCGCAAGGTTATTTACAATCTGTTTTTGACAAAGGAACACGAACTTGGAAAGACCGGACCATCTTTGATTTTAACAAAGGCATTGTTACACAGATTAACATTACCTCTCCAGAAGAAACGGTGGAACTGCGGTTAGATGCTGAAAATAAGTGGCAGATGCACCAACCGATAAATGCTGCTGCCAATCAGACCGAAGTTGACAACCTACTCACCTATTTCAGTGAATTGGAGACAGACGATTTCGCAGAAGCAAAAGAACTTGCCGAATACGGATTAGATCCCCCAACCTCATCTATCTCTGCTATCCTCAACGATGGTACAACTGCTACACTTCATGTCGGCAAAGAGGAAGGTGGCAAACTTTATGTCAAAAGCGAAGATAAAGGACCTATCTTTATGTTGTTCAAATCAAATGTTGATAGGTTAATAAAGAAATCTGACACGCTTACGGAAAATGCCGCGCCTCCAGAGATAGAGGGCGTAAATCCACCAGAGTAGGAATGTTAAAGGGAATTCAAAATTTCACTAAACTTATAGGAGAAAAAATGAGAAGATACGATTATTGTTTATTAGCCGTCTCTGTCTTACTGATTTCAACACTTACGGCTTGCGATACACGTTTTACCTCGCAGCTATTGTCACCTCCAACAAGCGGCAGAACTATCCATGTTACAGGGAGCGGTTCAGTTACGGGTGAACCAGATATTGCAACGCTTAATTTAGGTGTCTCTGTGGAAAAAGCGACAGTTGCTGAGGCACGCGAAGAAGCTGCAAGCGCAATGACAGCGTTAATAGATTCTTTGAAAGCGAACGATATTACTGAAAAAGATATTAATACTGAGAATTTCAGTATCTATCCACAGTACGACTATTCGGAAGGCAAACGCGAACTTCGGGGTTACAGAGTAAACAACACCGTTCGGGCGAAGGTGCGAGAACTGGATACGCTCAGCGATGTGATTGACGATGCCGCAGAAGCGGGAGGAGATAACATCGTTGTAAACTCCGTTCAATTTATGATTGACGACACCACTGAATACCAGAAGCAAGCCCGTAGTTTAGCGGTAAAAGATGCCGCAGCGAAAGCACAAACCTTAGCGGATGCAAGTGGAGTAGTACTTGGAAAACCTGTCACTATATCGGAAAACACGTATTTTGAAAGTCCACCAATTCCGTATGCAGTAGCAGAAGCAGCCTTCGCTGATGATAGCGCGCGTTCTTCCACGCCTATTGTGCCGGGTGAACTCACAGTCACTGTGAATATCACTGTGGTATATGAAATTGAGTGAGGTTTCCGCAACGAAAGTATTTTTTATAGGAAACAGAGCAGTTTGTCAATAAGAAATATATCTTAGGCAGGGTTACTCAATTTTAAGAATTATCGGTTAATAGATTTTACCGAGAGTTTATATTGTAGGTCGGGTTGAGTTTACGAAACCCGACATGATCACACTGTCACACTAAGATTGTCGGGTTTCGCTTCGCTCTACCCGACCTACAATGCGACTATAAATATTAACGTTTGCAATAAAATGCACAGAAAAAACGAAAACTGAATAACCCTGTATCTTAGGTTTTAGTCAATTATCAACCGTCTTTTTTTAAGATAACAATACGATTACTATTTGTGCCTTTGCTGTTGTTAGAAACACCCCAGCAATTTGCCGTTTTCGTAAAGTGCTGCGCGTTAATCATCAATTTTTCTGGCACAAATCCTGCCTCTACCGATGCTTGGAAAACGGGATCTTCTAACAAAATAGCACCCTTGCGGACCTCTCCAACCTCAAAAGCAATTCTGCCAGTGCGTTTTAAGATTCGGTGCAGTTCCACAAAAACATTTGTCATACGTGCAACCCAATCCTCCAGAGATTTTAATTGCCAAACTTTGCCTGCTTCAATTTCTATGTCACAAAACCACATCCGTAGCCAGTTGTCCTGCTCATAGTCCACAGTATCAAGGAAAGGGGGTGAGGTGACAACTAAATCAACGGATTCGTCTGCTATTTGTGGCGTATTATCTGCGGATTCAGTGAGAAGGACCGCATCGTTCCGCCAGAAGTGATTGGGAAGGCTATGGCGCAGCAACTGCTTTGATTTCCTGAGTATCAATTCCTTCGTGTTTCGGTATTCTGGAGTTTGATTTCGCCTCTCATTGATTTTTCGCTGTGAAACAACTGAGGCTGCCAGATTCGGCGGTAGGGTAAAGACGGAGAAGAAGCCAGTTGAATGACCTGTAAGACGACTGCATGCTACCATCTGTAACCATCCATCAACCTTGTCAAGTTGTTCTTGTTGGAAATAGGTTCGCCATCCGTAAATTTCTCTAAGTGTCCCTTCATGGAAAAAGACTAAAAGGTCAGGATCAATTTCTGCATCATTTGATAGGTCAACCTCAGATAATCTCTTTTCAATATCTGCTAATGTAGGTGGGTTAAGGCGAGGGGATGTAAGGATTATAGACAGAGGGTTTATGTCGTTTCCAATTACTTTATGTCCGTGAAGCTGAGCCTCTATTAGTGTTGTTCCGCGTCCCATAAACGGATCGTAAACAACAGATTCTGGTTCGCAGAACTTTTTGATAAAAAATGCTGGTAATTGCGGTTTATAACAGGCGCGATATGAAATTTCATGGATGGAGTGACCAGCACGTTGTTTTGCTGTCCAAAATTCGTCAACTTCTGTAGGAACACGAATCGTGAAACCGTTAGGTCTATTAAAATCAAAGGCTAATTGTATTGTAGCCATGAATCTTGTTTATATATTTGTTTCAAAAAAGGTTCTCTGATTAAAAATAGCGGACTCTGTTAACTTAGATTGCTTCTTTCCCAAAATTGCTTCTAAATCAGAGGTACAGGCATAATCCTTGAAAAAACGAGAAATATCATCTGATTCTCTCTGTTCTGCAAGTCTGTTTTGAATGAGTTCTACATTGAATGGATCAAGTTCAATACCTATAGATTTTCGTGCTAATTGTTCTGATACAACCAATGTTGTGCCAGAGCCTGCAAACGGATCAAGGACGACATCACCTGGATTTGTGGAAGATAGAATGATTCGAAGGAGGAGTTGGACAGGAGTTTGTTGTTTGTGTAGGCGATTTCCTTCCGCATCGCGAAGTGCTTCATCGCCAGCAAAATAGCCAGAGGTCAATTCTCGTATATCGTCCCATACGTCTGTAACATACATGCCGTTTTCACGCGTGTACTTGTAATCTGCTGGCAGTGGTGGATCAATACGGAGACGATTGAAAACGCGTGGTGTTTTGCCTTTCGTTGCAAACCCAATTATCTGATAGTGTTTTCCAAATCGCTTTCTTCCTGGCACTGCTGATGTTTTCTTTTTCCAGACGATCAGATTTTGAAAAATCCATCCACTATCGCGCAAGCATTGCAAAACGAATTCTGTGTTTTTTTCGCGTTGCATGAAATAGATAGCACAACCATCGGAAGTTAATGCATAGATTTTTGAACAGACATCTTGCATCCATTTCCAATATTCTTCAGGAGGTAGGTTATCATTCCATTGATTGTATGCTTTGTCTTGATTGAAGGGAGGATCAAGAAAGGAAAGGTCTATCTTTGAGATAAAGTTGCTGGTATCCAAAGCTGTTGTGCAACTGTCATGGAGCACGATACAGTCTTTGCCAAGTGAGTTTCCCATGGAGCAGCGTTCCCACAGTAACGGAGTTCAGAGCAAAGTCTTCTTGAAGTGTTTGTGTATCATAATCTTCGGGATTTGCAGATCGCTGGCTAAACCGTGTAATTTTTCACAATCTCTTCATCCAGATTTTCCAAAACATCTTTAGCGTCGCGTTGCATCGGTTTCTCTTTTTTCACTTCAGCTTCAAGGAAACCGTTTTCTTCAATAACATTCTCCTCAACATAGATCGGCACTTCACATCGGATTGCGAGGGCAAGCGCGTCGCTCGGTCGCGAATCTATATCGTATTCTTGCCCATTCAATTCAAGTTTTACTTGGGCAAAGAAGGTCTGTTTTTCAACTGCATTGATACAGATGGAACTAACCTTGCCAGAGATTGTGTCAATGACATTTTTGAGTAAGTCGTGCGTCATTGGTCGTGGCAGATCAACTTTTTTCAGTCGGTTCTCTATTGCCCACGCCTCCGATTCACCTATCCATATCAACAATATCCGTTTAGATTCGCCTTCTTTTTCTTTTAAGACGACAACCGGTGCACCTGTATTTCGATCAACGGTCAGAAATTCAATCTTAACTTCGACCATGTTATTTCTCCTTTTCAAAGAATCCGTGTTTTTCGATCACATCGTCTTCCACATAGATTGGTTCAAATGACTATTGGTATTCCATTGTTCCTGTCTGTGATGCTGTCAATTTTAACTTTAACCAATGTCCTATCCTTTGTGTTAGAAGATTACACTGACAACAAGATTTACGTAAATTATCCATATTTATTTAATCAGAAACAGGTTCGGACTCTGGCTCGGAACTGGAATCAGATTCAGAATCCGAAACGGCATTTCGGTTTAATCCTTTTGCATAATCTGAAATTGTCTGTCCAATCTTTGCTGTATCAATACCGCTAAAGTTCACCAGTTCTTTGAGGAGTGGCATTGCCGCGCCAGCGTTGATAATCGACCCAAGAATTCGGTTCATACTACCAGAACTACCATTACCACTACCATTTCCACCTAAGTCAAGCACGCGGATGCTTTCAATCCGTTCCGCGGGTTTCATCAACTCATTTGTAACTTCGGGTAGTGCTTCTACGAGTGCAAGCACTGCATCACTAACGAGTACTTGTGGCTCAGCCTGATTTTTGGCGGTTATTAATGCTTCTTCACCGTCTGCCTCAGCTCTGGCTTCAACAAGGAGTGCTTCGGAGAGTATCTTTGTTGCTTCAGCCTTGACTTGCGCTGCTTCAAGTTCCGCTTTTGCCGTTTCAACAATAGTATACACTTCCGCGTCAGCGGTCTTTTCCTTCGCAATTCTTTCTTCGTCCGCTTCTTGTTCGGCACGAATCAGTTCTACCTTGCTTTCACGCTCCGCTTTTTCAATTGCTTCAGCTGTATCAACTGCAGCTTCAGCACGCGCTTTCTCAGCTGAAACCTCTAAGAATTCAATGAGGGCAGCCTCGCGTTCTTTTTCTTTAATTGAAACCAAAATAGTGTTTTCCGCCTCAGCTTCTTTTTCTGCACGTTCTTTGTCCAACAGAATAATTTTACGCTCAATGTCAGTCTCTTTGACGGTAGCTTCTTGATCAATCTTTGCTTTTTCAATAGTAAGGGTTCGTTGAATTTCAGCTTCTTCAACCGTTTGCTGTTGTTGCACGCGGGCAATTTCGACAGCCTGTTTCTGTGCGATTTCGCTTTCTTCAACCATCTTTTCCTGCTCAATACGTTCCATCTCTATTTTTTGAGTCTGTACAATTTCAGCGGATTTCACAGCCTGTTCCTGTTTAATGCGTGCTTCCTCAACCGCTTGCAGCTGCTCAAACTTATGTGCCTCAACCGCGCGTTCTTGTTCAGCCTTGTTCGTAGCAATTTCCTTGCGCTGTTCTTCCTGTGCAAACTCAAGCCTCTGTTCTACCTCTAATGCTTTAGTTTCTGTTTCCTCTTCCTTTTGCTTAATTTCGAGTTCCGCAAGGAGACGATCTTCTTCACGTCTGACCTTATTCTCATGCTCAATCTTGGCGGTTTCAGTCTGCTTTTCTTCCACTTCCTTCTTGATCGTCATAATTGCAACGACATCAAATCGGTTGTTTTCATCAAGAGATTCAAGTGGTGTTTGGTCAAGGTTAGTAACAGCCACGGTTTCAAGCTTAAAGCCGTTCTGTTCCAAATCCTCAAGGCATGCCTCCTGAACCTGGTCGGAAAATTCTTGGCGTTTTTCGTGAAGTTCCTGCAAATCCATAGTCGCAGCAACACTTCGTAGAACACCAACGAGTTTACCTTCCAGCAATGAATTCACTGCCTGCGGTGTTAAAGTTTTATCACCAAGACTTGCTACAGCTTTAAGCACATCTGCTTCATTCGGTTCAATTTTTACATAGAACTCCGCTTGTATGTCAACACGCAAACTGTCCTTAGTAATCAGTGCTGCTTGTCCCTCACGTTCAACAGGGAGTTGCAACGTATTTAAAGAAATGATCTGCGTCACATTCGTGATTGGATTAACGAGCGTTCCGCCAAATACAACCCGTTTTTTGCTTCCCCCTGAGATTACTAATGCTGCGTCCGCAGGGGCTTTTTTGTAGAAGGATTTGTATATTAGTACAAAAATAACAAACAAGGCAATCAGACCGCCCACAATAAGAATAAACAAATCTGGCATTTTATATCTCCTTAACTGATAGAATCAGGTTAATAAAGGAATCGGCATTAGTGCAATTCCGCTTCTATAGGTTTTACATCAAATATTCGTTTCTCAGGATCATAATTGATTAAAATTACAATATCACCCTTTACTGGATTGGGTTCATCTGGTTTGACACGACACTTCACTGTTAACGTATTGCCATCCGGGGCTTGTACCCGTGCAGTGCCGAAAGTCGGTGTGATTTGACCGCTAATAACCCTCCCTTGTAAACCAAGTAGGTGAAGATCCTTTGTAGGTGGATCACTTTCAGGAAAGATCTTTGAAAGTGTAAGCGATAAATATCGTGTGCCTAAAACACTACAGACAAGAGCAGCTGAGCAAGATATCCAAAAGAACAGGCTCGGTGCTGCGTTCACATTCAGAATTTCATTGACGATTAAACCTGTGAAACCCCACGTTGTAAAGAGTGTCATTACCACAATCATAAAGGGTACTCTGCCTACGTTCAGAAAACCCAAAACGTCAACAAAAATATTGCCGCCTACACCGGAATCTGCTGCTATATCAGTATCGGCGTCCACGTCAGCATCAACGTCCATGTCTACATCGGCATCAACATCTATATCCACGTCTGCGTCAACGTCAAAATCTACATCGGCATCAACGTCAAAGTCAACGTCAGCATCAACGTCTGCGTCTACATCAGCATCCCCACCAAAGTCCAGACCACCGAGGATAAGCCGAAAAATTGCAAACAGAAACACGACAGCAAGCGGTGCAGTAAACCATACATTATATGTTACAGTTAGGTAAGTCCAAAATCCCATAATTACCTCTGTATCTGTTCGGCGATAAGTTGATGAGCGCGACGCGCTTCACGCAAACTCATGTTGTCAATCCAAAAACTATTACGTTTGACATCAATTTCAAGTCGTGCTTGTCCAAAAAATCGATGTTTTAAAAGTCGGGCAAGTTTCACAGTGCTAATTTCGCTAAAAAACACATTACATCGGATATTAGCGTAAGAGATAGCCAAACTCCCCATATATTTTTCGTCTAAGATCAGCACTCGTAACGTGGTAATCAAAACAAAATCAGGGTGCAGCAGTGAAGAACGGCCAAGAACGCATAAACATATCTGTTCATCTGGCTGAAGTTCTGCCTTGGCAATCCGTTGAATACGGTTTGGAAGATTTTCAAAATCAGCCATCGTGCCTCGTCCTTTTATATAGAGACATCTATCAGCGGAAAGATAGTAAAAAATTCACTTTTTTGGGTCGCTGGCAAATATTTCGTATATGCTTTAAAATTCAAAGAGGCACAATGAATTGTGCAGCTACAAGCGACACGACTCCGATGAATTGGATAATTTATGTTGAATTATTAATTATACACGCCACATGTAGGAGCGATCTCCGAATCGCGACGAAACGCTTTGATAGTCGGGAATCGGAGTTCCCTCCTACAGAAGATTCATTTATGCCAAGTGGGTGATGGAGGTGGCGGGAATTGAACCCGCGTCCGAAAGCATATTGATAAAGGCTACTACATGCTTATCACAGGTTTTAAGTTTCGCTGTTCAGGCTCCCCTGTGCAGGATTCATGAAGGCTATCTCAAGTTTAGGTTCACGGAATGCCCCTTGAGAACAATCAAACCGCTATCCCGTATTGCGGCGCTTTAGCTTCCCTGACGGGAAACAGGTTGGCCAAGCGTAGCTGCGTATTAAGCAGCTAGTGCTAATTCTTGATCAGCAATTATAATTGTTCCGCCTATTTTACGAGGCCTGCGGAGACCTCGACATGCAACCTGTATCGCAATTACCTCCGTCGAAACCAAGTTCACCCCCAAATATATTTGTGAGTTTATGAATATGCCCGTATTTCTCGGTTAGCGTGTTCACGTTCAATTTTATCACGCTTATCGTAGACTCGCTTCCCTTGGGCAACTGCTAATTCTAACTTTATCTTACTACCGCTGAAGTAAGCGCGTGTCGGAACTAAGGTCATTCCCTTTGACTGAACTGATCGCGTTAATTTTCTTATTTCGTTACGATGCAGTAAGAGTTTACGAGGACGTTTCGCTTCATGATTCATCCGATTTCCCTGATCATACAAACCGATAAACGCATCAATGAGAAATACCTCTCCGTCTGTTATTTGTGCGTAACTGTCGGTCAAGTTAAACTGTCCGTTTCTAATCGCTTTTACTTCAGTCCCCTGCAAAACGATGCCTGCCTCATACCGATCATGTAGATGGTAGTCGTACCGCGCTTTCCGGTTGACAGTAATCGTTGGGTTCTGTAGGGATTTCTTTTTATCTTTCACAATAACCCTTATTTTACCATATATTATATGAAGTGTGCAAGGAAAATGTGGTTTAATGACAGAGCCATTCAATTTTCCAACAATTTCTAACTTCTTTCAAAGGCCTCTTCCTGTAGGAGCGAGCTGGAACTCGCTCCATAGGCGTCAATTTAGTGAGACAGGTTCTCGTAGGTTGGGTTGAACCGCTGGTGAAACCCATAAATCAACGGTATGAATGCCATTTAGGCATTCCCCGGGTGTAAACTTAAGAAAATGTCTGAATCATTATGATCCCTTCTCAATACGTATTGTTATTGGGATTATCCACTCTTCAGTCCCGTAGGGACGCAATGTTTATAGATCACAGATGAACAAGGTCTCTTTAGTCCCGTAGGGACGATATGTTTATCTAATGTCTTTGTTGTACACATATCGTCCCTACGGGACTAAAGTCGGTAGTGTCAACGTTTCTATAAACATATCGTCCCTACGGGACTGGGAAGACTTTCTGCATGGAAAAATCCTTAAGTTTACACCCGGGGAATGCCTAAATGGCATTCATACCGTTGATTTCGATCTCCGAATCGCGACCTGTCGGGAATCGGAGTTCCCTCCTACAAAGAGAATCAGTTGATAATGAACCAACAAATCCTATTTATGGGATACGCTCTATTAATTTGGAATTAATCGCATAAAATGATAAATTTTGATAGATTGAAATAAAAAACACATATTTTCCACTTTATGCAACCTGTAGACAAAAAACTGTGTCTTTAATATCATACATACAAAATGTATCAATTTTACTGAACCAAAATACCAATAAGGAGCAAAACAATGAAAAGATTTGTCCTCTTACTATTTCTAATCATAGCACCAGGGCTTGCAATAAGCGAATCACCAGAAGAGATGGTGCTGATATCCGCAGGTGAGTTTACGATGGGCACAGACGATCCGAAGGCATCCACTGACCAACGACCCGCACGCAAAGTAAATGTAGAGGCTTTTTACATTGACAAACACGAAGTTACAAATGCCGAATTTCAAGCATTTATCTTAGCAGATGGATACAATAAACAGGAATACTGGACAAAAGAAGGGTGGGACTTCATTCAGAAGGAACGATTTGTCTATAGTTATCCAGCAAAGAGAAAGTATCGGATTGACAAACCACTTGGTTTTGAAGGAAATTCTGTATCACGAGAACCTGACCACCCGGTTATTGGGGTGAGTTGGTATGAGGCATCTGCTTATGCTGTATGGGCAGGTAAACGTCTGCCAACCGAGGCAGAGTGGGAGAAGGCTGCCAGAGGCACTGATTCCCGGCTCTATCCGTGGGGGAACGATTTTGATTTTTCCAAACTTAATTATTTCCCACATCACGAAAAATTATCTCCTGTTGGGAGTTATCCAGATGGCGCGAGTCCTTATGGTGTGCTGGATATGGCAGGCAACGTGGCTGAATGGTGCGCGGATAATATACATGATAAGGATAAAAAAGCGGTTCGAGGCGGTGGATGGAATTCTATACGATTGCATCTGCGTTCTACCCATCGCGTAGCACATCCACCTTCATATAGATATTACAACATCGGTTTCAGATGTGCAAAAAGTATTGAGTAGGAGCGATCTCCGAATCGCGAGGGTAGGTAATCGGAGTTCCCTCCTACAATGAGCAACATTGCGTGGCAGAGATTTGCAAATCGAGAACTACATTCATAAATTACAAATCATATATGGGGGTAATTAGCGTGCATAGAAAAATTGTTACAACTTTTCTAATTTTATTCTGCTTTTACAACTTTAACTATGCAGAAGACATCTCAATAGAAGAACTCATACGCGGCATCAATAAGCATCAAATAAAGATTCTAAGCGGTGAAGTCTATTCCAAAACCACGACATTCTATCCCGCTCAAAAAACTGAAGAGGAGATCACTGAATGGATGAAGGCGGAAAAGAAAAAGAGAATAAGCGAATACACACCTCTTCCCCCTGATCTGGATGTTGATGTAAAGCAGTATGAAACAGAACATCTCATACCTTATCTGAACTCCAGGGCAGATGGCTATCGTGAACACACAAAGACGGAACTTACAACGACAATCTTCCGCGTATTAAATCCAGGTGATGAAACGGTCCCAAGACAGAATCAATATAAGGTAACGGTGGTAAATAATCCAGGGTATCCGATAGATAGGATGTCGGAGTTGTATATACCATCAGATAGTATCTATCTACTTGCTTTTGATACGCACACGCAGGTGAAACAACGTATAGGTAACATCCTCTTTTCAAGTAGTTCTTCATCTGCTGTAAGTTTTTATGATTCCAATTATCACTACGGTTATCGGCAGTTTGCTATATTTGGCAGATCACTTTATCAAGTGCCATCAGACGCTAAAGAAATTGGTAAAGAAAAGATAGATGGTGTGGATTGTCGTATCATCACTTATACCTCCCCAAAAGGGTTGAAAGTTCGGATATGGGTTAACCCTGAAAAGGATTTTGCTGTTCATCAATATGAACTTCTACACCCTACAAAGGGATATATTCGCTGGCGGAGTGTCTATAAAGCGTTCAAGAAATATGGCAATGTTTGGTTTCCGGAAATCTCGATAGGCACTTCATATTTTCAGGATGGATCGTTGCGGAATCAATATAATACTGAAGTGATTGATGCGGAATTCAATGTTAGTTTTCCCGAAGACTTTTTTGATATTGATAAGGATTTCTATAAATCTCCGCATTCTATGTTCAATCAATAAACCCGTATGTGTGCTTTCGAATCGATCAGATAGTCGGGAATCCAAATCAACGGTATGAATGCCTTTTGGCATCCCCCGGAGTTCCCTCCTACAAAACGTGTCCAACAAAATCGATATTAAGGAGAATTCAAAATGTATAGAAATGTTTTTGCTATCGTCATCGTTATACTACTATCTATTAACACATTATGCTACGCAGCTGACATGTCCACACACGAACTCATCCAGTATGTAAATTTGGCACGCAGGGACATAAAAAGTGGCGAAGTCCAAGCAGAAATATCGATGGAAAATGCTGCTCGGAAAACGGAAGAAGAAATTGCCGAATCTGTTAAAAAGAGTATAGAAGATGAGTTGAAATCCTATATACCTCATGAAGGCGTTGACAAGGAGACGTTTGAGAAAGAGTATCTCATACCGAATCTAAATTACAATGTTAATCGGGATCGTAAGCACACAGAAGTGGAACACAAGACAACAGCATTTCAGATTATTGAACCAGACACCGCTGCTTTCCCTAAACTTTTTCAATATAAATTAACATTTGAGAAGTCACCAGGACATTCTTTGGATAGTGAAGTCGCACAGAATCACCATGCAAGTGAATTACTCATTCTTGCTTATGACACCGAAACGCAAGTAAGACAATCTATTGGCAATCTAATATCTAACGCTGGAGAAGTTGAGATAGAAGATTCTGATGTATGGTATGGATATAGGCCATATTCAGTATTTGGAAGATCGTTTTTCAAAGTACCAATGGATGCACAATTCGTTAAAAAAGAAAATATTGATGGGACGGAATGTTATGTCTTGGAATTTACGAACGTTTACGAGCAGAAAATCAGAATTTGGGTGGATGAATCCCTACGCTATTGTATACGCAAGTTTGCATCTTTTGGGACCACTGAAACAGATTCTATATCTTATCTCGTAGAGAACAAAGATTTTCAGAAATTCAATGAAATATGGTATCCTATGCGTATAGAAGAAACCTACTATAGAAAAGATGGATCAATACGGGAACGTACTACCAAGAAGATCGCTTCTGCAGAATTTAATGTCGATTTCCCAAAAGATTTCTTTAAGATAGATAGAAATCAATATAGACCCCGAAGAACCGGACTACCATCACTCACCTCTGAGAGACTTTTGCTAAGCGGTTTAAACAGTCTGTCGCACTATTGTAAGTTGCTAAAGGTTGAAACGGATATTCAAGAACTTATGCGGCTGTCAGATTTCGATCCGGCACAAGGCACTACGATGAAAGGATTGAGAAAGGCTGCTATTGCCAAAGGTATACCGCTAACAAGTGTAGAGACATCATTGGATTCGCTGAAATGGAATTTGGTGTCGTTACCTGCTATCACTTATGTGGATACCAGCCATTTTCTTATCTTTGAATCTGCGGATAGGGACGGTGTGAAAGTCGTTGATCCTTTTTACAAATATCATCCGTATCTTACTTGGGCGGAAGTCTCAAAGATATGGGGTGGTGAACTGCTTGTGTTTGATAAAATGGATGGTGAGCAAGCGATACCGATGCAGGTGCCGCTTATCTACGCAGACGAACCAGTTTTCAACTTCGGAAGAGCGTTCGGTGGCAGTGAAGTTCAACACACTTTTGCTGTCAAGAACATCGGTCAAAAACCGTTGAATATTCTTGACATTACCGAAACGTGTGCATGCACAGCGACTGTCCTTTCAAAAAATGAAATTCCACCCGGGGAGATAGGTACAGTTTTAGCGACCATGAAGATTTATCCTGGAAATGGCATGATGCAGGAATACATACACTTACATACGGATGATCCGACACAGAACACATTGACATTTACACTTACAGGACAAGCATTTACACCGCTCAAAACGTTGCCTGATATGGTAGCATTCGGGCAAAGAAAATTGCTTCTTAAAAACCCCATAACGAAGCGGGTTTCAATACACTTACAAAAGAATACGAAACTCCTGGCAGTGCGAACCGACTCAGAACATATTAAGGCAACATTGGAGACAAAGAGTGGTATTCCGCATGCAAATCTACAATTTATGCCGACCTTTCCTATTGGGAAACTTGGTCAATATCTTATGATAGACTATGAACATAAAGGTCAGAAAGCCACCCACTTCGTCTACATTCATGGTGAAATATTAGAGAACTAAGGCATCACATTTGTGAGCAAATCCTCTCAACAAAAAATTGGAATAGGCAGGGTTATTTAGTTTTCAAAATTTTCGATGTTTTTTGACTATTACGTTAATGTTATATGGCCTCTTGTCCGTGTCTTTAGTCCCGTAAGGGACGGAATGTTTATAGAGAATGTCGTCCATCCCCTCTTGAGTTCCGTAGGAACGACATAAAAAAATAAACATATCGTCCCTACGGGACTAAAGACAGATAGGACAACCGTTGCTATAAACATATCGTCCCTACGGGACTAAAGCAGTTACCCATATTCAGATAGGACTTATATTTTCAACTGTGGGTTTTCGCGTAAACTTTACCTGTCTACACTATAACTCTAAGTGATACACATCAACTAAAAATTCATAAAACTAATTAACTTTTTGGAATAGGAGATAAACCTTGTATAAAAACGCAATCACAATTATTATAACATTGCTGTTTTTCGTTTCGGTATGCCCAGCAGCGGATATATCCGTAGAAGAATTGATCAACGGTGTGAATAAGGCACGGCTTACAATCAAAAGCGGTGAAGTTTATTCCAAAACGATAGAAGAAAGTGAAGCACAAAAAACTGAGGAAGAGATCGCTGAATTGATCAAAATAGAAAAGAAAAAGGAATTGAAAAGAGTCAGCAACATTGTTGATGTTAAAAAGTATGAAGCAGAATATCTCAAAGCGAAACTTGAAGATAGTGCCCGAAGGTATCGTAAACACAAGGATATTATCCGGACGACGACACTCTTCAAAGTTCTGAGTGCAGGTGACTTATCCCACAAGCCTCAATACCAGTATAAATTGACGCGGGTTGACTCACCAGGAGTTCCTCTTGATGAGATGTCAAGCCGATTCAGACCGTCAGATGATATTTTTCTTCTCGTTTATGATAAGCAAACCCAAGTCCAAGAATCTATAGGAGATATTATCTTTTCCTTAGATGATCCATCTGCTATTAGTTTTTATGATAGGACTCAACACGTAGGGTATCCTAATTTGCACTTTTCTGGTAGATCGGGTTACTTTGTCCCATCCGATGCAAAACACATCGGAACAGAGAAGATTGACGGTATAGAATGCCATATCCTTGCATTTACAGCATCAGACAGTCGGAGAATCAAAATTTGGGTTGATCCTGAAAAAGATTATGCAGTCCATAGGATAGACCATATACATCCCACAATGGAACTGGTCTTTTGGCGGAGTGTTTATAAACAGTTCGTTAAGTATGGAGATGTCTGGTTTCCCCAAGTTCATGTTGGTAATACTTTTTTCCGGGACGGTAGTGTAAGGAGAACGATAACAGATGAAGTGATTGATGCGGAATTTGATGTTGATTTTCCCGACGGTTTTTTTGAGTTTGAACGAGAATACTATAAGCCGCAGGATATGAGGTAGGAGCGATCTCCGAATCGCGATGGTAGGAGCGATCTCCGAATCGCGATTGCATTCCTACAATACGCGGCAAAATTACGAGGTAGCAATATGGAAAATAACATTGTCCAGCTGATACACAGGATTTTGACTGGTGAAGAGGAAGCATTTAGCCTATTAGTCCAGAAGTATCAGAAGAGAATCCACGCCCTTGCTTGGCGGAAGATTGGTGACTACCATATCGCCCAAGAGATAACACAAGATACCTTCATCCAAGTATATAATAACCTGTCCAAACTAAAGAATCCAAAACTGTTTGATGGATGGCTTTTCGTTATTACAAACAATCTATGCAAAAATTGGCTCGAAAGGAATAAAGACACGATGCCGTTTTTGGAAGATGTCTCAATTGAAGAAAAAAATAGAACTTATTATACACAATACCAATCAGAGCAACGTATGACGGAAATCAGAGAACATTACCGTGAAGTTGCCAAGAAACTTTTGGAAAAATTGCCAGAGAGTGAACGCACTGTCATTACCCTCTATTATCTCAGTGAAATGTCCGTAAAAGATATAGGTAATTTCTTAGGTGTATCCGCCAATACCATCAAAAGTAGGCTGCATCGGGCAAGAAACAGGTTACAAGGGGAAGAACATCTCTTGATTTCCGAAGCACTTGGTGGTTTACAACTCTCTACAGATCTCACTGAAAGCATCATGAAGCAGATTGCAGACATAAAACCGACACCACAAGTAGCAAAACCATTACTACCGTGGATGGCTTTTGGCACTGCTGCGGTCTTGGTTATATTATTGTTAGGTGCGATGAGTCAACGACTGGGTCTTATTCAAAAACCTTATGACTTAAATGCCCAATCAGAACCGACGATTGAAATTGTTGAATCTCCTATACACCTTGATACTGTTTCTAAACCTGCCTTGCACAATCAAGTGGGGAAGAGTATTCTTGATGGTAATGTTGATAATGATGAGTCACAAGCATCTGAAGCGGTCTTAGTCAATAATGCACGCGAGAATGTTACGCATTTATCATCGCAATGGAAACAGACAAATATACCGCAAGGAGATCCCGTCTATAATCTCTTTGCTACCTCAAATGGTAATCTCTACGCATTTTCATGGACTGGTGTTTACAAATTAAACAAAGGCACAACATCATGGAGAAATATCAACGCCAGTATACCTACAAGTATCATCGGGGCGCCAATCGCTGAATATCGGGATACGCTATATGTTGTCGGTAGCGATAATATATACACGTCAACTGACGATAGCACCTCATGGCAAGTATTTTCTTCTCGTCCAATTGGGAAACCTATTGGATTGGTCATAATGGATAAAACATTCGAACGACAATCACGCACAAATTTTATTATGTATATTGCCATGCGGGATAAAGGTGTATTTCGGTCTACCGATGCTGGTAGAAAGTGGATTCCACTCAATGATAAGTTGAATAATAAGAAGATTACAGCAGTCGCCGCGATGGGGAATGCTGTGTTTATTGGCACGAACCAAGGGCTTTATCGCTTGATTTTAGATGATTTGGAACGATTATCTGTGGTAGATGATACCGACAACGCAGTCCATGCATTGGCAGTTGATGAGAATAACCTTTATGTAGCAACAGGGCAAGATTTTCTTACCAATGACTTTTCCGATACAAAGAATAGAGGTGCTCGTAGGATATTCCACTCAACGAACCTTGGTATGACGTGGACTGATATAACGCCTAAAGATAAATATTTCATGATAGGCACATCACCTGCAAGTCCTACTCGTATTATGGCAAAAGGTCCGACGTTGTTCGTTTTAGGTGTTCCAACTTTCCAATCAACAGATGCGGGGCAAACGTGGGCAAACCTTGGATTTGACACAAAATCATCACCGTCAGCACATGCTACAGTTATAGCGATAGATGAGAATACTTTTTACAAATTGGATAAGTTCAGCATTCATCGCACAGTTGATAGTGGCACAACGTGGCACTCTTTCATGGATGGAATTGTAGGAACAGATGTTCAAGAGTTGATTTCATTTAACGATCGACTCTATGTATATACAGGTAGCGACATTTATGAAACGATGGACAACGAGAAAATATGGGTGCCGGTGCGTTTTGATTATGGGCAGTTCACATCCGAACAACTTGGACAGTCAGGGTCTTTTGTTCATCATCTTACGGATTCCAAGTTTGTGATTGTTGGCAAATCTCTTTACTTAATTTCATCGCAAGGTGAGGATTTAGACATTTTCCGTTTACGCATAGGTGAAGCTGCGTTTTCATTGGTTCAAAGGATATCTTCTCGGGAACTGTGGAAAAACGCCAAATCATCCACTACACTGCTCTCTGAAGGAATACAGGATATCGTATTCACAGAAAATAACACAATTTTCATACCATATAAAAATAGGCTTTTAAAATGGGATACGGACAGTTTAATATTTACGGACACCGGCTTGATAGATACAAACAAACACCCTGATCATGAAATGGATAATGGGTTCAAGGTAGCTGCTGCATCACAAACCGTCTATGTCGGTAAACGAGATGGGAAACTATTCCAATCCATCAATGGCGGAGAAAGTTGGAGGGACATAACGTTGAGTCTACCCTCAACCTTTACCCATATTAAGGATATCGTATTTGCGAATATGAAGGTATATGTAGCAACAGATAAAGGAGTCTTATGTTCGCAAACTGGCGAATATTGGCGTCCGCTCACCGATAATGTTGGAACACATATCGTCATAGATAAACTCGCTGTAAATGGATTAAGTTTATATGGTGTTGGGGATATGGGCATTTACCGCTTAGATTCTGATAGTAAATGGAATCAGTTTTCTTCAAGTATCCCTGATAAAGTGCTATCTGTAGCGGTGAGTAGTGATAAACTTTATATTGCTACAAAACAGCACGGGATTTTCCATATTTTGCTTGAGGAAAAACTTCTAAATATGGGTAATGTCATTAGCTCCCGTTCTACAAATTAAGAACACATTTTATTCTTTCACGCGCTATTTTTGCATAGTTTGTGTCTAAGTCACAACCAGCGAATCTACGGGAATTTCTAATAGCGGCAACACCTGTAGTGCCTGAACCGAGAAACGGATCAACAACCAGATCTCCCATGTTACTATGTTTGCAAACTAATTCTTCAAAAAGTGATAAAGGTTTTTGCGTTGGGTGCACCCTATTTCCATTGTGGCGCGGGATAGGATATTCATAGACACCAGAATCATATTCGCTATTGAAGGTAGGTTTGCCCACTTTTACTCCCGTAACTGCTACTTCTCTACTATTGGACAGATAGGTTGCCCTCATATTCAGCGGTACAGGATTAGTTTTTTGCCAGATAATCAACCGAATCATCTTAAAGCCAGCAGATTCCATCGCTTCTTTTAACCTATCTATTTTCCAAATGTCATACCAAACAATAGCAGTTCCCCCGCGCCGTAAAGCATCGTAAAACGATATTGCCATATCTTCAAGGTTTACTTCAATTTGGTCCCACTGCCCAAAGTCCATACTCACAGCGAACCTTTTCTCGCCTTTTTTTACAGACTTAAATCCTGTCTTTTTGCTTATGCAGTATGGCGGATCAGTTAAGATAAGGTCAACTGATTTTGCTGGTAAAGAGGTAATAAAATCTTGATAATCAGCCGTCTCAACGTGAAAATCCCGAAGCATAACGGAAGCACTCCTATAAAAACATTATAATAACGTGAGTTTGATAAATAGTTAGGACTTCCATATTTCCTCTTAAAGTCCCCCTGATAAGGGGGTTAAAAACACCAAAATAACGATTTTTTAAGCAAATATGTCCATTCCCTGTTCAATTTGCGCCCGTCATTTTAATTATCAAACTCACGTTATAATAGCGTTAATTCTCTTAGTACTTTACGAGTTGTGCTAAATAATTATTTGTAAAATATTGTGTCACAATTACATAGCGTTTTGTTAGTTTTATCATTAGTTGATTCCTTTTTCAGTCCCGTAGGGACGATATGTTTATAGAAAAACGTTAAATACCCTATGTTTAGTCCCGTAGGGACGATATGTTTATAGGACAAAAGCTAATATCTGTGAAAACATCAAAAACAAATAGTTAACTGGCACAAGTCGTTAGTACTTTATATTTTAATATAATCAGACACATTGAGTCCACTATATTTTTGGGTAGTCTCAATTTGCAAGGGTGTGTAAAGTTTTTGTCAACGATTATTTTTGAGAATTAACTTGACAAACCAATATATTTGTGTTAATATTATTATCACATAATTAAATAATGTTCTCAATACACTCAAAATTTCTAATGAATAAAGAGAAGAAAAACAAAAAAGCTGAAAAATCACGTCACATTCCTTGTCCTGACTGGGTTTTCGCACGTCACTAGGACGTGCAAAACGTCCTAAATGTGACGTGTAACGTCCTAAATGTGACGTGTAACGTCCTAAATGTGACGTGCAAACGTCCTAATTGAAGGTGTCCATCGGGAAGGCGAAGCGAAACTCAACCGACAATATGCTTTGTACCAAAACTTTTTTACACACCCGATTTGCAAGTTTTGGTTGAAAACCACATATTAATCTGATAAACTGTATATACTATAACCAACTCCATAATTGTTAAAGGGGCGATATGCAAGAACTTTACGATACACAAGCACCAAATCCACCTTCTCGTGCAATTCTTGTCGGTGTAAAACTGCGAGATGCCTTGATGCACGAAACAGAGGAATCGCTGCAAGAACTCCGACAGCTGACAGAAACTGCGGGGATTGAAGTCGTGTGTGAGACAATTCAGTCGCGCAACGTGCCGAATGCAACCTATTTTATTGGAGAAGGTAAGGTTGAAGAACTTAAAGATGTCGCAGCAGAACTTGAAGCGGATGCTATCATTTTTGATGAAGAATTATCACCTGCACAGACACGGAATATTGAGAATATGCTTGATATTGCGACTGTGGACAGAACGGGTCTTATCCTACAGGTGTTCGCACAGCGCGCATTAACCAGTGAAGCACGGTTACAAGTCGCCTTAGCACAATTGGAATATGCGCTCCCGCGACTCACACGGATGTGGACACACCTTTCACGGATCGCAACCAGTGGTGGTAGCGGTAGTGGGGCATTGCGTGGTCCCGGTGAAACGCAGCTTGAGATGGACCGTCGGTGGGTTCGCAGGCAAATTTCTCAAGTCAAAAAAGCGTTAGAAACGGTTGAAAAACGGCGACAGGTGCAACGTCAAAACCGTTCAGAAAAAATCAAAGTATCTCTCGTAGGATATACCAACGCTGGTAAATCAACCCTCTTTAATACATTAACAGGCGAAAATGTCTTGGCAGAAGACAAACTGTTTGCCACCTTAGATTCAACCACACGGCGGGTAAATTTACCAGAAAATCAAAACATTCTATTAAGCGATACCGTCGGTTTTATCAAGAAGTTACCGCATCAACTCGTTGCTGCATTCAAAGCAACTTTAGAAGAGGTTACAGAGGCTGATCTGTTGTTGCATGTCGTTGATATTAGCCATCCAGAAGCAGAAGCACAAATCGCTGCAGTAGACACGGTGCTTCAAGAATTGGATGCTTCAGATATTCCGATGGTCATGGTATTCAATAAAATAGATCAACTTGAAAAAGAAGACCAACTACATATTCTGAAAGCCCGTTATCCAGAGGCAATATCCATCTCTGCGCAGCGGGGAGATGGTATTGAAACGCTGACAGAGACCTTAGCACAACGTTTCGCTTCGCACGGTGCAATGCTCAATCTGAGTATCCCTTATACGGACGGAAAAGCATTGGATATGCTCTATAAGCATGGTACGGTGTTAGGCACGGAATATGCTGAGGATGCTGTTCATGTCAAGGCACGTCTGCCGGGTCGTTATCTCAAATCAGTCTTACAATTTTCGGTTAAGGATACAGAGACTCCGAGCTACAATTAATGTGGGTATTGTGTGGTAATCATGGTATGGTTAGACAGTATTGAGATCGGACACGACTTGCAGATCTGTCCAGATTGTAATCGTGAATATGAAGTACTTGAACAGTTTTTAGGAGAAACCCAAGATAGACTTACAGATTGGATTGATGCTGTTTTTAACGACACATATTATATTGAACTTCGGTGTCCACAATGTCTTGAAACACGCTACTTGTGCATACAGGCGTTGACACCTACGCAGTTTTATACTGAAAAGGAGAAAGAAAACAAAAAATGAAGATAGGCGTTACCCAAATAATTCTCGGTAATATGTCACTTGATGATACCCTCTCGCTCTGCCAAGATGCTGGCTACGATGCGGTTGAACTTACCTTTGGTGAAGGTAAGGATACAGACATCAATATGAGCGACACCGAACTCAAAGGGATTGCTGCGAAGTGTGAAGCCGCTGGTATTGAGATTGCCAGTATAACCGCAGGATACGCGAATCGGGGTAACCTTCTTAGCCCTGATGCAGAACAACGCGAGAACGGCACGAAATCGCTTGCGCGTGGGTTAGAAGTTGCAGGAGCACTTGGGGTTGGTGGTATTTTACTTCACCCCGGTCAACTCTCCGTTGAAGGCACTTACCAACAGGTGTGGGATAATCTTGTCGGAATTCTAAAAGACCTTGCACCTTCCGCTGAAACGCACAAAGTTGCCATCGGTCTGGAAAACGTGTGGAACAAATTCCTGCTCAGTCCGAAGGAGATGCGCGAGATTGTAGACGAAGTGGATAGTAATTGGGTCGGAACTTATCTTGATACTGCAAACATGATGGCGTATGGTTACCCTGAACATTGGATCCGTGAACTTGGGCAGCGGATCAAGCGTGTACACTTCAAGGATTTCTCGCGTGGTCAACACCGTTTTACGAACCTGTTAGATGGTGATACAGATTGGGCAGCGGTTATGGAAGCGTTCCGCGCTGTCGGTTATGATGGGTACGTTGTTCACGAAGTTGGGGGAGATAGGGACGCACAGATTGATCTTGCACAACGGATGCGTAAGATTGTTGCAATGTAGATGCTAAAAACAGAGGCGATGGCTTACTGAAACCATCGCCTTATGCCGGAGGTCGGACTCGAACCGACATGGACCCAGGGCCCGCTGGATTTTGAATCCAGTGCGTCTACCAGTTTCACCACTCCGGCAGAAAGAAATCGAGGTTAGAAACCCCTTCTACAAAGAAAACAATCGGGGTTGAAACGCCTCCTATAAGAGTTTGTTTAAATAACGAGTTGTGCTAAATAACTTTTAGTAACCAATTGTTTCACATAAATAAAGGTTTGCCCGAATATCATTCATTAGTTGAGGCACTCTTTAGTCCCGCTGAATGCCATAAAGGCATTCATAGCGTTGATTTGGTAGGGACGATATGTTATAGCACGAAACCAAAATCCCTGAAAACAACAAAAACAATTAGTTAACTGGCACAAGTCGTTTAAATACGCTCTTTTCTTAAATATAACACATTTAGGGAGAAAAGTCAAAAAATTATGGCGAACCAACGAAGAGGTCTTGCATCTGAAAGTATCTTTAAACAAGTTTTTAATGCCGTGAAAGCGTTCTTGTCACTATTGATTGAAAAAGAGACATGGCAAGCTTTGACGCGTTGGGTATTGTGGCGCGTTTTGCCGAAACGTCGTCGTATCCTTAAATTAGTGGGAGAACTAAAACCGTTGGCAGAAAATGCTGCCCCCGAAATGCATGCCTTGCGTGATGAAGTCTTTTCAAAAAGCTGTCTTGAACTACGTCAACCACAAGACGAACAAATACTATTGGAAATCCTCAACCATGTGGAACAACCGCTCGGATTAGAGCAGATTTTTTTTGCGGCACTATACCCGATTTTAGTCAATCGGGATTTGGAGGCAATTCCGATTCCAACTGAGACACCTCATCGACTTGAAGTGGAAATCGGTTATCTGGCACACAATGAGGATTATTTTTTCTGGGTATTCGAAATTGACAGTAACAGACGCATGTCCCTTAAAACGGCACTTGAGGTTAGAGAAGCACGACGTGATGACAAACGTTATGTAATCTATACACTCGGTTGTGCGGGATTAGTAGAGACAGACTTCGCTGCGTATGCGGAGCAGTGGCTTCTTAATACCCAACGTTTAACAATCGCTTTGCCGCTTCTGGCTACGGCGTATGCGGAACAGTGGATCCTTAACACACGGATATACTTTGCACACATTTTAAAAGATTTGAAAAAGCGGAATTATAAAATTACAGCAGAGGCAATACCTGATTTTGAACGGGCGCGGTTGTCAATACTACGCCATCTCTCCCTGCTCCGGCTAAATAGACGTCAATTTCAGTCCGAACGCCGAAATCGGTGAGATATATACCCGGTTCTATAGAGAAACAGATGCCCGGAATAAGTAACCTTGCATCTTGTGTTTCCAAATTATCCAAATTTACTCCGTTTCCATGGATAACAGTACCGATGTTGTGTCCAGTGCGGTGGATAAAGTATTCTCCATATCCCTTTTCAGTTATGTATCCGCGGACACAATCGTCAACAGCGTAGCCGGGAATCGGTTCGTTTGCTGCCCATTTTTCACGGATGAACGCCACAGCCCTATCCCGCGCTTCCTTCACAATTTCAAATATTTCAACATACTTGTCAGGAACGGTTATCCCTGCGTAAGCCACCCACGTTGTATCAGCGAAAACAGCGTCTGGGTCCTTCTGCTTTGCCCATAAATCAATCAAGATAAAGTCTCCCGCTTTAATCTGTTGTGTGTGAGTCTTGGTAGGCGCGTAATGTGGGTCGCCACTATTCGCATTGACAGCTACGATGGGTGGATGATCGGCTACCAACTCCATTTGATCGAACTGGTTGAGAATCTGTTGCTGAACATCGTATTCAGTGATTGTGTTACCTGCCTTAAGTTGGTTGCCAATCCAAGAGAAGGCATAGTCTTTTGCTTGTAGGATTAAGTTTGCTGATTTTTGATGCCCTTCGTACTGTGCTTCGCTCAGACGTGCTTCAACATATTGCGCGAGTTCCGCTGAGGAATGCACCTCAATTCCAAAAGAGCGGATCCACTCCAACGTTCCAGCATCTACACGTGAAATGTAAGGGATTGATGCGTTAGGCGAATACTCCATCGCAACCGATTTGACATCACTGAGCAAAAATTTCATCTCCTCGTTGAGTTCCTGCCATCCGGCGTAAAGCGAGACAGTTCCCGACACATCGGTGAAATTTGATGTTTCAATCCGATGAATTAGCCATTTGGGTTCGCCTTGCGCGGGAATAAGGCAAAACCAACGTCGAGTGATGTGCGCGTCAGTCAAACCTGCTACGTTTTGTGAAATTGGGTTGATGCCGCGAAAATCGTATAGAAGCCAAGCGTCAAGGTCTAATGTTGCTAAGGTGGTTTGTATTTCAGATATTTTCATATATATGCGAAATTTTCTGGATATGTTTTTTAAAGCACTACAAAAACTATATTAGCAGAAAAAAAGAATGTTGTCAAATGGGATTTAAAACCTCTCCTTGTGAATCTGTTCGTAGAAATTGAACGATACTGTACACCTTCAAAAACATTGACACTTAGGTAAAAACGGAGTATACTAAAACTTAAAATGGCATGGAGGTCTGAAAATGAATTTAGATTTTAGTGGAATAGGTTTACCGGGCTTCTTTGGTATAAGTGTCTTTTGGATAGTTGCGTTTTGGGTTTTAACTATTATAGTCCATGTAACCTTTGCTGTTGCTGTATACCGAGACGCAAAACGCTTAGGAACACCGGTTTTTGTAGAATCTATAATATGGATGTTGGCAACTCTTATCGGAGGTGTAGTCACAGCAGCAATCTATTGGGCACTGCACCACTCAAGCCTAAATACATCTAATCGTAGTACGTCCACAGAAACAGATAAAGAGGCAATTTTGTAAATCGTCCGTATTTTAATATGACAGTCCGATAAATAATAGAAACCCGTAACAGAAATATGTTACGGGTTCTTTGTTGCAAAGATTGTTTGTTTCATAATCTATTTTAATACAGACTTTAGATTTCCCCACGTTGTCGTCAATTTCCCTTCAGGTTCAACAGCGAGAAATGCAGAATTTTCAGCAAGGTAATTCAGTACGTTGGCTGTGAGTTTTCTGAGATTATCTCCTTCTTCCGACTTGTTATCCGTGTAAACGCCGTTATGATGTCCAAGCGTTATGATTTTTCCGTCTTCCACATCATATTCAACAAAGGGACGTTCCCCACCACCAGCACCACCGCCGCGTGTCTTCGTGCCAAGTATCAGGTCTCCGGGTGGTTCAGCCTTAAAACTGATGAAATCTGCAGTGAAACCTGCCTGTGCCATGCTGGTAAGAAAAATAGGTCCGTTGGTATCAAATCCTTTGAAGACTGGATGGTCTTTGGCATCAGCCGTTGGCTTAATACCAATTTCAGGCGGACCTTTACCGAGCGGTTGAAAGACACGCGGATTACCACCATCTTCAACACCAATGTCTACAACGTATCGGAGGCCAAGCGCGGAGAGAAATATACCACCGCCAGATTCTACATAGTCAAGAATCGCCTTTTTGGTTGCGTCTGCAAGCAACGGTTCCGGCAACGTATTCGTTTCTGTATAGAAGAGCCACAACACCGCGAATTGGTCTAATTTTATTGCCGTGCCGCCCTTATTCTTAAAAGCACCATTGTTGTCCGCTGTGAGTATTGTTGCATGAAAATTGTCGTCTGCCCATTGGTAAGCAGCTTCCTCAACTTCTCCAAGTTCGTTACTTCCTGCCAACAACCCAACGGTTACATCCACCGAATATGCTGGCAAAACCATAATTACTGAAAAAAGCAAGACTATGAACAAGCAACGAAATGTTATAGAATTTGCCATTATTTCCATCTCCTTTTATTTCTTTTTTGCAATGATAACATGAATAGTTGATGTTTGTCTATGTGAATATTGAATAGGCAATTTAACGTTTTTGTTGACAAGAAAAGCGATGTATGGTATTTTATCTCAAATCTATTTCATATAAAGACATATATTAATTATTAAAAAGATGTCTATAGGTTTATGGTTCAGCCCACTCTCATGTGTGTTGAAAACTAAGATATTCTATAATCACTATTTACAACATAGGAGGAATAAAATGCGTTTTGATTTGATAAAAATGTTTCACGTCGGCATTGCTGTCTTCATAATGATGGGAGCAGGCGTGATGTTTGCCCAAGCCGATCTAAGCGATCCAACACTCTCTGTCTACTATAGTTTTGACGGAGAAGGTGAGACTGTAAAGGACGGTTCAACCAATGGGAACGACGGTAAGATTGTCGGAAATGTCATGCGAGAAGATGGTGTTTTTGACGATGCAGTGGTCCTGGAAACCGACACGTGGGTAGACATGAATGGACCGGAATTTAAGAATGGACCGGTTGATGGGTTCACAATTGCGGCATGGGTTAACCATACAGGTTCTAACGATCCGCAAACACTGCTTGATGCGATCGGCACAGACCATGGAAGCGGTCTTTTCCACATGGAAATCCGTCCTGCGGGCTTTAGATTTTTCCACCGAGACGGAACAAACACAAATGTTTTCAATATCAATCCTGGTCCCGTGATTGAAGCGAATAAATGGGTGCATTTTGCTGGAACTTATGACAGCGAAAGCGGTGATGTGAAAACCTATATCAATGGTGAAGAAACCCACTCTGGTACTGGTTCCGGTAAATGTTCAGACAATTGGGGTGTTACAGCGGGAATTGGTCACCATAAGAATGGACGCTGGTATAATGGGCTGATTGATGAATATTATATATTTAACCGTGCTTTGCCAGTGGATGAAATTATGGATGTGATGAATGGCTCGCTGCTGGCGGTAGAACCGGCAGACAAACTCGCTACCACTTGGGGTAGTATTAAATCGCATCGTTAGGAGTAATAACATCTTCTGTTTTGGCTTGAATTCAGCGTTTTTCTGGATTCAAGCCGTTTTCTATTTTTAATATTTAGGAGGTTATAAATGTATTATAAATTGATAAAATGGTTTCACGTCTATTTTGTAATTTTGATAATTATGGGGGCGTGTATATTTTCAGTTCAAGCAGATCTTAAAGATCCGACGTTATCTGTTTACTATAGTTTTGACAAAGAAGATGATACCGTTAAAGATGGTTCAATTAATGGTAACGATGGAAAAGTCGTTGGAAATGCAAAATGGGAGAAAGGTGTTATCGGTAAAGCTATTGCTTTAGAAGCTAACGTCTGGGTTGATATGAATGGTCCGGAATTTGAGAACGGTCCAGTTGAAGGATTTACACTTGCTGTCTGGGTTAACCATACCGGTTCCGTTGATCCGCAAACCTTGCTTGATGCGATTGGCACAGGTCACGGGAGCGGACTCTACCACATGGAAATTCGTCCTGGAGGTTTTAGGTTTTTTCATAGAAATAATGCCAATGCTGAAGTTTTCAATATCAATCCAGGTCCGGTGATTGAAGCAGATAAATGGGTTCATTTTGCAGGAACTTATGATAGCGATAGTGGCAATGCCAAAACTTATATTGATGGTGAAGAGACTCACAAAGCCAAAGGGAACGGAGAACTTTCGGATGACTGGGGTGTAACGGCAGGAATCGGCCACCATAAAAATGGACGCTGGTTTGCTGGACTGCTGGATGAGTATTATCTGTTTGGTCGTGCTTTGTCAGCAGATGAAATTAAGCAGGTTATGGATGGTGAATTCCTATCTGTGGAACCGGAAGACAAACTTGCGACAACTTGGGGCAGTATTAAATCACGTCTATAAGTATAATTAGCATTTTGATTGTTGGCTTGAGTTTAGTTTTTTGCTGGATTCAAGCCTTTTTTCTTGGATGTTGGTGATCAGACTTGCAAAGTTCTCCTACAATAAAACATTAGGGCTTTACCAATTGGAATCGTAGTCCCAATCGAAGCGTTGTTTGCCGAAACGTGTGTCATCTATTTCGGTTTGGTGGCACACGAGACATCTGTGAAAATCAGCAACACCGTGCAGTTCATGTGCTGTTACGATTTCCGGTGTGTTATGTTCGTGACAGGTGATGCATGTGTAGCTGCGATATGGAGAATCGGCGTAGAGCGCGAGTTGGTCTGCCTTTTTCTTGACATTATAGATGCGGCGATTTTCTTTGTCATCAATTCTCCAAACGTTGCCCATTTCCTTGATAAAAACTTCTGCAGTTTGCGGCACCTTTACATCGTGCTGTAAGAACCACCAATGTATATCATCTGGAATAGTCTTGGACGTATCCAATTCTTGTTGTAGTGTTGTTGCATCAAGATGGAAGAGGAAAGGTTCGGATGTGTGACATTTCGCACAAGGGACATCGTGAACATCGGTAAGAGGGAAGAAATCATCATGGTCCAGTTTAGCTTGCCCATGAAACACGATACTAATCAACAGGATTGGCGCGAGAATGAGATGGCACTTTAGCAGCACCTGACGCACTTTCCGAGCAGTTAGGCTAACAGCAATTCCTGTGCCTAAATTTGACAATGCAAGTAGAAAAGTCAACCATGAATGCCAAGCAAGCGGTTGGAATGCGGAGTGAAACAACACAAGGGATAACCCCAAAGATGCCAGTCGCTGATGGTATTTTAGCCATACTTGCCGATTACCCCACCGAATCCAACGGCTGCGCAGGAGATAGAGACTTGCGATCAAGATAGCAATAGCACCGATGATGCTAATTGTGTGTCGCGCTTCACCAAAACTGCCTGCTTGCCAGATACAGAGAAGGGATATTATAGCAGCACCGATGATGCCGTGCCCAATTTGGATAAAGACTTTCATGAAGTCAGTTTAGCACGCTCACGAGATAGGGGCAAGTGAAAGTTTTACATAAAGGCATAGCCATTCAGTTTTCAAGTTTTTCTAAACATATTGGAGATGGTCGCGACCAGGAGGTCGTAATCAAGAAATCAACGGTATGAATACCTTTTTGGTATTCCCCGGGTATGAATGCCATTTAGGCATTCCCCGCCTACAGAATGTAAGATGCCCAAGGAAATTGTATGGACAGCCTGAAATGGATATGTTATAATAATCAAAAGTGAAGGTTATGTCTAAAGGAGATGGAGAAATGAATTCGAAAGCCGCCTTTATATTACTGTTTCTCTTTACAACGGTAACGCTTGTTGGATGTTATACAAAGCTCGGTCATTATGAACCAGCAAATCTCAAGGAGAAACAAGAAAAACGGGTAGAAAAAGGTAAGAAAGAGATAACACAAACTTCCGATTCTGATTTAGAAACTGAAGGTTACTACGGTCGTCGCAAGCCCGGTTATAGTTTTTCCTATTCGGACACGCGAGATTCTTATTGGGTGCCTTACACACCGTATCCATCGTATGCATATTATCCACCAATGTATTATTCCCCACACCCATGGTATTACAGGTATGGGTATTATGGGTATCACGTACCTTATTACCGGCATTATAGAGGTTATTATCCGTACAGCGGTAATTATGGAAGGTATCACGGCAGTACATATTATCCTACTTCACGTGGCACCTACAAGAAAGGATACCGATCTGAGAACCGTCGGTCTCGGGCTTCACGTAGTGTAACTTCGTCTAATCCGCGATCTGAACGTCCGCAACGGACATCGAGGAACAGGAATGAGAATTAGCATAATAAACGGCTGATTGAAAAAATAAGTGAATTTGGAAAAATAAAGGAGAAAACAAAATGAGACGAACAATTTTGGGTGTTTTTATCTGTCTATTTGTTACTGGTTTGTTTACAGTGATGTGTCCAGCACAAGTGGAGGAACTGGCAATCGGTAACACATTCGGTGTAGGTGCGCGGTCAATGGGTATGGGTGGTGCTTCTCTGGGACTCGCTGATGATTTCACCTCACTATATTGGAATCCTGCAGGACTGGCACAAATTCAGAAGTTTGAATTCTTTACAAGTCTTTCGCATAACACAGCAAACACTGATAGCTTCTTCTCAAGCGATGAAGTCACTGGGACAAGTCGTTCACGGATGCGTCCGAATTCAATTGGGTTTGTTTATCCGATCTACACGCAACAGGGTGGACTTGCGGTAGCATTTGGTTATAACCGTCCCCAAAACTTTGATTTCCAGACAGCGGTTCAAGGAGTTGACCCAAGTTCAGGTAACCTTTATAGTGGTCTTGTTGTTGATGAGACGAATATAAACTCTGGAGGTATTGGAATTTGGAGTTTTGGTGGAAGTGTGTATGTTACTAAGAATTTCCTAATTGGAGGTTCGGTTGACTTCTGGAATGGACATAGCAGTAACCAATTGGATGCAACAGCAACCGATACGTTGAACGTTGATAACGATTTATCCCGTTTTAGATTTGACGACGAAATTGATAGGGAATACTCAGGTGTAGGCGGTAGAGTTGGAATTTTAGCCAACTTTACAGATGCAATCAGTCTTGGTGTGACGTTGGTTGCTCCGACAGAGTTGGCCGTTGAAGAGTTATGGCGTGAATATACCGTTGTATTTTACGATGATGGCGAAGAAGCTTCAGATCCTACAAACGGTGCCCAATCGTTTGATATTGAGAGACCGTTTGAAATTGGAACAGGACTTGCTGTTAAACTGTTGGATAAGCAGTTGATTTTGGCGGGTGATGTTCAATTGACGGATTGGCGCCAGACACGTTATGACCCAGTACCAGCAGAAGACATCTCAAAGAATAATTTTGAAGAATTTTATTCAACAACTCTACAAGCGAGGTTAGGTGCTGAATTCCGTATACCTACCATTGATACACATCTACGTGTCGGCTATTTCCGCGATACGATTCCGTTTACAGATACCGAGATTGAAAATGAGCGGGATTTCCTAACATTCGGTGTAGGCAAGATTTTTGAGGATGCTCTGAAATTTGACCTCGCGTATATGTGGGGCAATTGGCAGCAGCACAGAAATGATTTGACCACGAAGCGTAATACACATCGAGTTTTCGTTTCAGGGGCATATCGATTTTAATTTTATGCGTGCTTAAATAAAAAAGGCGGAGTCGAAACTCCGTCTTTAATTTTTTATAATAAAATCTGAAAATCCATGTCAGGTGCGGTTAGGAAACCGCACCTACCACAGCATATAAATGATTATAACATTCGGAATAGCACTTATTAAACAAGCTGAATGTAAGCCATTTGCGCACCATCGCCACGTCTTAATTCGCCACGTATGATTCGGGTGTAACCGCCATTGCGATCTTGATAACGGGGGGCAATATCCTCAAAAAGTTTCTGAAGTATAGCCTGCTTTTGTATGGCACCTGATTCTCCTCGGCGTGGGGTATAATGCAGATTAGCCCCATATAAGAGTCGTGCAGCGCGTCGGCGTGCGTGTAAAGTATCTTTTTTTGCGAGCGTAATGAGTTTTTCCGCGACGCGTCGGAGTTCCTTGCATTTGTGCAAGGTTGTCCGAATTTGTTCATGTTCAAACAACGCTGTGGCTTGATTGCGGAAAAGCGCGTTTCTGTGGCTTGTGGTACGCCCTAATTTTCTGCCACGTTTTCTATGACGCATTATTCTGATTCCTCCCCGTCCGTTTCAGTATATTCGTCGTCATCTAAATCATCCATTCCAAGAGACAAACCCATGTTGGCAAGTTGGTCTTTGATTTCATTCAGAGAAGTTCTACCGAAATTTTTGTATTCCAACATCTCTTTTTCACTTTTGATGACGAGTTCACGGATAGTTTTGATATTTGCGGTTTCAAGGCAGTTGCCAGCCCGTACTGAAAGTTCCAGATCAGCAACAGGTTTAGAAAGGTACCTGTTTCTTAAGATTTTGGCTTCGTCAATTTCGGGTTCAGGTTCAACGTAGGATTCATCGAATTCAGTAAAGATATCGAGTTGGCTACGTAAAATGTCTGCTGCCTGCGTAATTGCTTGCTTCGGTGTGATACTTCCATCGGTCCATATTTCCAGATTGAGTTGATCAAAATTGGTCACATCCTCAACTCGAGTTTCACTTACCGAGAAGTTGACTTTTTCGACAGGTGAGAATTTGGCATCAACCGGTATCCATCCAATGGGTTGTTTTGAATCCCTATGTTCTTCTGCGAGTGAGTAGCCGCGTCCTGTTTGGACCTGAATTTCCATATCAACACCCTGACATGCATCAAGTGTTGCGATGTGTTGGTCGGGATTAATAATTTCAACGAGTGAATTAGGACGAATATCCGCTGCTGTGAGTTCCCCTGACCCACTCGCGGTAAGTTCCAGTACCATGGGGTCGTCCTGTAAAAGGCGAAACCGAATTGCCTTAAGGTTAAGAATTATTTGTACTACATCTTCAAGAATCCCTGGAATGGTTGAGTATTCATGCTTGACCTGATCAATTTGAATGGAAGTTATGGCGGCTCCTTTAATCGAGGAGAGAAGTACTCGACGAAGCGAGTTGCCCAGCGTAGTACCGAATCCTCGCTCAAGCGGTTCTGCGGTATACTTCGCATAATTAGGTTGTAAGGTTTCGGTATCCGCTACCAGACGTTCGGGCATTGTTAAACGCAGTCTATCCATCGATTTCCTCCTATTGGCTTAAGTTGTTCTATAAACAGAGTCAAACAGCTTTGCTCCAGAAACAATTTTCACCACGAGTATTGTGCGTGGGAATGAAGTGGTTTTGCGGAACAGTGGTTTTTTGTGGTATGTCTCGTTATAACTACCTTTTATCGCCGACATGTCCGAAATGCGTAATCATTTCTCCGAGTCATATAAAATAGCATAGAAACCCTGACAGCGGAGTTGTGAAAACAACTTGAATTATCTCTTGGAGTTCTGCAAAAGTAAGGTGGATTCAAGTATTTTATATAGCCTAAACTATAGCGAACCGCATACTTACTGATTTATCCAATTTAATCAATCAGAAGGATTGTATAACATCTGATTGGTAAGTGGATCAAATTCGGATTTACACCCAAGAGGCAAAGTGGTTAGGTGTTACTTAGAGTACAATTCAATAATTAGTTGTGTGTTCAACTCAGATGCAATATGCTCCACAATTGGGGCACCTTGTACTCGTCCTTCAGGTTTATCAGAATCAATTTCGAGCCATTCTGGTGCGCCCCGTTGTTTTGAAAATTCTAACGCCTCTTGAATCGTGATGTTTTCGCGGCTCTTTTCGCGAGGGGTGATAACATCTCCTACTTCAACAAGATAAGAAGGTATATTGACGCGCTTCCCATTGACAGTGAAGTGGTTGTGTTTCACCAGTTGCCGGGCTTGCTTGCGTGATGTCGCGAATCCCAATCGATAAACAACATTGTCTAAGCGGCGTTCAAGGAGAGCGATTAAATTCTCGCCAGTGATACCGGTTTGGCGTGCCGCTTTGAAGTAATAGTTGCGAAACTGCTTCTCAAAAATACCGTAGATTCGCTTTGCTTTTTGTTTTGTACGTAGTTGCCGTCGAAAGTCCCCACGAGCCCGTGTCGGTGGTTTTTGTCCATGGTCGCCAGGTGGATAACTTCGCCGTTCAAAGGAGCACTTCGGTCCGAGGCATCTGCGCCCCTTTAGGAAAAGTTTTTCACCCTCTCGACGACATAACTTACAGACAGAATCTAAATATCTACTCATGTGTCTCCTTGGTTTACACCCGTCGTCTTTTCGGTGGACGACACCCGTTATGTGGAATAGGCGTCATGTCCTTCATCAAAGTAATTTCTAAGCCCGCGGCGGCAAGAGCGCGAATAGACGACTCTCGTCCTGATCCGGGACCTTTGACTCTCACTTCAACGCGTTTCACACCGTGTTCCATGGCTTTTCTGGCACATGCTTCGGCTGTCTGCTGTGCGGCAAAAGGTGTTGACTTGCGCGAACCGGGGAACGTCATTCCTGCGCTTGCCCAAGCAACCGTGTTGCCGTTGAGATCAGTGATAGTCACAATTGTATTATTGAACGTAGCCTGGATGTGGGCAATGCCCTCCGGCACATTTTTTCGTTCCCGTCTTCGTGAACGCAAACTGTTTCTCCTTTAGAAAATATATTTTGTATTGAATTTTGAGCAATTAACCGTGAAAACACCTTAAACATAATATAGGCAATCACGGAACAATGTTTACCCAAAACCAGCAGCAAATTCGCAGCGGTTGTTTTTCTGCGAAGAAATAATACCGTTGCGGAACACTGTATAAATTAACCGGCTTTGCGTGCTGTCTCTTTGAGTTTTCTACCAACAGAAATCGTTCGGGCTTTACCCTTTCGTGTGCGGGCATTCGTATTTGTGCGTTGTCCTCGCACAGGTAACTGCCGTCGGTGACGGAGTCCACGATAACTGTTAATATCCATAAGGCGCTTAATGTTTTGGTCAACCTCGCGGCGTAAGTCACCTTCAACTTTATATTCTTCAGTGATTTTATCTCGGAGTTGACTGACTTCGTTTTCAGCTAAAGCATCAACCTTCTTGGCTGGATCAATGTTAAGGTCGGTGACGATCTGTGATGCAGTATGACGACCAATACCGTAAATAGCCGTCAACGCAATATCAATCCGTTTAGTACGAGGAAGATCTACTCCTGCTATGCGTGCCATGGGTTTCTCCTTAAATTTGGACGAGATTATCCCTGCCGTTGTTTGTGCTTCGGATTTGAAGAACAAATGACGCGGATAACCCCTTTTCTTTTTATAACTTTGCAACGATTACACATTTTTTTGACAGATGGTCGGACTTTCATAGTTTTCCCTTCAATTTACTTGCCGTAGGAGCACTTTACAAGCAAGTCCCTTTCATACAGCATACATGCCTGTGGTATAGTGTTGTTATCTTCTTGAGCGTCCTTTCAAACGTCTATCTTTTAAAAACCCATCATAATGACGCATCGTTAAGTAAGATTCAATTTGGGAAACGGTATCCAATACAACACCTACAACAATCAAAACGGACGCACCCTCAACCATGCCACCAACACCGAGCCAGCTGGTGATAGAAATAGGAATTACGGCAATGGCAGCGAGGAACAGAGCCCCGGGGAGCGTGATACGGGTTAGTGTGGTGTTGATATAATCTGCTGTCTGTTTTCCAGGACGAAGTCCGGGGATAAAACCTCCGTATTTCTGCAAGTCCTCTGCCATTTGAACAGGGTTAACTTGGACTGCTGTGTAGAAATAGGTGAATCCAATGATTAACAACGCATAAAGAGAGAGGTAGAAAAAGGTCGGATTTCCTGGATCCATCAAATTAGCCAAAATACTGACAAAATCCCAGTCTTGTGGCATCATGCCGATAAGTACTCCTGGGAACGTCATCAACGTGATAGCGAAGATAATCGGAATCATACCTGCGGTGTTGACACGTAGCGGTAGATGCATTGCGCGTCCACCGAACACTTTTCCGCCTCGTATTTGCCGTCCGTATTGTACTGGAATCTTACGCACAGAAAGATGGATAAAGATTGTGCCTGACACAGCGATGACAATAAGAGCGAGTAACATAGCAAGTTGAGCAAGTCCAAAACGCGTATCTTGTACCAGACTCCTGAACACAGTCGCAACACCATTTGGAAATCCTGCCATAATACCGACAGTAATAATTATTGAGATTCCTTGCCCAATACCACGTTCGGTAATTTGCTCACCGAGCCACATTACAAAAGCGGTACCTGCGGTCAGTGTTAAGACCGCCAAGGCGTGCCACCAGATGGTCGGATTGTCAACTATGGTTCCTGCCTCTTGCCCAACGAGTTGTCCCGGATTTCTCAACAGAATTGTAATCATTACGCCTTGAACAATACTGAGAAGAACGGTACCGTAGCGGGTGTATTGGGTGATTTTCTTACGTCCATCCGGTTCTTTAGAAAGTTTTTCAAGGGACGGAACAATGACAGCAAGCAGCTGCATAATAATTGATGCACTGATATAAGGCTGAATACCGAGAGCGAAAATCGTCATCTGGCTGAATGCACCACCAGAAAAGATGTTAATCAACGCCAAAACATTTCCTGTGCCCTCATTCGTATCCATAAGTTGCTTGAAAAAAGCTTCAAGGGCACCATCATTAATACCAGGTAGCGTAATGTGTGCGCCAAGTCGGTAAACAACCAGGAGTAGCACAGTAAAAATAATGCGCTTGCGTAATTCAGGGATTTTAAAAGCGTTTTGAATTGGCTTAATCACTTAAATCACCTCGGCTGTGCCGCCTTTTGCTTCAATTTTTTCAATGGCTGATTTTGAGAAGCGATGTGCGCGCACGTTCAACCGTTTGTCAAGTTCACCGTCGCCGAGTATTTTAATAAGGGCGTTTTTGCGTTTGATGATGCCGATTTCGCGCAGACGTTCAGGATTGACTTCCACCTCATCATCAAATAGGTTCAGAGTTTTAATATTAACGACATCGTACTCTAAACGTTTGTGTGCGATTCTTCGGGGGCCACGCTTTGGGACACGTCTAACCAATGGCATCTGTCCACCTTCAAACCAAGCGGGAATTGAACTGCCAGAACGCGATTTTTGTCCTTTATGCCCGCGACCACAAGTGCCGCCATACCCCGATCCACGACCACGACCAACGCGTTTTCGGTTGCGATTTGACCCAGGTGCAGGTTTGAGTTCGTTAAGTTTCATTGAATCTTTTGTTCCTTAGATATGACTGAGTAGGTTCAGCTGTTAGAATTTTTAGGACGTTTATGTAAAAGCTCTTCGACCGTTTTGCCTCGAATTCGTGCGACTTCATTGACATCCTTGAGACTTCTCAAGCCGATCATCGTAGCCTCAGCGATATTTTTGACATTTCTTGAAGACAAGCATTTTGTAAGGGCATCTCGGACACCTGCATATTCCAAAATTGCGCGCGTAGCATGCCCAGCAATGATACCGGTACCGGGGCTTGCAGGTTTAAGTAAAACTTTAGCAGATTTGAATTCACAGATGATTTCATGGGGGAGAGTTCCATCAGACAAGGGAACACGAATCAAATTTTTGCGAGCATCGGCAAAACTTTTGCGAAGCGCGCCAGCAATTTCGCTTGCGCTTCCAAAACCGATTCCGACGATGCCGTCACGATTGCCGACAACAGAGAGGGTATTAAAACTCGGTGTTCTCCTCCCTTTACCAACACGCATGACTCGGTTTATGTCAATAGGGCGTTCTTCAAATTCAAAATCATCAGGATTGATTTTTTCTAATAGCAAAAAAGTCTCCTTTCAGGACGAAGTTGGGCAGTTAAAACTTAAGCCCTTCTTCCCTTGCAGCTTCAGCGAGCGCTTTGACTCGACCATGATATAAATAACCGCTTCGGTCAAAAACGACTCCCTCTATTTGATGTTCTTTTGCCTTTTGTGCGATGAGTTGACCAACGCTTTGAGCAACTTTTATTTTTCCTCCCTCATCGGCGTTTCCCTTTACTTCAGGAGATAAACTGGAGGCATGAGCAAGCGTTTTACCATTCTCATCATCAATTATTTGGGCGTAAATATGTTTTAAACTTCTATTTACAGAGAGCCGAGGGCGCTGACTCGTGCCGTTAATCTTACGGCGAACTCTTTTCTTTCTTTGAAGATGGCTCATCTGTTTGCTCTTCATCTTTTCCAACGGATTTCCTCCCGCAGCAAAACTCTAATTATACTTGATTACGCACACTTTCTGTCTCGGCGCGTTTACAAAACGCGCCTACCAGGTGTTTTACTAATAATTATCCAGCAACCTTTCCTTCTTTATCTCGGACACGCTCGCCATCGTATCGGATACCTTTACTGGGCTTATAAGTTTCGGGTTTCTTAATTTGACGAATAGAGGCAGCGACTTGTCCAACGACTTGCTTATCAATTCCACTCACAACAATAGGAATATGCGCCTGTCCATCAATATTCTCCGGAGGTTCAACAGTCAATGTGATTCCTTCGGGAGGGGTGAAGATTACAGAGTGTGAATATCCTACATCAAGGGTTAAAACATTCTGACGATTAACCTCTGCACGGTATCCTGTACCAACAACGCGCAATTTCTTCTCAAAACCTTCCGAAACCCCTGTTACCATGTTCGCGATGAGGCTGCGTGCCAAACCGTGTAGTGCTTTGTGTTGTTTCTCATCGTTCGCGCGTGTGACCGTGATAACGTTTTCTTCTATATTCGCATCAATTCCTTGTGGAATAATCCAATTCAGTGTGCCTTTGGGACCCTCTACTTGGACCTCACTGTCGTTGAAAGCAACTTTGACTGCACTCGGAATCGGAATCGGAATTTGTCCAATGCGTGACATTCTATTTCTCCAGTTTACATTTTGAACTTGCAGGTATGCTGTTAAGCATTTAGCACATAATTACCAAACATAACAGAGGACTTCGCCCCCGATTTTAGCGCGTCGGCACTCAATTGAGGTTTTGACCCCTTGCGATGTAGATAGAATAGCAACCCCTAAGTCACCAAAGACTCGCGGCAACTTATCTGATTTTGCGTAAACGCGTCTTCCGGGTTTGCTGATTCGTTTCAGATTGGTAATCGCTTTTTCTTTATTATGTGCACCGTATTTTAGATAGATTCGTATAATCCCTTGTTTCCCATCCTCAATTAGACGGTAGTTTCGGACGAAACCTTCATCAGACAAAATACGGGCAATCTCCAATTTAACCTTGGACGCTGACACCTCAACGCGCTCATGCCCTGCCATATTAGCATTACGTATCCGCGTCAACATATCTGCGACCGGGTCAGTCATTGACATCAAAAATCTCCTTTTTACCAGCTTGCCTTTCTTACGCCAGGGATTTTCCCCGCTCGTGCATATAGGCGAAAGCAGATACGACATAATTCAAATTTACGCAGATACCCTCGTGCTCGTCCACAACTTTTACAACGGCTATATTTTCGGGTACGAAAACGTGGGGTTTTTTGATTTCTGGCAATCCATGATTTACTCGCCAACTTCAGTTCTCCTTTGATCGTAACTTACTCATGTTACTCGCGAAAAGGCATGCCCAGTTCACGTAATAACGCTCGTGCTTCTTCATCAGTCGAGGCGGTTGTCACAACCGTCACATTCATACCGCGGATACCTTCCACGTTGTCATAGTCAATTTCCGGGAAGATGAGTTGCTCTGTTAAGCCCAATGAATAATTTCCACGACCGTCAAAAGCGTCGGGGGAAACACCTCGAAAATCCCGTATTTGAGGTAAAACAACATTAACCAAGCGGTTCAGGAATTCATACATCCGATTCTGCCTAAGTGTGACTTTACATCCGATTGCATCACCTTGGACTCCGGACATCTTTGACGGGCCTCTAATTTTAAAGGCAGATATGGATTTTCTTGCACGGGTGATAATTGCACGCTGACCGGCAATAAGCGTCAGCTCTTCAACTGCGTCTTCCAACGCCTTTGGATTTTCTTTTGCTTCGCCGACTCCGATATTTAGTGCAATTTTCTCCAATTTCGGAATTTGCATTACATTGTTGTAATTAAATTCCTTTTGTAATGCTGGAACAACTTCTGTTTGATAAAATGTTTTAAATTGGCTCATCAGCCTTATATCCTATAGCATGATGGTTATGTGATTGATATTAAACAAAGACCTCAAAAAAGTCATTAATTGATATTTCAATTCGCAAAATGAATCTACCCATCAACCTTTTTCAAGTTAGAGATGTGGATAGTGCCTTCACGTTCGACGACACCACCCTGTCCTGTTTGATTAGGACGCAAGTGTCGTTTGACGAAATGGATGCCTTCAACTACAGCTCTATTTTTCTTTGGAAATACTTGCAACACAACCCCTTGCTTGCCTCGGTCTTGACCACTCAAGACCGTTACTAAATCATCTTTTTTGATATGCAGCTTCTTCTTAGACATAATTCCTCCTAAATGACTTCAGGAGCAAGGGAAACGATTCGCGTGAACGATTTTTCGCGTAATTCGCGAGCAACCGGTCCAAAGATTCGTGTCCCACGTGGCTCATTTTCGGCAGTAAGAAGAACTGCTGCATTTTGATCAAACTTAATATAAGAACCGTCTGAACGACGATATTCTTTGGCAGTCCGGACAACAACAGCACGAACCACTTCACCTGCTCTGACCTGTGTATTTGGGGCTGCCTCTTTAATACTTGCCACAATTACATCACCGACTCGTGCATAACGTCTTCGGGTTCCCCCAAGCACACTAATGCACATTAGATTTCTGGCTCCCGTATTATCGGCACAGGTTAATCGAGTATAATTTTGAACCATTGCCGTACCTTCCTTCCAATTAATCAGCAGTCTGTGCTGCTGATATTACAGATTGTACCCGCCACCGTTTACGCTTACTAATTGGGCGGCTTTCAATCACCTGGACAACATCACCGACTTTACAATTATTCTGTTCGTCATGCGCCAAAATCTTTTTTGTCGCACGTACGACTTTTTTGTAAAGCGGATGTTGATAACTCCGAACTATCGCCACGCTGATAGTTTTTTCCATGCGATCACTAACGACCGTGCCGGTTCGAATTTTTCGGTGTCTTCGTTTTTCCACGTTTAATTTATCCTTTTTCAATCTTCTATTCTTCGGTTTCTATTTCACGAGTACGTAGAACAGTTTTCACACGTGCAATGTCCTTCCGAATTTTTGCGGGGAGACTTGTGTCTTCCAACTGTCCTAAAATACTCCGCGCTCTTTGGTTAAAAAGATTCTCTTTAAGAGATTCTAATTCGTTTTCCAATTCTTCTGTTGACATGATTTTTAACTCATGAGCCTTCATACATTACACCTCATCCCGTGCAACAAATTTCGTCTTAATAGGAAATTTGTGAGCAGCACGTTCCATTGCTCCTTTAGCAACTTCACGGGACACCCCACTTAATTCATATAGGATTCGCCCAGGCTTAACAACAGCGACCCAAAATTCTGGAGCTCCTTTTCCGCCCCCCATTCGCGTCTCAGCAGGTTTTTTGCTTACAGGTTTATGCGGAAAGATCTTAATCCATATTTTCCCACCGCGACGTACGTGTCGTGTAATGGCAACGCGTCCAGACTCAATTTGGTTGCTTGTTATCCAGCCGGCTTCCATTGCTTGCAGCCCGTATTCGCCGAAGCTAATCTGTGAACCGCTGCGTGGTTTTCCTCGGCGTTTTCCGCGATGAACTTTCCGGTGCATCACGCGTTTCGGCATTAACATTTGAATTACTCCTTAAATCAGTTTATGAAATTCACGAGCATACTTATTGGTCGGTTAGTTATTACCTTGCTTGCTATCATTTCTTTGTTGTCTGCGTCTGTTCCGTCCTTGGTCTCGTTGCCTGCGTCCCCCGCCACGATTACCAGTTTGTCGAGTGTTACCACGTGAGTCCCTTCCGCTGCTGCGTCTCGCGCCCTGCTGTCGGCGGCTTACTGATTCGCCACTTAATGCCTCTGGTACACCAAGGATTTCACCTTTGAATATCCACGATTTGACACCAATTTTCCCGTAAGTTGTATTTGCTTCAGTAAATCCGTAATCGACATTAGCTCTAAGGGTATGTAACGGCACTCGTCCTTCAAGGCTGGATTCGGAACGAGCGATCTCTTTTCCGTCGAGCCTGCCGCTGACCATAATTTTAACGCCTTGCGCGCCGGCTTGCATTGAATCAGCAATTTTGCGTCTCATTGCCTGCTTAAAACTGATTCTGCGTTCAATTTGAGTTGCTACGGCTTCAGCGAGAAGTTGCGCATCAAGGTCAGGGGCTTTTATTTCTTCAACGTCAATTTTGACTGGTCGACCGATGAGTTTTTCGAGTTCCGTCTTTAATTTCTCTGCATCTACGCCTCGGCGTCCAATCACAATACCGGGTCTGGCAGTATGTATATTAATGGTGCATTTTTCAGCAACGCGTTCAACTTCAATTCGAGAGATCCCAGCACGCGACAACTGGTCTTTAATGTATTGCTGAATTTGAAAATCTTCATGCAACCATTTCGCATAATCGCGCTCACTATACCATTTTGAATCCCACGTCTCAATTATCCCTAAGCGTAACCCACGCGGGTGAGTTTTTTGTCCCACATAAACCTCCTGGTGGACACTACCCCATATATGATTTCGGAGGACATGTGGTGGCATTGATTACTCACCATCATTTTCACTCTCCTCATCCACGACAACAGTGATATGGCTCTGGCGTTTGAAAATTCGGTTTGCCATACCTCGTGCGCGGGGGCGTATCCATTTTCGTGTAATTCCTTCATCAACACGAATCTCTTTAACGTACAAATTTTCGATTGCCACTGCAGGCTCTTGGTATTGGGCATTTGCTGCAGCGGATTGAATCAGTTTATAAATTACAGGTGCTGCCGCTTTATGTGTAAAGAGCAGTTGATTCAGCGCATCGTCAACATATTGATTCCTAACTAAGTCGGCAACGAGTCGCGCTTTTCGCGGTGCTACCGAAACGTTCCGAATCTTTGCCCTTCCTTCCATTTTTTTCTCCTAACAAAACTTTAAGCACAAATTTGTGTACAATGTCTTGCTTATATTATCTAATAACGTATCAAACCAATAAGCGTATCTATAATAGATTTAGAATTATTTGAATATCCTGCACCGACAAGGTTAGGAAACCTTGTCTACTGGGCGAATGTGTCAACCTATTTTATAATTCACCGTAATACAGGAACGTTCAACTTATAATATGAACCACAATATAAAATTATCTTCTCGTCGCACCGCCCGCGTGAGAACGGAAAGTCCGGGTCGGAGCGAATTCCCCGAGTTTATGACCAACCATATTTTCTGTGATATAAACCGGAAAAAACTTTTTCCCGTTATGAATCGCGACGGTATGTCCAACAAATTCCGGTGTAATAGTGGAACTTCGTGCCCACGTGCGAACCACACGTTTACTACCAGATTGTTCCATCTCCGCTATATGCTTTGCGAGTTTTGCGTCAACGTAGGGGCCTTTTTTAATAGAACGTGGCATCGGATTTCTCCTTTTAAGTGTGAATGTGCCTTAGAAGATAAGTTGTAAAAACCACTATTTACGCCTTCCCATAATATATCGACCCGATTTCTTTTTCGGGTTTCTCGTTTTATACCCTTTTGTTGGTACGCCCCAAGGTGTAACAGGGTGCCTTCCACCGGAACTTTTACCTTCACCACCGCCATGCGGATGATCAACCGGATTCATCGCTACACCTCGAACCTTTGGACGTTTTCCTAACCATCTTGAACGACCTGCTTTACCGATAACGATAGTCGTAACATTTCCAACTTGTCCAATAGTTGCCATTGCATTAACCGGAACAAGTCTCACTTCACCAGAAGGTAAACGGATACGTGCATATTTACCCTCACGATCAACTAACTGTGCCGATCCGCCTGCGCTACGAACAAGTTGTCCACCTTTACCGGGCTGCATTTCAATATTATGTATTGAAGAACCCAATGGAATATTTTCAAGGGGTAAGGCATTTCCGACACTGATTTCTGCGTCTGGTCCGGATGTAACACTATCGCCAACCCGAAGACCAACAGGAGCCAAGATATACCGCTTTTCTCCGTCTGCATAGTGGAGTAAAGCGATATGAGCAGAACGGTTCGGGTCATACTCAATTGAGGCTACCTTCGCGGGAATACCAAACTTATCGCGTTTGAAATCGATGACGCGATATCGCCGTTTGTGTCCGCCACCCCGTCTTCGTACCGTTATACGCCCTTTGCTGTTACGTCCAGCATTTTGCTTGGTACCTTTGACGAGGGATTTCTCTGGTTTCTGGCGTGTAATCTCCTCAAAGGTATATCCAGTCATGAAACGCCGACTCGGCGTGACAGCTTTATATGTTTTAGCCACTCTCAATTCCTCTCGTTAAAACATTCTTTCATGAGACCCAACGATTGACACGCGGCACCATACATGAACGAAATAGAGTTTAGATACTTTCAAAAACTGGGATACGAGTCCCTTCTTCCACGGTAATGATGGCTTTTTTCCAATGGGGACGTCGTCCGCGTTGGTAACGGTTCATTCTACCCTTCATTTTACCCCGCATTTGCATCGTGTGAATGTTAATGATGCTTCCTTGAATCTCAAACAATTCCTCAGCAGCACGGCGGATGTCCGTTTTCGTTGCGTCTCGACTGACAACAAACGAGTATTTATTATCCTCACGAAGAAGCGTGCTTTTTTCTGTAATGTGCGGCCTCAAAATAACTTTATATTTATCTTTCATAACATTAACCTTCAGAATCTACGAATTTCGCTTCTAATTTTTCTGCAGCGCGTTCAGTGATGACGAGTTTGTCGTGCCACAGCACTTGGTATATATTGAGCATATCCCAAGTGCAACTGTTAACTTTTGGGATATTCCTTAGGGAAAGATAGATATTCGGATTATGTTCGTCAAGAACGAATAAGACCTTTCCTTCCAGGTTCAATGCGTTTAGGACAGACACAATTTCTTTTGTTCGAGGACGTTCCAGTGTGAAATCTTCAATCAAAACACACTGTTCATTTTGGAATCGATCAGCGAGGGCACTTTTTAAACCGAGACGACGTACCTGCTTGGGGGTACGCTGACGAAAACTGCGAGGTTTCGGACCAAATGCAACACCACCGTGTACCCGAATGGGAGATCCGGCATCTCCGACACGTGCTCTACCAGTTCCTTTTTGACGGTATAATTTCCTGCCGCTCCCCTTAACTTCACTACGGCTTTTCGTTGATGCCGTACCGCTCCTTTGGTTAGCAAGGTAAGCCACCACACATTGATGGACGACAGATGTATTAACCTCAGCATGTGTAAACGAGTCCGCGAGGTTTTTCTCGCGAAGCACTTCTCCTGAACGATTATGTACGTTTAAAGTTGCCATATCTTTATTTATTTCTCCGATGTGCTGAACTTGGCATCAATTACCCTGCTCTTCTCAGGAAGTTGCAGGGGTTGAAGGGAATATAACTATTACCAAGTTAACTTTCATTACTGTCAGTACTGTTTTTTCCAGAAACCTTAACGGCTTTCCTGATTAAAAGGAACCCTTTTGGTGGACCTGGGATTGCTCCTTTAACAACCAACAAATTTCGTTCAGCGTCGGCTTGGATAACCTGCAGATTTTGGACGGTGTGTCGTTTAGCACCGTAGCGTCCTGGCATTTTCTTTCCTTTAAAAACACGTGATGGAGTAGCACTTGCACCAATAGATCCTGGACGACGTAGGTCTTGCTCACCACCGTGGCTCTTCCTGCCACCCTTAAATCCCCAACGTTTAACAACACCGGTAAATCCGTGCCCTTTTGAAGTGCCGGTTACATCTACAAGTTCACCTTCTGAAAATAAACTTGCATCAACAGTATCACCAACTGCGACACCCTCAAGACTTTCTACCCGAAATTCTCGAAGTACTTGTGTGGGTGCTGTATCCGCTTTAGCGAAGTGACCGCGCGCCGGGCTATTAAACTTATTTTCTTTCCGTTTGCCGAATCCTAACTGTACAGCCTGATAACCGTCCCGCTCCTGCGTTTTTACCTGAACAATTGGACATGGACCAGCTTCTATCACAGTGACCGGAATTGCCTCCCCGGAATCTTCAAAGATTTGGGTCATTCCAACTTTTCTGCCGATAATTCCGCTAACCATTTCTTACCTCCCTTAGAGTAATGTGATTTTGACATCAACCCCAGCGGGGAGATCGAGCCGCATCAGCGCGTCAACTGTCTTTGGAGCGGTTTCCAGAATATCCAATAACCGTTTGTGGATCCGCATCTCAAACTGTTCTCGCGATTTTTTGTCCTTGAACGTGGAACGTTGAACAGTATAGATGTGTTTCTTTGTCGGCAACGGAATCGGACCTGAAACTCTCGCCTGGGTCTGTTTTGCGGTGACCGCAATTTGCTTCGCAGACTGGTCAAGTAAACGGTGATCAAACGCTTTGAGCCGAATGCGAATTTTTTGATTGTCCATCTCTTGGCTCCTTCTTTGAAAAGTAACAGTGCGTTCCCTTGTGTTTTGTCCTTGGATTATCAACAGCGTATCTTGTCGGAACTATCATGGCTAATCTAATCAATCATTGTCCTATTAGCCTTGAATGCTCCGACGAGATACATCAACACGTTGTATGCCCAAATTAATCGAGGGAACGTATCCGACAAAACTCCCGTTACTCAAGGATTTTAGAGACAACACCAGCACCGATAGTGTGTCCGCCTTCACGGATTGCGAATCTGAGTTGTTCTTCCATAGCAATCGGTTTAGACAGTTCAACAGTAATCTGCGCGTTGTCACCAGGCATAATCATTTCAATACCTTCAGCCAGATTCATTTCACCGGTAACGTCTGTTGTCCGGAAGTAAAATTGTGGACGATACCCACTAAAGAACGGATTCCAGCGTCCGCCTTCCTCTTTTGTCAAGATATATGCCTCAGCTTCAAACTTGGTGTGGGGTGTAACTGTTCCGGGGATTGATAAGACCTGTCCACGTTCAACATCATCCCGATCAATACCTCGAAGCAGTGCGCCGATGTTGTCGCCTGCTCTACCTTCATCAAGGAATTTATTGAACATTTCAACACCCGTGACAACCGTGTCTGTGGTGTCGCGAAGTCCAACGATTTCGACCGTATTTCCGACTTCAACGATACCTCGTTCAACACGACCTGTGACAACAGTGCCTCGTCCGCTAATCGTAAAGATATCTTCAATTGGCATCAAGAAAGGTTTTTCTGTATCCCGAATCGGTTCTGGAATGAACTCATCAACAGATGCCATGAGGTCAAGAATCGGTTTACATTCTTCACTCGTTGGATCACCAGCAGATTCCATCGCTTCAAGAGCAGAACCTGAAATGATTGGCGTGTCGTCACCTGGGAATTCATATTCGGTTAACAATTCGCGGACTTCCAGATCAACTAACTCAAGCAGTTCCTCGTCATCCACCATGTCTGCCTTATTTAGAAAGACAACCAAGGATGGGACGTTCACCTGCCTTGCAAGCAGCACGTGTTCACGTGTCTGCGGCATAGGACCGTCTGCTGCGGAAACAACTAAAATAGCACCATCCATTTGGGCAGCACCCGTAATCATATTTTTGATGTAGTCCGCGTGACCAGGACAGTCAACGTGAGCGTAGTGCCGGTTTTCCGTCTCGTATTCGACGTGAGCGGTGTTAATTGTAATGCCACGTTCTTTTTCCTCGGGTGCCTTGTCAATGTCCTCATAGGTCATGACATAGTCTTTGTCAGCGAGTTTTGATAAGACCATAGTAATTGCTGCTGTAAGCGTTGTTTTACCGTGGTCAACGTGGCCAATAGTGCCAATATTAACGTGTGGCTTTGTCCTTTCAAAAGCTTGCTTTGCCATTTCTGTCCAAACTCCAATTATAGGTTATATATAAAGGGTTTCAAATATCACTAAACCCGAGTTATATCTATGTTCTCATAGGCGCGCTTAGTAGGCGCACAACGTGTTTCACTGTGTCCGAATGTTTCGGACTTTCACAATAGCCTTGTGATTATTATATCACTTGGCATGCCACTTTTATTTTTTGAAGTAATCAATATCAGATGTTCACTTTGTGAGTAAATATCTTGTTTGAAAGTATTCCGTCAAAATTAATAGCGTTCAATATAACTTTTAAAGGTGAACGCACTATAATGTTTTACGATGTTGATGTCGTGTTTGTAATCAAATCCTCCGCAACGCTTGTTGGGACCTCTCTATAATGTGCGAATTCCATAGAATAGTTGGCACGTCCCTGTGTCAGCGAACGAAGTGCCTTGACGTAACCGAACATTTCCGATAATGGCACATCTACCCGAACTACTTGAATTCGTGATTTTTCATGGATCTCTGTATCTCTAATGTGAGCACGTCGAGAATTAAGATCGCCAATCACTTTTCCGAGGTACTCATCTGGCACTATAACTTCAACTGCCATGATTGGCTCAAGTAGCACCGAACCTGCCTTTTTTGCAGCTTCCTTGAACGCCATTGAACCGGCAATTGAAAATGCCATCTCAGACGAATCTACTTGATGAAAAGAACCATCTACAAGGCGAACACCTACATCAACGACTGGATAACCGGCTAAAGTGCCAACGTTCATTGCATTTTCGATACCTTTTCGCACTGCAGGGACGTATTCTTGAGGGATAACCCCGCCCTTTGTTTCATCGCTAAATTCAAAACCTGTGCCCTTTTCAAGCGGTGTCACCTCAATGACAACATGCCCGAACATACCTTTACCACCTGACTGTCGGACAAATCTGCCTTCAACTTTTACTGGCTTAAGAAGCGTTTCCCGGTATGCCACTTCAGGCGAACCCACATTGGCGGAAACGTTAAACTCTCTCACTAACCTATCCACAATGATTTCAAGGTGAAGTTCACCCATGCCGGATAGTAGTGTTTGTCCTGTGTCAGGGTCTTGATGAACCTTAAAAGTTGGGTCTTCCTCTGCCAGTTTTGAGAGAGCAAGGTTCAATTTATCAATATCTGATTGCGAACGGGGCTCAACTGCCACTGACATAACGGGTAGTGGAAACACCATCGTTTCCAAAGCAATCGGTGCTTTGGGATCACAGATTGTGTCGCCAGTGCTTAAATCTTTTAGCCCAATCGCAGCAACAATGTCACCAGCACTAAGGGATTGATGTTCTTCCCGTTTGTTAGCGTGCATCTGCATCAATCTGCCGATGCGTTCATATTTTTCACTATTGCTGTTGTAAACAGTATCACCTTTGTTGAGAACACCGGAATAGACGCGTAAGTATGTCAGTTTTCCTACGTGCGGGTCAGTAGTAATTTTGAATGCAAGCGCACAGAATGGTGCATCTTTGTCTGCGGTGCGAGTCTCTTCTTCCTCAGTTTTCGGATTAAAACCTACAACAGGTTTGACATCTGTTGGAGCAGGCAAATAAGAAACAATCCCATCCAGAAGCGGTTGGACTCCCTTGTTTTTTAATGCACTGCCACAAAGCACTGGAACGACTTTACTACTGAGTACTGCTTGCCTCAATCCAGTTTTAATTTCTTCGGGGGTAATCTCAACGCCGTCGAGGTACTTCTCTAATAGTTCATCATCCCATTCTGCGACTGCTGCAAATAACCGATCACGATATTCATGCACCATTTCTTCCATCTCTGCGGGAATATCAGTTTCATGAATAACTTCGCCAAGACTTCCTTCGTCCCACAATTGTCCTTTCATTGAAATGAGGTCAACAATTCCTTTGAATTGTTCAGCGGATCCGATTGGGAGTTGAATAGGCACGGCAGTTGCGCCTAAGCGTTCACCCATCATTTCAACGGTTCGGAAGAAGTCAGCACCTGTTCTATCCATTTTATTGATGTAAGCGATGCGAGGGATTTCGTATTTATCTGCTTGTCGCCAGACGGTTTCCGATTGCGGTTCAACACCGCCGACCGCACAGAACACAGCAACAGCCCCATCCAGAACTCTCAGTGAACGTTCAACTTCAACTGTAAAGTCAATATGTCCTGGCGTGTCAATGATATTAATATGGTGTTCTTTCCAGTTACAGGTAGTTGCCGCAGCAGTAATTGTAATGCCGCGTTCCTGTTCCTGCACCATCCAATCCATTGTGGTTGTGCCATCATCAACCTCGCCGATCCGATAAACTCTACCTGTATAGTATAAGATTCGTTCGGTTACGGTCGTTTTGCCCGCGTCAATGTGCGCCATAATACCGATGTTCCGCGTATTTGATAGGGTTGAGCGGCGTGGCACCCTTTGATTTTTGTCCGACACAGTTTAATAACTCCCTGTTTATTTAGTCTCTATAACATCGTCTTACTATTTTCGTGTTGTTTATGTTATTTTACAAATATAATTGATTACCATCTGTAATGTGCAAAAGCCCTATTGGCTTCAGCCATGCGGTGCTGTTCCTGCTTTTTACGAATTGCTTCACCTTCATTCTGAGATGCATCCAAAAGTTCACCTGCTAAGCGAGCGGGCATCCCCTTTTCACCTCGACTCCGCGCAGATTGGATAATCCAGTTAATTGCTAATGTTGTTCGTCGTTCAGTTTTTACGTCTACCGGCACTTGATAGGTTTGGCTTCCAACACGCCGTGGACGGATTTCCAGCACAGGTTTTACATTATTGATAGCTTGACGAAACACGTCAAAACCTTCATCTTTCGTTCGCTCTTCAATAATTTTAAAACTTGTGTACACAATCCGTTGTGCAGTGCCTTTTTTTCCATCCCACATCAGATGGTTAATAAACTTTGAAACTAATTTGCTGTTGTGAACGGCATCGGGACTTACATCCCGTTTTGTGACGTTTCCACGCCTCGGCATCTATTACTCCTCCAGAAATTGAGAGAACAACTCACTCTCTTACCGGTATTACAATCTATCGCGTTTCCTTGAACAACGATGAAATTAATATTGCCAGTTAATTAGCTGGGCTTCCGCGCTCCGTATTTAGAGCGCCCCTGGCGACGGTTTTCTACGCCAGCTGTATCTAATTTACCACGCACAATATGGTATCGGACATTGGATAAATCCTTGACTCGTCCACCACGGACTAACACAACTGAGTGTTCCTGCAGATTGTGGTCAATCCCTGGAATATAGCAGGTCGCTTCATCAGCAGAAGAGGTAAACCGGACACGTGCGACTTTCCGTAAAGCAGAGTTCGGTTTGTTTGGTGTCACCGTTTTCACTTGTAAGCAGATACCTCTGCGCTGTGGACATTGCTGCAGAATCGGGGATTTCGTTTTCTTACGATATTTTTTACGCGGTTTTTTAATTAACTGATTAATTGTCGGCATTTTCACACCTCACTGACAAACAACAATTTATAGACAAAAGAAAAAGCCCTCACAGGGCTTACGATTCAACTGAACACATTAACGTTGCTGTGAAAAACGACGTTAGACTGCTTCCAAATTGAATGCCTCCTGTGTTTCTCTCTAAACAAAACTTACTACAACACTCAAAACTTTAATTATAATCTGATTTGTGTCTTTTGTCAAGTTAATTTAGAAAAATTATGAAAATTATTAGAGATTTATTGCGAAATTGCTAAATTATCACGATTTAATCGCTTTTCCACGCAGAATTACGTTCTGCACGTTCAAATTTTCATCAACGATAACTATGTCTGCGGCTTTGTCTGGTGCAATTGAACCTATACGATCATCAATACCTAAATTTAGAGCAGGTGTTAATGTCGCCATCGTTAAAGTTTCTTCTAAAGAAAAGCCCCATCCTATAACGTTACGAATGCCATCCATAAGGGTAATGATTGCACCTGCGAGTCGTTCAGTCGGTTTGCCGACATCTAACCACATTGCATCGTTTTTTATGTATTTGGGAGGATCCGAATCTGCTGCTGCGTTGAGGCGATAAGCGTCGTGTTCTGCTTCGTAGATAGCATCTTTTTGCCATTCTTCTGCTGTTAGTCCTGCATGTTCAGTGCAATCTGTAATCAATCCGACCCCTAAAATTCCTTTATGTTGGATCAGGTGCTTGCCCCAGAAGGGGTGAACGTGGTGTTCGTCAACTATCAATTCAGCGTGGACATCAGGGTGTGCGAAAACTGCTTCAAGTGCGCCGAGGTCGCGGTGGTGCATGCCACTCATCCCGTTATAGGTGTGTGTAGCACGTGTTACGCCTGCATCAATGGCATCCATCGCTTGTTGATACGTGGCATTTGTGTGCCCCATTGCGATAACGATGTGGTTATAGGCATCTGTCTTGTAAGCGGCGAGGTGTTTAATGAACTGTAAATCCTTATCGTTTTCTGGGGCAATAGAAATCACTTTTAAGGTGCCGTCAGAGGCTGCCCACATTGCGTGGAATTCTTCAAAGTTTGGGGGTGTAATGTATTTGGCGTTCTGTGCGCCATTTTTTGCGAGGCTGCCGAATTTTCCTTCAACATACGACCCTACAATCCGCGCACCATCTGCTATCGGTTGGTCAACGACCTGTGCAATTGCGGTTAGGGATGCGTTGATCTGCTCCATACTTCCAGAGGAGATACCCACTACCAACGACGTAACACCGTTAGCAGCATGTGCACGGGCAATCGTTTCAATGTCTTCAACTTTACCCGTCATGCTGTCGTAGCCGCCGCCGCCGTGAATCAACCCATCAATCAGTCCGGGAATTACAAGATTCCCTGCAGCATCAATAACTTCGTCTGACGGTGGAAGTTGCTCTTTAGTTATTGCTGAAATTGTATCACCGTGAATGACGAGATTGCCCGGACCGTAATGTTTAGGGGTATAGATGTCGCCATTCACAATCGTTAGTGTTTCCATATCTCCCAAAATCTCTTCCTTAAATCTGTTTTGATACCCAGAGAATGCTTTGTGCAAGAAACTGCAAAAACGGTTCTAATTCAAAATCTTTTTGATGTCCTAATGAAGTATAGCAGATGCGTTCATCATTATGTAAACGCGTCCATGCCACTGGTTCCGAATGTTCGTCTGTGTGTCCCATCAACAGAACAGAAGTATCGTTACGAAGCGATGGATTTTTGTAAAGACTGCCATAACTTTCAAATTTTGGAATATCGTTTAGAATTGGATGTTCTGGTGCTACGGTTTCTAATTGAACTATGGGACCGTGTCCGTAATGTCCCTGATAATCTCCACCTAAAACAACCTTGTCAAATTCCAACCAGTTCTGATACGCGTGGCTTGCCGTTCTAACACCCACAAGTGGTCTGCCTTGTTCGCAATACGCCTGAAATTGTCTGAGCGATTCTCCTTCTGTATTAAGGCGACGCGTAAATACCAACAAGGCATCTGCATCATCTAATGCATCTAATGAAGGGTTATCGTCTTCTGATTCGTAGATAATCAAATTTGCTTGGACCGGATAGTTTTTCTCAATGTAGGTTTTGAAGCTATTTAACGATGTTTCGGAGTCGTATTCAAAAGAACCGGAAAGCATACACAAATTCAGCACAAATTTACTCCATAAAAATAATGATTAATCTATTCTACTTCTTTTCCAAAAATAAAAAACTGTAAGAATACGGATTTTCTTCATCTGCTTCACAGTCAGTCCGTTTTACTTCTTTCCACTCATTCCAATCAAATGCAGGAAAATAGACATCTCCGTCAAAAGTAGCGTGAATCTGTGTGAGGTAGAGACGACTTGCATGCGGCAAGAAGGCAGCATAGATAGGCGCACCACCACATATCATGAGTTCCGACCCGTTGCTTCCAGAAAGTGTCTCCGCAGTTTTAATAACATCCTCGACTGAATGTGTCACGATACAACCTTTAGGTGCTTTATAGTCACGGTTGCGTGTAAGGATAATGTTGCGACGCTTTGCCAACGGGCGTGGAAGCGTTTCAAAGGTTTTACGCCCCATTACGACTGGTTTACCGATTGTCATATCACGAAAGTGTTTGAGGTCAGCAGGCAGCTGCCAAGGGATGTGTGGTCCGTTGCCGATAAGCAGGTTTTTATCTATGGCGGCAATCATTGAGATTCGCAATGTTTTATAAGTACTCCTACAGTTCACAATGTGGTTGTATTTACCGATCCTATTTTTGTTTAGAAACTATTTCAATAGTACTTGTCCATCTAAGTTCATTTCCCCAGAAACTACTACCTTGTCCGCTTTCTCCAAACTCCTCATGTGGTTCTAAAAATTCATGAATGGGCAAATTTCGTTTTTCCCTTTTCCCATGAAAATAAAAATATAATACACCGTTGATGAGTTTAAAGTTGTCAAGCGGATTGATCTTAGGTCGTAAGGGAAGATTGCCGAGATCGGTATTTTCAATTGAGAAATGCAACATAAGCCAATTACTTGTCCGGAAAATGGCGTACACCTCGCGCGTTCTTAAGCCTTTGGAAATTTTGGATTTAGCCAACGGAGGGTTGAACGCACTCTTTGGATCCTCTTCTTTTGTAAAATGGAAGATTACCAACCCGCCTACCCTATTTGTGCCTCTGAATCGAATGTTCTCACTAAGATCCTCAATTGGGAATGAAAGCGGTACACTCTGTTTTTCTATTCTTTTACCTCTATTGAATTCTAATATCAGCTGGTCGGTCTTGAGTTGGGCATCGACTATTTTCCAATTGTCTGGCACACGAACCCGAACTGTAAAACATTCAGTATTACCATTATATCCAGAATAAATAAGTTGTTGTTGTTCAGATGTACAACCAATACATAGCAGTAAGAAACTGAAGATGTAAATTATTCGATTTTTCATCTCAATTCTGCTTTTAAACAATCATTTTGGCACGAATTGCATCGTGATGTTGATAGTTCTGTAACTGCAAATCTTGAATTCTGAAATTGTCAATGGAGGTAACATCTGTATTCATGATGAGTTCTGGCAATGGGTAGGGTTGTCGTTGTAGTTGTGTTTTAACTTGATCAAAATGTGCGTGATAGATGTGTGCATCGCCTAAAACATGGATAAATTCACTCGGTTGGAGATCAGTTATCTGTGCTATCATGGATAGCAGTAGCGAATAGGATGCAATATTAAAAGGCACACCAAGGAACATATCACAACTCCGTTGATACATCTGCAACGACAATTTGCCGTCTGCCACAAAGAATTGAAAAAACATGTGACAAGGTGCTAATGCCATCTGATCTAACTCACTCGGATTCCACGCGGTAACAATGTGCCTACGACTATGCGGATTTATCTTAAGTTGTTCAATGACCTCTGCCAACTGATCAATTCTGCCGTTTTCTTTGCGCCACCGGCGCCACTGGACACCGTAAATACAACCGAGTGCACCATCACGTCCCCACGCAGCAGCATTTGCATTCCATATCTGTGTGCCAAGTTTCTGAAATTGTTTGACGTGATCGTAACCACGCAGAAAACCTAAGAGTTCCGCTTTGACTGATCGGAAAGCGAGTTTCTTTGTGGTTACTGCAGGAAACCCGTCTTCCAGATTGTATCGCATCTGCATGCCAAAGAGGGCACGTGTTTTGCCGTTTCTACCATCACGGTCAACACCGGTATCTAATATCTGCTGAAGTCCTTCAAGATACTGTTTCATGTTTACTACTAAAGCTCCTTTATAATTAATAAGCGTTTCTATAAAAACGTATTTAGGAGCATAAAGTTACCTGTCTGTACTGCCAAACCCACCGCGAGATGACGTAGTCATCTGATCTACCTCGTTCCATTCTGCCGTCCCTACACGGACAAAAATCGCTTGTGCTATCCGACTACCTCTTTCAATTGTCACAGGTTCATCGGTAAAATTGTAGACTTGAATTTTTAGTTCATCCTCTTCACCGCAGTAGTCGTTATCAATAATACCTAAACCTTGTGCCATCATCAAACCGACTTTACGCGGCGTGCTACTGCGCATGCATATCATTAACATGTAGCCGGGAGGTGTCTCCACAATAACGTTCGCTGGGATTAAGCCAATTTCTTGTGGCGCAATTTCCGCTGATTCACGGCAGAGCAAATCAAAACCGACAGAACCTTCGGTTTCGTATTTTGGCAGTGGCAGAGACTTATCTATACGTTTGATTTTGACATCCATTACGACACCGCTATCCCTTCTACTTTGCATTCTATACGATAAACGGATGTGCTCGCTGTGATGAAAAGACTTTTCCAAAAATCACCGCCCCATGCCAGATTCGCGCAGCGTTCGGGAACGATAATGATACCAAGATGTGTTCCATCTGGCGCGAATATCCAAATACCGTTGGGACCTGTTAGATAGACATTCCCTTGCACATCTACCTTCATGCCATCTGGAACTCCGTTATCCCCTTTTTCCTCAGCGAAGACACGACCGTTTGCGATTGTGCCATCAGGTTGCACATCAAACGCACGTATATGCATGCGTTTGGTATCATTAATATAAAGGATAGACTCATCTGGTGAAAAACAGATGCCGTTAGGTCTATCAAAATCATCTACAAGGAGTGTTAACGTTCCGCCATCGGGTGATAAACGGTAGACACCGTGAAAATCAAGTTCTTTTTCGGATTTAGCCTTTGAAGATAATCCGTACGGTGGATCGGTAAAATAGATGCTTCCATCGGATTTAACCACGATATCGTTCGGACTGTTCAGACGTTTACCTTCATAATGCGAAGCGATTGTTAGCACCTCTCCGTCTGCTGTTGTTCGAGATACACGGCGATTGTCATGCTCGCAAGCAATTAGGTGACCGCCTTTATCAAAAGTTAAGCCGTTTGATTTTCCTGACGGGTCTCTGAAAACTGTCATGCCGGATTGTTCATCCCATCGCCGTATTTTGTTTTCAGGGATGTCGCTAAAAAGCAGATACCTTCCGACAGCATGCCAGAGTGGTCCCTCAGTGAATTTACATCCGGTAGCCAATTGTTCTACAGTTGCTTCTGAATCTACTAAATCTAATAGACGTGAATCACGGACATCAAGTGCCATGTTTTTCCTTTCCTTTCAATATCCTTGACACGCATTCCTATTCATGATAACATTAACATAATTGCGTGATAGATTAATTAAAAAAGGGTTCCCTAACCGAGCAAAAATATAAACGTGCCTGGGGCGACTCGAACGCCCGACCTTCAGCTCCGGAGGCTGACGCTCTATCCAACTGAGCTACAGGCACATACGTTAAAAGAAGTTTTAATAGTGTAACAAATTCGGATATTATTGTCAAGTTTTTTGTGTAAAGCACTGGAGTTATTCAGTTTTCGGGTTTTCCATTATTTTAACAGGGTCGCGAGTTGGAGCTCGCTCCTACAGGAAGAAATATTGAATAATATAAGAAACTATTGGAGAAGTGAATGTCTCCGGTAAAGCATTGCGGAGGAATCTCAGTATGAAACGGATAATTCAACAACTTTCAGATAGTGGGGCAGCTTGTAAACGTATATTGTCATTCGCTGCGGTCATTATCTTCTTATTCAGTGTTGCCCCCGAAATAGTAGAAAGTCGCCGCGGCGGTTTCGGTGGCGGTCGCAGCTTTGGTCGTAGCTTTAGCAGAAGTTCAAGCCGTAGTTACAGTCGAAGTTCAAGTTCAAGGAGTTACAGCAGACCGAAAAGTTCTACGCCAACACGCAGCACGCGAAGCACAAGCAGCAGCTACGGAAGTCGGACATCAAGAACCACTTCCACGCGTCCCAGCACCACAGCACGCCAGAAACAGTCCGCAACGAATCGTGCCAAGACCACGAACACAACGTCAACACGAAAGAATACTGCTACGCGTAGCCAACAGCGCCAAACCACGGCACAAGGTCGTAAACAGGTGCGGCAACTTAAGGCGGAAAACCGCAGTCTGAAACGCAAGGTCACGACAGCAAACCGACAAACTGCACAAGCACGTAGACAAAACCGCTCAACCATCACAGTGAATAACTTTGGTGGTTACTATCCTGTGCATGGGTATTCAATCTATAGTCTTCATGCATCCATGGCGTTTAACAATCTCCTATTCGGCATCTATTTCCATGACTACTACAACCATAGGATCCGTCATAGCTACTTGTGGCATTATCATCATCGGGATTATGACCGATCACATTGGGATGCCGAAAAGCAGAAGGAGTACGAGTTTTATAAAGAATATTACGAAAGCCAAGGAATTGAACCGAACGCGAATTACGTAGACCCTGGCACAAATCGGGATGAAGATTTTGTTGCAAGTTATGTCGAAGAGAATCCAGATAAGTTTTATGGGGAAAATGCGGAGGCTGTCACAGTTGAGGAACTTCCTGATGAAGAAGCAATAAAACAGGAACTTCTTGCATCTGCTGAAACACCGACTGTAACCTCTAATACACAGCGCGCACCACCGCAGCCCCAAAGGGTTATTGTAGAGAAGAAAACCTCGGGCGCGACGTGGTTTGTTCTCATTTTTGGAAGTCTTCTCATCGTTGGCATCATCATGTTGGTATTGTATAATAAAGGTTATTTTTAGGTGGCGATATGGCACTATTCGGTAAAAAAGAGGGGAAATCTCTTTTTGGTAAACGGAAAGAGGAAAAGGGTAAAAAGGTGGAACGGCATGAGTTGGTGGACATTCCGATTGAAAGCATCATTGAACTTTCAGATCTTACCACATATCAGGAGACAGGAGACACCTCACATGCCTTTACGCTCTTCACGGGAAAGAAATACGAAGGTGATGGTCTTCTCCGCTATATGTATCACGTCCGAGATGTAGAGGGTGAGCTTGTAGTTGGGGTTGACCACATTGCTGGAACGAAAGACGAGTATGAGGTATCGCGGTGGATTGTTGATGGTGAACAAGAACTCGGAGAACCTTTACCAGATGAGATGACGCTCTATTATCCTGACCCTGAGAATGAGGACAAGGAAATTGCAGTTGTCTACAATCGGCAGGAAGTTGTCTCCGCTAAACTTACCGTTACCGATGCACAGGGAAAAGAGGAATTTGAAGCAGAACTTCATGAATACATCAACGATAATGAGGAATTGATGTCTGTTGAACTCTGTGGGAACTGGCTTACCTTTTACGTCGGTATACTCATTTCTCGTTCTGATATTGAGATTTATCCCGCGACTTTAAATGAGCAAATACGCAGTTAAATGTTGTTTGTTATGTGATATAGTAAGGTTTTTGGACCTTGCCTTATATCTGATCAACGGTAGGTAATTGACATGACGCACCTTACCTACACTAAATGAGGAAACACTCATGATACCGCCTATAACGGAACTACTCATAAAAATAGAGCAACTTGAATGGGATTTAGCAGAGGTCAAAAAGGAGTTAGAAAAACTTCAAGCACCTTTAATGAAGTCCCTCACGCCCGAAGAGTACCAAGCCGCTCGATTAGCTCGCGTGCGAGCACAGAATGAAAGGCGGCGCCCATTAATTGAAAAAGCGCTCGGAAAACCAAATTCTGACGTTGAATCCCTTAGCGCCGAAGAAATTCAGCAACTTCTGTTAGAGGAGGGAATAAAACCAGAAGATAATCTTTTTAGTCGCGCTATAATTGAGGAGCGGGAGAAACGAAGCGAGTGAATTATTTCTGGTTAGATGCAAGTGCAATTATCAAACACTACATTTCCGAAACAGGAACGCCTGAAATGAACTACTTTTTCGCTCATGTCCCTTTATTTCAAATGTACTGTTTACTTAACGGGATAGGTGAAGTAATCTCTATCTTCGTCCGACATAAGAATGATGATAAATACAGAAACGTTACTAAAACGCTCTTTAATCAACTAAAACAGCAATTTGAGAATGAATTTATCTATCGCAACGAAGTAGAATTAGTCCTTGCAACTGAAGATCAGATAACTGACTCCTGGGAACTCATTGAAAAGCATTCTATCAATAGCACAGATGCAATTATACTTCAATGTGCACTTGATTTGGCGAATGATTTACGGTCAGATGGGCACAGACTGGTTTTGGTCAGTTCCGATAAACGCCTCATTAGAGCTGCAAAAGGCGAGAGAATGCTTACGTTTGACCCTGAAAACGATACTCAAACTGCTTTAGATACCCTCATCAATGTTCCATAGAAACAAAACGACTATTCATATACCAGACATCAACGCCGCATATTCACGAGATAAATCCCAGCTGCCACAAGAACAGCGCCTGCTAACAGACTAAACGTCAATTCATCACCTAAAAACAGGTGGCTAAACAGTACTCCCGACAGGGGTGTAACAAAAAAGAGTACGACAAGTTTGCTTGCACTATATCTTTCGAGAATTGCTGTCCACGCCAAAAAACAAAAGCCAGCGATGACACCGCCTTGATAAAGGAGCGCTGCGCTGCTTGCGAGTGTTAATTGAAATGTTCCGCCGCGCTCAAACAGAAAACTCAGGACAGCATAGACCGGCAGACTCAAACTTAAGTACCATACCAAGAGTCTATACGGGTGAATTGATTGGACTAAAAGTTTCGTCACGACCACCCGTAGTCCTAAGAAACATCCGCTCGCAAGCACCAAGATGTCTCCAAGGATGTTTGTTTCACCGTTTCCGAGATCTGGCGCGACAGTTACAAACACTCCGCTGAAAGCAATAATAATTCCCAACGTTTTTGTAACAGAGAGTCGTTCCCCCGGAATCCAGAAATGTGCAAAAAGTGCTGTAAAAAATGGATATACATTAACGAAAATAGTCGAACGTGAAGCTGTCGTGAACATGGTGCCAGTGTTCAACACGATGATTTGGGATATGAAAATGATGGTGAGGAATAGCAGGCGGGAGAATTCCCCGCGGTTTAACCCAAGTGGAATACGACGATAGAGTGCCCATCCACCAACAACGACAAAGCCAATCACAAAACGAAAAAATGCCAATGCCATCGGGGGTAGGTCTTCCAAACCGACTTTAATCGCAGGGGAATTCCCACCCCAAAGAAAAGCGAGGAGCAAACTGAGGGCAATAATCTTCCCGTGAGGGTCTTCGCTGATAACATGTCGAATTGGTGATGTCCCGATGGATTCTTTTTTATTCAAGGAAAACTGATGTCCTCATCCGAGGTTCGATGGCTGAAAATCTACCCGTTATATCAATCATAGGCACCCGGACGATGATTTCCCATCAGTCGTTGTTGGCGTTCTGTCGCTTGTTCTAAAATCGATTCATCGAACTGGAACCGATTCAAGTAGGGTGGATATTTCTGTGTTATCATTCTATTAGCATAATGCACCTGTAGCAAATAGCGGGTTTGATCGCTACGATTCGCGGTGCCTCTATGCCAAACCTCGCTCCTGAAGATTACAACGTCGCCTCCATTGCAGAGGATACTCTGTTCTTTTGCCCCTTTCCACTCTGTTTCGCCATCAGGCCTTCGTCCAGAAAGATGGCTGCCTGGGACAAACTTCGTTGGACCCAGGTCTTCATAAAGGTCATCTAAGTAGTAGTGGGCAGTTGTAATATAAATTGGCACTTTAATACGAGGGTCTTCTAAAACGTCGGCAGGGAGCGAGATAGGCACCCAATCTGAATGTAACCCCTGGTCGGGACGGCCAGGGCCTGTTATCCATGCTGTCATTCCAATCACATGGCAGTCGCCTCCATGAACCGCTTCCGCTAACTCAATAACAGGTGATTTGTCAAGGTAGTGTAGGAAAACTGAATCACGATTAAAAGCATTATTTATATGCTTATTAAGAAAACCTTCACCATTTTCTGGCACGCTGTGTCTATCAAAACTCTCAGGAATTGCTGTTAACCTATCCATCGCGTCGCGGAGTTCTGCAAGTTCTTCCGCATTAATAACTTGTGGCAGATACGCATATCCATCTTCTTCCATTGCTTTGACTTGGTTTTCAAGGTCAGGATATGCTATGAGTGGTAACGCTTGGCTCATTATTTCTTCTCCTTGAATACGATCTTCCGAGTGACGAAATATTCCAATATATCTTATCAACTTTTAAGGAGTATGTCAACTTTTTTATTGAACAATTCGTTAACAAAGTGCATCCAACAGTGTGTTAAGTTAAGATTACTTCTTACTTAAAGATTAACTACCTGTTCCTTATTCGCACCAGTCTCATAAACCCATCTCGGAATAAATTAGCGGTTCATAGTATATTGCGAATCAACATTGAGGATTGAAATTCAAGTAAATTAATCAAATTGTCCAAATGTCACATTTACAGCGATGACAACTTATTGAAGAAGAAGGGAGTAAAAGATGAAAAATAAAGAAAAAACGCAAGATACAACACAAGAACGTTTGGAATCAGCAAAAGATTCAGCCATCCGTGTGCCTGGGATTGTTTTAGAATCTCTACCGGGAAACCTATTTAGTGTAGAGTTAACAGAGAACGATCACAAAGTTGTGGCGTACCTTGCTGGCAAAATGATGCAACACAATATCTGGGTTCTTCCAGGGGATCAGGTTACTGTTGAACTTTCCCCTTATGATCTCACACGCGGGCGGATTGTCTGGCGAAATCCAGGTACATAATACCGTCTTTGGTTGACTATGGTTATGGAAGGTATTGTGATAAAAGCGCGTGGTGGTGCTTACGAAGTTCAGGTTGGCAATCAGTGCTATATCTGTACGTTGCGCCATCACCTCATTGAAGCGGAAAGGCGCCGTCTCAATGAAACAAAAGAAATGCCTTATGTCGATTTGGTCGCTGTTGGCGATAAAGTCCGTATTTCTACCGCTGTATCTACAGAGAACGCAGGTTACATTGAGGAGTGCCTCCCACGGCAAACTCAATTTGGACGAACACGCATGGACGGTTGGCGGCAAGTTATTGTTGCAAATCTTGAGATGTTGCTAATCATCTTCGCAGCACGACACCCAACACTTAAATTGCGCATGCTTGATCGATTCCTTGTCACGGCAGAAGCCTCGGATATAGAACCCGTGATCTGTATTAACAAAATGGATTTGGCAAAATTAAAAAATGTTCAACGCGAACTCAATTTATACGAAGAATTAGGATATAAAGTTGTTTATACAAGCATCGTAACAGATTTCGGGATTGATAACTTGCGCGAAGTCATGCGGGATAGAATTTCAGCAATTGTTGGTTCATCTGGCGTGGGAAAATCTTCCTTACTGAATACGTTACAACCTGGACTGCAATTACGTATTGGTGAGGTAGACTCCCGTATTCACAAAGGACAACATACCACAACAGAAGTTATGTTGTTACCACTTGAATTTGGAGGCTTCGTTGCGGACACACCCGGTATCCGAACGCTCGGATTACTTGAAATAGACGATGAACAAGGGTTAGACATCCATTTTCCTGAGATGCGTCCTTATATTCCAGAGTGTAAATTTGCTGCATGTACACACCATCACGAGCCTACTTGTGCAGTCAAACAAGCAGTAAAAACAGGTAATATCAATTCCCTTCGATATGAAAGTTACTTACGTATCTCTGGGTTCACAGAAGGAAGATATGAGCGAAATACAGATAACAAACAAAAAAACCGAACTGACCGACAACGTAGACACCGATCCAGATAAGTGGGAAAGTGTTATTCATGGGATGCAGCAGATTATAGAAAGAACTGAGAAGAAACTCAGGTTTTTTCAGAATCGTCTGAAGCAAGCGCAGTTCATGGAAACCCCAAGCCTGCGAAGAGTACGTGCAGCGGAAGCACAAGTTGACATGCATTCGGCGCAGCTGGAGAATTTGCGGAGTGAGTTATACAAATTGGAGCGTCTTCAAAGTGGCGGAATTCAACTCCGTTTGACAACTGAGAATGAACTACGTCGAATTTGGGGTTGGATAAATCAACCTGATATGAGGGGTATGCTATATGCAGAAAAAATATCGTTTGAAATCTTTGTGGAAGATTGGCAACGTTGGACTGCGGATGCAGAAACCCATGCACTTTCAATTGAAACGCTCACCACGCGACTGCTCCTCGGATTTATGCTCCTCCGATGTAGCGCTGATGTCGTTGTTGTAGAATTTGTAATCATTCGACCTGGTTATCGCACTCGCGGTTACGGGACAGACGCACTTACGGAGACGATGCGTTATGCTTTTGAGGAGTTGAACGCCGTTCATATCACCTTACAAGTTTCCCCTGATAACGATGCTGCACTTACATGTTTTGAAAATGCGGGATTCCAATATCTCGGTTATACAGATGTAGACGCACCGGTTTACACAATGGGAGTTGAACGAAGTGAGTGGGAAAATGATGAGCCAGATAATTCAACAGATGAACAAATTACATCCCAACGACTACATGCTACGCTCCAAGAATTCTTAAAATGAAAAAAATCTACTACTTTTTCGCAATATGAAGCCAAAAGTGCATCCGAAAATGTGTATAGGTGAATCATTATCATTTTTAATGGTAATGGTATCCTATTACCGCTGTATTGCGGAAAAGGAGGTATTTGTTATGTTAGCAAATCAGAGGAGGTGTGGCACTTAGTGTTACGCCCTTTGGTGTGACACTAAGTGTCGCACACTTTCTGACCGGGACAGAGGTTTGCCTCTGTCCCCAATTTCTACAAACAACTTGGTAAAACTTTAGAAATAATTTCGCTGAACATTCCAAAAGTGCATCCGAAAATGTGTATAGTTAAAATCATTGCGATTTTTTAAGTTTTATTGTATACTTTTGCATGTAGGATGCATGTATTAGATTTCACCGATGTCTTTTGACATCCTAACACTTTCCATATTTTACATTCTAAATAAGGAGGAGGACCATTATGATGTCTTTGAACCACACCACCCTTAATCTCAACGTATTGTGTCTAAGGCGATGGTGCCTCTGCCCATTCTCAAGATATTGATTTGAAATGGCATAGGTACCAGTGCCTCACTCTGAGGAGTCGTTATCTATGTCCAAATTTAATCCCGATTTCTGGGAAGTTCCGGTGCCACCGGAATATTTTGACCAACTGACTACGGAAGACCACTTTTGGTATCAGTCCCCATCTGACGAATATACAAGGGCACGTCAAGCGAAACGACAAAAAGTCCTAAAGCAGATTCGTCAGATTGTCTCCAAAGAACTCACTGGCCGCCAAAATGATTGCGTTCAACTCTATTTCTACGAAGGAAAAACGCAGGAGGAAATCGGTTGTATCCTCGGCATTTCTCGCAGGGTTGTTAGTCAACATCTCTTTGGCGTTACACGGGGCGGAAGGAAGGTCGGCGGTGCCGTTAACAAAATCCGAAAGATGTGCCATAAATTGGGGATTCACTTCCCGTAGTTGCCTTGAAATAGAATAAATCTATTCTGTTAAAATTGCGTGAGAGGTAATCAAAGTGATTGCCTCTCATTTTGAATGCCTAATCTCTCCTTCAAACTCTAAGCCAGATACTCTCTCCGATTTACCTTTATCGCAACCTACTTTAGATTCATTTCCTGCCATGTTGTTCTCCTTCCTTTTTACCAATCAACCCTACTTCAACACAAGAGTTAAAAACGCACATCTCCATGCTGTTCACTAAAACTTACAGATTGCTAAAAATCCGTATCTGTAGTATTCTACTTTTCGTTTCTTATATCAAAAGTCTCACGAAAAATATAATACTTTGAAAAAGGGTGAATCTCATGGCAATTCGGATTGCGATTATCGGTTGTGGTGGTATGGCAAACGGTCATCTTAACGCGTATCTTACAATTCATAATACAGAACCTGGGAAAGTAGAACTCGTCGCGATGTGCGATGAAGTCAAAGACCGTGCAAACAACTTCGCCGAGCGAGTCAAAGAAGTAACAGGCAAAAAGCCTGCTGTGTTTGACGATACGGACACAATGCTTTCAACTGTAGATTTAGACGGTGCGGATATTTGCACTTCACACGCGCATCACCATATCAATGCGATTAAATGTCTTAACGCTGGCGTTAACGTCATGGTAGAAAAACCGATGGGGGTTACTGTGAAAGCGACCCATGCGATTATTGCTGCTGCGAAAGCGAATGGCAAAATCGCTGCAACTGCGGAGAATATCCGCCGAATGCCGAGCCGCCGCACAGCAGAGTGGTTGATGAATGAAAAACAGATGCTCGGTAATATGCGTATGTTCTGTGCTCAACACGCGAGTCATCGGGAACCGAACCCACAGAGCGAATGGCACTGGCGGCTTGACCTAACACTTGGTGGTGGTGGCATGGTGATGGACTCTGGCGCGCATTATTGTGATACGTTGCGATTTCTCTTTGGTGATCCGACTACCGTTTATGGACGTGTCTGCCAATTTGAAAATCTTGAGGTTACCAAATTGGGCGAGATTGTCAAGAACGAACAAGAGGATACATGGGTAGCAACGATCAACTTCAATAACGGTGTTATCGGACTGTGGACATGCACGTGGGCAGCAGTCGGACACGGGTTTAACCAAGTCGTTTACTATGGGAGCGAAGGATGTTTGCTTGATAGCGGGGACATCTTCCACGGACCATTTGAAGGCGGAGAGGTCATTCTCAAAGACGGTTCCCGTCACTCAATGGAAAGCCTGATAGATGAATATATGGCAAGTCTTTCTGACGAGGAGAAAAACCGACTGTTTCCACACGATTTCACCGATGGTGTAGTGCTTGAATGCTACGATTTTGTAGATGCAATTGAAACCAATCGTCCACCGGAACTGGATGCTGAAGCAGGACTTCGCGCAAAGTCAATCTGCGAATCAATCTACGAATCTAATGCGTGCGGACAAGCCGTCAACTACGAAGATGTGGTATCTGGCGAGATTGAGGTTTATCAGAAACCGATCAACGAGCGGTGGGGTTTATAGTTGTCTGATAAAGAACAAACGTCGACCGTAACTCATAATAAAGACGTTGACGGCAAAGATGAATCTGCTAAAAGAGAAAAACTTGTCGGTTACTTTGAACTTCTGCTAAGTAATTCAAACTTGCGTTGGCTTTGGGCAGGACAAGTTGTTAGTCTCTTAGGCGATTGGTTTAACATCATCGCTTCCGCTATATTGATTCATAATCTGACAGAATCGGGTTTAGCATTAGGCATATTGTTTACAATACGGATGCTGGCTCCTTTCTTTGTAGCACCGCTTGCTGGTATATGTGCGGATCGCTTCAACCGAAAACACATCCTAATTATTACTGATATCGTCCGGGGATTACTTCTTCTCGGTTTTCTCTTTGTGAAAGACGCAGACGATATCTGGCTTCTTTACCTTCTCACAACGCTTCTATTTGGCGTAAGCGGCTTCTTCAGTCCTGCCCGCAGTGCGATCCTACCGGATGTCACCTCACAGCGCGAACTTGGCACTGCCAACGCACTGAGTGCTACAAGTTGGTCTGTGATGCTTGCCTTTGGTGCTGCTATTGGTGGATTTACAGCAGGGCTACTTGGCGTTCATACAGCCTTTATAATTGACGGATTAACCTTTTTCGTTTCAGCTGTCCTCCTCCTACAGATTAAACTACCGCACCGTTCTATCTCTACAACAGAGGTGCGCGAAGGTTCAAAGTTTGTAACACTCCGTTACATGTTGCGGCATCCCGATATTCTCTTTATATCGCTACATAAGGCAGCTATAGCACTCCTACTGTCTTCTGGATTTCAGGTGGCACAAGTTGAAATTGCCAAGACACATTTCGTTATCGGCATAGATGGTGCAATCAGTTTAGGACTGATGTATTGTATGGGAGGTGTCGGCAGTGGTATCGGTCCTATTGTTGCAAGATTTTGGACAGGTGACGATGACAAACCTCTTAGACGAAGCATCAGTCTCGGTTATCTGATTGGATCAGTTGGACTTGCTATTGCTGCACCACTTTTGAGTCTCCCAATTGTAGTTTTCGGCGGTTTTGTGCGCAGTGTCGGTGGTGGAATCGCTTGGGTATTTTCAACGCAATTGCTCCTTCAACGTGCTCCTAACGAGATTCGGGGGCGCATCTTTGGTACTGAGTTTGCCCTCTTTACGCTGATGGGTGGAATCGCTACGGCGACTGTGGGTGCAATGCTGGATATTTTCGGTGTACAGGCTGTTCTATGGGGCATGACTGGGCTTCCGCTTATTCCTGCTCTGTTGTGGTGGCTTTGGCAGGCACGGCATACCAAGGCATCCCAAAGTAATACCATACCTAATTGACAAAGTATCATAACCTAAGTTGCACTTATGATATGTTTCGAAGCACATCAACAATAAATATGCCGTTCCTACGGAACTCAAGAAAGATAGGTTACCACATTTCTATAAACATTGCGTCCCTACGGGACTGAGGAAAATACCGAAATATTTACTTAATCTTCATAAAGTTTGCGCTACGATATTCCACGAATCATAAACTTTTCTTAATTAAAAATGGTATCTACAGGTTTAAATCTTGTAGATAGCAACTTGGGTTATCATAATAACTTTTAGGTCCGGTAAAGTTTACGAAACCCAACAAATATCACCCCCAAATATCATACGCGTATTCGGCATTGATTGGGCATATTTGGCACTGATTTGGACATTGCCCTATTTAAGAGTCGGGTTTCGCTTCGCTCTACCCATAGCCGTCAATTTAGTGAATAACGTTTGTGTATCTGATACACCTTTTGCCCCTCTGGGGCTTGCTCCTGGTGGGATCAACGTTTCCTATACACCTTTCGCCTCTCCGAGGCTATGGTCAATCACATCTCAGCACCAGCGGTGCGGAAGGTATATAGACAAAGATATCAAACAACAACGAAGCACCAGCGGTGCGAAAGGTGTCTGGGCTAAAATCGGGGTTAGAAACCCCTCCAACAAGAGGTGATTCCTTAAATTGACGTCTATGGGTTTCGCTTCGCTCTACCCGAACTATGAAATAATGCTGTGGTGGCTGTGGCAAGCACAGCACATCTCCTCAGGAACGGGAAACCGATGAAGGTTTTTCTTGAACAACAGGAATGACGTAACTCCGAATCTTTACTCCATCTAATGTCTCTGTTTCAACACGCGCCTCTGGATTCGTGCGGTGATCAAACACGACATAGTACCCTTCATCAGCTTTTTCCGATTTTAGATACGCTACAAGTTGCTTCTTACCCGCTTGATAATACTTTTCTCCCTCCCATATTTTTGTTTCAACAATGTATTTTCTGCTATTGTGAATAATGAGAAGGTCTATTCTCCCACGTCCAGTTTGCACTTCAAGAAACATATCCGCGTGGACAATACGGACAAAGTAATCGAGATAGGCGTATAGCAGGTTTTGCCCAACATATTCCTGTGGCGTTTCTGGCACTTCCAATATACAAAATCCAGCGCGGGCAATGAAATCCTTGAAATTATCAAGTAGTGCTCCCAGTTCAATTTCTCCTGCGGGTGAAACGTAATCAATAAAATCTTTATCACTGTCTTCAGGAAAATATGTCTCTTCCAACCCGTTGACTATCGGCTTAAATACTTGCATGATGCGGTGTTGGTAGATTGGATTGACGATTTCACACATTCTGTCATCGCCTTTTTTAATTACGCCATACATAACCAGTTCATTGATGATTTCGTTATCAAGGGTGAACGGCAGTCCTCTTTCATAAGCGGTAATTCTCATAAGCAGTTTTTCAAACCGTCGGTCTCTACGAACATTTGTTAGGAGGTGCTGGATGTTGGTATTCTGCTCATCAAGCATTTGTTCATGGGCAGTCAAAAAGTGTTCCATTCGGACTGTTTCTGTTTTCGGGACGTCTAATTCTTCTGTGAGAATCTGTGCAAAACGGTTGACAAGGAACGGTTGCCCGGCTGTCTGTTTATGGAGTGTTGAGATGACTTCTGGGTCAAACGCCTGTCCTACTTCATCTGTATATTGTGAGAGTAATTCGTCTACTTGTTGTAAACTGAAATTCTGTAAGTTGAACTCGTCTTGGATATTGAAAGGTGAAATGGACCGATCATAGTTGAGTTGCGTAATACTCTTAACTCCGACAATGCTAACACTGTGCGGACATTGTAATTCATCAGAAAGGTAGATGTTGCGTAGCGAATGGAGAAAATCGCTCACAACGGATTGTGGAATACCATCAAATTCGTCAATGATGAGAACGACCTTCTGTCCAATTTTATGTTGATTGTTAAGAAAACTTGAACATTGTTCAAAGAATTCCATCATTGAAACGTGGTTAGTTATTTCGGTAGTCTCCAAGAATTGACTTAAACTCTCAGGGCAACGTCCGCGTTTCTGAAAAACCACCTCAATTTCTTTGCAGATGCTTTTGTGGAGATCTTTATAAAAATCGGAAGGTGTAAGATTTTTGTACGGCTCAAAGTTCAATTGGATCGGAAAATAGGTTGGGTCTTCAATTGTGAGAGTCTCCATAGAAAATCGGAAAAAGGAAGTTTTGCCGGTTTGACGAGGTGCAAAGAGGACGATGTACCGTCCCTCTTTAATACGGTTGATGAAATCCGCAATCTCTTCGGTACGCGGCACTACATAGTGTTTGTCGGGATAAACGCGTCCTCGTGTTCCAAAACTTCTCATTTTTCACCTTGTTTTAGATAGGGTCGCGAGCTGGAGCTCGCTCCTACAGAATATATGTGAACTTATTTACATAATTTACTATAAATCGGGATTACAAATCCCTCCTACAAGAGCATTTGTAGAATAGGTGGCAACTTGAGTTATAATAGCGCGTAACTATTCATCTTCCTCTTCAGCATAAGAATGTCCGCTGAAAATAGCGCGAACCTGTTTTGCTGTTTTCGGGCCTGATAACAATTGTCCAATTCGGTCACCTTCCTCTTTTAACAATGCCTTAACATTTGTTAACACCTCTTCCAACTTATCGCCTGGAAACTTACATGCACCGTTTTCGTCCATGTGGATTATTTCACCCGGTGATACATCCATTCCAGCTATAGAAACGGGAACATTGACAGACTGAACCGCCATCGCTCCGTGTCCAGGTGAAATCCCACTCAACAGATATTGAAATTCCATCGGACGAATTTCATCAATGTCTCGTGATGGTCCGTTTGAAATTACGCCTAAACATCCCAGAGACTTCATTGCAGCTGTCATGTTGCCGCCTGCTAATCCAACTTTGTTCGCTAATTCTGGTGGGAATTTTTGCTGCAATGCTAAAATTGTCGGTTTTTCAGATGCATCTAACGCATCAACTACGTCCATAAAAGAGAGTTCGGAATAGTTTGGATCGGGTAAGCCGTAGACACACGTCACTGCATACCCTGCCATCGCTCCTAACTCTGGATACATGCAACGGATGGTGGTGTCTGTGTACCAGTTTTCTGTCCATGGGTTGTAAAGTCCAAGGCAAAGCGGATTTCCCGGGTAAGTTGCTACTACATTTGTGATTGACGGTGTATCGTATTTACGCAATTCTGCTAACATTTCTTGTTCAGTTAATGCCATAGTTTACCTCGTTTTTATGGTCAAAATGCTATAAACACACTGCCCCGATGGGGCTTATGAAGGATGTAATTCCACCATTTCTAATTGACAAGTTGCCATAGAAAAACTGTAGGTCGGGTAAAGCGTCAGCGAAACCCGACATTGAAACCTTATCTAATCATACGTGTCGGGTTTCGTAAACTCTACCCGACCTACGAAGAAATACTACATTGGAGAGTCGCGATTCGGAGATCGCTCCTACAGAAGATAACTAAACCTCTTTTAGACGGGCATTGTTCTGCCGGCATAAGCGCGTCCAATACTTGCAGTTTCTTCGCCTGAGCCACAGATTCTCACGCCAGCATCAATACTTGCTTCTATCGTATCTGGTGATGCGCTTTCCAAAAACTTAAGGCCTGCTGATTGGCATGCTGCAAATACGCGGTCTCTGGCATCTTGCAATTCCTGTGGGCGCGGGTTTGGTGGATGTTTATAGCCAAATGACATGCTCATATCACCTGGACCCCATTCTGCAAAAGCGATTCCTGGCACCCGAGCAGTCATCTCAACGTTGGCTAATGCGCGTTTATTTTCAAACTTTAGTCCAAGGAGCAATTCACCTTTTGGATTCAGTGGCCAGGGATCGGCAGTGTCAAGGTATTGGTCAACGGAAACACCCCAGATGTGTGAGGCGGGTCCCTGCCCGGCAGAACCGCGTCTACCGACATCCAGTTGTGTTCCGACCCCGATTGTTTGGAAAGGATAACGGCACGCCTCTACAAATGCTTTGACTGCCTCCGGTGATTCTGCATGGCAGAGCAGTAGCCCATGCACGCCGCGTGCGAGCAGTTGGCGCATCTGCCATCCGTTGGCGCGAATAACGTCTGCACTTACGCCGTCTACCGGTAACTCAACAATCACTGCTGGTGTTTTGTGTCCGCTATTGGTGGGACCACCGTCTGCCATTCCGCGCATGTAACTATCTAATCCAGATAGATCAAAACAGCCGTGCTCCATACCGATGTTGATGTAGTCTGCCCATGTTTTTGCCATCTCACGACCTGCATCATAATTCAAGTCTGAGGTTGTGTGGCTTCCTGTATAGAAGACTGGTTGATCTGCTTCTAATAATTCAATTGCTTTATTAACCCGTTTGGGCATTGTGATGCTCCTTGTAAAGCCCCGAAAACAGGTTTGAATAGCGGGGCAATCTATAGTTGCTTTATGGAAGTTAATCTTATAGCAAAGTCTGACTATCTGTCAATAGAAATTTGGAAGGTTGTGTTAGCAATTGTTATACACCTTTCGCCCCGCTGGGGCTTTATGAATGAGTGTTCCGATTGTCCTTTCTATACACCTTTCGCCCCGCTGGGGCTGCACATATCGAAAAAATAGGTAATATTCCTTAAGTTGACAGGTATGGTTTTAACTGTGTTCGGCCCATAAATCAACGCTATGAATGCCTTTTTGGTATTCAGCGTTGATTTGGATTTTACGGGTTGAGATGCACAATATCGGGCTTACAAAGCCCTCCAACGAGAGATAAATCAGCAATTTTGTTCTTAAGTTTACACCTATTGGTTGAATCACGGGTGAAACCCAACATTTCCAGTATGTAAAAGCGTTTCATGTTCAAATCAACGCTGTGAATGCCTTTTGGCATTCAGCGGGTTTCGTACCTCAACCCAACCTACGATATAAACTGAATTCCCAATCTGGTAGGTGTTAGAGATAAAGGACTATGTATCTGTTAGTGCTTTTGTATCATGAGGTTTGGTATCTTCAATTGGTTCGTTTTGTGTGATTAGGTTGTGGGTTGCGATTGTTTTGAGGATATTGTGTGCGAGTCGGACATTTGTCGTAGCGTCTTTCTTGTCACTTACTTGAAATATCTGCTGTTTGATATACCCGTAGAGCGTTTCAAGTTCTATTGTGACCTTATCATCGTCCTTTAGGTTTTCGTTTCGGTAACGTGCGAGGTATTCATTGCGGGTTTGGTCAAATAATTCTCGATATTTTTGTGAAAATTTGGAGTGAGTAATGTTGAATCTTCGCAGTTGGTTTGAGATTTCTATTCTGATGTTTCGTTGGTGTTCATCAACTTGATTTTGATATTCTGTGAGGTGTTGCGTATGCAATTTGTTCCGTTTTTGTTCGATTAGCTGCGCATACTCAATCTCAATCTGTTCTTGGAGTTTGGGGAAGTCTTGGTTGAATTTGTTATCAGATTCGTTGCCGTATAGGTAATCGTATTTCTCTTTTAATTCATCAAAGGAGACTGCAAAGTATTCATCTTTGTCAAGTTGCTCTTCTATGCTTTGATGATTGCTATGTTGTTCCTGATTTCCATGAAGTATTGGGAGTTCTTGCATGGATGGCGGCGGCGGTAGATCGTCAGAAAATTCTTTGAGAAATGTATCGGTAACTTCGGTTCGTGTCATGAATTGTGCGAAACATTTGACAGCAAATTGTTTGTGTTTTTCTTCTAATTTCATTGGGTTCTCCTTCTTAAAAGTATACCGTACGGTATACTTTTTTATACCACGGTATACTTTTGAAATTCGCTCTAAACCCAGTCTGTATAAGGATTTAGGGCAGTTTTCTTAAAATAGAATTAATTTTTAATATTTTAAGTTGTATTGCGGTACTACCTTTTTGCTTAAATAGTATATTTTTTGTCTTAAGAAGTGTTGTGTAGCTGTTTTTGCATCTGGTTAGTTTTTTGCGTTTTTCAGGGGAGTCTGGTTCCAGTAGTATTTTCTGAAATGATTCGTCAAGTAATTTCAACATGTCGCGGAATAGTTTAATATCCAGATTTGTAGTCTGGTTGTTTTTGCGTTTGAGAGATCGTTTTCGTTTTTTCATACCGATATTATAACTTGTTATGGATGGTGATGAGAAGTTTCTGCGGTGTTTGGAACAATAGATATCCAATATATTTCCAATAAGTTTGCAGAATATAGTTTTCAGTTTTCAGTTGGTAGGTGTGTATAGTTTTTGTCAATTTCTGAATCGCGGATTATGCCAAATCAAGAAATCAACGCTACAAATGCCATTTAGGCATTTGGCCAAATCAACGCTGAATGCGCGTATGGCATTCAGCGGGTATGAATGCCTGTTGGCATTCCCCGGATTACACAGATTACGCGGATTTTAAGATTGGATTGTTAGCGTTTTGGTAAAGGTTGGGTGGGTTGGGTGGCGTTTGGGCAACTCTAAAGAGTCGGAAATTATTGGGTTGTAGTCGGTGTTTCATTCTCTTCAGTTTTTTGTAGGTGCTTTGTGAGAATGGCGTTTTTACGTTCGGTGGCTTCGTCAAGCACGTCTTGTGCCTCGGAGATTTTTGTTTCTAATTGGTCTATTTCTGCAACTAACTGCTGTGGAATATTAGGTGGTGGGACAGGGATTCTATTTATTTTCTCCCAAGATGTTCTCGGCAATTGTTGACCACTGACTGTTGTTAACACCTCAGAATTAAATGCTTCAGACAAAAAATAATGTTTATAAAAAGTAGCCAAGTTTGGGTTATTAGGTCTAAGCACTAATATGTCAGTCGAACAGATTCCGTCTATATTTGCCAAAAATACTTTATTCAAGTTTGGTCTGAGTTTGCCATATAAAATGTCACCGATATGAAATACATTTTTATTACTTTTTATGGTGGAATAATCAGTTTGGATGTCTCCTGACAACACACCTGTTTGACTTTCAATATTTTCTAAGCCAATATAACAAACGGTTCCGTTTTCTTCTTGTGGGTCAACGACATCAGAAATTTTGTCTACTACTTGGTTTAACGTTGATGTTTTTTCAACAGAACTGACTAATTCTTCAATTTCTTGTCTGGCTGCGGAGATGGTTTGGCGGGCCTTGTCAGATTTCTGATCCACTGTTTCACATTCCTTGATAATCACTCGTTGTTCACTAACTCGCGGTAAAGGAATCTTATATGGTGACAAATTTTCCCTGGTAATTTGAGGCTGTGCCGCACCAGTTATCGTTGAACTGAGATCACAAAAGTTTAATATTTCAAATAAATACTTTTTTAATATGTTATCGGTTATTGGCTGAACAACCATGGCATTTCCTGTAATCCATACTTTCGGTTCGGTAAAATTAATTGTTCCACATGTTGCCCCTCTGCAAGTAACTACAACCTCGGGTAATTCATGGTTATATTCATTATAATAACCTATAACTCCGTTAGCTCCATATACTTTGTAATCACCTTGTTCTTTTATCTCATGTGATGTAATTGTTTGTGGTTGGTATAATTTACAGATCTCTCCCAACCTCACTAAATCAGATTGTGTTTCAATGTCAAGATTCACGTTTGGGTTTAGGTTAATGGCTTTATTAAAATCTATACGGCTAAAATCCAACATATCGGTGAGATTGGCATAGTAACAGTGTTCGGGTAATTCATCAATGGGGTCACCGATAAAGTTGCGTTTAATTGCGTTGTTTATTTTAGTGGGGTTTTTTAAATTATCCGGGTCAAACAGAGGTGTGATTATATTTTTGACTGTATCACCTCCAATGTATTTAATGCCTTCTCTACCTTTCGCTTTACTCCACTCGTAACCCAAAAAAGTTTTTTGTTCTCTTTTATCTTTAGGTGCCTTGACAATCAGGACCTTGTTTTTTTGTGTGTGTGCGAGTATGAAGTAATAGAGTTTTTCTTTTTCTTTGTCGTGTAGATACGCAATAAAATGTCTCCCTAATTCTTCTGATTTTTCATCATCTGTTTTATCTCTGAAATCCTTAGATTTTTCTATTTTTCCTAATTCTTTATCTGGGTTGAAGTCTTTTTCATAGTCCTTGAATATATCGTGTTCCAATAGTCCGGCAATTGGGTCAAGGCTGGTTTGATTAAAGAGTTTTTTATATTCTTTATAAGGAATTTCAATATGTTTGCAGTATGCTTTTATCAAGTGGTGGTCTCTGTATATTTTCCTCTCCTTATCACCTTCAAAAAAGTTTTTCACTCGATTGTCGTAATGTTCAGCGGATTCGGGGCTTTGTTTTTTCCGTTTTAGAAAAAGGACGACAGTATTCGTGCCAGTTTCACCAAAGGTTCCACTACCGAGTTGGGCGAGACTTATCAGATCAAAATATTTTAATATAATCTCACGGGTGCCCATATGAACCGCATCAACATTGGACAAAATACTGGATGGAACAATCACACCCACTACTCCGTTGGGAGCCATTAGGTGATGTATCCGTTCTAAAAAGAAGCATTGAATCGTGTTTGTATCGCTATCTTCACCTGTGGCTTGGATAAGTTGATATTGTTGTTTATCGTGCTTGCTCAAGGTATGTAAGAATCCATCAACGGCAAAGGGTGGATTCGCAACCAAGACATCAAAACCTTCTTTTGTAATTTTGGGGAGATCCGCGAGTGCATCAATGTCTAATATCTGAATCTGATCTTGTCCGTGCATATAGGCTGCAACTTTTGCGACCTTTGCTAAGCGATCCTCTTTTTCTATACCGAGGGTTTGTTTATAATAGAATTCTCTTTTCTCTTCTTCAACTAACGGCATAATTTGATGTGCATATTCATTTAGGAAATGCCCTGAACCACAGGCGAAATCAATCGCTGTAAGTGGTTCGGTGTTCTCTGCTATTTTTTGCTCAAGTGGCAAGGAACCGACGATGAATTTGCAGATTGGTAGCGGGGTGAAAAATTGTCCTTCGGATTGCTTGACCCCATCATCAAGAAAGAGTTCAAACATTTCACCTAAAAACTGATTTTGGTTATCTGTTTTGAGTCGTATATTCTGCCACATTTGCACAAGTTCTAAGAGGACTTTGGCGTTTCTTTTGAACAGGTCTTCGTTGTGGGTGTCCATCAAGGAAAAAGCGGAGTTGGTGTAAAACTTGAGTTCTCTGAAATATTGTTGTATCTGTTTTTTGGTGGCGTTAGGGTCATTTCTGACAGTCCAAAATGCGTTGTCAATTTGTTCGTTACTGATGTAGCTGATTGTTTTTCCCAGATATTTATTCATGCCAATTTGATATAGGTTTTGCAGTCTATCCACAAAATCAAAATAATTGTCATAAGCAATACCTTTCCAAGAGAACTGCAGATCGGTTTTATTGTCCTCTTCGTCCACCAGTTTGCATAGAAATAGATTGACAAGGACCTCAAAAGCTTGTTCGCGCCGTGCAATGTTGTGTTGTCTTAGAATTGTTCGGAATTTATGATATTGTCCCTCTTTATCATCGGCATCAATAGGGTCGGTGTCGTCTTCAAGTGTGTATTTGTTTTTACCTATGTTGTAGGGTTGTATATTCTCTTCAAAAATACCAGTTGTTGTGAATTCCTGTTCGTAGGTTTCACACCAGATAGCGTAGCGGTCTTCAACGTCTGTTGCATCGCTAAAACGGCGTAGTTCATCATTTTGTGCAATAATATCCTCATTGTCACGGTGTGCAATAATTCTCTGGTCAGTGCTGATATTACCGTCTTCAAAGTCAGAAGCATAAAGACAGAGGTATTGCGTATTTTGAATTTGTTGTGCGTAACTAAATAATTGGTCGCCGTTTTGTAGTGTTTTCCGCCATGCTATTTCAAATTCCTTGCCTGCTGTTTTGCATTCAATAAGCAGCAGGGGGTTGTTTTCTTGATTTCTAACCAATATATCGGCACGTCCGCCGCTTGCACCGTGTCCTACTTGCCAACTCGGTTCAAGTTCTAAATGTTCGGGTTTGTAGCCTTTTGCCAATAGTCGATGCACACACTCAAATACTACAAAATTCTCATTCTGTAAGAGATTGCATATATCATCACGATTGACTTTCAGTCCTTCAGGATAGATTATTTTACTATTTTCAAAGTCTACCTTTAAGGTTGGCTGAATAAGTAAGGAAGTGTCGCCATAAGTTTTTTGGTAGGTGTTCTCTTCTTTCTCAAAATTCAGTGCTTTCAGTAAATCTTCAAAGTTTTTGTTGTCTATCATACTGATGTTTTCGTTGGTCAGTGGGATTCTACGGTCTGATTGGAATATATCATATCAAAATATGAGAAGAATGTCAATTTTTAACAATATGAGAGTCGGATCCGTTCAGTTTTCGTTTTTTTTGTTTTAGTCGTTAAGTCGCGATTCGGAGATCGCTCCTACAAAGAAAGAAATCCAAATCAACGCCTCATGCGCTTTTTGGCATTCCCCGTATGGCATTTGGCGGGACGATATGTTTCAAAAAGCACATCAAGAATAAATATGCCGTTCCTACGGAACTCAATTAAGGTGGTGTTAACGTTTTCTATAAACATTCCGTCCCTATGGGACTAATGCTTTGTCAACATATTATTGTAGGTCGCGATTCGGAGATCGCTCCTACCGATGAACCGCTTATGGTAAGAGGGATCTCCGAATCGTGACGAAACCCCTAATAGTCGGGAATCGGAGTTCCCTCCTACAGTTCATAAGTAAAGTTAATTGTGGAATCTACTATAAAGGAGATAAAAGTCATTTTCGCGATGCCATGTCAAATCCGACTGCTGCAACAAGTACAACGCCTTTTATAATATCTTGCCCTGCCGTGCCCATGTTTGCCATCTCCATTCCGTTGCTGAGACTTGCCATGACAAACGCACCTAAGATAGCACCGAGAATGCTGCCACGTCCACCCATTAAACTGGCTCCACCGATAACACAAGCAGCAATTGCATCTAACTCACGTAATCTGCCTGCATCTGGACCGGCACTTCCGAGGCGAGCTGTCATAACAATACCTGCGATTGCCATTAATGCCCCCATTATTGCGAACACCCATAATGTGATGCTCCGCACGTTAATTCCGGAGAGATAGGCTGCTTCGGCATTTCCGCCAACAGCATAGACATATCTTCCAAAACGGGTATGGTTTGCGATGAAGTGGAACACAAATACCAATCCGAACAAAATGCATGCTGAAATCGGAATCCCTTTGTAAGCATTCATTACAACAACAAATGCTATAATACAACTCCACGTACCAATTATTTTAAAAATTGTAGGTACGTATGCTTTTTCTGCGTGCGTTGACTGTGAAGTTGATAATTGGCGGTAAAACACATATACACTTATACCAAGTCCGATAAGCATAAGACCCCATCCAATAGAACGTGGAAGGTAGGCATTGCCAATGGCTTTTAACCAATTATCATGCAAAAGGATCGTTTTACCTTTTGTAAATGCTAACATCAGTCCGCGAAATACCAAAAATCCGCCAAGTGTAACAATAAATGCTGGTATGTGTTGATATGCTACGAGGTAGCCCTGCATCAATCCTATCAGAATTCCGAGACAGATAACGATGAGGAGTGTCAGGATTATCGGTAACTCCAATTGAATATGCAGAATAGCAGTGATTGCACCGAGCAAGCCAGCACCGTAACCCACAGATAGGTCAATGTTAGCAGATACGATGACTAACGTCATTCCGATAGCAAGAATGGCTGTTACTGCTGTTCGACGGGAAAGATTAGATAGGTTTCGTGTGCTGAGGAATGTACCACCTGTTAGCCATGTGAAGATGAGCCAGATAAAGACGAGGGCAATCACCATCGCATACATGCGAAGATTTAGATGCTTCATATATGATAGCCTTGTGATTCTGCTTAATCAGTTATGAACAGTCTATTGAAATTTTGTGTCGTTATTTCACCGATTGTCTCTATGGAAGTCTCATGGAGTTCTGCGATTTTTTCTGCAACAGCACGAACATAAGCGGGTTCGTTCCGTTTTCCGCGCCAAGATTGCGGTGCCAACCACGGACAATCGGTTTCTATCAATAGCCGTTCTAATGGAACTTCTTTCGCCACGGCTTGCACATCTTTAGCATTTGGGTATGTAACGATTCCTCCGATACCGATATGGAATCCGATTTCAAGACTTCTGTTCATTAATTCCACATCACCCGTAAAGCAGTGTAGGACACCTTGGATTTTTCCACCACGCGCTTCCAAAATAGGAAGGATGTCCACATAAGCGTCGCGATTATGAACAATAATCGGCATCTCCATCTCTTCGGCGAGGTCTAATTGCTTTACAAAAGCCTCTTTTTGCACGGCAGGCGGCGAGAGGTTTCGGTAGTAATCTAAACCTATTTCTCCGAGAGCAATTACCTTTGGATGATGTAAGAGTTCACGAAAAGTTTTTAGTACATCGGGGGTCAATTTTTTGGCATCGTGAGGGTGCATGCCAACTGTTGCGTAGAGGTTTTTATGTTTATCTGCAAGTTCAATCGCACCAAGACTGGTTTCTACGTCAAATCCAATAATAAGGATTGTGGAGAGCGCAGCTTCGTGTGCATGTTTTAGGACAGCATCTCGATCACGATCAAATTGAGAAAGCTGAATATGCGCGTGTGAATCGATAAACATGTTTTGTATATGCTAAACAAGTTACATTAACGGTGTACGGATAACGGTTTCGAGGGTATGCGCGCGAGGTGATTGCGACACAAGGAAAAGGATCAAGTCCGCTACATCTTCTGGAAGTGTGAGATGCTCAATTACATCGTCGGGGTGATTATCGCGGCGCATCTTCGTATCAACTGGACCAGGACAGACAACCGAGGCCTTTACTCCGTGCGGTCTTCCCTCATTGTTCGTTGTTTCTGTGAAACCGACAACAGCAAATTTGGAAGCGCAATACGCTCCTCCGTTCACATGACCATATTTGCCCGATACAGAGGAGACATTGACTATATGTCCAGATTTCTGTTCACACATGTGGCTGAAAACGGCTTGTGTACACAGAAATACACCCTTGAGGTTCACTGCCATCGTCAAATCCCAATCCTCTTCCCGTATCTTGGAAATAGGGTTGTGGATAGCCACGCCTGCGTTATTGACGAGAATATCCACCTTACCAAAGGTGTCAAGCGTTTGTGCCACCATTGCATCCACTTCGGTTTTAAGTTGTACATCGGTTTTGATAGGGAGTGCACGTCTACCGAGTTGTTTCACCTTATCGGCAACGGCAGCTATCTCATCTTCAGTTCGTGCTGCGAGAACGATGTCTGCACCTTCTTTGGCAAACGCCAAGGCAGTTGCACGACCAATACCTCGTCCAGCACCTGTAACAATTGCTATACGGTTTTCAAGTTTCACGGGTTGTTCCTCAAAAGTCAATCGGGCTTCCAAAGCCCACCAACAAGAAGGGTATAGGGTTTACGATATTTGAAACTGTGTCAATTTCTGTTTATCAAAAAGGATACCGTGTCCCGGACGATCAGGCGGAGAAAAATGCCCATCTTTGAGTGTCAAGGTATCACTCAGCACAGGGTCAAGTGATGGGATATACTCCACAAAGAGTGAATGCGGTACGGCAGCAGAGAGATGCACGTGCAAATCCATCAGAAAGTGTGGTGATACCGAAAGACTGAAACATTCAGCTGCATGTGCAACCTTCATCCATTCCGAAATCCCACCGACACGCACAGCATCAGGTTGTAGAATGTCTGCTGCCCCTTGCGCGATGTATTCTTGAAAGACAAATTTATTGTAGATCGTTTCGCCAATAGCGATCGGAATTGTCGTTTTTTCTCGGAGTGCAACGTGGCTATCAACATCATCTGCCTCAATCGGTTCTTCAAACCAGAAAAGGTCTGCTTCTTCCACACGACAAGCGAGTTGAATGGCTTCACGGGCGTTCCATTTCATGTTGGCATCAATCATCAGGTAAGGGGCTTGGCCGATTGCTTTTCTAACAGCGAATATGCGCGCAATGTCTTCATGCAGGCTATCGCGTCCAACCTTGATCTTGATACCTTTGAAACCTTGCTCCACAAATTCTACGGATTGTCTCACGAGTTCGTCTTCCGAAAGGTGTAGCCAACCACCATCTGTGTTGTAAACAGGAACAGTAGCCCTTGCGCCGCCAAGTAGTTGAAACAGTGGCAATTCTGCGCGCTTTGCCATGAGATCCCACAACGCGATGTCTACGGCAGCCATTCCCAACCCGACGATTCCACCTCTACCGACCCAGTGTGTCTCCATCCACATGCGATTCCAAATTCGGTCAATATTGGAAGCGTCCTCTTCAAGCAGAATAGGCGTGAGGTAGGCATCCATAATCTGTTTAATCGCTTCCCCGCCTTTACCGATTGTGTAGGAAAAACCTGTGCCTACCACTCCGTCAGCATCTTCAATCTCAATGAACGGAAATTCCATAGAGACAAAAGCCTGAATGGCATCAGTGCGTTCGACTTGTGGTGGAATGTCGTAAAGCGAGGTGCGAACAGCTTTAATTTTCATATTTCTATTATGCCTTTTTCAACCGCTCTATTTCAGCGCGGAGACGCCTGACTTCTGCTTCAGCTTGCTGTGCTTTCTCAGTAGGTGTTTGAAGCCACTGCTCTGAAGTCGGAACGTAAAGTCCTACATCATCATCTTGAATACTAAACTCTATTCCCAGTACAGCAGAGAGTATCCTATTATCTTGTGAAGATGGAATTGCATCATATTTTCCTTCTTCATTTAGCCGAAAACCGATCAACGAATCAGATAAATAAGATCGCTCTGGGTCATAAAGAAAATATTCCCGAACACCTATGTGAGCATATCGGGTTTTCTTCTTCCTCAAATCATTTTTATATGTGCTTTTGCTGGTAACTTCCATTACGAAGTCCGGTGCTTTCCCTTCCTCCCAAATTTTATAAGTGCGGCGCATCTTTTTTTCTATGCCGAACACAACCATCACATCAGGCGAAATGGAACGCCGCGTTTTACCCGGAACATCATAGATCAGCAGGTTTCCAGAAACATATACATCATCACTATCCTCATAGTATGCCTCAAGTTTTTGATACGTGTTGACAATAACGATCCGATGTAGGTCTGTTTCAGCAAGCGGTTTTCCATCAGATTCAGGGTAATAGATACCGTCGTCATCTGTCGGGGCATACTGGATAGGTTTTTTGGATTTATCGGATGCCATAGTTAACTCCTTTTAGGATTACGGCACACAGAACGGTGATCACTTTAATTTTTTGATCATTGCCTGCAATTTTTCGATGCAAATACGCGAGGCTTCCTCACCCGCTTCAGAGAACGCTTTTCCACCCGGTTTATTGAGCAAATCATCGTCAATTTTGAGAGAGGGTCTCCAATGCGTTTCAAGGCAGAGGTGTCCTTCATATCCATCGTCAACAAACGCTTGGAGTTGCCCTTGCCAATCGATAATTCCATCGCCGACGGGAACGGACTCTATTTCGCCACTATCAGGATTTGGCGCTGCATCCTTGAGATGTGCATGAATCATTGTCGGCTTCATCTGATTGTATGCATCGGGATACGGTGTCACACCGTCCTTCGCGTGTGCTTCATTCGCGGGGTCCCAAATACCCCGAATGTTTGGAGAGTCTATTTCTTCAATAAATTGTGCAGTGAGTTTTGCTGTACTAAGGGAAGTTGTGGATTCATTCTCCATGCCGAGTATGATGCCTTCACCATCAATTATTCGACGCGGTTCGTCGTAAGAAGCGATGATTTCGTCCCAACGTTCTTCTGTTTTACCGGTATCCCAAAAAACGAAAGTGCGAATCAGATTTGTGTCAAACGCTTTGGCAGTACGGATACACCCTTTCAAAATTTCAAGATGTTCTTTACGTTCTTCTGCATTGTCCATATCGCATTTGAAGAACGGGGATGCCACACCAATAATCTCAATGTCTGTGCCGTCAAGCAGACGTTTCATTTCGTCAATGTCAGTATCGGTAAGTTGATGTGGAAGTTTGTCCCATACCGAGCGGATTTCAATAGAATCAAGGTTGAATTCTTGGACAAAATTGACTACGGTGGCGAAGTCCTGTGAGACCTCATCTCCGATAACGCCGATTTTAAACATATCTATTATCTCCTTTTGAACTTTTATGATATATTAGCATGGGAGGAGATAATTGGCAAGCATGATTTTGATGCCTGAACCAAGATTTACGAAAAACCTTACATACCTTATTCTGATTTTTTACTTGTTTTTGAAATGGTAGCATGTTATTATATTATCAATGTCCACCATCAAGACGATAAGAGAGTTGGGGGAAACGATACACGTGAAGATGGATTAGGGCGTAAGAGTTTTTATTATAAATGTGCTATAGCCGCAAAATGAATCAATCGGAATAGATATTTTACATATTAACATCGTCAAAAACTAACACCTATCCCGCAGGTGCATATTGTTTTGGCGCTTGTAGCGGGACAGATTAAGGAGAAGCATTCGCTGGCATAGTTGCTTGCGTTCAAAATGCTATAAAAATACATGAAATCAGGATTATGGATCCCCGAATATGATACACCAGAATTATGGCATGATGAAATTTCGCGACGTAGTTTTTTCAAGTATGGGGTAAGCAGTTTCCTTGGGCTCGTTGCGATGCAACACTTTGGTGCCACGGGTAACGCACAACTTGAAAAGGTCATACCACGGGCTAAACATTGTATCGTCATGTTTATGAGTGGTGGACCGAGTCAATTAGATACCTTTGATCCAAAAGACCCTTCAGTAGAAAATAGTGGACCATTCAAGCCAATTCAAACAAGTGTGGAAGGTATTGAGTTTTCAGAACATTTACCCCTTGTCGCTGAACAGGCACACCACCTTTCCGTTATCCGCTCAATGGTTTCTCGCGAGGGCAACCATGAACGCGCACGCTATTTACTGCATACCGGATATGCCCCTGGTGGTGCAGTTCGTCACCCGACCTTAGGTTCTTTAACATCATATTATCTTGATGACGATGAATCGCATTTACCCAGTTGCGTTAACATCAACTCGCCAACATATTCAGGCGGATTTCTCGGTGCTTCACACGATCCATTTGTTGTAAATAACCCGTTGGAAAAGGTGGAAGATATTGAATATCCAGCACAAATGGATACACACCGTTTTCGTGAACGTCTCAAAATGCTTAAAAACCTTGAGAAAGATTTTATCTCCAAACGTACTGGACGAGGAACGGAAGCGCATGAAGCCATCTACAAAAAAGCTGATGAACTTATTAACTCGCCTAATATCAAGGCCTTTGAACTTAAAGAAGAACCGAAGGAAATACGTGAAGCCTACGGTATGAACCGATTCGGACAAGGTTGTTTGATGGCAAGACGGTTAATTGAGGCAGGTGTGCAATTTGTAGAAATTACGCTTGATGGCTGGGACACACACGAAAATAACTTTGAAAGAACCAAAGAACTTCTTAATGTTGTTGACCCTGCGTATGCGATGCTCATCAAAGATTTGAGTGAACGCGATCTGCTTGATGAAACCGTTGTTCTATGGCTTGGTGAGTTCGGACGCACTCCAAGAATAAACGCAACCGATGGACGCGATCATCATCCGAACGGTTGGTCTGCTGTGATTGCAGGCGGAGGCACACGAGGTGGGCAAGTCATTGGAAGTACCAATGAAGATGGGACAGAAGTGATTACTGATCCTATAGGTGTGCCAGACTTGTTTGCGTCACTCTGCTTCGCATTAGGGATCAATTATGAAGAGGAAAATTACTCTCGTTCTGGTCGTCCGATACGGGTTGTCAATGAGGGTACAGTAATTAAGGACTTGTTTGTTTAGAAATCGTATTAGCCAGTTGTCTGCCAACAAAATTTGCCGTTTGGAACAAATCAGATTGTAGATTCTCACACAGGTGTTTTAATGCGAATTATCGCAGGCAAATTTAAGAGCAGGCACTTGACTACATCCAAAAACATGACTGTCAGGCCCACAACTGATAGGGTTAAAGAGTCTGCTTTTAGCATTTTAAACAAAAAAGTGATTAATGCCAGATTTCTTGACTTATGTGCAGGCACGGGCAATATCGGTATTGAGGCACTCAGTCGTGGAGCGAAACAGGTAACCTTTTTGGAACAGAACCTGAAGTGTTTTAGATTGATTGAACAGAATCTCCAAGCATGTGGTTACGCTACCAACGATCCACAGGTTCAGTTGATTCGATCAGATGTTTCAAAAGGGATTACAAATCTGCATGCGCGGTCAGAGGCGTTTGAACTTATTTATTTTGATCCACCTTACGATGCAGAACTTTACGATAAATGCCTTTCACACATTTCAGACACATGCATACTTGAATCTGCAGGAATTCTACTGGTAGAACATCGCAAAAATCACATCTTACCATTGAATTTTGGACAATTAACTTGTGATAGACAAAAGCATTACGGAGACACATGTTTAAGTTTCTACCGTTATCTGTAGATGTGCATCCCTGACTGTAGGCGTGCCGTGCATGGTACATAGTTAATTGTAAAATCTACCATAACGACTTTTGGCAGTTAACTAATTGTTTTTGCTGTTTTCACAGATTTTGTGTTTCGTATTATAACATATCGTCCCTACGGGACTAAAGAGCATTTGTTTGGTGTTTTCTATAAACATATCGTCCCTACGGGACTAAAGAGCATATCAACCAATAGAAAACACGGACAAAATGTCCTGTTTATGTGAAACGATATTTTAGATAAAGTTATTTAGCACAACTCGTTACCATAAATAGTCCATATTAAAGTCGTGTTTACTTGCTTGGAAAAGGAAAAGGTGCATGAAACTTGAGGACCTAGTCATTTCGCGGCGTGGTAAACTCGTCGTGATTGAGCATCAAAAATACCAAATTGAATTTAATTTATCAAAAGGAACATGGAATTATAGCAATAAAAACGGCAAGACAATTGTCAAGAACGCATTCACACAGATAGGATTGAAAGATGACACGACGTTGAAAACCTTGGATGCTGGGTTTCGGGAATTTCATACTGAACCTTTGAAAACAGATTCGTTTGGGGCGTATCAAACGCTGCGGTTTTCTTATGAAACCGCAATTACCAATGAACTGCGTTTGAAGGACACTGTTGGCAGTTCGGACAGTAATTCAAACGATTCGCAACAGTCATCAAAAGATTCTCCGGTTGAAAAAGATGGGACACCTGACGGAACCGGTATACGTATACATACCTACCTTACCTGCTACGCTGATCACCCCTATATTTTATTAAGAGCTGGTGTTGAAAACTTAAACCCAACCCCAATTTGCTTAAAAAATATCACCCTTATTGATATTTCTGCACAGCATGGTGGAATCCAATTAGGTGGTCACCCATCGCAATATCACCTTCTTTTAAAAACACCGCCGATAGCCCTTACACAAGGGACTCATCGAAAAATCTATGATGGATTCAATTTAAAACAGGATAACACTTCACAACCTTGTCAAGATGGCATCTTACACGATACAGATAGCAAAGGATCGTTCGTGTTTGGGTTTATCACCACAAACAGATGGTGGCCTCGGATGCAAATTGGCTACCAAGTTAAAAAACGGAAGTCTCCACAAGGTTTAACAACTTGGGCTCTTTACCATGACTGTGAAAACAAAGAATGTCAAACGGGTGAAGAGGTCACATCGGAGATTGGTTATCTTGATTTTTCAGCAGACGTATCCGCATCTTATACGCGTTACACAGAACGTCTTGCAGCTGAAAATGGCGCGCAAACACTCCCAGCTGTACCAGAAAACATTTCTTACAATAAAGTGTTGACAAATCCTATTGATCAGAAAGTTTTTTCTGGATGGAGTTTATCTCCAGAAAATATTCAAGGGGAAATAGGTGCGGATGCTATTGTTGAACAAACCCGATCAATAGCCAAAAATCTATTATTTAAACCATCACTCATTGGTGGAATAGACTACATTCAACTGGAATCAGGTTGGCAAGAAAGTCCAGGGAATTTATCAATAAATCGGGATCGTTTCCCTGGAGGTATGACCTCCGTGGTTGAGCAAATTCACGCAAATGGGTTTAAAGCCGGTATCTGTATAGACCCATTTAGTATTGAACCGAATTCTGAATTAATTCAAAAGTATCCTGAAGTGTGTTTGCGATCTATAAACAAAGAAAAAACACCGTCAGAAGATGGTGAACCACAAAATGGTGTTATTAATGACCCAGTAGAAGTTCATCTCCCAGGTAGAGGAATGCCGCTTGCTATATTAGATGTATCACATCCACAAACACAGGCACACGTCAAGAAAGTTATTAAACAGTTAGCAGATGAATGGGGATACGAGTTAATTAAAGCAGATTTGTCAAGTTATACAAGTGGCATGATGTCCATTGCACCGAATGTGATGTGGCATGATAGTTCCTTAACTTCGGCAGAATTGTACCGCTTAGCCGTTCGTTTACTTACAGAAGCGGTTGAGGCTGTTAAAAGCGAGGTGATTCTTGCTGGTTATAACCTAATTGAGTGTGTCGGTATCGGAAATTTTTCTCTTAATTATCCGTTATTGCGCCAGAAGTATGTAGATAACAGTGACTCATGGCATCAGCAAAATGGTATAAAGCAACGGGTTAGCCGATATGCAGGACACCTTAACGCACATAAGACAATATGGGATCACGCGTATGGAGATTTAGTCGTTGATGAACCTCGTCCTATAAATGAGGCAATCGTTGAAATCACCGCTGCTGCATTGAGTGGTGCTACAGTTTCATGTGCGAATAGCCCAACAACTTTTTCTATATCCCGTGCTGAATTAGTCGCGAAACTGTTTCCACTTTCTGGAGAAGCAGCTACCCCTATTGACCGATATGATGAACCTTTTCCACAGATTTGGCACTTGCCGGTGAAAACACAACGCGAATCTTGGAATCTTGTCGGCATATTCAATTGGAAAGACCATCAAGACGATATCCATCTGAATTTAGGTGCTGTTAATCTTAATCCTGAAAAAGATTATCTTGTCCACGATTTTTGGATGCGGCAATACTTAGGAGTTGTTTCAAAGAATGTCACTTTGATGAACATTGCACCGCGTACAGCCAAATTGCTCTGCTTACGTGAAGAACAGCAGGTTCCCCAACTACTTTCTACAGACATGCATTATACCCAAGGCAGTGTTGAGGTGTTGTCAGCAGGATGGGATAGCCATAGCCAAAGTTATCTTCTTATATGTCAACCGCCTCGGCAAACACGAGGTACATTTTTCATTCACGTGCCAGATGACTATATGCCGACAGGTGTATCTGCTTACGGAAGTGATTATCAATACAGTTGGGACAAACCGATTTATCAGTTGACTTTTGGAGCAACCGAGTCTCTGATCCATGCCAGTATCCAATTTACAAAAACTTCAGATGGTTCTCAGAAAACTTGATATATAATATTCCACATAGGTGCTTCTAACTGTGCACGCTGAGTTATGGAAAATTTCTCGACTCGCCACACGCAAATGCAACGTCTTAAAAAGCGGACCAGTGTTTGTACGGATTGTGATCTGGCAAAAACCCGAGTTAATGTCGTCTGTGGTAGTGGAAATGTCAACGCGAAATTAGTTCTTGTTGGTGAAGGTCCCTCTGCAGCGGATAATCACACAGGATTTCCGTTTTCTGGCCCTGCAGGCAACATGTTAGATGAAGTGCTTGTCGCCAGTGGATTAACGCGTAGTGACATCTGGTTAACAAATATTATTAAATGTCGAGCAGTGGGATTGAAAGATGGGGAGTTGAAAAACCGTCCGCCAAAAACAACTGAAATAAAGGCGTGTTCAAAATGGCTTGATAACGAACTAACCTTGATTCAACCTTCGGTGATTTTATGTTTAGGAGCACCCGCCGCAAAAACACTCCTTAATCCGCGCTTCCGTATTACCGAGGAACGCGGCGTATGGTTTACAGATACCCGTTATGCGCCTTTTGCTATGGCAACGTTTAATCCAGCGTACGTCCTCCGACAGGAAGGTGAGAATTTTGCCACTTTACGTGCCATCATTATTGACGATATTAGTGAAGCGAAACTGAAACTACACGAAGCAAAAGATATTCCAAAATCAACGCTCTTTTAAAAGTAGTAGGCACGCTCCGCGTGCCGTAACAAAGAATGAATACCAGAAAACAGATCGCAATAAATGCCGTGCTAAAAGCAGGCGAACTTTGCCAACAAGTTCAGGATGAGATGGTATCAACGGATGCCATTCAAAAAAGCGACCGTAGTCCTGTAACCGTAGCCGATTTCGGATCACAGGCACTGATATGTAATGCGATCAACGATGCTTTCCCTGAAGATATTATTGTTGCTGAAGAAGATGCGCAATCTCTGAAACAGAATCCTACGCTATTGGAACGCGTCACTAAATATGTTATACGTTTTGCAACGGAGGACGCACAGAAGCAAAAAGTTATCTCTACAAAAAATATTTGTGAATGGATTGACAGAGGTAGTGGTGAAATTAGCAATAGCTTTTGGACGCTTGACCCAATTGATGGCACAAAAGGATTTCTTCGCAATGATCAATATGCTATCGCATTAGCTTGGATTGTTGAGGGTGAAGTTCAACTCGGTGTTTTGGGATGTCCGAATTTGCCACATCAATTGGACGTTCCTAACCCTGAACGCGGATGTCTCTTTGTTGCTGTTCGGGGTGAAGGCACAACTACCTACACAACAAACGGTGAACTTTTAGAAAAAGTATACGTTTCTGAAAACGCATCTCGGTTAGCAGAGAGTTTTGAATCCACACATGGTGACAGCAACACACATATTAAAATTGCAAAAGAACTCGGGCTTAACAAACCGCCACTTCAAATTGACAGCCAAGCAAAATACGGAATTGTCGCACGTGGTGAAGCATCTCTCTATATCCGCCTCCCGAATCCAGCGTATCCTGACTATCGTGAGTGCATTTGGGACCACGCGGCGGGGTTGATTGTCGTTGAAGAGGCTGGCGGAAAAGTAACAGATGCTAACGGAAAATCACTGCGTTTTCTAAGCGGCAGACGCATGACCGAAAATCGTGGTGTTGTGGCAACCAACGGATCGTTACATGAACAGGTTTTGTCAATTTTATCTTCTATGTAGAGGTAAGTAGGATTTAAATGTAGTAAAATTTAAAAAAATATAAACACTCCTCGGTAGGTGCGATTTCTAACCGAACCATAGGTGTCAATTTAAGGAAATGAATCCACTCTTATGGATGTGTTGAACCCAGCGGGGCGAAACGTGTTTAGTGCTATATGTCGCTCCTACGGAGCTCAAACTTGTTTTTCTGTTGTTACTATAAACATAACGTCCCTACGGGACTAAAAAAATCAACAATAAACAACGATGAACTACTAAATTGACGCTTATGGTTTAGTGAGGAAACCGAACCTACCACAATGTGTAAATAATTGTGGTTTCACTATGGATAACCGTAAGGAAAAGTTGAAAAGGAGTTTTTATGAAAGCGGGGCAAATTGTTGCACCACATCATATCGAAATTGTTGACATAGATAAACCTGATTTGGCAGACTTTCCAGATGGCACAGTGATGATTAAGACACTGCATAGTGCTGTCTGTGGTAGTGATATGCCATCATTTGAACTTGAACATCCTGCTGATCGTTATCCGCTTGGGCCTGGGCTTTCTATTCACGAAGCAATTGGTGTTGTTACAGATAGTAAGTCAGAGAAATTCAAAGTTGGGGATGAAGTGCTTGCACTCCCACGCCATATCGGCGGCTGTTCAGAATACTTTCTTTCCCATGAGAGTGCTACTTTGCCTTTAGTAGAATATCGTCGTAAAGATTGTATCTTGATGTCTCAACCTCTGGGAACTGTCGTTTGGGCATGTCGGAAGTTAGGGAATATACTCAATTTGGATACAGTTGTTATTGGGCAAGGTCCTATGGGACTGCTTATTGCACATATGCTGAGTAATCTTGGCGCAAAAACTGTTATCACTACCGATTTGGTTGACTTCCGACTTGAAGTATCCAAACAGATGCGCGCTACACATACGATCAATTGCGCAAACGAAGACCTTGTCGCAGCAGTTAAAGAAATAACTCACGGTAGAATGGCAGACCTTGTGGTTGAAGTCGTTGGACATCAGACTGAGACAATCAACACGTGCCTGAAGTTATTGAAACGCGGGGCAACACTTCTGGCTTTTGGCGTTCCAGACGATGAAGTCTACAATTTCAACTTCTCTGAGTTCTTCAGGAACAATATCCGAATCATCGGCTCTGTCGGTCCGGATGTGCCGAACGACTTCCCGTTAGCAATGGATATGATTGCACAGGAACGTATTGATGTGTCACCGATTATCACACATCATCTGCCATTTACTGAAGCACAAAAAGGTTTTGAGATGGCACTCCATAAAAAGGATGAGGCAATTAAGATAGTATTTGATTATCCGTAAAGACAAGTTACGGCACAGCGAAGTGTGCCTACTACTATCAGGTTACGGCACAGCGGAGTGTGCCTACTACTATCAGGTTACGGCACAGCGGAGTGTGCCTACTACTATCAGGTTACGGCACAGCGGAGTGTGCCTACTACTATTAAAGAGGTAATTCAACGATACGTCCTTCACGGCTTGACTGATAAATAGCGAGGATAATTTCAACTGCTTTGCGCCCTTCACGACCGTCAACCAGATGTGACGCATCGGTTTCAAGTCCGTTAATAAGGTTTTCCATTTGTCGTCTGTGATTTGCGTGATTGATTGCACGTGGATCGGATGCACCGCCGCCAGTGTTTGTCTGTTGAGCGAATTTTTCTCGAATCTCAGCATCTTCTGGAAGTTCCGGGTCAAATTCCCATTTCACGATGTCTTCTTCCTCTAAAATTGCAGTGCCTTTTGTGCCACAGATTTCGGTTTTCTTTAGCATACCCGGATACGCAGCGGTTGTGCCTTCAATGACACCTAACGCACCGTTTTCAAAACGAAGTGCAGCAACAGCCGCGTCTTCAACTTCAATGCGTTCGTGTGCTAAAGTGTCGGTAAATGCTTGCACAGACTGGACGGGACCCATAAAATACTGGAGGAGATCAATAGCGTGGATAGACTGATTCATCAAAGCACCGCCACCGTCAAGGTTCCACGTGCCGCGCCATCCGCCGCTATCGTAATACTCTTGAGAACGATACCACTTGATGTAGGCGTCACCTAAGGTCAACTTACCGAACCGTCCGCTCTCAATAGTTGATTTTACGAGTTGCGAACCTTCGGTAAATCGTGAATTGAAAATGGCACATAACCGAACATCTGCTTCATCGCAGGCTTGGATAATTTCATCACACCGTTGCAATGTGATTTCCAGCGGTTTTTCAACAATGACGTGTTTACCTGCTTCTGCCGCGGCAACTGCAGGCTCAAGATGTGCACCACTCGGCGTGCAAACACAAACAATATCAAGGTCGTCCCGTTTGAGCATCTCGGTGTAATCGGCATAACCATCAGCGTTATATTTGTCAGTGAGACGTTTAGCATTATCAGCATTCCGGGAACTGACAGCAACTAATTGACCGTGTTCTAACTCGGAAATTGCGGCGGAATGAAAATCAGAAACCATTCCGCATCCTATGATACCAAAACCGTAAGTTTTCATTTGATTTATTCCTTCTTTGAGTCTAAGAAACCTATTTCCAGATTTAATTCTACATTATAAAATAAATTATGACTGTTAACGAAACTCAAGACCAAGAACATCAACCTATAGAAGAAACTAACACAGATTCCAATGAAAATCAAGATGATGAATCTGCAGAAGATTCTGATGCTGAACAAGCACCTATAAACAAAACATTCAGAATCGGTTGTATGACGTTTTGCCTTGCAGCGTTTGTGTCATTTCTATGGATTTGGCATCACCAAACACAGTTTAATGACAACTACCGAAAAGCATCCTTCCACATGCGTAATGATGAACCAGAACTGGCAATTGAGGCGTATCAAAAAGCGATTAAAAACAAAAGTCGCACTATTTTTCTCAAAAATGCTCCAACTGCTTACAACAACCTTGGGGATGCCTACATGCATGCCGGGAAATATCCACAAGCCATTGAAACCTTCAAAAAGGTTATTCAGATGTCACCAGATATGGCAGTAGGTTATGTCAATTTAGCAACCGCATACCTCATGCAAAACGAACCTACAAATACTCGTGAGATATGTCTTCATGCCCTTCAAACTTTTCCTAAAGCAGCCCGGCTCCACTATAATCTTGCGTGTGCTTACGCACTGACAAATGAACCCCAAAAAGCCTTAAATTCTCTCATACTCGCAGTAGACCTTAACCCTGAACTCAAAAATACTGCTCGACAAGTTGATGCACTAAAGCATATTGTGCCAAAACTTCCCTGAATTTTTGTGATAGGAATGCCTTATATTGTTTACTTGTGCAACCTCACGGAATCACAGCAATATAAACCTGTGAATGCCCCGATACATCAGAGGTATACACAACAGCCGTTTCATCAGGACTAAAAGAAGGATGCGGATGTGTCCATTGCGGACCATACACCGTATCCACCTTCATCTCCATCCAACTCAAAGATTTCTCTCTATCTCCTGCCTGTTGTGCAGCAGCCCAATCTTCAGCGACTGCATACCGATCCTTTTTCCACTGACTTCCACTCGACGAACTCTGCGGGTAACAGATAGGTGCATGTTCACCTGTTTCCACATCAACCAACCGCAACCCAATATCAGGATGCACTGTGTCGCACAACACCTTTGTTCCTGAGCGATTACTTGCAATATGCCACGCATTGAAATCTGAAATTGTCTGCATCTCAAGTGTTTCTAAAGATATGCGCCGCAAGGAGTATGGCCAATGTGTTACAATCAATTCGTCCTGCGAACCGAGGAATGTTTCATGGACAAGGAATTCGTTATTATCATGTTGATAGAGTGATCGGTTTTCAGTGCCGTCACGTTTAATGGTCCACATACGCGGTGCGGGGTCACCAGAATAGGCAATTAAATCTGCATGTTTAGGGTGAAACTGAGGATGGATAATCGTCTGTTCAGGAGAGGTATAGATGATCTCACCACCGCTCCCATCGGTAGCGGTGACAGTGATGTGCGATTTGTCATCGCGTTTCATCGCTGTTACGATAAACTTCTCATCTGCACTTACGCTGCATTCTCCAAGACTGCCCTCTGCAAATTCCGCAAGCACCCGTTCCTCAAAAGTGTCAAGATGAATCGCTTTGATGGAGTCACCTTCTGTGTAAAAGAGTTCAGTGCCGTCTTTTGCGATTACGCCAGAATATCCATGGACTTCCTCGCCGTTAGTTAGCTGCACAATATCGCCATTCGGAAATTTGAGTTTGAAAAAATTCGCTTTTCCTGAACGATAGGAGGTAAAGATCAGATCGCTTTGGTCTGGTGTAAAGGATGGGGTTAGAAAATAGAGGTTATGGTTAATTGTGTGATCGTTTGTGAGTTGATAGATATGCGCGCCTGTCTGGTTATCTTCAAATTCCTGTAGTTCTGATGGATGAACGGAGCCTTTTGCGTATTTTGCCATAATTCCTCCCTAAAAGCAGCACTTTGTCTTGGCTAAAATGGTGTATTTTATTGACGGTTTTTCAGATGGAAATAGTGTAATAATTGTCGTTTATAGTAGCAAATTTACCCTATTTTGACAAGTGTAATTTGTCAGGAAACGATAAAAGAATTGGGCAGCATGTTGGCAGTATCAATGTTTTCAAATAGATGTGAATAAAGTGGCGTACAATGGTATAATCCTTTTAAAGGACTGCCCTTACTTTGAGTGAAGATGTTGATTTCGTAGACACTATAAATTCAGGTATATGATATTGATAAAAAACCATTTAAAAAGTTACCCAATCACGCACACAACTATTCAGTTGAGTGACAGAGAAATTCAACTGACGATTGTAGATGACCCAGACCGTTTCTTGGATAAACTAAGTAGAGAAGACAGTGAAGGCTGGCTCTTTCTGCCCTATTGGATTTATCTGTGGGAGTCTGCTATTGGCTTAGCGCGCCACATATCAGAGTTAGATAGGCCGCTTTCTGATAAGCGTGTCTTAGAGATCGGATGTGGTTTTGGGCTGGCGGGGATTACCGCATGTCAAGCGGGTGCAAAAGTTGTTTTTACCGATTTTGAGCATGATGCCTTATTATTTGCGAGACACAATGTAGAACAAAACGGTATTGATTCCGCAATTTTTGTCCAAATGGATTGGAACGCGCTCTGTTTTCAAGACAAATTCGACATCATCCTTGCATCAGATGTGATATATGAGGAACAGAATTGGGAACCTATTTTGAGTTCACTTCAAAACCTGTTAAGCCCTGACGGTGTCGCTTTCTTCTCAGAACCAAATCGTAAAAATGCAGATGGATTTTTCAAATGCCTCCGTGATAACGGATTTACATACCAAAAATCCACCTGCTCAATTTCGGAGGATGGAAAGACAATCCAAGTTAACATTTATAAGGTTGAACATGTATATAGTAAATTTTAAAATTACTTTCACACTATTGAACTGTAGGAGGGAACTCCGATTCCCGACATTTACAAAAGGTCGCGATTCGGAGATCGCTCCTACAAGAGATGTGTAAACTTATTTTATAATCCACTATTATAAGAAATCATGAACTTCCCTCACGGTTGCTTGGGCGGATGAATTTCATAACATGTCCCCTTGTGACACACAATTACTTGCTTCCCAATTGCCAGATATTTTGTCAATTCGGGTTCTTTTGCCAACAACTCAAAATACGCGTCGCTTCCAAACTCAATTTTCTTTGTTTTCGTTTCAGGTTTGTGTGTGCTATCTACCCAAACTTTATCTTGAAGATGGAAAGTTTTATTCTTGACCTGCTGAACAGTGACAGCCGTTTTCGCTACTTGCGCTTGCGTCTGAAGTTGTTGCAATTGGACGCTTTCTTCAACTTGTTGTGCTACGCTGCGCGCGAGTTTTGGTTTTGGCGAACCGGCTTGAACTGCAGACAGTGGAACTGATTGATCTCTTCTCGCCCTTGATAATTGTCTTCGTTGTGGTCCATCTTCTGTAACAAGAAATGAGGTATACGGAGTCATAATTCCGTATTTTTCACTGAGACGCGTAATTTCTTCTATTAATTCTTTGTTTTCACCGTTGAGCCTGATTTCGTCAACAAGATATGCGACCTTTCGCTGCGCCCACAGTGCTGGCAGGAATTGATGATCCGATTCCTGTTTCGGAAACTTTGCCGAATTGGAGAATTCATGTTTCTTACCGTTGATGTCTCCGCGAAGGACAAGCTTAGTTTTACCGCTACCTGCATATCTCCCAAGCACAGTCAATTGTGAACCGCGAAATAGATGCGGCAGCTTCTGCGGATAGAGGTTTTTAGTTCTAATGTTCAGAATTTCCAAAGCCAAATTGACGAGAATAGGTTCGCTTACCTTCGTAAAGAAAGAGGATACAGCAACTTCTAAATTCTCTTTCGGCTTCACATATTGACGGGTGCCGCCATTTTGTTCTGCCATTTTATCAAGCAAATTGACGTTTACATCGTAGCCAACACCGAACACAAAGATACGCGATTTATCGTTGTTTTCAGCAGAAACATTTTTGATAATTCGCGTAGTATCTGTTTCACCCACAGTCGCTTCTCCATCCGTTAAGAAAACGATGATGCGCGGTCGCTTTGGATCGGGTTTATCAGCTAAGGCAGCAAGCAGAGCATCATTAATATTCGTACCACCGTTTCCAATGATATCTTCAACGAAAACGAGTGCGTTTTCTCGTTCCTGTTTGACTGAAACTAATTTTTCAGAGAACTGTTCAACATCGGTGTTGAAAAGAATTAGGTTAAAACGGTCTCCATCGTTTAAACTGTTCACACAAAAGCGGAGTGCCTTTTTCGCTTGTTCAATTTTCGGTCCTTTCATACTCCCAGAGCGGTCGAGAACGAAGATGAAATCTTTTTCAATAATCTCCTTCTTATCCACCTCATATTTGGGGGAAATCAGGAGCATAAAGAAGCCATCTTCATCAATATCATCGCGATGGGTAATTAGATCGATGCCAAAGTCTTTATCGGAAAGGGAATAGTAACAGACAAAATCGCGTTTTACGTGGACGTTTGTGCCTTCATAACTGATTTTTGCCCGATGATCACTCTTGCGATTGACAACGATTTCATGTGAAGGCGAATAGATCGTTTTGAGTGCATGTTTGCTTTTCAGGTCAATTGAAACAGCGAGACTTCCTACGGGTTGGTGGGTAAATTTGTCTGTTCGGAGCGGGTATGTATACTTCGCAAGACCTGCATCTATGCTAATCACTTGTGAGTATTCAAGTTGAATTCGTCTTTCGCCGTTAGGTGGAATCGGGAAAACGCGTGCCTGAAAAGCACGAGTTCCAATGTACTCCAGAAGTGCGGGGTCTTGCATGGAACGCACAATGCCTTCATAGATACTGCGAGCTCTTGCTTTTGCGAGCAGCTCCGCTTTGACCGGTTTTCCATCAATGTATAACACAAAATCTGAAACGGCTACGTCATCAGCAAGTGGAAAGAGATATGTGCCTTCCAATTGGAAGTTGTTCGGATTAGCGAATATCTGATCGATTTTTGTTGTTGCCAGTTGGTTTTCAATAGATATATTGACATGGTGTTTTTCAACTCTTAAGGTTTCAACTCTCGGGATTTGGCGTTGCTGCGTAACAACAATACCTTGCGCTTGCACAAGCTGGACAAATCCTATAAGGAATAGGATTATTAACGCTGCGTGGAAATTCAATCTTTTCATCGGAATCTCCTTTATATTTGTAAATAATTTGCTTCAATAGGTCTTATAGATTCAGACAGGACTATACGTAATGTTTTAAATTTGGGTTTATTGGTCAATGAATTGAACTGCTGAACTATTAGAGGGTAATTCATCTGGCACGGGTTTTCGAACGATGCCTTTAACATATCTTGGAAAGAGTTTTACTATATTTTAGACGTCTCAGTTGTGACAAAGTTGAGAAATGCTACAGATTGTGCAGTTCCATTCAACGTTCATCATACTCTCTTGTAGGAGGAGTTGCTAAATTCGATGTTCACAGCAAGAGACATATACTATGGAAGCATATACGCAATTCGCGTGCCAACTTCAGGAGCAGTAAAATAAGCGTTTTCACAGCATAATAGTTAGAGTCTTGCACCAAACCGGGCAAATTTCATGTTGCGCTGCACGAAAAAGGACAATAGTTCTATCTCTTTTTTGTTTGGGTATGGAACAAGTGTTCTAAAATTTGCAATCTTAGTTGTGTCTCTAATTCTTCCATTTCAGGCGATCCTGCAAGATTGTTTGTTTCATCAGGGTCGTTTTGCACATCAAATAAGAGATAAGGCTTTCCGTCCGTATTTAATGCTATTTTCCATTCCCGATTTAACAGCATAATCTCACCCGAAATCTCAGAGATTGCAAACTCACGATGTGACGCTTCTGTGTCATCAAGGACAGGACACAACGATTTTCCGAATTGGCGGTGTTGTAATTCACCGTCAGCAAGTTCAACCAATGTTGGACCGATGTCAATCCATTCAACTGGACTTTCGCAGATGCTATCAGAAACAGCGTTTTTTAATGTATCAGGGGTACGTACAAGTAAGGGAATTCGGACTGCACCGTTGAGAAAGTTGCTTTTGTATATCAATCCGTAATCACCGTTCATTTCACCGTGATCGGAACAGTGAACGATAACGGTATTCTCCAGTTCTCCGCGATCTTCAATTGCGTCAAGAATTTCGCCAATTTGTGCGTCAATGAGCGTAACATTACCAGCATAATCTGCGCGTAGTCTGCCGACTTCCCCCTCTTCAAATTCAGGGTTCATCCGATTCATCGTGTTATCCAAATTGCCACGAGGACGATCTCCTGTGGATGGTCGGGGAATTGGTGGGGGCATATCGTTTGGGTTGTACATACTGGCATAAGGTTCAGGTGTATCCCACGGTTCATGCGGTCCTCCAAAACTAACCCAGCAGCACCACGGCTCTTGCCTATCATAGTTTTGCAGGTACTGCTTTGCTTGCTGTCCAACGTAGACATCCGCGTAGTTTTCAAAACCGAGTGTTGAGGGGCGAACCGTGTAAGGTTTTGTGCTGAATCGTTCCTTATAATCAGCACGGTATGCATCCCATAGACCTTTCTCCTCCCACATCGCGGTCATGTGCGACTTGACGCGTGCACTTGCTCGTGGGCCACCAATCTCATCTACATCATCTAACCCGTATTCGTTCATTAAACCTTCTTTCTCACGCAAGTCACCATTGTGTGGATGGAGATGTGTTTTTCCGAAAAGACTTGTCCGATACCCTGCATTCCGTACTGCTTGCATCCATGTCGGTGTTTCTGCCGACATTGTATGTCCCATATTATTCCAAACGCCTGTATTGTGCGGATAAAGTCCTGTTGCTAAACTGAGGCGTGTGGGAATACAAACTGGAGAAGTGGTAACGCAGTTGGTAAATCGGACACCTTCACTTGCGATGCGATCCAAATTGGGTGTCTGCACCCAGCCGCCGCTGCAGCCCATTGCATCCCAGCGCTGTTGGTCTGTCATCAGAAGAAGTATATTAGGTTTCATGGTTTCTTTTGTTTGTAGTCGTGTGATTTATTGTGCCTTTAGACTTGTGGACGGCACGCGGAGCGTGCCTACTACTTTTAAACCCAAATCTGACAACAGTAATTTATGAAAAACTTCGTTTAATTTCGTTCAATTCCAGCATCAATAAATGCTTTTGACAACGTTTGGTATGATAACGTTGCAGCAGCAAGTGGATCATAGTTTTCCCGTGCTTGCACCATAAAACTTACCTCGGCAGTAATAAACCCGTCGTATCCGTGTGCTTCCATCCTTTTAAGATAATCAACATAATCAAAAGTTCCCTCGCCGGGGATAAGAAATTCGAAATCAGGGTGGATACCACGTTGGTCTTTCACATGTGTATGCGCCGAAACTGCTGCTAAAGCGGACACTGTGTCCTCAGTCGGGATTCCAACAATGTCAAAATGACTAATGTCAAAGTTAACTTTGAGGTATGGAGAATTAACGATTTCAAGGAGTTCAAGCACCTTATCAGGAGTGTCAATGATAGCACCGATATGGGGTTCCATCGCAATTGTAACACCGCGAGAAGCACCATAATCAACTAACTCACCAACCCTTTCAGCGAGGAAATCCTTTTTTGTTTCCCACTGATCCGGTTTTCCGCCAGGAGTCGTATTCACTGCGGGCAGTTCATCACCTTGTGCGAGTTCAACGGCTAAGTCAACGCCGCCTTTAAGCCTCCACATGTTTTTTGCATGTGCATCCGCATCTGTCTCCAACAGATTGGAATGTGCTGCAATCGCTGGCAATGCTAAATTGTGCTGCTTTAGTAGAGACGCAATACGTTTTCGTTCTGCTGCATCAAGCGTGCTTAACTCAGTCGTAAAGCGGGGGATAATGGTCAATTCAATCCCATCAAATCCGAGGTTTGCAATGTGAGGGATAGCAGTATCTATAGGAACAGTTGGCATGCCCCATGTGCTATATCCGATTTTCATGTGGAATTCTCCTTATGGATTGCGGTGCGTTTCTTGTCTTTGTAGGAGGGAATTCCGATTCCCGACTATAGTAAACTTTAGAATTAATTGGACATTAGGATCGGTTCGGTCAGAAAACCGAAACTACCGCAGACACTGTAGCACAACCTGTTAGGTTGTGTTCCGTTTCTGCACAACCTAAATGAAGATTAAGTAATTAAATCGGTAATTTTCATTATGCATATTTGGTGCATTTTAAGTGCTCTTCAGTCCCGTAGGGACGATATGTTTCGAAGCACATCAACAATAAATATGCCGTTCCTACGGAACTAAAGAGGCGGTGGGTAACATTTTTCTATAAACATATCGTCCCTACCAAATCAACGCTATGAATGCCTTTGTGGCATTCAGCGGGACTAAAGAAATTACCGAATTATTTTTTTAATCTTCATACAGGTTGTGCTACAAAATGTCCCTTAATTCTAAATGTCACTATATAAACGGTCGCGATTCGGAGATCGCTCCTACAAGAGTTTGGGTGGTCGCGATTCGGAGATCGCTCCTACAAAGAGTCGCGATTCGGAGATCGCTCCTACAAAATTGACGGTTATGCCTTGTCAGAATAGCGCGCCAAAAGAACCGATCCACTCGTTTATGAGGAAACCGACCCGATGAATCATGAGTGCAAGACGCCCCATCACGGTATTTCCAAATGCCGCCCCAAATCCAATCATGAGGAAAGCTATGCCAACCTTTGAAAGCCAATTGATGGGACCGCGGTGTTCCACAGAAAAGAAGAAATAGGTAAGTGTGCAAATTACACCGATAACCATCAAGATTGCCCCGAAAATATCAAGCGCAGATAATCTTGCCTCTGGAGGAACATCAACAAACGGTCCTATAGCACCAAAAGGTTCAATTGTTGCGCGTGTTTGCTCAAAAATGTTCGCCTGCAACATATTTGGGATTGCAATACCTGCGCCAAACCCAATAAGGATAGCAATAGGATACCGAACTAACCAGTTGTGACGAGGAGACAAGCGCGCAAAAAATAGCAAACCAAAAGCGATAGGAATTATTTTAAATAGCCCCCAAAGTGCACTCCGTATTTCTGGAGTTGTTTCCCCTGTTATTTCAGTCCAGAGTGCGGATACAGCCTCAGATAAAGGTTCCCATGCCAACGGTATGACCCCTTGATGGATCGCAATAACAATACCATATCCAACAGAGATACCTACAAAGAGGTGTTCAGCGAAGCGATAGAACGGATTATCTCGATATAGAAAACTATAAATACAGAGTGTCAAGAACGCTGCAACCCAGATTCCAAATAATTCCATTAAATTACGCCTCCCTCTCTTGACGAATGAAAAAAGCGACATTACCCAAAATAACCAAAACGATAATTAGAAGATGGGCAAACGATGCTGTATTTAACCCTACAGTTCCGTCTCCAGGCGCATTCAACAGTTTTTCATACTGAGCGGCTCCTAAATAACCAGGCAACATCCCAACCAACTGTCCTGATTGCAGGTAAGGATACATCTGGGCGATAATCACGGCAGTAACGCCAGCAGCAATCTTCAAGCCGTATCTCGTATTTGCATAAATGATCCATGCTTCGGTTAAACTTCCAGCAGAAAGATCAAGCAACAGATCAATCTGATCATAGTTCGTGATGTTTTCCATTATCGGAATTTCAGTAATAGGTGTTTTCGCATAATCGGTCTCAAAGACATTGGCAATATTAGTTCCCATTCCAAGTATAACCGGTAGTGTGCCAGGACGGTAACCCAAAAATACATAATCTTGACCGTAGACTGCATTGTTTTCATCTGCGATTTTCCGCATGAGTTTATCAGCTAAAGTAGGTGTATTAGGATAAAGTGTCATACCAATGACTCTCACGCCCTTACTGAAGCAGTGCTGCATCACTGCTTTAGCCATCGGTTCCGGTTCTGCAAGGGAGGATGGACCATAATCAAAAGCCATCATAATGGTTGATCCTGATGGAAGTTCCTCAATAAAGTCGTAGAGTTTTTGTGTCGGTTCTGATACCGTAATTGGCAACCTGACAGGGATCAGAGTTGGAATGATTACAACTAAGGCAACTAATATAAAAATTATTCGCCTATCCATATTCATGAATTTTTCAAGCATTGACTAATCTCCTCCTCCAAGATACGAGCGTTCAATTCCCAATATAATACGGATGGATTGTGAGATGACTCCTAAACTTACGCCAAGGATAATACCGCGTCGTGCTGCGCCATTTGGAATATCTAATATCCATTGGCGAAACCTTGATGCACCGTCAGCAAAACTGTTTACCCAACTTTCCGGATTGTCCGATCCTGGGATCAAAGAGAGTAGTTTATTCCAAAACAGATCACCGACTGGAACGTTTCCAAGCATGACAATCATTGCGGCAATAAGAAGTAGGGTTGCTTCAAACGCTCGTGCGCGGAAGGCACGAAACGCTGCTGAAGCGATAAAGAAGGCAAGCAGAGAAAACATCGTCGCATCCATTGGTACTTGGACATTGTCATATAACCATTCAAATACTGAATTTTTTGGTCCAAATGGGACGCCTACACAGACCATTGTGATCATACCTACGAATACAACGATGCTGTACTGCCAATGTTCTGAACGAAATCGAATTCGCGACACATGGGTTTGGGCGAGAGTCGCCACAGCTAATACCAACGCGAAAGGCGATATGATGAGTCCCCAGACAATAACCTCTCTGTAAACTGCTTGAGAATATGAATGTGGACTGAACTGGGTTAAAATCATTGCTATGCCAAAAAGGAAGCAGAGTGCTAAGGGTACTTGTCGCTTCATAAAACCTCCTAACTCACGCGTTGCAAGAGTGTTGTGATCCAGTTGATACCGAAGAACTCAAGTGACACACCGAAAATGATCCCCGCAAATATAACGACTTTACCCCAATCTTGCCCTCTGAGGCTGCCAAGAAACAAGGGATCTTTAGATAGATAAGCTGTCGCAGCATAGAGTTCTTCACCGATTAAGGTATAATCACAAGCAGCGATGAAGAAAGGAAGTTGGTGTTCAGAATCTGTTCCTGCAATCTGGATTGCACCAATTGAATTACCCGTTTCTGCCATAAGAAGCGATTCAGCGTAAAATTGTCCTTGCAAAAATATAGCTGCTGGTTTCTCACGAATCATCATACCGTTTACACCTGCGGCATAAGCAAATTGTTCATTAGTAAGGAAGAAAATATCGTCTTCGTTGTAAGCATCTGGACGTCCTTCGTCAAGATAAGATGTTTTGACCATCTCACGTACTACGTTCAGTACGACTGGGTCCCGACAGGGTACTCGTAAAGGTGTTTCGTAATCAGCAGTTCGACGTGCAACCTGTCCCAAAATCGTCATACTGGCAATGGTAGCAACATTGTCCACGTCGCCTAACCCTAATATGTAAAGAATAGAGCGTCCCATCTCGGTGGCTCTGCCGATGGCTTCTTCAACTGCTTCTAAACCCGGAATACGGCGGACAAATACCTCTTTTCCACTCCGCGCATGATAGATATTCCATAAAATCGCTGCTGAAAAAAGGAGCATGGCGAGAAAAAGAGCGACTTTTCCTGTATGGAACCACTGTCCTTTTGCTTTTACAGCAGCAGTTTGCGCGGAATACATAGAGGTTTCGTTGTCATAAACAGCACGCACAATATAGGCATGTGTCTTGCCTTTAATTATGGTTTTGTCCTTATATACTGTCACATTGGCATCTAACTGTTTGCCTATTTCCTCAAACTCACCCGCATCACTGTTTCGTAGGATTTTGTAACCTACAACACCACTATCTTCGGATGCAGCATCCCATGTAATAGTGATACTTGAGCCATCATCGTTAGGTGTATCCTTTGCGGTTACGTTTGTCGGAGCCGCTGGCTCTTGGCTGAAAGCGTAAGTGCCGCATAGAAAGAAAACCAAACAAGCGACTACCCATAAGGTTGATTTACTATTTGTCATATATGTCCTCTAAAAAGAGTTATCGTTAAAACTAATAACATTGTGAAATTGCTTGTATAATCTGTGTGTCTGTCACATCGTCTCGGATAACAACTTCGCCAATCCGTGTCGGTAATATAAGGCGGAGTTTTCCACCAAGTGTCTTTTTATCATGGTACATCGCATTGCATATCGCTTTAGCAGATAGGTCATAAGGATAAGTGAGTGGTAATTTCGCACGATTTAAAAGTGCGCGTTGCCGTTCAAAATCTGTTTCAGAGAACATCCCTAAATTAACCGCTAATTGCGCTGCACAATTCATGCCGATAGAAACTGCTTCTCCGTGTCTATATTTCTTGTAATGTGTCAACGCCTCAAGTGCATGACCAAAGGTGTGTCCATAGTTTAGCACCATCCGCAATTGGCTCTCTTTTTCATCTTTTGCGACTATGTCTGCTTTATTGGCACAGGCACGGGCGATCATTTTAATTAACGTTTCCGCATCTAAATCTAATATCTCATCAAGGTTCTCTTCTACCATTTGAAACAACGGTTCGTCGCGAATGACTCCCATTTTGATTACTTCAATCAATCCAGCTCGGATATCGCGTTTCGGTAAGGTTTTGAGCGTATCAACGTCAATTAATACCAATTTCGGTTGATGGAATGCACCGATAAGGTTTTTACCTTTCGGGTGATTTATCGCTGTTTTACCACCAACGCTTGCGTCTACTTGTGCCTGCAAAGTTGTAGGAATCTGCACATACGCTATACCTCGCATGTAGACTGCTGCCGCAAACCCTGCTAAATCTCCGACAACACCACCACCAAGGGCAATCAAGGTTGAACCTCTATCAAGTTGATTCTCAACTAAACTATCTTGTATCCGAGCAAACTGTTCTAACGATTTGCTTTCCTCTCCGACAGGAACATCAATAATAGCAACATCAAACCCCGCATTCTTTAAACTTTCCAAGACCAATGGAGCATAACGATGATGGACGAAGGTATCGGTAACAAGCAGTGCTTTTGTAGATTTTGCGTAAGATTTCAGAAATTCACCAATTCGCTTGAGAATCCCTGCCCCAACGAGAAGCGGATAACTGTTTTCGTTGAGTTCAACGTGTAAAGTTTTTACCATTTTGCTGTGGTGTATGTTTTTTCTTTTGTGTTCTCACGGTATTTAAATAGATTCTTTTTATATCAGCGATAATTTCTTCAAATGATCTTTCGGTTGTTTCTACTGTATGATCTGCTTGTGCATAAAAAGGCGCGCGTTCTGTTAACATGGATCGGATTGTTTCCAGTGGATCCGGGGTTTGAAGCAGGGGACGGTGTGTTTGATGACCAACGCGGCGATATATTTCTTCGGGTGTAGCAATTAGGCAGAAAACAATACCGTTTTCTTTTAATTTAGCGACATTTGCTTCCCTCAAAACAACGCCGCCTCCGGTGGATATTACATGGTTGTCCAGTTTTGAAACTTTGTTAACCGCCTCGCTCTCAAGTTGACGGAAAACGGTTTCGCCATCTTGTTCAAAAATATCACTAATACACCGTTGACTATCCTTCTCAATAACACTGTCAGTATCAACATATCGCATACGAAGTTGTGAGGAAAGTCGTTTGCTAATTGAGGTTTTTCCAGTACCCATAAATCCGACAAGAACGATATTTGGGTTTCTTTTAAGCAATCGGTTCACCTGTTTTACGCCTTTCTTATACTTGTGCAAACGAAGGATATCTACTTACGAGCATTGCATAATGTTTTCCAATTATAGCATCTTTCAAAAACAATGTAAAGGTTTTGTAGTGTAAAATTTTTGCCATTAACCGCTCAAAGTGTAGAAATGAAAGTATTGCTTCATCATTGTTTTCTATTTATTCCCTCATACAAAGCCCAGAGAGGCGATAGGCGTATTTCAATAAGCAGCCTTCAGTCCTTTGCCAAAATATTTACACACCCAATTAAATTTCTTTGACTCTTTCTGTCAAAAATGTTGTTATATTATAACCCAAGTTGCTACCTACAAGATTTTAGGTAGACAAACGCCATTTTTAACAGAAATCATTTATTATTCGCGAAATATCGTAGCGCAAACTTTCAGTTTGCATATTCACAGGCACAAACTAAAAGTTTGTGCTACATAAGTGGCAACTTAGGTTATTATAGTGGATTCCATATTAATTTTACATCTGAACTGTAGGAGGGAACTCCGATTCCCGACTAACAGTGGGTTCGTCGCGATTCGGAGATCGCTCCTACAGAATATAATTAAATGGGAAATTCGACAATTGAATGCCTCTGACACCCACTTAAATTTGCTTGACTCTTTCTGTCAAAAATGTTATCGTATTATTTCTCATTGATTGTATGGACGAGGTTTGAAAAGTCTTCCTTCCGTTTAGGAGATACGCTGTAAAAATGTTGTACCAATTTTTCCGCAATAACCTTTTTATTATCGTTATCTGTGCTTGTGGACTTCTCGTTATAGCGGGATATAAAATCTTGTCGAATACCGAGTTTTCAAATAATCCGGAGATTATCTCTTCAGACACCCCTTCTGCTCAGGAACAAACCGTTGATGATAGAAATGGGAATGGGAAGATACCAAAAACATCTTCGCGCCGTAAGGGGAACTTCGGGGCGGGGCATAGTCATTCCATAGGAGATCTACCTATTCCAGAAATTTCAGAAGAAAAAAGAAAAAGAATCAGTGCACTATATGATGGTTATCTTGGAAACGACGGTCATCTTGGGAACAGGGATCCTTCTTGGGCGAAGGATGGACCACCTCAAGAAGAAATTGATATTCTTGTTGAGGGAATGGATAACTTAAGTGCTGCGAAGTATTTAAAAGCTTTGGTATTTAATGATTACGCCCGTGAATATGCAGATAAAGCACTCGCGGAAAATCCAGACGATTTTGAAACACTGTTTATCTGGACGCGGCTTCGATCGTCTAACGAGGATGCTGATAGAGTAGCAGGATATCGCAAGCTCTTGGAAATGGATCCGAATTTCGTTCCCGCGTTGGTAGGTTTAGGCTCCAAGCTTAAGGAAGACTCGCCAGAAGAAGCGATCGAACTCTTACAAAAGGCAAATAGCCTTGATCCGTCTGAGGGACTCTATCAATTAGCTTGGGCATATCAAAGGATAGGCGAGTACGATAAAGCAGTTCCTATGTTACAAAAAGCCTATGAACGATATAATCGTCGATGGATGCTTAGCGAAATTGAGTCAATTGAAGCTGGCACCCCCCAAATTCCACTTATCCAGCGTGAATCTCAAGAGGATCAGCAAAACGAAGCTGATAACAAAGTGGATAAGGCATTACTTACGGAACCTGTTCCACCTACATCTGACGAGTCTAATAAAAAAGAGACACACAACCCGTTTAGAACTGACTTAGATGAATTGAACAGTGGTACTCCGAACAGTGATGCAGAGATTCGGGCGTTTTTTGAGCAGTTGGCAGATCCTGAACTTGCAGAATTCAAAAAGTACTTAACTAAGGAATTTCCTGCGCTTTTCCCCGAAGAACAGGCAGAAACGCAGCTTCGCGAAGATATTGATGCTGGAAACTTTTCACCTAAAAATTTCAATCAAGCCTTAGAGACTCTAAAACGTTACGGGCCACAGGAAGGTCTCCACCGTATCAGTAAAGATAATCCAAAACTCGCAAGGTATATACAACACATGTTAAACCAAAATACTCCTAAAGAGAAATAGAATAGTTAACACAAGTATTCTGTCTTTACTACTATCAATGAACCCTATTGTTGTGTTTTCACAACAATAGGGTTTTCATACATCCCCACTAACTCTATTAACCTTCTTCTATACAGAAAACTTAAAGTCACGATTGTGCCAGTTATATCAGGGTTATTCAGTTTTCGGTTTTTCTGCTATATTTTATCACAAATGTTAATATGTTATAATAGCATTGTAGATCGGGTTTCGCTTTGCTCTACCCGACAGGAATCAAACGTGTCGGGTTTCCCTTCGCTCTACCCGACCTACAAGATAAACTCACAGTAAAATCTATTAACCGATTATTTTTAAAACTGAATACCCCTGCAGTTATATTGTATCCCTTGACACCAACACCATTTTATAATATACTTAAAACAACATGCAAAATACTTAGACCTTAGATGCTGGGAGATGACACGATGGAGAAAAAAATACAGTCTGCGCCGACAATAGTCTATCCGGAATCGGACGGGAAGCCTATGGCAGAAACAGATGTTCACCGAAAATTGATGATGAATTTTATTCTGATGCTTGAGGACCATTTCAAAAGTGATAATGATGTTTATGTATCTGGGAACCTTTTAATGTATTACGAAGAAGGAAACCCACGGAAGTCCATATCTCCTGATGTGTTTGTCGTATTTGGGGTCGAAAAGAAACTGCGGAACACCTATCTAACGTGGGCAGAAGCAAACACACCAGATTTTGTGCTGGAAGTTGCAAGTCCGGGGACTTTTAGCAATGATATGGGAAAGAAAAAGGAACTCTATGCATCTGTGCTTGAAGTAAAAGAATACTATATTTACGATCCGCTTGGTCAGATTGTACCAAGTTTTATCGGATACCGGCTCACTGATGCTGGATATCAAGAGATTGATTTTGTGAATGAACGTTTACCTTCGGATGTGTTAGGTTTGGAGTTGGGGGAACATGATGGTGTATTAAGGCTCTATAACCCCAACACAGGGAATTGGTTGCAAACACCGCCTGAGCGTGCTGAAAAGGCTGAAGCACTCGCACAACAAGAAGCTAACGCACGACAATACGCTGAAGCACGCGCACGACAAGAAGCTAACGCACGACAATACGCTGAAGCAGAACTTGAGAAGGCTCTTGCAGAAATTGAACGCCTCCGATCAATGAAAATTGGTTAAAATTGAGTTTTAAACTTAATGTGAAAAAATTCTCATTCTCTATTTCTCCTATTTTTCTCGCTTCCTTATCCTTACCACACCTATTCGCAGTGTATCAATAGGAATTAGCAGATGGCACGACAATTGAGAATGGTTAGACCTAATCTTGATAATTTACCGAAATTAGAACTCCCCGATGGTTACGGTTTGCGGAGTTACCAAGAAGGTGATGAGGGACATTGGGCGAACATTATCAGTGATTCATTCGGTGGGAGAGAACGCACTGCAGAAGATACGCGTAGTGAAATTACCGGACGAGACGTATTTGTGCCGGATGGACTCTATTTCGTAACACATCAAGATATTCCTGTTGGCACAGCATGTGCTTGGCGGCAATCAGTTGAGGAGACAGATGTCGGATACGTGCACATGGTTGGCGTTTTAGGTGAACATACAGGACATAAACTCGGCAAATGGGTATCGCTTGCTGTTCTCTACTATTTTCGCGATAATGGATTTTCATGTTCTATGCTCGACACAGATGATTTTCGCATCCCTGCCATTAAAACCTATCTCAATCTTGGATTTGTGCCTGTCTATGTTGACGACACCCAACCTGAGAGGTGGGTAGAAATTTTAAACAAATTAAAACTCCCACTTATGGCCACACAGATTTCACAAGTGCAAGTATCCCTTCCTACTGAATTGTGGGCAAAAGTATCGCGTTAGCGTCTAAAATGAAATTACCGATCGCGCTAAGAAATAGCACATATTATCTCAATATATTGATAATACCTGCTATCCTTGTAATCGGTTTCGGACTTCGTATTCTCGGCATAGGTGTAGGCCTACCCGATACACCTGATCCCCGCGAACCCCTAATAGCTCAAGACATCCTAAACCTCATCAATTTCACTGCCCCTCCAGAAATCTATAACTGGCCTGGAACAGCATGGTTCTATCTGATTGCACTGATAGGGAAAGTTCTTTCTATCTGCGGTTTGGATATGACCGAAGTACGTATTATCTGGTTGGCAAGGTTTATAAATGTATTGTTGTCCACAAGCACGATATGGTTAACCTATTGTCTTGGAACACAGGTTTATAACAAACGGGTAGGACAGATTGCTGCAGGTTTCCTTGCAGTCGTGATGTTACATGCCACTAATGAATCGCGTTTCGCGCTCGTTGATATTCCTGCTACATTTTGTGTAACCTTATTCCTTTGGTTAGCTACACGAGATACTCATCTCTCCCTCCGAACTTGCCTATGGTTAGGTATTATCGCAGGAATCGGTATTGCGGTAAAGTTCCCAACGGTATTTGTTGGATTCTCTCTTTTGATTTTCATTAGGACAGAAAACTTTTACCGGAAGTTTGTCACGGTATTTGGTGTTGCTGCTATTACCTTTACCCTAATTTGTCCGTATTGGCTAATTGATCTGCTGTCATCAGAGTGGAATCATTTCTTTGATGACTTCTGGTATGAAACAAGACATTACCACAAAGGACACTTCGGACTATTCGCAACTGGGGATACGGCTTGGCTAAGTAGGTTTCTATATTTGTGGATACTCTTGAAGTGGGGGATGGGATTGCCACTTGCTTTACTGGTGGGTTTTGGTGTAATCTATGCACTTGCTAAATCAATACTATCTTTGAGAAAATCTGCGACTACAAATCTACTTACTGAGGAAAAAATACTAAAGGGATTGATAATACTGGCTTTTGTCATTCTGTATCTACTGTTTATTGGGACGTTCAAGGTTTCATTTACGCGTCATTTGCTAATTCTTTATCCAGCCCTTACAGTGCTTGGGGCTATTTTTCTTGTCAAACTTGACAAGCGGATTAGTATTTTCGTCGGAAGTGCGATTTGGTTGTATTCATTCGTTTACACTGCCGCATTTGCTTCTGTTATGCTATCTCAACCTACTACCCAGGAAGTATCAGAATGGGTATCAACGAATATACCACACGAGAGTTCAATTTCACGGGCACCAGAGATTCTATTTGATTGGTTAATACCAGAATTGGATAGAGATATGGTGTATCCAGATGAGGAATTTGAATGGGCTTTAATAATCCAACCTAACAGGGAAGTCTTTGATAAATATGAACAGAATCCACAAGACTATGAAAAGGTTGATTGGTATCCCCTGGAAGAGATTGAAATTGAGGAGACACAAGGATTTTACGACAGGATTTTAGGTGAGAGCAGCCACTATGAATTGCACAAGACTTTTCGGCGTATACCGCAATTCCTTAGAATCCAAATATCTGATAATGGAGCACCCTTTCCGATGCGTGCGTTGGTTCATCCAGAAATACGTCTATATCGCCGCATAGAATAGCGGTGGACCTATATTCACTTGTATAGAAATGATGAAATGGGTTATAGGAGTGGCGGGGAAAAACATTTCTTCTGAATTGGAACTATAGAAGCTAAAATTTGTGATAACACTTCAGATGGAATAGCATCAGCGTCAATAATCCTTACCGTCTCTTGAGGATAGTAATCTATCATTGGCTCGGTTAGTCGTTTATAAACATCCCATCGGTCGCGAACAACTAATTCGTCTGCATCGTCATGGCGATTTTCTTTAAGTGCCCGTCCACGTATACGTTCAAACATTACTTCCCGATCCTCACAAACCATAAATAGAATCTGAATAACATTAATATACGGAGATAATAATTCGGCTTGCGCAATGCTGCGAGGGATACCGTCAAGAACAAGTAGGTCAGTTTCGGGATTATAAACCTTTTCTTCTATTTTAGACCAGACATATTCCTTCCATATTCTAATTGTCGCTTCGTCTGGAACAAACTTACCTTTTGTTGCATATTTATGAAAGAGTTGTCCGTATTCAGAATTTTCATCAAGTTCACGTAACATATCCCCGCTTGAAATGTGAAAAATTCCGGGAACATGTGATAGTAATTTTCCCTGTGTACCTTTACCGACACCTGGAGGACCGACCAGTAGAACAGATTGAAAACAGGGACCTGTCTCCTCAAATAGTGGTTTGTCAGGGAATAGTAACTTCTTCTCCATTGTCATGTTCGTTTTTTTCCTCAATCGTCCTATAAATTTGTGAGATGGGGTTGAGTTTATGCAAGGTAGGTGATATATCAGGGTGCTGGATAACTATACCCCGAGTAAGTGTTCAAGTATGTAGAAATCTAAACCTTCGTAATCTCTCGCTGTAATAAACTCCTGCTCCACTTTTCTGTCAAACGTCCGCACCTTTTCAAGTAAGTTGAGAAACGTCTTGCGGCTACTCAATAAATGTTTTGTGGAAATTTCGCGCGGTTGTGTCCGCATTACTTTGACATCTAATCCTACAAATTCTCCATTTCTACCGTACCCGTTCTCTTCAAGCACTCGTACCTGATTAAATGCGCGACGTAAATTGGCTGAACCGAACGCTTTATCCTGATCAAATTTAAGACCGTTCTGATCATTCAGATGCACACTCCAGAGTTTGTTATGATGAAGTGCATAACCCATTTCATCTGATGGTTCTAAACCAGCAAGTATCGCATGTGCGCTTTCGATAAGTCCACCTACGCGATCAGGGTCTGTGCTGGCATAAGATAAGCCAATTGCATGTCCAATCGTTGGAATATAAGCAATGTCCATCGGCTCATTGGGTTTCGGTTCAATCAAAATCCGAATCTCAGGATCATAATCAAGCAACACATTAATTGCATCCAGAATCTGACCGACAGCATCTGCTGAACTTTTTGTTTCACGGATATAAGTGCCTTCACGGGCAAGCCACAATACAAAATTTTTACATTCAAGTTCATTGGCAATATCAACACAACGTTTTGAACGTTCAATAGCGTACTGTCTCTCTTTAGCAGAATTTGAGGTAAAAGCCCCATCAATCGTCAGGGGAGATTCCCACAATCGTGGTGCTATCACTTCAGCGGTCAAACCGTGGTTATCAATTTGTGTTTTCACACTTTTTGCGCGAGATATGAGCTGCGTATGCGTTTTTTCGTCAATATCAGGAACAACATCATCATCATGAAACTGGATTCCAACAAAGCCGAGGTCTCGGTAAAATTCAACTTTTTCATCAAAACTGAACGACTCCCGCACAGGAGGTCCAAAAGGATCAGTCCCCTCGTGTATATTCCAAGGACCAAAAGAAAAACGATATTCTGTAAGCGAATTGGACATCAAATTACTCCGATGATAACTGGTTTGTGTGCGGCAACCCTACTATATGTTTTGTTATTTATCTATATGGTAACGATTATATTTATATTGGGTTACCTATGCAATAAACTGCTTGACTTTAATAATAAGTATAAAGTATTATTTTAATACTGTCAAGTCATTTTTAGTTAAATTTAATGAGGGATTTTGGGATGTTGTCTGCAACTTATACGGCTGCGTCTAATTCAATATCATACAATTTTGCAGATTTATATCCTCATACCTCTAATCGCCTCAATATTATTCTACGTTTTCTGATTAAGTTAAAATATATTCTCTTAGTGTTCTCTTTTATCCTCTTTGGAACGTGTCTCTCCGCGCAACCTATAAAAGCAGCCGAAGATGGAACAACAGACACACCAAATTCTACATTTTTCAGACAGCAACCACAAAATCCTCTTCCAACTTCCTCACAGACTTTCAGTTTTGACGATGTCTATCGAATTGAACTCGACTTAGATATACCAGGGAACATTAGAATAATCGCTATAGACAGCAAGGAAGAAGACAAAGATAAAATCAGTGTTACACTTGAAAAAAGTGTGCGTGAACATAATCCTTTTCTTACAGTTCTCACGAAAACCTTTTTGGAAAATATCTCCATAACCGGCGAAAAAAAAGATGGTACACTTCAGTTGAATTCACTACTACCTGCAGAAGTGTCCAAGCCAATACTTGAAAACCGAAGTGAATCGGAAATAAAACAACATCTCCATTTGAGTTATGTGATTAACACCCCGCCAGATGTCTCAGTTCAACTCAAAGTAAAAGATGGTGATGTATATATCCACCATATACGCGGAAAGATAGAAATCACAAATGAGATGGGACGGGTGCATCTTGATGAAACGTTGGGAAACTATCATGTTGAGGTAAAGCAAGGAGGCATTCACGGCAAAATTTTGTTGGCTCCAGGAGAAAATGAAATAAAAACGGACAACGGTTCAATTGACCTTACTATACTTGATGATCTCGCTACACCGCTGGATTTAACTGCGTTAAAAGGAAATATAGGATTACTCCTTCCCAATAATTATCCTGCTGATGTTAAATTAAATAGCGAAAAACGGCAATATATTATTAATCTTCCCGCAGAAATTGACGATAACGAAGGTATTATTAACGGTGGAGGCCCATTACTCCGTTTAACAGCGACTAATACGATTTCAGTTCTATCAAATCCAAGATTACGCAGCCGACCTAAAAATCCTGAATCTACAGAATCGGAAGAGACATTTCCCTCTGAATTGGTACAACCTATCCCGTTAACTTTACAATCTCCCACTATTGACGGAAATTTATCTGAAAAAGTGTGGTTAGATGCCGTGCATCTGTCTCCTTTTCAGAATCCGACTGGTACCGAAACAGCAGAAAATTTGACAGATGTTTATTTACTATGGGATGCACAAAATCTTTATATTGGTGGTAGGGCATACTTCGCCAATTACAAAGTGCCGCGTGTTTCGCAAACACAACATGACTCACCTATTTGGGAAGATGATTCCGTTGAAATTTTGCTTGATATGAACCCAGAAACTGATGGTTATCCACATCTTATTATAAACCCAATTGGAGGTTCTTTTGACCAGTGGGTACAAAAAGTTGGTTTCCCTAACTTTCGACTCGCTCCACCTGAGGTGGAACGAGAGATAATTGATAAATCGATAGAAAAGTTCAAAGCAGACAGTTCATGGAATTCGGATGCTAAAGTTGCGACCCAAATTAATGCCAATTTCTGGAGTTTTGAAGTTGCTTTTCCACGCAGCTCGACGGGCAAAAAAGATAAAAATACGTGGCTCTTTAATGTGCACCGTAAAGCACAAGGAAACCTGGGCAGTGTTGAAGATTTTAAACGGACTGTTCATCGTGAGTACAGTTATTGGTTGCCGATTTATGATGAAGAGTATCCATGGTGGCCCCATTGGAAAGAAGGGATGGGTACCTTAAAATTGGTTAAAGACCAACCGTCTGTCTCAGAGACATTTGAGATTTCGGAAAATTTCAAAGTTACAGCAGTTGAAATTGAAGGGAACAAAACGATTCCAACTGAAGTTGTGTTAAAAAGAATTCCAATAGCACCTGGGAATACTTTTACAAATGAACAACTGTCTCGACTGATTGCAGAGTTAGAATACTTTGATTGGTTCCAAGAGGTGCAATTAAAAACAACTATCATGGAAACTGATGAAGCAGAATCCTCACCAATCAGTGTGTCCAGTTCCTCTCTCAGAGATGTAGATGCTGAAGACTCTGAGAGCAGCGAAACTGAAGATTTTACAAACAACGAACCGTTGGAAGTAACTGTGCAAATCGCCGTAACCGAGGCACCAGTAAAGTTTGCAAGGGAAATAAGAATCAAAGGGAATAAAAGTTTTCCAGCACTTTTCATCAAGAATTGGTTTGACTTACATTCAAACTATTTGAGTGTAGCAAGCCTAAAGTTGAAAGAGCAATTGATAGCTGATTTTTATGTGAACCGCGGCTTTCCATTTGCAAAAGTTACACACGAATTTATAAATGATGTGCTACAGTATAATGTTAACGAAGGTTATTTAGATGAAATCCGATTTACTGGAAACCGTCGAATCTCACGTTCTGAACTCATATCAGCACTTAATATAAATACAGAAAGTGTATATTTTCACTCACTGGGACAAGCCAGGATCAATGAATTGCGTAAAAAACTCAATAAGAGTAACGAAGCTTTTAAATCAATTCGTGATTGGCGTGTACAACGTGAAGGTGGGAAAAATATACTAATTGTTGATATTGAAGAACAACCGTTTCTTCGACCCGGGTGGTATCCGATTCTTGGTTTCAACCGTGTTCACGGGATGGTTCTTGGTGCGGGGGCAACTCTTACGACACATTTTACAGGTGAGGAACAACTCTTCGGATCTGTTAGTGGCGGATTTTCCAGCAATATTTGGAACTATAGTTTTGGAATTGAAAAAAGTTTTTTTAGGCGTTTCCCATTGACAATGGGGATTGGTCTGTTCAAAGTAACAGATAGCAGTTCTAATGCGTTTCGCCTGTTACCTTATGATAGTAGTCTGAGTGCTGCGGTTTATGGCACTACTTTTGATAATTATTATGAACGTAACGGGGAACAAATTTGGATCGCCCAAACGTTTGGAACATCTTCGCTACTAAGGCTTGACTTCACACAAGAAGACCACGATAATTTGTTCAAATCAACTGACTGGAGTTATTTTGGCCGCACACGTCTTAAGAATGACAATGCCCGAATTGATCGTGGACATCTAAAGATGATTTCTCTTGGATATACTTTTGATACACGAGACCGAAAATCCACTATTAAACGCCCGCAATATGTTGGAAGTCATCTATTATCTTGGCCAAATGAACGAACAAGACGTGGATGGCGCGGACATTTCGGGATTGAAATGGCAGGAGGTATTCTTGGTGGTGAATGGACATTTAACCTATACAAATTTAAATTAGTTCGCTACACAAGGTTATTTGGACCGCATCAATTGAATTTTAGGCTTTCCGGTGATTTTTCAGACGCGCTTTTGCCAAGACAACGTCTTCTTTATCTTGGTGGCGCGACTACGGTACGCGGGTACGGTTTTAACACATTTGCAGGAGATAAACGAGTTCTTCTCAATATTGAATATCGATTTTTTAAAGAGACCCGTATAAACATTGACACGGATGCAGCATTTGGATGGGCATTTAGCACTTTCCTGGATTCAGGACAGGTGTGGCAGTATGATGAAAACCCTTTGTCAGGTTTTTCTCTAAGTCATTTGAAAACTGCAATAGGTGTTGGATTCTCAATTTTTATCAGTCCACCCGGAGATTTTCAACCTTTGAGCACCGCTGTTGAAATCGCGTATCCTATTAATATAGAATCCTCGTTACGTACACCAAAGTTAATTTGGCGTTTAACACGAATGTTTTAATTATGGAGACATCTGAAAGTGTCTCAGAGACACACAATCAGCAATATAGAAATAGATAAAAATGAAAACAACTCCACTTTATGAAATCCATCACAAGCTTGGTGCTACCTTTGCAGAAAGACATAATGGCTGGAACTTAGCCACTCATTTTACCGGTGCTGTTTCTGAACACGAAGTCGTTAGAAATGGTGTTGGCATTGCTGACATTTCATACCAGGGCATTCTTACTTTAACTGGAGAGGATCGGGCAAAATTTTTGCACCGTCTCATCTCTAATGATGTTGAAAACCTCTCAAATGGGGAAGGTAATTACGCTACACTTTTAACAAATCGCGGTAAAATTATCGCTGATTTGAACGTATATATCCTTGAAGATGCGATCTACATCAGTACTGCTCCTGAAAGTGCAGAAAATGCTTTTACAGAATTGGATAAGTACCTTATTGCAGATGATGTTGAACTTTCTCTGGAAACAGACAAGATAGGGGCAATTGCTGTTTACGGGCCGAAATCGCCAGAACTTGTTCAATCTGTTTTAAATACGGAAGATCTCAGCAATTTATCAGAGTATCATTCTCAATCTTACGTTTTTGATAAACAACGGATTGTTTGTGTGGGATCGAATACTGTCGGAGAATATGGATACCATCTTTATACTCCAGCTAATGCGTTGGAAGCACTATGGGAAAGGTTAATGGCTGAAAGACCGAATGTTGTCCCTATTGGCTGGGATGCACTTGAGTCGCTTAGGATTGAAGCAGGTACACCAAGATATGGAACAGAATTAACCGATGCAATTATTCCACTTGAAGCGGAATTAGAACACGCAATTGATTTTGAGAAAGGATGTTATATCGGTCAAGAGATAGTGGCGCGAATGAAGTATCGTGGACATCCCAACCGTCTATTGCGTGGGATTGAAATTGACGCAGAAAATGTTATTCAACAGAACTCAAAAATTTATAATGACGACAAAGAAATCGGATGGGTTACAAGTTCAACCTATTCCCCTACACTCGGAAAACCGATCGCTTTAGGATACGTACGAATGGCATTTACAGAGCACGGTAGTCAGATTCAAATTGAGACTGAAGAGGGGCGAGTCAACGGTACAGTTGTCGATCTTCCGTTTTTATTTAATGAAATATAATATTGAGACATTGACTATAGAAGCAATGGACATGTGTTTTGGAATCACATGTCTGTAAGAACAGATATACCGCTTTTCCTTTACCATTAGTGATTTTATGAATATCGTAATTTTGGGATTATAGTGGAAACCATAATTACTTGCACACGATTGTAGCATAACCAGGGTTATTTAGTTTTAAGAATTATCGGTTAATAGATTTTACTGAGAGTTTATATTGTAGGTCGGGTTGAGGAACGAAACCCGACATGATCGCACTACCACACTAAGATTGTCGGGTTTCGTTCCTCAACCCGACCTACAATGCGACTATAAAATATTAACGTTTGCAATAAAATCCGTAGAAAAACTGAAAACTAAATAACCCTGTAGCGTAACCTGTTAGGTTGTGTGCACTCTGCACAAACTGGAAAGTTTGTGCTACGGCACAGTCCAATAGGTCGGTTT
>JAPPCZ010000102.1 GCA_028824685.1 Candidatus Poribacteria bacterium
GGTAGCCGTAGGGGAACCTGCGGCTGGATCACCTCCTTTCTAAGGAGCATTAACAAGGATATTCTCACACAATCTCCTTGTTCAGAACGCTCTAAATTTTACAAGGCATATACGACTTCCTATTTAACTTTCAAAAACATACTTTCTCACTTCTCTCAGGGGCTTATAGCTCAGAAGGTTAGAGCGCGCGCCTGATAAGCGCGAGGTCCCTGGTTCGATTCCAGGTAAGCCCATCTCTTTTCTATTCTTCAAAAAACTAAGTTTTTTATCCAACCTAACATTATTCTCAGAATCCAAAAATACCTACATTTTATCTCATAAGTGATGGGATAGTTTTGTGTCCCTATTTACAATATACCGCGTTTGTAGCCGCGCGATCTAATGCACACCTTCTTGTAGGAGCGATCTCCCGGTCGCGACTTTTAACTGTAGGATGCTTTGTAAGCACCGAACGACAATAGCATAAAAGGAGATAATTTTGCAAAACAGACAATCTCTAACTTCGGCACTTAGACCTATTGACGACACAGATGTAACAACTTGGGAACTTCCTGATGGCGCAATTGCTCGATTCGGGCAAGGATTACGACTTGATGTAGAATTTACACATGATGGCGCCTATCTTTCCGTTGCAACAAAAATCGGATTCTGGTTATATGATATGGAAACACTTGCACCCCGCGCCCTGTGGGGCACCGAACGCGGCATGATGAATGTCGCTACCTTCTCGCATGATGCACGCTGGATTGCCACTGGCGACCAAGACGGCATTCTTAAGGTTTGGGATACACAAAACGGTCAGTGTGTTGCAAGAACAGACTGGGGAGGGACTGAGAGACGCAATGTCATCCTTCATGTCCAGTTTTCTCCGGACGATCAATATATCGCTGCTTCCGGTTTTGGGCATAGTGCTGTCTATGCATGGAATACAGAACTCAACGCACCTATCAGAAATTTTAAACTTGAAAATCCAAAATTAAGCGATTATAGGAAAGAAGGGGCTTCCAATGACAGACATTTTCCCATCGCTTTTTCACCCAAAAGTAATCTATTTGCTTATGTGACTTCACCGGAAACAGTAACGGTTTCAGATATAAACACAGGTGAAGACATAGCGCATCTCACAGGACACACTGCTCCATTACATACCCTCCTGTTTTCGCCTTGTGGGCAATACCTTGCCAGTGCAAGCCTTGGTGCTACCGTTCAAGTGTGGGAGATTCAAAATGAATCTCTTGTTATGATGCCCAAAACTTATGAAGGCAACCGATTAAGACTTGCGTATACACCTGATGAGATATTACGAGTTGCCGACATCTATAATGATAAAGTATTAATGTGGGATGCTTCACAGCAGAAAGAGTTAGATACCTTCAACACTGTTGGAACCACAGCAGAAGATGCCTGTTTTTCAAACGATGGATCCAAATTCGCAATTGCCTGTTGGAACCACAGTATTCAGATTTGGAAGGAAGATACCTTTACCACAAGATCGTTCTTTTCTGGTTATGGAAGTGTTCCCTATTTCGTGGCATTTATGCAAGATAGCAACACATTGGTCGGTGGTAATTGGGGAAGTACTGGTAAAATATTTTGGAATATCAATAAACGGGAAGTCCAGCGGATACTTCCACCTTCAGGTAAACGCAGTTCTTTAAGAGGGTGCATGGCGTTGTCTCCAGATGATCAACTGTTAGCTGTTGATACGGGAGACAATGATATCCAAGTCTGGCATATTGAAACTGCAGAATTAGTTGCCGAACTAACCGAACATGAAAACCGTATCTATTCGTTGGCGTTTTCTCCTACCGGGAAATACCTCATCAGCGGAGGATGGGCAGACGAAGTCTACGTATGGGATACTGCGCTTTGGGAAAAACAGCATCAACTTATAGAACATACAGGTTCGATTGAGGCAATCGCATTTCATCCCGATGGGAATAGATTCGTTACCTCCTCCAGAGATGGAACCGCTTTGCTTTGGAATGTTGAAACAGGAGAACAAATCTCACCACTTCCTTTACCTGAAACCTTAGAGGATGCCTCTCTATATAGAGGCGAACCACAGGAAATTGAACGGGTCATCAACGGTGGGAATCTTCAATATAAGGAATATCAACACATGCAGTCTATCGTTTTTTCACCCTGCGGCAACTGGATTGCTGGTGGACTCGGCACATGGGACGCTGATGGGTTAATCAACGAAATTCGATTGTGGGACACAGAAACGTTGGAAACACGTATGATATTCCTTCAACCTCAGGGGTGTATTCGTCCGTGGGCACTAACATTTTCTCCTTGTGGAAAGTATCTCGTTTCCGGTGCTTGGTGGAAATGGGGATTGGATAAAGCACCTATCCATTTATGGGAAATGTCGACTGGTAAAAATATCCACACTTTCTGGGGACATGCTTCTGATGTCCAGGATGTTGCCTTCTCACCAGACAGACTGTTCTTAGCAAGTGGTAGTTTCGACGGCACTGTTCTCCTCTGGGACGTGAAATCTATTATCGGTTCAGATTGAGAACGCTTCCAATAAGAATGCAAGGGTGTGTAAAGTTTTTAGCATGAGTTGCGTGGTAGGTCTTGCAAAGTTATTATAGAAATTGTATCCTTTCCTCATAAGTTCAATTTCAATATAGGAGAGGATACTGATGATTAGTATATCATTAAATAGTTGTGAAGACAATGAGCAAACGGATAAAATGAAAATTCATAAAACTAAATAACCCTGCAGTATCTGAAAACAATTGAATTCCAGCACCCGTTGTGATAAAATAACTTAAAATGTCAATTATATGAAGGAGTTTGCAGATGTCCCTGTCCTCTCACAATCTATTTAATACACACCGATCCCTTGAAAGTGAAGGGTTTGAGTGCGCCTATTATTCGCTTCCTGCCTTAGCAGAGGTAGGCAAGGGTCCAATTCAAACCTTACCTGTCAGCATTCGCATTTTGCTTGAATCGTTATTACGGAATTATGATGGACATCAGATCACTGAACAGGATGTTCTCAACTTAGCGAATTGGGATGCACATTCCCCGAAGGCAGCGGAAATTCCGTTCAAACCTGCCCGCGTGGTAGCACAGGATTTCACAGGTGTTCCACTTGTTGTTGATATTGCTGCGATGCGATCTGCTGTCGCTGAACTCGGAGGCGATGCAGGCAAGATTGAACCGCTCGTACCTGTCGATTTGGTGATTGATCACTCTATCCAAGTTGATGCGTACGGTACAGAGAACGCTTTTCAATTTAACACCCGCAGAGAGTTTGAACGTAATAAAGAACGTTATGAATTTCTGAAATGGGGACAGCAGGCGTTTGAAAAGTTCAATATTATTCCACCGTCTATCGGCATTGTGCATCAGGTGAATCTGGAATACCTTGCGCAAGTCGTGATGACAGAAGAATCGGTTGCTTATCCTGATACTGTAGTTGGCACAGATTCACATACCACTATGATTAACGGATTAGGCATTGTCGGCTGGGGTGTAGGGGGTATTGAGGCTGAAGCAGCGATGTTGGGACAGCCAGTATACATTTTGACTCCTGAGGTGCTCGGCGTTCACCTGAAAGGCAAACTCCAAGAAGGTGTAACCGCAACGGACTTGGTATTGACTGTAACACAACGACTCAGAGCGGCTGCAGTTGTCGGCAAATTTGTTGAATTTTTCGGCGAAGGTGTAGAAGCACTGGCACTACCTGACCGGGCGACGCTCTCTAACATGTGTCCTGAATATGGGGCGACGATCGGATTTTTCCCGCCTGATGCTGAGACAATGAATTATCTCCGTCTTACCGGACGCGATGAAACGCACGTTGATTTCGTGGAAGCGTATCTCAAAGCACAAGGATTATTCGGTATTCCACGTCTTGGAGAAGTTAAATACTCCGATGTGTTGGAAATTGATCTCAGCGATATTGAACCGAGTATCGCTGGACCAAAACGACCACAAGACCGAATCGCGTTATCAGATGTCAAAGAAACCTTTAATGAACTCCTTACGAAACCCATAGCGGATGATGGTTTTGGTGTAACAGAAGGGGCAGACGATGGCAATATCACTCACGGCTCCGTGGTGATTTCCGCGATTACCAGTTGCACAAATACGAGCAATCCATCCGTAATGATTGGGGCGGGACTGCTCGCCAAAAAAGCAGTTGAAAAAGGTTTACGCGTCCCGGATTATGTTAAAACAAGTTTAGCGCCGGGTTCACGAGTCGTAACGGAATATCTGCGAAACACAGGATTACTACCCTATTTGGAAAAGTTGGGCTATAACGTGGTAGGTTATGGATGCACAACTTGTATCGGTAACAGCGGACCACTCAATGAAGTTGTTCAGGAGGCAATTGACGCAGAGAATCTCGTGACCGCCAGCGTCTTGAGCGGGAACAGAAATTTTGAAGCGCGTGTGCATCCAGAGATAAAAGCGAACTTTCTCATGTCACCACCTCTCGTTGTGGCATATGGACTCGCAGGACGAATTGACATTGACCTCGCTACAGCACCCATTGGTCATAGTGATGCGGGTGAGGCCGTTTATCTGCAGGATATTTGGCCAACACGTCAGGAAATTGCTGATATGATTGGTGCTGCTGTTGACCGAAAGACGTTCAAAGATATGTACGAATCGATCGGTAATCAGGCACCCGAATGGGAAGAACTTGCTGGTGCGACAGGTGTGCTTTACCCATGGAACGAAAGAAGTACATATATTCAGCATCCACCTTTCTTTGATGGATTCTCACGCGAACCCGTGCCAATTTCGGATATAACTGATGCGCGAATCCTCGGTATTTTCGGAGACTCTGTTACTACAGACCATATATCTCCCGCTGGCGCGATTGCAGCGGCAAGTCCAGCAGGCAGTTATCTGCAGGAACGTGGGGTTGAAACACAAGATTTCAATACCTACGGGGCAAGACGTGGGAATGACCGTGTGATGAGTCGTGGCACATTTGCAAACAGACGTGTCCGAAACTTGATGACACCTGATGTTGAAGGAGGATATACACTACAATATCCTGAAGGAACGCAGGCGACTATTTACGAAGCAGCACTTCACTATAGTGAAAACAATATTCCTACGGTTATTTTTGCCGGACAGGATTACGGTATGGGAAGTTCGCGCGATTGGGCGGCGAAAGGTCCAAAACTGCTTGGAGTTAAAGCTGTTGTCGTAGAAAGTTATGAGCGAATCCACCGCAGCAACCTCATCGGTATGGGTATTTTGCCGTTGCAGTTCAAAGACGGTGAAAATGCCCAAACGCTCAATCTTGATGGTAGTGAGATTATAAGCATTACAGGCTTTGCTGAGGACTTGCAACCGGGACAGATGGCAACGACGAAGATTATCCGATCCAATGGTGAGACGCACACAACGGAATTGCTTATCCGAATTGACTCACCGGTAGAAGTGGAATACTATAAAAATGGTGGGATTCTGGATTACGTGATTCGGAATTTTTTAGATGCGTAGGAGGTGCCGGGAAGATGTGCTTGTAAGTGCTCCGAGGATAACGAATTTAATCGCACAATTATTGAAAAACGAGAAATATAGAAGGAGTACTTGATGATACATCAGAACACATTATTTTTCCAGTTGCCTCTGGCAACACTTATAGTAATGCTGCTATTATGCCCGATATTCCCGGCATTAACTCAGGTAGCGCCAGAATTCACCCAAAGAGCATTAGATGTTACCGCATATTTTGAAATGCAAGATAAAAATGGAAATCCACTCGGATTCGGCAAAGGTTTTTTGTCACCTCCAACCAAATCGTCACGAATTCCCAAGTAATTGAAGGCACTTCATTAGACAGGCGAGACATTTTGGTTTTTGATGCCGAGTGTAAGTGTTGAAGTCATGAACCTTGCGTTGGCGGAATTTTCTCGGGATGTGAACCCGGACGGTAAGAAGCAGATAATCCTCTTGTTAGATCGTGCAGTTTTCACACGGGTAAAGGTTTAGAAGTTCCACAAGGGATTCCGTTATTTATTTACCGCCGTATACACCTGAACTCCAACCTGCTGGACGGCTATGGTCTCTGTTGCGAGAGGTCGTTGTGAATAAAGTTTTTACAACGCTGTCAGCACTTGAAGATGCGGTTGTGAAAAGGTGTCGATGGTTCTCTGAAAACAGAGAGAAGGTGCAGGCACATGTAGGTTTTGAGTGGATTCGCAAAATAGAAAAACAATATGAATCCCGTTAATTTGGTATTACAAGGTAGGTGCGGTTTCCTAACCGCACTTTGTAGCACAAGCTGTTAGTTTGTGTATCTGTAGAACGCAAACTGACAGTTTGCGCTACAAAAAATTGCTTATACCGAACTCACGTTAAATTAGCAACTTTTGTGGGCGGTGCTAAATGCTGCCCTTTCCTACCACTATCTTCCTTCAAAATTCCCTCTTTTTTGCAGAATTAAGCAACCGTTTTACCCCTAACTTGCGTCACTATAGTTTGATGTGTTATTAATCAACTATCACTCTCTGGAGATGCCTGATGCAAAACGATAATGTTTCACTCATTCAACGAATTCTCGATGGCGATGAAACCGCTTTTGCTGAACTTCTGAAAAAGTATCAAAAACCCGTTCACGCATTAGCTTGGCGTAAAACTGGGGATTTCCACATCGCTGAGGACATTACTCAAGACGCTTTCTTGAAAGTGTATCAGAGACTTCACACGCTGAAAGATCCGAATCAGTTTCCTGGGTGGCTCTATGTGATTACGACAAACCTATGCAACACGTGGCTCCGTAAAAAACGGATACAGACGCAACCGTTGGAGGACGCAGAGACTACGATGACACCGAAAGATGCTTATTCACAACATGTCGCAGAAGATCGCGCAACAACAGCTGCTGAGACACAACGTGAAGTGGTCAAAAAGCTGCTTGAGAAGCTGAAAGAGAGTGAACGCACGGTGATGACACTCCATTACCTTGGTGAGATGACGATTGAAGAGATTAGTCGATTTTTAGGCGTATCAGGAAGCACTATTAAAAGCCGTCTGAGGCGTGCCCGACAACGGCTACAAAAGGAGGAAACGATGATTAGAGAAGCACTCGACCATTTTCAAATTTCACCCAATCTAACCGACAACATCATGCGAGAGGTAGCACGCCTCAAACAAGGTGCGCCTTTTGGTGCCAAACCTCTTGTGCCGTGGGCAATTGCGGCTTCAAGTGCGGTTTTGATTGTGTTAATGCTTGGTATAGGTAGCCAATACTTAGCACGTTTTCAACAACCCTATAGTTTGGATGCACAAGCTGAGATGGCAGTTGAACTTGTTGATGCACCTATTGTGCTAAATCTTGAAGTGAAATCGGATGCCCGAAACCAACCGGGAAAACTTTCTGATACGGATGGTAGAGATAATGATAATGGAGAGAAAGCGAATCAAATTTTAAGTGCGAAACGAGACTATACTCGGTGGAATTTGCCTGAAGGTGCTAAAGCCCGTATCGGCAAAGGCAGGGCAGATGACATCGCTTATTCCCCGGATGGCATGCGTCTGGCGGTTGCGAGTTATGTTGGGATATGGATCTATGATGCCCATAACGGACAAGAACTTGACCTGCTAACGGGGCATACAGCCCGGATCTTGAGCGTGGTGTTCAGTCCGGATGGAAAAACGCTCGCAAGTGGGAGTAAGGATAACACTATCCGCCTGTGGGATGCACGTACTGGCACACATCTTCGGACAATGACAGGGTGGACTGATAGCACGACAGGTGTAGTGTTCAGTCCAGATGGAAAAGCATTGGCAAGTGGGAGTAAGGATAACACCATTCGTCTGTGGAATTCCCAAACAGACACAGTCCAAAAAACTCTTATAGGGCATACAGACAAGGTTTTGAGCGTGGTATTCAGTCCGGATGGAAAAACGCTCGCAAGCGCGGGTAAGGATAACACCATCCGCCTGTGGGACACGCAGTCAGGCGAAATCCGAAAAACCTTTGCCCTTGAGCATTCGCAGGAAGTTTATAAAATGGCGTTCAGTCCGGATGGAAAAACATTGGCGAGTTGGTGCTTTGAAAGCCCGATTTATCTGTGGGATGCACAAACTGGCGAACTTCGCCATACTCTCCCATTACAACAAATGGATTTTGTCAATGAATTTGCGTTCAGTGCGGATGGAAAAACGCTCGCATGTGCTATGAACAACAGCATCATCCATCTGTGGAATGTACAGACAGGTGAATACCTCCGAAGCCTCATAGGGCATACGCACTGGGCCTTGAACGTGGTGTTCAGTCCAGATGGAAAAACACTCGCAAGTGGGAGTTTCGATTCTACTATTCGTTTATGGGATGTGCATACGGGAAAACCACAAAAAACGCTCACAGGACATTTGAGCGATACCGTGTATGTAACGTTTAGTCCAGATAGCAAAACACTCGCTAATGCGATGGAAGATGACACGATCCGTTTATGGGATGCACAGACAGGTGAACTTCGCCAAATTCTCAAAAGGCAGAATATGCCTTCAGTCGCGGGCGTGGCGTTCAGTCCTGATGGAAAAATACTCGCAGGTGGAGATGATTCTTTCACCATTCGTCTGTGGGATGTGCAGACAGGCGCAGTTCGCAAAACTTTCGGTGAACATAAGGATTATGTTACGAGCGTGGTATTCAGTGCGGGCGGCACTCTGCTGGCAAGTGCAAGTTGGGATAAGACCATCCGGCTGTATCATGCGCAGACAGGAGAACTTCTCAAAACTTTCTCAGGACATACGGATTGGGTTATGAGTGTGGCGTTCAGTCCGGATGGAAAAACACTCGCAAGTGGGAGTAAGGATAACACCGTCCGTATATGGGATGTGCAGACAGGTGAACTCCTCAAAACCCTTATAGAACATACAAATGTTGTCTTTAGCGTGGCTTTCAACCCCGACGGAAAAACACTCGCAAGTGGGAGTCATGATGGTCTCATCCATCTGTGGGATGTGCAGACAGGTGAACTCCTTAAAACCACAGGACATACGGACTGGGTTATGAGTGTGGCGTTCAGTCCGGATGGAAAAACACTCGCAAGTGGGAGTAAGGATAGCACCATTCAACTGTGGGATACACAGACAAATATAGTCCAACAAATTTCCGTGGGTCATACGAGCTGGGTTACAAGCGTGGCGTTCAGTTGGGATGGTAAAACTCTGGTGAGTGGGAGTAGAGACGGTACATTGCTGTTGTGGGAAATTACGTCTGACGCAGATAAATCAAATTAATTCTATAATTATTGAGGAACAATAGTCTAACTTTGGCATCCTCAACTAATCCTGAAAATCTAAAGAATATATCTTCCTGGGTGGTACTAAGTGCTGCCCCATTGCTTTTTGTATCCTTCCTTTCAAGACTAAACTTAATCCAACTAAAACAAGTTCTCAAATGTTGTACCCTCTGAAAAGTTTGAATTTGCGAAAATATGAAAAAGTGTGGATAATGATATTATATTCACACAGTATCTATTGTTTCTCTTTTTTAATAAGAATCATGAGACTTTTTTATTTTAAGTCGCGTCACTATATGTTGATGTAAAATGATGAACTCCCTTTTTCTGAGGTATTCAATGAAAAATGCTGATATTGAACTCATCCAACGTGTCCTTGATGGCGATGATACTGCGTTCTCCACGCTCGTAGGAAAATATCAGAAGTCTGTTCACGCACTTGTGTGGCGGAAGATTGGAGATTTCCACATCGCCGAGGATATCACACAGGAAACATTCCTGAAGGCATATCAGAAACTGTCAGAGCTGAAGGAACCACAGTCTTTTGTGAGTTGGCTCTATGTGATAGCGGCAAACCGCTGCAAGGCATGGCTTCGTAAGAAACGTGTGTGGACGCAGTCGTTGGAAAGCACAAGTAACACAGAATTGGAAAAAGCGACCTATTCCAGCTATGTCATTGAGGAAAACGAGCGGACATCAGCAGAAGCGCAGCGGGAGGTTGTCAAGAAGTTGCTTGCAAAGTTACAAGAGAGTGACCGGACAGTCATCACACTCTACTATCTCGGCGGAATGACGTATGAAGAGATAAGCAGGTTTTTAGGTGTATCGGTAAGTTCCATTAAGAATCGGCTCTACCGTGCGCGACAGCATTTAAAAAAGGAGGAACCGATGATAAGAGAAGCTTTAGAGAATTACCAAATCACACCCCATCTCACTGAGAAAATCATGCAAGAAATCGCTCGTCTCAAACCCGCTGCGCCTTCTGGCAGCAAACCGCTTGTGCCTTGGGCAATTACTGCTTCAAGCGTCGTTTTGATTGTTTTCATGCTTGGCATAGGTAGTCAACATTTAGTGCGTTTTCAAAAACCTTATAGTTTAGATGCCCATGCTGAAACGACAGTTGAACTTGTTGATACATCTATTGTGTTAAATGTAGAAGCGAAACCAAATGTTCGGCGCGAACATGGGAATTCAAATGCGATTGGTAATAATGATAATGACGGTCAGAAACCCGATGAGGTTATATTGGCCGCTGCACAGGCAGAAGGAGAAGATATTGCTGTTCACAAACAACAATGGATTCAAACTGAACCGATAAAAGGCAGCCCGCTCATGAGTATGCTGGGAACATCTGAAGGCGATGTATATGTCCTCGGTGATGAACTAAGTTTCTATAAATTACCTGCCGATGGAAAGCAGTGGCAACATATCTCTGACATGGGTTCACTGGATACTTGGTGGACACCGAGGCCGCCTATCGCAAAGTGGAAAAATACCCTTTACATGATACCATCTAACAACCTATTTGCTTCAATCGATGATGGGAAGACATGGGATTTACTCTACTCATGGCAGGAAGAAAAATATTGGACTCCGATTGAATTGGTACTAACAGAGGATGCGTTTTATGTTGCTTTTACAAGCGGAATTTTGCGTTCTGAAGATAAAGGTAAAACATGGGAAGCGATGGATAAAGGGTTGAGGGGAAGAATTAGTTCCTTAGTCAAGATTCAACATGTCCTTTTTACTGCAACAGACACTGGACTCTACCGTCTCGACCCTGATGTTGAGGTTTGGGAACGTTTAAAGTTACCTGCTCCAGAAATCGGTAGGATTTTTTCTGTAGCAGCGACTGAAGATAAGTTGTATGTTGCGGCAGAGTTTAGTTGGGACGGACAAGTAGATCCTCGTAAAGTAGATCAAGGACTGGAGCGTGGTTGGTGGATATTCCGCTCAACTGACCTTAGGAATTCATGGATAGATATAACACCAACAAACGCCTGGCCTATAAAGGGACGACCACCCGAAATCGAACTAATCGCTGCAGGTGAAACACTTCTGACGATGGAAAATGGTATGGTTCGTTCTACAGATGGTGGAGATACATGGATGCCGCCGCAGACACCTGGCACTTCTCCTTCAACGATTAGTGGATTTCCAGCTGCAGTGTTAAACGAACGTGTCTTTTATGTGTATAGCAGGGATGGTCTCCATCGTTCTACTGATGGCGGCAAATCATGGAGCAAGGTAAATATCCCTGGGGAGAAGGAAATGAGTCCAATAGACAATCTAATCGTGTATCAAGAGAACGATAAAGTGCAAAGCACACTTCCGACTCTTTACGCAAGATTTGGAGGTGAGTACTGGAGATTGAGAGGAGAGATAGCAAAAACTACGGACAAAGGCAAATCTTGGAAAACTATTCAGATGGAAATGCCACCTATAACGGAACGCGACAAAAAAGAACAACCAAACATTACGCAGATAGTTAAATCTGATGGTGTTATTTATGCTAAAGGCGGTAGTAACGGAAAAACGCTTCTATATCGCATATCTACAGATGGGAATAAACTTGTGCCGATTCAAGATATACCTATTTTTGATTCCGGGCTGTTGAGCAACTACCATTTGTTTCTAAAGCACCGGTCCCTCCCTTTAGAACATGAAAAGCAGGTAAAAGAAGAATTGAAAGCAAATTCCTTTGGCGCAGCTCAGTTCTTCAAACAGTTAGCACAAGTGGAACGGCAACAACAAGAGGAACTTTTCGATCAGGGGTTTAAGGGTCCATTTGCAGTCAGTGGTGATACATTCTATATGGAGTATAATTTCAAACTCTTCCGCTGGAAACCCGGCGATGCAAAATGGCACGACACCGGACAAGAAGAGACCGTTGAATTGACGCAGGAGGCGGCGAGGAAAAGCCCAAAACTTGCTGTTTCAGGTAACACTGTCTACGTCGGAAAACGGGATGGACATCTCGTCGTATCGTTTGATAAGGGAACTAATTGGATTGATCTTACCCCTGCTCTACCATTCACTGTTAAAGTTTTCAAAGAGATTGTGGTTGCTGGATCCACCGTGTATGTCGCAACGAACGCGGGTATCATTGCATCAGATGATGGAAGACATTGGCGCATCGTCACTGATGCAAAGAGGACTAATCTCATTATGGATCATTTAGCTGCTGATAGCACAACACTTTATGGTATTACCAAAAACACAGGCGCTTATCGCTTTGAAAACGGTGCTTGGAAACAGGTCGTCTCAGAGATTCCTGATAATGTAACTTCTCTTGCTGTTGATGGGGATACGTTATACGTAGGTACAGAATACAACGAAGTGCTTCATTTCAATCTTGAAGAATAATGTCTCTTGTCTGGGCGGTGCTGAATGCCGCTCATTACATTATCTATAGGATTACAGTTCCGCGCTGACGGTCATTTCTAAGCGATGTTCAGGCTTGCGGTGCTTTGTTGAAAGCAAACGGTAATTGAGTCGAAACAGCAAATCGGTAAATTTGCGTAACCTATAATCTGCAGTGGCGCGAACTTCATGGCTGATGCCTTCGTAAAAGTAGTATTGTGCGAAAGGAATACCGCCATCGCTTTTGCCGTAGCCAAGAGTATAGTTTACATCAATGCGTCCCTTACCGAAAATGCCATAAGTGATACGATTTTCATAAGAGAAGGTGTGCGTCTTTGCATCAGGTTCTTCATCAAGTTGTTCTATATCGTTTGTGCGTTTGTATCCACCGATACCGCTCCATCGTATTGCGCGGCTCAGTTCATATTGGAGTTTTAATTCCGTTAATTGTTCAAATTGGCGTAGGTCAGAAATAGGTGTTGGTGGTAATTCGTCACCATCCTCCATCGTTTCAGGTAACCCAAGGTTTTCAAAATTGAGTTGGCTATATTTTTCTGTTTCGCGGCGTTGTTCCCAGTTCGCACCGACTGAAAAACGTTGCGTAGGATTGACAGAGAAAGCCACATCCCACGTTCGGTAATTTCTCAGTCGTTCTTGTGTATTAATTCGTCGATTGAGTGTACGTCCTGTCCGCAGATTGACTTCAAAACTGAACAGAGGCGAAGGAGAAAATTCAACACGATGATGTTGGTTAACACGGCCGAAAAGCGTTTGTGCACCTTGTAGGCTTTGGAGTAAATAGAGGGATATAGTATCTTCCGCTTCCTGTTCTTCTGTCAACCATAGGCGTGTCTGAATTCGGAGGGCATTTAAGAACCACATGAATGGCTGTCGATTTTTGGTTGTTGGTTTTTGGTTGTCGGTGTTAGTGGTTGGGGAAAGATTACCTCGCCCCATGAAATCTGTTCTGGATTGTTGATTTCGGGCGCGGCGAGCAAAAAACTGACGCGGTTGGACACGGAGTCTGAACGCAGCATCAACTGCTGTTGTCGGTTTATCTCCTACATTCCGGTAAAATTTGATGTATGTGCCTTCCTCTTGATCTTCTACATAGCGCAAGTCATCTAATTTGACATAATACCCTTCACCGGGTAGGATTCTATGCCCCGTGAGCGGATGAATGTCGGTGTAAATTTCTCGACGTTGAGTCGTTAGCTTTTTATCCAATTCATAGGTAACTTCAGCATCAATCGCACGACTGAACGGTGTTAATTGGATTGTTGCATCCGCTAATTGTGTTGTTGTATCTGTGCCAAGTTCAGAATGTGCTTTTACCATACGGCGTGCAAGGTTTGTTTTCACATTTATCCACTGCCCCTGCTGTGAAAAGACTCCAGCTTTCCATGTCCGTGCTGTAGTAGACCGCATCCAATCAGAAATTCCTAAAGTTTCGCCATCAAGCGTTAATAAAGGTTCTTTAGCAAGATTCTGTTCCAGTTCGTAGCTTGTATGAATGGAAGCCCATTTAAAGTCAACCAAATTCACGCGTCCAGAAGTTCTATTGCGTCTGCGGTTGCGCGCAGCAGTATAATCATCAATTGAGGCGAAGCTATCAAAAGTGCCGACAAATTCAATAGGAGACAGAAGATAGGATAAACCTCCCTCTTGTCTTGATTTTCGGAAATTCTCCTGAACATTCGTGCCCTCTTTGTTTGGTTCTATAAGGGACGTACTACGATAGTCATTCCAACGAAGATTAGGCAATCTCTCCAAAAACGATGTTCTGCCTGTCGGTTTACGTGAGAGATTATTTTCTATAGGTCTCGGTCTCCGCACATCGTCAATTTGATATTGCGAGGAGGGTCGGAATAAATTTTCCACTTGTGGGGATGTATTAGGAAAAATGGAACTTCTGCTTGCGCGTGGCGTGAAATTTGCGCCCCAATTGAGGTTATTACGGCGTGTTGTCTGTCCTTCCACCGCAGCCTCAATTGTTCTACCGCCACCTAAATCAAATTGTAGCCATTGGGAAGGTAGCAGTTTGAAGTTGAGATTTAACGTTCGCTCATCGGACGCTTGTGAGATAGAACTCGGATCAAATAGGAACGCGTCTTCAAACCCTTCTGTTGTATATTGTGTTCCATAACGATCACGAGTCCGATTACTAAGGGACGCGCCAACAGGTAAAAAACCTGCATCCATGGTTCGCACATCAAGGTTTCCTATCAGTTTTGGACGCAGCTTGTTAGACCATGTAGGGAAATCCCAATCTGTGTAGCCGATTAATTTCCAAGCTTGGTTTGTCTCTTTCCTGTCTATAGTAGAATAGGTGTTTTTATCAACTGCACTAAAAGCGAGTTCTCCATCAACCCACGTCTGTTCAGCAAAATTCAGGCGACTTTCTAACCCCCACACTGTATGTTTCTGTGGTGGCGTAAGAAGGAATCCATCCCCATCTGGATCCAGCGTATTTTGACGGAGTGCATCCAGATCGTCATCATCAAAAAGGACTAAAGCCTGTTCGGGGTCGTCTAAATCCGCTTCCACAGCGTAAGATGCACCGAGTGACAACCATTCCCCGGGCAACATGAAGACATTATTGATCCCGTAAAGATTTTGTTGATATACCAGGTCTTCAGGAATATATTCAAAGTCAACACGGATAACATCGTTACTTGTTATCAGGTGCTTACTATTAAATTCAATAATTGGATCGCCATATTCACGGATGATATAATCGTTGTTTTCACCGCGCCGCATCTTCTCACCGTTCAGCCAAACGATCTCACTCCCTGCTTTGACGATAACGAATTGGTTGTTCACATCAAGCCGATATTCACTGCGCCCCTCCTCACCCCGAATCACTTTGCTTGTGGATTGTCCCTTTGGCAGCGCGCTCGGAATGAGATGGAATTTGCTTCTCTCAAAATCCCCTTCAACTTTAACCCCTTCAAGCGCACGTGGAAAAAAGATGAATTCGGACGGACCTAAGGAAGCATTAAAATCACCTAAAGTGCCTGTCACGTTCGGATGCATAATACGAATTAGTTTCTGATTGATGTCTTGAATATCCTCAGTCATCCCTTCTGGTTGAATAGGCAAATCTTGGTCAGAGAGCATTGCAAGCACCTCAATGTTATCTGAGACGTTGCCTCGGACATTGATACGGAACTCCTGATTTTGCGATAGCGATCGACCGCTGCCGACAGAAATGCCAAATGTGCGACTGCCAGAATACTCTAACTGCGATGGAGTAGTTGAAGGAGGTGTGCCGGGGACTGTGGGTTGGGTATCCAAATTAGAAGGAACATCTCTTTGGAGTGTTGATTCCAAATCCTTATCAAGTGGTGTGCCATAAAGGTCACGCTTATATGTCTTTTGGAAAGTGAAAGGAATTGAACGGTAGGTTATCGTCCATACTACGTCTTTCTTTGCTAAGACCGATTTATCAAAGATAATTTTACCTGATACATAATCTATTTGGTAATCTTTTCCTTTAACGAGTTTCTGACCGTTATTACCTATTATCTGTTCACTGTTCGGAAAAATAGGCGGGTTTTTAACTACCCATTTTGATTTGTCTGTTTCCAATTGAAATGTTTCTGACTTTTCAATAATAGAGAGAGTGGGGAGTTTAAGCGGCGGATTCTGCTTTTGAGATTCAGTCTGTGCATCTGTAAAAAAAAGAAAACAGAGAAAAAATGGAAGGATGGAGAGTAGGATTTGTATATGTTTTACCATCCTTCTACCTTTACATTTTTGAGTCCTTCCATTCCTATTTTTGCTATTCTGCTTTCTTTGCATCTGATTTGAATATCATCTGAAAAACTTTAATATCCCCTGCATCAGTGTCGGTCACAAAGACTCGTCCCTTCTCGGAAACAGCAATCCCACAAGGATTCAATAGCGTCTTCACAGTAAATTCTATAACAGCCTGTCCTTCTGCTGTAAAGACTTGAATTCGTCGATTCCCACTGTCAGTGACGTATAAGTAATTCCAAGAGTCTATAGCGAGTCTCTTTGGTTCACGAAACTGTCCAAGCGCATTCCCCTCTTTCCCCCACGTCCGTATAGGGTTGCCACTGAAATCGTAACTCATAATGCGATGATTACCGGTATCCACTACATACACAGTTCCGTGAGGGTTAACTAAGAGGTCAGTGGGATTCCAAAATTGCTCTCGACTGCTGCCGAAACTTCCTATTGTAAAGACAGGTGCGAGGTTTCTACTAAATTGGACCCAGCGATGATTAAGGGTATCAACCACAAAAACCTCACCGTTCCGACCGAGACCGATCCCTTCAGGAGCATCAAATTGAAAATCTTGGGAAGTAGTCGTAAGAGGATAGAAGATTCGATTCACCAAATTACAATACTGGACTCGGTTGTTGCCTGTATCCGCTACATAGAGGGTGTCTAAGCTGAGATCGACATCATTAGGAAAGTCAAACTCGCCGTCACGCCACCCATAACTGCCGAATTCTGCCACGAAGTGTCCGTTACTATCAATAACTTGCACCCGGTTGTTGCCTGCATCCGCTATGTAAAGCTGCCCATAGGCATCTATAATTAACCCCATAGGCATGAGAAATTCGCCAGCACCTTGCCCTGCTCTGCCGATCGTTTCAACATAACTAACACCTAATATCGGAGGTGCCTCTCGCTCTCGAATTGAAGGCACAATGTCTACATTGGGAGATATTGGAGGGCGTAGAACGCCTTTACCATCGGGGTCAGGTACAGCACAACTTATATGGCATAGGAGCGTAATCCATACGAAAATAGATATGCAGTGAGTATACTTTATTAAGGCACTTTTGATAGAACGTATCTCATAAATTGGATTTGTTGGTTTATTATCAGTTGATTCTCTCTGTAGGAGGGATCTCCGATTCCCGACAGGTCGCGATTCGGAGATCCCTCCTACAAGGTTTTGGAATCTGGCTTTCAAAGCCCTCCAACTATTTATGAGATAGGTTGTAGAAAAGCGTGAAGATATGGAGGAGTACTCCGATGGTGACTTTATTAACAGGGGTGATTTGAAATTAACCTCGCTGCACTTTAAATTTGAAAACAAACGTTGTTTGTTGATCATTGAATTCACTTGTCACACCGGGGATTACAATACGCAGATTCTTAGATTTTAAGCTGCGTTTTGGAAAATAAATAAAGAATAGTGACCGGTTCTTAGGCATAATGTTCGTTTTCTTTAAGTCATCAGTTGGTAGAACAGCATGTCCTCCTTGCATACGAATAGTCTTGTCATATCGAAAAATATCTGCTTCAAATTCAGGGGGCAGCTTCGGTCTATAATTCTTTTTCAAATAGAATGATAGTTGTGATTTGTCTATCTGTTTTATATTTTCTCCCGACTGGTCAAGCATCCAACAATCCTCTTTTACAAAACTGATCCAGTTATCTGCTCGGTTATAAATAAGAACTCCGAATGCAACAACATTTTTCACATCATGGATTGGAACTACCATTGCGTCGATGCCATTTTTCCGATGGATTACGGTGCCCGTTTGTGGTGTAATTACTGCATCTGGATCAAAAACCGGAACTATGCGCTCTGGTCGGAATATATCCACGACTCCATCCCGCACCTTTGCACATCCAATCATAGATATAGACAGTGCAAACATAATCAAAATTTGACAAGTCCGTACCCAAATCAAAGATAAATTCTGAGTGGTATTTGTTGAATCACCGAAAAATCTCATTAAACGTGCTCCCTTTTTTATCCTTTATTATGGTAGATTTTACAATTAACTGGGCATCATTGCTCGGTGCGTTTACATGAAGATTAAAAAATAAATTCGGTTTTTTCCTTAGTCCTGTAGGGACGATATGTTTATAGAAAAACGTTGCATATACGCTCTTTAGTCCCGTAGAGACGATATGTTTGTTGTCATGTGCTGCGCGGACATATCGTCCCTACGGGACTAAGAGAAGAGGTAGCACCTCCTGCTATAAACATTGCGTCCCTACGGGACTAAAGAGTGTTTGACATATTCAAATATACCTAACAAGAAATTACCGAATTAATAAATTAATCTTCATCAAAACGCACCTACCGACAAGTGTAAGAAGCGCAATGAATTGTGCTCGGTGAATGTGCGTATGACATTCACATTGAACGGTCTATTTCTTTAAGAGAAGTTATTTGTTAGAAATGGTATTAGTTATTGTATGCCAGCATTGCTGCCCCGACGAGTCCCGCGTCGTTTCCCAATTTCGCAGGAACAATCTCCATGCCGCCAGGGATGTCCATCGCTCGTTTCTTGAATTCCTCACGAATATGTTGAAAGAGTAAGTTTTCTCCTGCTGCCGCAATTCCACCACCGATAATTGCTATTTGCGGGTTAAGGATATGCGCTATAGATGTCAACGCTATTCCGATGTATTTTCCTGTTTCTAAAAAAATATCAAGTGCAAGTTTATCCCCTGCAGTTGCTGCTTCTGCAATTTGCTTTGGAGTCAACGCTTCAGGGTCCAAACAAGTTTTTCTACCTTTTGCAATTTGCTGTTGTGCTCGCTCTACAATATGTCTTGCACCCGCGTAAGCCTCAAGACAACCATGATTCCCACATCCACACTTGCGACCGTTCGGTTGCACCACTGTATGCCCTAATTCACCTGCTGTATTCCAACTGCCATGATAGACTTTTCTATCTATTACAACGCCTCCACCGACTCCCGTGCCGAGGGTAAGTGCCACGACATTTTCGTACCCAATACCTGCACCGTGGTGCAGCTCACCCAATACCATTACATTGACATCGTTGTCAATATAAATCGGTAGGTCTAAATCGTCAAGTTCAGCAGTGACATAATCCAATAGTGGAATGTCGCTCCAACCCGGGAAGTTCGGTGAAAAATGGATAATACCGCTGTCGGCAATGATGAGTCCTGGCGCGCCTAAACCGATACCGACAATTTCTTTTTGTACACCCTTTTTTGCTACTTCAACAACTTGGCAGATTGTCTGGGCAATACGTGCTGCTATTGCTTTTGCACCTTCATCTACACGAGTAGGAACGACCATACGGCAAGAAAGTTTACCATCTGCCGCCAACAACCCTGCTTTAATGTCAGTTCCACCAAGATCAATTCCTATACTGTATTTCATTTTCAAATGGCTGTCAGTATTCGGCTATCGGCTTTCGGAAATCGCAGATTGCTGACTGCCGAAATCTCCTAACTATGAGAATTCCATTTGATACGTGCGCCATCACCAACGTTACATATATAGATGTCAGGTTCAATGCCGGTACGTTGTGTATATTCTTTCATTAACCGATCCTGAAATTCCTCTACGGTATCTTGGTAGACCAAATTTACTGTACATCCCCCAAACCCTGCCCCTGTCATCCTTGCGCCGATAACACCATCAATACTTTGTGCAATATCCACGAGTATATTTAACTCATCACAACTGACTTCATAAGCGTCACGTAGCCCTGCGTGCGAAGCATTCATGAGTTCACCAAAGGTGTTTATATTTTTCGCTATGAGGGCATCTACAGCATTCTGCACTCGCGTGTTTTCTTCTACAACATATCTACACCTTTTTTGTGTAATCTGGGGCAGTTCTGCTTCATATTTTTTGAAATCTGCCAACGTGACATCGCGAAGCGACGTGATAGAAGGCATCCATCGCTGCAAGATTTCAACGCCTTTTTCGCATTCAGCCCGTCGCTTATTATACTCTGAGGAAGCGAGTTCACGTTTGACATTGGTGTTACATATTACGATGAGAATATCCGTTAAGTTGAGCGGTATCTGCTTGTATTCAAGCGAACGACAATCTAAAAACAGTGCGTGGTCTGCTTTTCCTAATAAAGAGATAGATTGGTCCATGATGCCACAGTTGACACCAGCAAATTCATGTTCTGCGCGCTGACATAGCGCAGCCAATTTCATTGGAGGAATTTCAATCAATTCAATCTCACTATCTGAATTCATATCTGTGTCTGCTACTTCTAAACTACATGCGCCTAAAAAAGCGAGTGCTGATGCAACTTCAAGTGCTGCAGAAGAGCTTAGTCCAGCACTAATCGGAACATTTCCAGCAATTACGGCAGACATGCCATTTAATGTGTGTTCAATCTCTCGTAGAACTTGTTCTTGTAATAAGTGTGCAACACCCCTTAGATAATTACCCCATGGTGGCGTTTTTGCGTCCTCAATCGCTTCCAAACTGAAGGTGCATGTCTCATCCATATCTAAAGCGTGGAGATGTACTTGGCGGTCAGAACGTTTGCCGGCGGCAATGTGGAGGTGTTTATCAATTGCGACAGGAAACACAAAGCCATCATTGTAATCTGTATGCTCACCAATAAGGTTAACCCTTCCTGGTGCAGATACGATGAATTCTGGTGGATGACCAAAACGTTTGTTGAATTCCTGTTGTAATCTATCACTCAAAATAGGTGCTTTCTGTTTCATCCCATTGCCCCTTTCGTCTCGCTACTAATATGCCTAAATGGACATCTAATTCTCAGGTTAGCTGAATTCCTGCTCATCGTTTTATCCAATCATTGAAACGCATTCGCCACAATAACTAAATCTTGAATATTCACAACGCCATCACCATTGAGATCGGGTTCTGCTTTACCAAGCGCATTTGCCACAATAACCAAATCTTGAATATTCACAACACCGTCGTCATTCACATCCACATCGGACCGAAAATTGGCGATATCCAATTCTGTGAGTGGCCTGAAATCTGTCACTGGATTCCCAATGATCCACAATATTCGTAATTCCGTCAGCCCCGCAAGCGGACTGATATCTGAAATATTGTTACCTGAAAGATACAAATGTTGGAGTTTTTTCAGTCCTGCAAGCGGGCTGATGTTCTCAATAGTGTTATGTGAAAGACTTAAACGGTATAGTTTCTTCAACCCTGCAAGGGGACTTACATCCGAAATTCCACTGTTTTCAAGGATGAGTGTCTCTAAGTTGATAAGACCTGCTAATGAACTTATATCAAGATTTGTAACTGGCGGCATGTCCTCTATAGGATGATGTGAGATGTGTAATTGGTAAGACTTGTTAAGTTCACGAGGGGACTGAGGTCTGTGATACGATTACGTCCGCCAAGGTACAGGTACTTTAAGTTTGTAGCAAATTCTAAACCTGTTATATCTACAATGCCTTTGTGTGTTGCATCCAGATGCTCTAACCATAGCATTTTCTCTTTCGTCAAAGGAGAGTCTATCGGCAATCCGAGATTCTCACGAACTGCTGCGTTCAAAGCGGCATCTTGCATCCATTCGGGTGGCGAGTCTTGTGGGTCTCCTATTAAAAGGTCTAATACTTTGACAACATTATCATCGCTAATATCAATAAGTGTGTCTGTTTCCTGTTTCAGATACATCTCACCATCTAAATCGGGGACAATGTGTATTGTGCTTGTGATACCACTTGCGACACCGGTAGCTTGCATCGGCAGCTGAATCTTCGCTACCTTCCCACTTCGGTTATAGATTGCCCATCCGTCAGTGAATTCTCGGATAAAGAGTCCTTCACAATTGTCACAGAGTTGTGCTTTTTCGCCAATGGGTTGTCCGAGATTCGCATCCCAAAAATCGTACCATGGAGCTAAGCGATGACCGCCAGCATCTTCAGGTACGTGTGTTGAATAATCCACATACCCATCGGAGTGTGTGAGGCTCAGTGTTGTGACAAGTCGCATCTGGCGTAAGTTCTCAGGACTGTGGCTGGGTCCCTCTAATGCCCTCCCCTCTAAGCAGTTGACTTGTGGTGCGCGTAAGTTTTCCTCGTTCCATGATAATACCGCTTCCATGTGCCGAAGTCCATTGCGTGTTGTGAGGTGCCATCTGTCTGATTCCATAAAAGATCCGTTGATAAGATCAGCGTATCTATCAGGTCGCGTCACATTTGCATTCACGAGAATTAGGAAATTTGGATGTACTTTTTCGCGCACGCTTCTGAATATATGTCTATGTATCTTGATAATGTCTTCATCCGTAATTTCTCTACCGGCAGATGCGCTTAACTCTTTGTGAAGTGGTCTCCATTCAGCGGTCCTATTCAGTAAGAAACCGTCCAATACTACTCCATCAAGTAGCCCACATTCTGCGATAGCAACAATCCAATTTATCCAAAGTTGTTGTGCTTCTGGACGTACAATATTAAGATAGGGTTTACCGCTCCAATAGACTAATTGTCCATTAGCGTCTTTGAGAAATAAGTCAGTGTCTGGGGGAAATTCCTCTAAGAAGGGAACGACAAAGGGTTGAACGATAAACACAAGATTTGGATTGAGTGTGAGTTGTTTTTCTCGCACTGCGCGTGCGCGTTCTAAGTTTCCACCGATCCGTGTGGCAATTCTTTCGTATGGCGGTGTGTCTAAAATAAAATCTAAGTTGAGCCAAGCAGAAAAATATAGATCGTTCCTGGCGGCGCGTTGATGGTAAACTTCCGGATCGGTCCCAGGGTAGTATAAGGCAAGCTCTTCTGCGGTTTCAGCGAAGTTACTGTTAAAACCTTGAAAAATAGCAGGGTAATTTTTGGTTAGAATGCGTTCAATAATAAGCGGTTCGGGTGGTGCAATTTCGCAAATCTCATCATACTCAAAATCTGTGAGCATCAATCCTACCAGTGGACTTATATCATGTGTCCAGTTTCCCCGGATAAGCAACGTCCGTAATTCTGTCAGCCCCGCAAGTGGGCTGAAGTCCAAAATCTGGTTGTTTGATAGATCCAGGACACGAAGTTTCTTCAACCCTGCCAATAGGCTTATATCCGAAACCTTGCAATTTTCCAGAAAGAGTACCTCTAAGTGGATGAGATTCGCCAACGGACTGATGTCAAGATTTAGTGTAATTGGAGAAACATCCGAGAGATACAAACGTCTAAGGTTCGTCAAATTAGCAAGCGGATGCAGGTCTTTTATCGGGCTCCCTTTGATCTGCAATATCCGCAGTTCAGTTAATCCCTCAAGTAGACTTATATCCTCGATTTGATTACTTGAGAGTTCCAGGACACGAAGTTTCTTCAACCCCGCCAGCGCGCTTATGTCCGCTGAAATCCAAGTATTCCACAAAGAGAGTACCTCTAAGTTAATCAAAGTCGACAATGGACGTAAATCCAGATCCATCGAATTTTCGGGAACATGCTCAAAATATAGTTTCACCAATTGCGTCAAATTCGACAGTGGACGTAAGTCTGTTATCGAATTCTGACTAATAGCAAGTTCTGTAAGACTCGTTGCGAATTCCAGACCTGTGACGTCATAAATACCTTTATTCTCAACGTTAAGGGAGAGGACTTTTTGCAGCTTCTCTTTTGTTAAGGGAACACCCGGTAGCACCCCGATCGCGCCCCGGATCGCAGCACGTAACGCTGCGTCTGGCATCCATGCCTCAGCAGGATCGGTTTGCCCAATTGGATCTGATATAGCATCATATTTAAGGTCTGTGAGATTTAATTCGGACAGTGGGTTCAAATCTCTTATTGGATTGCCTTTGATCCACAATGTCCGTAGGCCAGTTAGTGCTGCTAACGAGCGGATGTCTTCAATCTGGTTGTTTGTCAAATCCAGGATACGGAGTTTCTTCAACGCTGAAAGCGGACTTATATCAAAAACCTCGCAATTCTCCAGGATGAGCATCTCTAAATTGATCAAAGTCGACAGCGGATGGATGTCTGTTATCGGATTGTTGCCAATGATAAGTTCTATAAGATTGAGTTCAGAGAGTGGTGTCAAATCTGTTATCAGATTTACCTCAATCGCCAATGTCTGCAATTCTGTAAGCCCTGCAAGCGGACGAATATCCTCAATTTGGTTATGCGAAATATCCAAGGTGCGGAGTTTCTTCAACGCCGAAAGCGGACTTATATCTGTCGAAATCTTGGTCTTCCACAGAGAGAGCACCTCTAAGTTGATCAGCGTTGACAGCGGACGGATGTCAAGTGTTGGCGTATTTGGAGAGACACTCCAGAGATGCAATTTTTCAAGTCTCGTCAAGTTGGCAAGTGGGCGCAAGTCTGTTATCGGATTCTTGCTGAGGTGCAACACTTCAAGACTCATCGCAAACTCTAAGCCTGTGATGTCCATAATATCTCTGCCATGGGCATCAAGGAAATCAAAACCTTGCATTTTCTCTTTCGTCAAAGGTTCGTTTGTTGTTAGTTCTAAAGTCTCGCGCACTGCTTGCCGTAGGTTTGCATCCGGCATCCATTCCTTGACATCTTCTGCGTAGACAATAGTATTATAGACAAACATGCTTACAATAGATACGAGCAACAACTGAATTTTTAACGATTTACGAAATATTTTTCTGATTTTCATAGATAACTTGAATATGGTCATGGATAAAATTCACTTTACAACCTATCTCATAAATAGTTGGAGGGCTTTGAAAGCCCGATTTCAAAATCCTGTAGGAGCGATCTCCGAATCGCGACGAAACCACTAATAGTCGGGAATCGGAGTTCCCTCCTACAAAGAGAAACAACTGATAATGAACTAACAAATCCTATTTATGAGATACGCTCTAGTTGTCAGTAAGATAAATATTATACTTACGACTTGTGCCAGTTAATAAATGTTTGTTGGTTTTCACGTATATTTGCTGTTATACACATATCGTCCCTACCAAATCAACGCTATGAATGCCTTTATGGCATTCAGCGGGACTAAAAAGGGCTCGTCCAACCTTTTTCTATACACATATCGTCCCTACGGGACTGAAGACCATATAAATATAGGATAGTGACTTTCAAAATACCTTCTTTTGTGAAATAGAGTTCTACATAAGGTTATTTGGCACAATTCGTTATACTTGACTGTATTCAATCAATTGCTGGGGAAGGAGCGAAAAACTTCAGCAATCGCGCTAATACCGTGTGCAACTCCAGGCGTGGAATATAGCAATCTACACTAATGTCGGGGGTGTTTGGGTTTAGTTCGCGATTTTTTTCAGGTAGGAGTTGTTCTTCAGGCGCATGTAACGCTGGTTGCGGATGGAATCGTGGTGCATTTTCAGATTGTGAGGTGCATTCTGCTATAACGATTTCTCCAACTGGGAGATGTGACGTAAGTTGTCCTATGCCTGTTTCTGTCAAAACAGTTAGATGTGGAAGCGATTCTTGTGCTAATTGTTCCAACTGTAGAAGTAGTGGCACAATTTCAGAAAAGGAAATATGGACTTCAATTGGATTCGCTGTGAAAACAGAAAGTAGCGGGATTGATTTTTTTAACGCGCCTGCAACTGCTTCAGAAAACACCGTCAAATGTTGCTGTAGAATCGGAGAATCAGAGGCTAAAATAAACAGACTGGCAGGATACCCGGCGATATTCTCTTCAATAGCAAGAATATCAATTGTAGGTTCAACAATTTCACTTGAAAGGGTATCTGTCATATCAGGAGAATTCTCTCCCGTAAGGAGTTTTAGGCGATTTTCAATAGATAATGGAAATAGTTCCTTGCACTTCGGGCAGATAAAACCGTTCCGTTCTAATTCTCCTCGGAAAGATACCTCATTACACTGTGTGCATTTGTGCCATAAACCGATGCTTTCTTCTGTAATTTCGGCGTTTCGTGTAGTTTCCATATTCTGTCCATTTTTGGGCATAGTCGTATAAATTAGATGTGTGCGGTGTAAATTTAGCACTAATTAACATTAGAGAAAACTTGCGATTGCTTCTGCTTCTGTGTCGTATCGGTCAAATATTGTCACGAGTTTAGCCATAACGATGAGACTTCTGATGTTTCCGCCGATATTTAGGAGAACTACCCTGCCATTATTGCGTCTGATTGAAGCATAGGCAGCGACAATTACACCTAATCCGGAACTATCCATCATCTGGACCCGCTCCATATTTAAAATCATAAACACAGGTTCACCAGCTGATTCTCGAATTTGGTCATCAATAATGTTTTTCAGTGCGATTGTATTAGGACCAACAAGATTCCCCTCAATATCTAAAATAATGACATTCCCTTTGTTCCGTAGGTTAATTTGCATAAATATCCCTTTCTCTTGATTTCCACCTCTTGAAAGCACAACCTAATCAACGCCAAGGACACTCATGGCACTGGCGAGTTGTTACCTTTGGATCGGTGTTCATGAACATAGCACTTTTCGTAGTTATCAGAGGATCTACAAATTTGGACGTTGCTTATATTTAACCATTTTGACAATGGTGCCTTTAGCCTCGTAGACAACTTCATCCATGCAGGCTTCCATGAGAAAAAGGCCTCGTCCACTACTTTTCAGCAGATTTTCTGGTTCAAGTGGATTTGCGACATCTTCGCGTTCAAACCCAGGGCCTTCATCAGTCACGACAACTGTGAGTTTATCGTCTTCAATAAGAAACTCTAATGTAGCGTTCTTGTTGATGTCTTCTTTATTGCCGTGTTTGATTGCATTTGTCCCTGCTTCAATGACAGCAAGGTTCACATGCTCCTGTGTTTCTTCATCGAAATTCATTTCTCTCAGAATATCACTGATAACAGTGTCAATTAGATAGATCAACTGCATTGTGCTTGGGAGAGAAAGGAAAATTCTCCATTGAGTTTTCTCGCCCACGTGTTAGACTCCTTCCTTGCGAATGCAAAATGTCCGTGCTGTATGATTCCAATGGATTTCGCGCAACGTAACTACTGCTTAGTCAACATATTATTGTAAGTCGCGATTCGGAGATCGCTCCTACCGATAGACTACTTTCAAGACCCATCAATTAGCACTTGACTAAGCACTACGTTGAAGTTGCTTGAGCATCCGTCCGCTTAATTACAACAACGGCGCGATCATCCTTGAGTTGTGTAGTTCCACTAAATTCCATTAGGTCCGTTTGAAGGACATCACAAAGTGATTCAGCGGATAGTGTTAAGTTTTTTGAGAAGCAGTTAATCAAACGTTCTTCACCGTAGTAATTGTTTGGTGTTTGCCCCTCTGTCTCGGTTACCCCATCAGTATAAAATAAAAGGACATCTCCTGGAGATAATAGACAAGTATCCGACGAAAAAGTTGCGATATCAAACGCCCCTATCAGCATACCACCGGTTTCAAGTAACTCAACCCGGCTTCCACTTTCTTCGACTTGCTGATGATCTCCTGAATCTGTTATGAAATGGATTGGTGGGCAGTGTCCCCCGTTAGCATAGGTAAACCTTCCTGTGTTAATTTCTAATATACCGTATACCATTGTGGCAAATTGTTCAAGGTCTGTGTTATGAAAAAGTAAAGTATTAATGCGTTTTAAAATCGTCGCGGGGGAGTCCGCCTGATTACTTAACAAACGTGAAGCCGTTTGGATCATGACCATCAGAAGCGCGGCAGGAATTCCGTGTCCTTTAACATCCCCTAATACGACACCGAGATGTGTATCGCTGAGCGGGATAAAATCGTAAAAATCTCCAGAAACAGAAGTTGAGCTGCGAAACATCGTGGCGAAGTCAAACTCGTTGAAAACTGGTGGCTTCTCTGGAAGCAACTTTAGTTGAATTTCAGCAGCTGCTTGAAGATGCGATCCGAGTTCAGCGACACCGGCTTCACTGAAACTTTCTCCCATCGCATTGATTAATGGATTGATGTATTTCACGGGGCGCGTTCGCCCTAAAACTGCGTTAATCCGAGCAGTTACCTCTCGCAAATCAAAGGGCTTTGTAATATAGTCGTCTCCACCAATTTCTAAACCGCGCAATTTGTCCTCAGTTTGTGTCTTTGCTGTCAACCATAGGACAGGAATTGTATTTGTTTCAGTATCCGCTTTTAGTTTCTCAATTACTTGTAAGCCATCCATCTGTGGCATCATAACATCAAGAAGAATCAGGTCCGGTTGCTTCGTTTTTGCAAGTTGGAGTCCGCTTATGCCGTCGCTTGCGGTTATAACCTGAAATCCATCAGAAGCCAAACTCATTTCAAGTAGGGCAAGGATATCAGTGTCGTCATCAATAACTAAAATGGTTTCAGATGTTTGTGTGGTTTGAGACATAAAAATTGTTTCGGACATTTCTTTAGCCTTAAGTTTTCAATTTAGAATTTGGTTAGTACATCCTTTTATAGTAGATTTACAATTAACTTTACATTGTCATTCGGCACGGACAAAGTGTTCTACAGTTTTAAAGTCGCGACCAGGAGGTCGCTCCTACAAGAAGAGGCTCAATGAATTGCGCGACTACAAACACACCAAACCTACAAAGAACTGTAAAGATAATTTTAGATTTTACTATAACTTACGACTTGTGCCAGTTAACTTATTGTTTTTGTTGTTTTCACGGATTTTGGGTTTTGTACTACAAACATATCGTCCCTACGGGACTAAAGAGCATTTGTTTGGTGTTTTCTATAAACATATCGTCCCTACAGGACTAAAAAAAGAATCAACTAAGGATAAAAACTAACAAAACACCATGTAATTGTGAAACAATATCTTACAAATAGTTATTTAGCATAACTCGTTATAACTTATAATTTTTGTTGTAACAAACAACGCCTCCTATGATAAAAACGGAATCCAGAATTGGAAGTTGCAACCTTTATCATTTTTCCCTGCATCTACCCAGATTTTTCCTTTATGCGCCTCAACGAATCCACGTGCGATTGCCAGACCTAAACCTGTGCCGCCTTGTTCCCGAGTTTGAATATTACTGAGTTGTCGGAACTTGTCAAAGACATCTTCACGATCTTGGGCAGGAATTCCCGGTCCGGTGTCTATAACTTCAAGGTGGACACCATCGTTTTCATCCATAACACCATCTTCTAACGGACAATTCTTGCGGGACATTCTGACGTGTACTTCGCCGTTTGATGGCGTGAACTTTATTGCATTCCCAACCAGATTTGTTAGAATTTGACCAAGATGTTCCGCATCTCCTGTTAGCTCAGGTAAATCAGGTTGAACGTTCATATCTAATTTGATTGTCTTCTCGTCGGCTTGCGGTTTGAGTTCCTCAAGCCGTTGCTGAGCGATTTCAGTGAGATTTACCGGTTCAAGTTTCATCACGATACGTCCCGCTTCAATACGTGAAATATCAAGCAGATCATTAATCATTGTAGCGAGTCGCTCCGACTGACGATGTGCGCGAGTCAAACTTTGTTGCTGGACTTCGTTAAGGGGTCCAGCTTTTCCATCAAGTATCAGTGAGATAAATCCGATGATTGAAGTTAACGGGGTACGCAATTCATGTGAGACAAGTGCTACAAAATCAGATTTCATCTTATCAATTTCATGCTGACGCGTTATATCGTCAAAGACATAGACCATCCCTGCCATATCTGTATTTTCATCAGACGGGCTATTGCCGTTATCGGTTGTGCCAACCGAGGTAAATTGGCTTGTCACAACGCGAAGAATGCGATTCTCACCTTCTTGATCCAAGTTAATTTCAACTGTTGCCCGTGTATCCTGTCCATGCGTATTTGCCAGAACAGTTAGATTCGTGATACTTAGCAATTCTGTGAAAAGATCCGGGAACTGTGATGTCTCATTAAAATTAAGTAGATGCTTGGCAGCAGGGTTAAAGTAAAGGATTCGGTCGCGTGTATCAACGACAATAAGTCCTTCACCGAGGCAATCTACGATAGTCGTCATCTGCTGCTCGGCACTGATGAGTTTCTCCACAGCAATTTTTAGGTTACGGTGCATGTCGTTGAATTCTTGTGCCAACATCCCGACTTCATTCTTGCTTCCAATTGAGATAAGTTCGGATTCTTCATTTTGGTACCACTGCATATTTGCTATCTGTTTTCGGACTTGATCAGACTCTTCTTGGACAACATCTTTTGCTTCTTGTCCGATGCGTTTTGCTGCTTGTGCAAGTTGCATGACCGGTTGAGAAATCCGCTTTGCTACTACATAAGCGAACGGTATAACGATCACACATGATAGGATAGTAAGCCACAAGACGTACTGGTTCAGTTTAACAACTCCTGCGTAAGCTTCGGAGCTTGGATATGACACGAAAATGATCCAGTTGCCGAAATTCTGATCTCTTTTCCACGGATGCCAGCTTACTGGTCGTGTCCTCGCCCATCCATAGACACGGGATTCATTAAAACGATCCGTTTCGCTTGCGGCTTCATAGCCGTAGTAATATTGATCGTATTCTTCATCCTTTTTCGCTTCAATTATTGCCCTCATTGTAGCATTTTCCATTGATATTTGATCACCTATGTGATACTCACTTTCTTGTGGGGTAGCAATAATTTTTCCTGACTGGTTCGTCAGAATGGTGTATGTCTTATCCGTTCCTGGCTGTAATTCTACTAAATCGGCTAACTCTGGTAGATATAGAATAGCCTTGCATATACCGACTATTTTATTTTGAGTTCCTGAAGATGGTCTTTGTCTTCCCATTCGGATTGGTAATGCTACTAAAAGACGATGCACGTTCCGCTGCGTATCATAGGTAACATCCTCCACATATTCAGAACCATTTCCGTTGTTCCTTGCTTTTATCCACCAAATTTGTTTTTTATTGACCATGGGTGGTAACTCTTTTTTAGAATCGTAGTTGAGTTCACGGTTGTTTGAACGTAGAGCATAACCTTCAGCATTCGTAATTGTCACCTCACTTCTATAGCCCCGTCTTCTACCCCCAGTATAGCCCCGTCTTCTACCCCCAGCATAAGTTTCTAACAATCGCATACTATCCTCTAAGTTCTCTTTTACTTCATCAAATACATTCTTGTTGCCGTTAGCGTTGTTAGACTTAGCAACCTCTAATTGCAAACCTTCTTGTCGTAACTCTGTTCTGATGTTGCTTATCTTATGAGAAATAGCACGATCTGCAAGGGAGAGTTTCACTCGTGCAAGTGAGACCATCCCTTCACCCACGCTGCTTTTCAAAGCGTCTCCACCCAATTTTCTGATAGTCAGTGAAACAATTAATAACGGTGTGAGCGAAACAAGCAGAAACAGAACAACTTGTTGACTGCGCAGCCCCATCTTAAACCGGGAACGCCTCGCAGGTTTTTTGTTTTTCATCCCTGCTCTCCTGTAGAGGTAGTTTCTTCACATCCGCATATAGTAGATTTTACAATTAACTTTACATTGTCATTCGGCACGGACAAAGTGTTCTACCTTTTTAAAGTCGCGACCAGGAGGTCGCTCCTACAGGAAGAGGCACAATGAATTGCGCTTGGTGAATGTGCGTATGACATTCACATTAAACACACCAAACCTATAAAGAACTGTAAAGGTAATTTTAGATTTCACTATTTAACTCATACCGCACTACTGAGCACCATGTTGAACTCCTAAACTACGAAAAAGCGTTGCGTGCGGCTTCTTCAGTTTCATACACCTCTAAAATTGACGAAAGACGTGTAATATCTAAAATGCTGCTGACTGCTTTCTGCGGATTTAGCAGCACCAATTTCCCACCCGCTCTTTGCAAAACTTGCAATGCCACAATTATGACTCCGAGTGCTGTACTGTCGAGGAGTGGTACGTTCTTTAGATCGACAATTAGTTTATTATTTCCATTTTGCAGCTGCTGTTCTATTTCCGTTCGAAATTGTGCAACTGTATTTCCAATGATTTTTCCTTGCACGTGGACGATCACGGTATTTTGAGCGTCCGTTGTAATATCAAACATTGCATAAAACTCCTTCACTGGTGCGCTGCTATTGCGGACAAATCCGATCACCCATCCCCATGTATATAACTATTACCATGAGGAATCATTGAACCTCTTGAGTTCCTTGATTAGCGCGACACACAACAATGTAGCAACGATTAAGCTGTGCAATCCTACTATTATGCACCCCTACAATTTCTCCCCCAAGTTGCTGTAGTACTTTTTTGCTTTCGTGAATTTCAACATCCTTTTCACTGGATTTATAGGCTATCCATCTACCTGTAGCATTTAGCAATGGCAAACAGTATGCAGCAGACTTCGCCAGTGCGGCAACGTATCGCGTCAAGACCCAGTCATACGCATTTATAAACTGATCACTTTTAGCGCAAATTTCAGCCCGTTTTGCTAAAATCTGAATTGATGAATCTAATCCCAATTGCGAAATTAGATATTTGAGAAAAGCGACCTTTTTATGAGATGCCTCAACAAGTGTTAGACGGATATTGGGAATATAGATTTTAAGTACAACTCCAGGAAATCCAGCTCCAGTGCCAATGTCAATAACTGTTTGACCATCCTTAATAGCAAAATGTTCAAGAACACTAACAGAATCGAGAAAATGTTTCTGGATTATCTCAGCATCGTCTTGAAGTGCTGTTAGATTAATATGTGTATTCCACCGTTTCAATTCGGAGCGATATACGGTCAACTGATCTGTCTGTTCCGGTGTGAGCGGAAATTTGTTTCTGTTGAACACTTCTTCAAGTTCATGACGAAATTGCGTTTCCATTTTTTTAGGCAATGATTATTTTAACTTCGTGTGAAAATACCTCTGGAGTTTCGATCTATCGGTTTTGCTGATGCAGCATGACCATTAAAATAGAGATGTCTGCTGGCGAAACACCAGGCAGACGCGAAGCTTGTCCTATGGATGCAGGGCGAATTTTTTCAAGTTTTTCACGTGCTTCAGTCTTCAATCCGCGCACATCTATATAGTTGAAGGTATCTGGAATGCGAAGATTTTCCATTTTTTTGAACTGATGAATCTGCCGTTGTTGCCGTTGGATATAACCATCGTATTTAATCTGAATTTCAACTTGTTCTCTTACCGCATGCGGCAGTTCTTCATCTGTTGGCGCCAGAAGTGCTATGTGTTCATAACAGAGTTCAGGACGCTTGAGTAAGTCAGTTAACAACGTGGGTTGTTTCAACTCCCCAGTTTCAACGATATTTGCTAATCTATCAATAGTCGCTGCATTTGGGACCAAAAGCGTTTCGTCTAAACGCTTTAATTCTGTTTCAATAGATGACGCTTTCTTTTGGAATCTGCTATAGGTGTCATCATCAACAAGTCCAATTTGTCTGCCGATTTCGGTGAGACGCAGATCGGCGTTATCTTCCCGTAACGCCAATCTATATTCTGCACGTGACGTGAACATGCGGTAAGGTTCACGGATGTCTAACGTAACCAAATCATCAATCAGTACCGCTATGTATGCTTGTGATCTGTCAAGAATAAGTGATTCCTTACCTTTCACCTTCAAAGCAGCGTTGATCCCAGCCATTAGTCCTTGTGCAGCGGCTTCCTCATAGCCTGTCGTGCCGTTGAGTTGTCCGGCAAAGTAGAGTCCAGGAACCTGTTGTGTTTCAAGTGTCGGTTGGAGTTGGGTAGCAGGGGCAAAATCATATTCGACAGCGTATCCGAAGCGCATAATCTCAGCATTTTCTAATCCCTTGATGCTATGCACCATGTCCACCTGCACATCTTCAGGTAAACTTGCAGAGATGCCGTTGAGGTAAATCTCATCGGTATCTAATCCTTCTGGTTCCACAAAAACCTGATGTTCTGTTTTTTCAGCAAAACGGGTAACTTTATCTTCAATGGAGGGACAATAGCGCGGACCGATACCGACGATACGACCACTGTACATCGCTGATCGGTGAAGATTTTCTCTAATTACTTCATGTGTCTTTTCATTGGTGTAGGTAAGATAACACGGTACTTGTGGCTGCGTAATCTGTTCTGTGGAAAAGGAGAACGGAAGTGGATTTTCATCTCCTGGTTGAATCTCCATCTGGCTAATATCAATGGAGTGTGCATTGACGCGGGGTGGTGTGCCTGTTTTGAGTCTACCGATCTCAAAGCCGAGGTTCAGGAAACTTTCAGAAAGTTTTTCAGCGGAGGATTCACCTGCCCTGCCAGCACTATAAGATACATCTCCGATATGAATTAGTCCTCTCAGGAATGTGCCTGTGGTTAGGATTACGGTATCAGCATAATATGCTGTTTGTGTTTGACTCTTAATCCCAATGCAACTGCCATTTTGGACGAGTAATTCTTCTACTAATACCTGTTTGATGTCAAGGTGTTCTTGTCCTTCCAGCACGCGTTTCATTTCATCTTGATATGCCTTTTTGTCTGCTTGTGCGCGGCTGGATCGTACCGCCGGTCCTTTTTTGGTATTTAAGCGGCGAAATTGGATACCCGTCTTGTCAATGTTTTTTGCCATCTCCCCACCAAGTGCGTCTATCTCTTTTACGAGATGTCCCTTTGCAAGACCACCGATAGCGGGGTTGCAAGACATCTTGGCGATAGTATCCAGATTGATTGTTACGATGAGCGTTTCACAACCCATGCGCGCGGCAGCAAGCGCGGCTTCACATCCTGCATGACCTGCTCCTACAACTATGACATCGTAATTTTTATGATAAGTGTTCATCATCAGTTTATTACTTCCGAATTAGCATCTTTCGTGTTACGGTTATTCGTTGTTTTCGTTCAACGCCTGCGTGAACTCCTCTGGAGTTTCTACTCGCATTGCAGCCTGAAACAACTGCTTGAGGCGTTGGAGGTCATCAATCGCTTCTAAAGCGGGTCTAAAGGTTTGTTCAACCTCAGGCTGTAATCGAAAGGCGAGTATCTCAAGTATATTTTCACGCGTGGTTTCTTTTCTACCTCTTTCGCGTGCTTGTGGTGCCACGTATTCTACAATTGGTGGGTGTTGCATAGTTTCCTCCGAGATAATATCTAAAATCGTTTGTGAATCGTAAACTAAATTCCCCAAAACAGCCAGGCTTCCGAGATATTCAGGCTTGTTAGGGACATCAATACTATCAGCTATTTGAACACACCGCCGAAGCCACTGCACAGCATCAATGTTTGTTGGAGGTTTCATAAGCGGTGTGAAAGGGACCAAACCCGCCAGTTTTAAATCGAGAATCGTTTGTCCATCCATTTCAATTAGCCGGAAAACTTGGTATTCAATAGAGATATTATGGTTTTCCAGATTTTGCGTGAACTTCCCCGGATCGTTTACACCTGCATCCGGACGTAGGTAGAGAACATTGGAATACATTGGCAAACGGTAGACTTCAATTGCTCTAATGATGTAACCTGCCATCCGGAGTGGCATCTCTGGATCATAACTGTCGGTGGTTTGAAACTCAAAATGTACAAGTACTTCTTTACCTTGATAAAGAACTTTGATGAGAATGTCTGCCTGATGCATTTCAACGGTCGGTTGTTCAGGAGTGACAACCTCCAGCACGGTGATATTCTCCAATCCGAATTTGAAACAGAGGTGGACGAAATCCTGTGGGTTTGTCTCTACCTGTTTTTTAGAGGTAGTATCAAAACTTGCCATCTGTTTCCTTTCACAGTATTAATCGCAAGAAATTTCATTTTTCTACCTTCATAATCCTTCATAAATAATGTTGACAACCAGTCTTCCGACCACCTCTAAACTCTTTGGACTACATTTGTCCACCGTATCTTCGAGCGTATGCCAGTGCGGATAATCGAAATCAATGATATTCACCATCGGGATACCTGCTTTGATTAATGGCACATGATCATCCATAATTCGGTAACCTAATTTTCGTTGAAAAGGGGCTAAACCGAGTTTCTCCGCACGTTGCCAGATAGCAAGTGCAAATTCGGGGTTTGCATCCCAAGAGAATCGTTCTATCGGTATCTGTAAATCTTTGTCACCTATCATATCCAAGAGGATGCCGTAGTCGGGTTTCCATTTTCCCATGTTTTTCGCGAAGTAACGAGAACCCATGAACATCTGATCAGACGTTTTTCCGTAATCTTCACCATCAAATAAAATAATAATGACTCTCCGCGGCGGCGGTGTTGCTTTTAAGATTCGTGCAATTTCAAGCAGAACTGCCACACCTGATGCCCCATCATTTGCACCGAGAATAGGTTCACGTTGACTATCAGGATCCGGGTCTCTATCAGCACAAGGACGTGTATCCCAATGTGCCGCGAGCAGGAGCGTTTCACTGTGACTGCTGCCAAATTCAGCGATGATATTGTTCATATGGAGCATTTTGCGTTGGGGTGGGTCGTCAATCGTGTCTACTTCATAAGTGTAGGGTTGAAGGGTTACAGTATCTGTATATTTCTTGAGTTCTGTAAAAAGATAATCTCTGGTTTTCCGGTGTGCCTCTGAATCTGGGGGACGTGGTCCGAATTCACACTGCTTTTTTAAGAGATCAAAAGCGCGGTTGCTGTCAAAGGGCAAATATGTATCCCTGGACGATGGGTTCGTTGGCTCGGCACACGTCCAAGTGAATATGCCACAACATAGGATTAAAATGAGAATAGTCAATTGTATGATTTTAATCAACTGTGTTTTTTTCATTTTAAAAGCAATATGGAAATCAGAGATGAAATTTAAAATTGAACATGTTCAATCTATCTCACCTGACTTCCGATTTTAACAGTTATTTCTATTATAGTAGGCTTTAGAATTAATTGGACACGCCGCACCAGCGAGGTTAGGAAACCTCGCCTACCTTGGGAGGAAGTGTCTGATTATTTTCGATTTCACTATACAGCAGACCTATATTTTAAGACATTATTGATTGCGCGCTTACACTGCACGTCTGCCTTCTAAAGCCTTCGCGAGGGTTACTTCGTCAATATATTCTAAATCTCCACCAACAGGAATACCGTAGGCGATTCGGGTGACGCTTACCTGAAACTGTTCGAGATGTTGGGTAAGGTAGAGTGCCGTTGCTTGTCCTTCTGTGTCCCAGTTAGTAGCAAGGATAACCTCTTTGACAGCGCCATTGTGAACACGGTTAAAGAGAGAATCTATTCGCAGAGAATCTGGACCGACTCCATCTAATGGTGATAAAACGCCTCCGAGGACATGGTAAAGCCCTTTGTGGCTTTCAGTCCGTTCTATTGCCCATAGGTCATCCGGTTGTTCAACAACACAAATGATCTGTGGATCACGTCTCGGATTTGAGCATATATGACACGGATTTATGTCAGTGATAGTACCACATATCTTGCAATCTGACAAGTTTTCTTTTACTTCCATGATTGCTTCTGCGATTTGTTTGGTCTCGATGTCCGGGAGTGTTAGCATAAAAAAAGCTAACCTTTGTGCGGTTTTTGGACCGACTGTTGGAAGCTTTTGGAGCTGCATGATGAGTCGCTCCAACGGTTGTGGATAACCCTGCATGTTTTTCCCTACTGATGTTATGGAAGTCCTGGAATTTTGAAGCCACCAGTTAGTTTGCTCATCTCATCAGACATCAGTTCTTGTGATTGTTGCAATGCCTCATTGACAGCTGCAACAACTAAATCTTCAAGCATTTCGGTGTCATCGGGGTCGACTACTTCTGGTGTAATGCGAAGTGAAACGAGTTCTTGTTGCCCGTTGACAACAGCGGTGACCATACCGCCTCCGACAGTTGCTTCAATAGTCTGGTTCGCGAGTTCTTCTCGGATTTCGAGCATGCGCTTTTGCATCTGCTGCGCTTGCTTCATTAAGTCATTCATTTTCATAATAGTAAATGGCTCCGATTCTCAAAAGAGAACTGGAAAACCTCCTTATTGAGTTTCTAAAATTCTTGCGTCAAATAGGTCAAGCACGGGTCTGATCTGTTGATCTTCTTCGGCTTGCTGTCTACGCATCATAGGTGTTGTTTTTACTTCTTCCTCTGGCGATTCAGTGGTTTCCTCCGGTTGTGCAACCGCTTCGCCTCTAACAAGTTCAATTTGAACTGATTTTCCTAAAACCTCTCTAAAAGTATTCGTGATATTTTTCTCTGTTTCATTATAATCTAAAAAAAACATCCCCGCGGGGTAAACGATCTTTATTTGATCTTCTCCATTTACCGTTGGCACCGCATCTTTGAGTGGACTGTGTGCTAAATAGGGTGAAATTTTCTGAAGTCGTGATATTACCTCTTCCCAAGTAACAGACAGTTCATCTAAACTACGAGCTGCTGTTTGATCAGGCTGTTCTGTATTTGAAACCGATTCACTTTTTTCTAAGGTAGGTTTTGGAGGTGTTTGAGAAGGGGTTTCTGATTTTTGTGGTGGACTGATGGGTTTATCTACTTCAAAGGTCGATTCTGGAGTTTCATGGCTGCGGGAACTGCTGGGAAGTATGGAATTGGGTGTAGGTGTAGATTCTGATTCGGAACTATCAATTTTCTGTTCTATAGCGATAAGTTTATTAATAATTTCATCAAGTTGAATGGTTTCTTTTATGGCGTTAATTTGAATCAGTGCATTCTCAAGTTGTAATTGTGCATAACCGTATTCTTTGATTTCACGGTTGGTGTGCATCAGAATTTTGATAATTCGCGATAGCCGGTCTACTGAAATCTGTTGTGCTTTTTCCTTGAGTTCGGATAGTTCAGATTTTGGGTTTTGAATAAGTTCATCAAGTTGGCTATCAACAGCAAGGAGACGCAGGTCGCGAAAATATGCGATGAGTTGATGAAGGCATTGTGCTAAATCCATACCTTGTTTGGACAATTTGTTTAATGTCGTGAGTCCTGCAGCGAGGGTGCGTCCTTCGATTGCCTCTGTTAGTTCGTGAAGTAGTAAATTTGAACCGAGTCCGAGTGTTTCTTCAACGTTAGTAAGTGTCAGTTCTTTTCCCGCAGAGGAAACTACACGTTCAAGCAGGTTTTCGGCATCACGTAGGCATCCTTCAGATTGGCGTGCGATGAGCGAGAGAACTTCGCTGTCAGCAGAAATTTCTTCATCATCAGCGATAAGTTGTAAGCGAGAAATTATTTGCTCGGAGGTTAGATGACGGAAATCGAAGTCTTGACAACGGGAAGTGATTGTTTTTGGGATTTGGCCGTGTTCGGTAGTTGCCATGATGAATATGACATGCGGTGGTGGTTCCTCAAGCGTTTTGAGTAGTGCGTTGAACCCTTCGGTCGTTAGCATGTGAACTTCATCAATGATGTAGATTTTATATTTATAGGCTGCGGGGGCAAGTTTGACGTTCTCGCGTAGGTCGCGAATGGTGTCAATGCCGCGATTGGAAGCGGCGTCCATTTCTATGACATCAAAGGATGAACCTTGTGTAATCTCTCTACAAGCATCACATTCATTACACGGTTCACCTGTGATTACCTGTTCAAATTCAGTTTCTTCCGTGGGATTCAGACAGTTGACTGCTTTAGCAAAGAGGCGCGCCACTGTCGTTTTACCTGTGCCTCTTGGTCCCCAAAAAAGATATGCATGACCGAGACGCTCGGACCGGATTTGGTTCTGTAACGTTGCGGTCACGTGCGTCTGTCCAACAACATCGCGGAAGTACTGAGGGCGCCATTTCTGTGCGAAAACTTCATAAGACATGCTTGAAACCTTAGGCAGGCAAATGTAGGACTTTGTTCATATCATTCATAAATAGTGAGGTCGCTATTCGGAGGTCGAAATCAACGGTATGAATGCCATTTGGGCATTCACCGCCTACAGAAGATGTGTCAACATATTTTTATAATTCACTATATAAATGGCTATGCACCCAGTGTTGACAAGCCTCTCCGGGCGTTGCCCATGTCGTTAACTCAAGCCAGGCTACCTTGCGTCACACGAGAAGACTTATCTGCCGCTGCTTCCTTCCAGACCTGACGGGTTTCAACAAGCTCTCGTTGCTCAAGACCCAGCTCTCAACGCTACGTGCACGGGACAGTCCCCACAAAGACAGGCCGCATACTGGGAATTCAGTTCTGCTATAGCGGTTTGCAGATACAGGGCACCGCTACCTCCCCACCTAGCATAGCCAAGTCGTTAAAACTATTCATCGGTATGAGACACGTCGGTTTAGCGACGTTCCATTAAATCGCCACAACCGACGTTACTCCGAAAAACTGGCGGAGAGAGTGGGATTCGAACCCACGGTACTGCAAAACAGCACACATGATTTCCAGTCATGCCAGTTCAACCAACTCCTGCATCTCTCCGATAAATATAAGCAAATGGAGCAGACGGGATTCGAACCCGTGGCCTCATCCGTGCGAGGGATGCACTCTCCCAACTGAGCTACTGCCCCAAGTAATCATAATAAATTTGGTAGACACCCCGTTACATTTTTCGCTTGTTCAAGAAGTATATTGTAGCACAAACTTTAGTCATAAATAAACTGTAGGTCCAAATCAACGACATGAAAACCCTATCTAATCTTACGTGTCCAAATCAACGCCAAATATGCTTGGTAGAATGCGCTTTTTGGCATTCTACATGATTTGTCGGGTTTCGCTTCGCTCTACCCGACCTACAAAATAATGCCATATAATCATTTAGGAATGGTATAACATCAACTAAAAGAACGGAGAGAGTGGGATTCGAACCCACGGTGACTTGCGCCACAACAGTTTTCGAGACTGTCCAGTTCAACCGCTCCTGCATCTCTCCTTATTGTATATGGCTATCAGTTGTTCATGTGCGCGATCCAATTCTTGAAATGCCACTAAAACCTTACTTTTGCCTTGTATGCATCATTTTTGTACCGTCCTGATCCTCTAAGCGAATTAGAATAGTATTCTCTTCAATGAAACCCATGAATGAATCACTAATCTGTTTTTCACCTTCATTTTGAATTACCCTGATAGCGTGCCTCCCATCTTCATGAGTTCTTAGGTCAATCTCACCACTTTTGTTATTTTCATATTTACTTTCTAACTTAATAACGGCATAATTGCTCTGGGCAGATAACTGTATCCGACTATTAGGGTTTTTAACGGGACCATTAGTAATAAAAATACCCAATTTAGGTAGTATATCAATAGAGTTTGTTGTCTCATCGCCAACAATGATACCATCTTTAACAAATAGGGTATCAAATTCAGCAACTTTTTCAGAATCTTGGGCATTTACATTACCGTCTATATTTCCAACCATGTAACCTAAAAAAGCAATGAATGCTCCAATAATCATAAACAGAATTCGTTCAAATGTTCGTTGCATATTTCATCCTCACTTTAAAGTTTTATTCATCTGTATCCGCACGCCGATTATATTCAGCATCAGTCAGTTGCCAAAATTTACCTCTTTTTTTATCTTTAATAGGTTGAGCCTGTACGCGTTTCTCCTTTTCCAATTTATTCAGAATAGCGACTGCAATCCAGTCAGATTTCTCCCACTTACCGTATACTCCAATCTCTTGTTTTATTTTTTTAATTTCAAGATTGTTCCCGTTTTGTCTCGCTTCTAAGAGTACATCCAAGATGGCCTCCTCAATATGGAATATACCTATCCGTGTAAGTTGTTTTGGACACATATTAGATCCTCACTTTGCAATTCCTATAGCAACCACATTGTTTTAACGGCGGTTCTTAAAAAACGATTTCAACAGTACACTACTCTCCTCAGCACAAACACCACGAACCAACTCAACTTGATGATTCAATCGCTCGTCTTGTAAAATATTATAGATTGTACCTGCTGCGCCAGCTTTCGGATCATCAGCAGCAAAAACCACCTTTGGGATACGTGCCAAAACTATTGCTCCTGCACACATCGGGCACGGTTCCAAAGTTACATATAATGTTGTATCCGTCAAACGCCAGTTACCAAGTTTTTGCGATGCTTCTTGTATCGCGAGCATTTCAGCATGCGCGATTGGATTTCCAGACTGCTCTCGCAGATTATGTGCTGCAGCTACGCAGGTATCGTCTTTGATAAGTATTGCACCGATAGGCACTTCACCCTTTTCGCTTGCCTGCCGCGCTAATTCAAGTGCCTTCTCCATCCACAAGATGTCACTATCCAAAATTTTCTCGGTGGGATTGGTGTTTGACACTGTTTTTATTTGTTGAATCTTGAACGTTCACAAGACTCAAAAAGCGCCTGAGAGGATTCGAACCCCCGGCCTTCTGATCCGTAGTCAGATGCTCTAATCCGCTGAGCTACAGGCGCGTCTTTTACCAAAATTTGGCTATAAAAATATATAGAGCGTATCTCATAAATAGGATTTGTTAGTTCATTATCAGTTGTTTCTCTTTGTAGGAGGGAACTCCGATTCCCGACTATTAGTGGTTTCGTCGCGATTCGGAGATCGCTCCTACAGGATATTGAAATCGGGCTTTCAAAGCCCTCCAACTATTTATGAGATAGGTTGTAGTTAGTTGGGTTTCACTGCGTTCTACCCATAGGCATCAATTTAAGGGAATTATCCTATATTTTAGAGTTATTTCAGCCCAGCGGGGCGAAATGTTTATATTGTTATGTCGCTCCTACGGAGCTCAAGACTTTTTTGTTTCTCTGGTACTATAAACATAGCGTCCCTACGGGACTAAGAAATCAACAGCGAATAACTATAAACCACTAAATTGATACCTATGGGTTTCGCTACGCTCTACCCACTCTACGAGGAATTGCATGTCTTTTGGATTACTATAAATCAAAAACGGAGAGGGTGGGATTCGAACCCACGATGGCTTTCGCCATAACTGCTTAGCAGGCAGTCCAGTTCAACCACTCCTGCACCTCTCCAGATATTTGGCGGTGGGAGTAGGATTCGAACCCACGGTGACTTGCGCCACAACGGTTTTCAAGACCGCCGCTTTCGTCCACTCAGCCATCCCACCATATATGATAATTTATCGATCTTAATTTTAACACAAATAAAACCTATTGTCAAGTGAATTTAGACGTATAGCGTTTTTGTAAAGCGTGTGAATCGCTGATTGCGTGGATTAAGGGTATGTCGCGAGCTGGAGCTCGCTCCTACAAGAAGAAGAAAAATCAGGCAGACAAAGCTCCTATAAGATTTCTCCGTGACAATTGAAGTACTCTGAATGAAAATAAATTTGCAAAAAATTCGGGCAATATGGTATAATACGTAGCATATAATTGAATAAACGAACGGTTCAGGTGCCGAATCACGGAGAATAGGGAAGCGCGGTGAGAATCCGCCACGGCCCCGCCACTGTGAACGATTGATTACCCACCAAAGGTGGGAAGATTCGCTGGTAAAACCACTGTCAAAGATTGATGGGAAGGTGCAGCGGACTTTGTAGAAACAAGTTTTGAGCTTGCAAACTACGCCAAAATCGGAAGTCAGGAGACCTGCCTGAGTCGTGTTTCACGCATCTGCTTTCGCGGGAAAGCGGTGGAACAGTAGCACGGCAGTATCCTGTCAAATATAGAGAATACACATACCAATAATAAGTATTCAATCTTATACAGAACCACAGGATCAGATTTTAGAGCGTGTCGCCTTTCCCCTTCTTTCCAATGAAAGTAGGGGTTTCTTGTTTCATTACGGAGGTTTTAATGAACAAAGTATTTTTGTTTAGGCGACTTTTCTCATTTCACTTAAATCACAAACTGCATTCGCTCCTACTTATCGGTGCGATGCTCTTCACTTTTCTCATTAGTTCCACTCTTGCACAGACAGATGTCCAAAATCTTGCCGTTGTTGTGAATGCACTGGATAGCGACAACTTGAATATCACTTCTTCCCTTTCAATTATTGATCTTGATGAACCGAATCTGAAACGTGCCGTTGACGAGGAAGTCATTACTATTGGTGATGTGCCGACTGATATTCTCATTCATGGACATATCGCATACATACCTCGTTTCGATTGGCTTTCAGGTATGTTTTCCGACAGCATCTTAATCATTAATTTAGAGCGTCGAGAGATTATCGGGACAATTCCGATTCAACCTGGTGCTTACCCGCAAAGTCTTGCGCTTATCACCCCGAATAAGATGTATGTTACCTGTGATAATGCACATCAGGTGCATGTGGTTGACATCGGTAGTCGGAGTGTGACCAAAATTATTACAGATGCTTCCTTTAACAAAACGACCGGTATCACTGTTCTCAACGGAAAGGCTTATGTGACCAATCCAGCTTGGGAGTGGGATGCGGCAGCAGGTAAATCTATTTATCACCAAAGCACTGTTACTGTGATAGATACGCAGACAGATTCGGTCCTAAGTACTATCCCGATGCCTATCAATGCGGGGGGCATTCTCAACGATGGTGATTCTACGGTCATTGTAAAGACAACGGGTGATTACGGACAGATTTCTGGCAAGTTGGTACTAATTGATGCGACTATGAATGAAGTTATCAAGACAGTTGACCTTAAGATGACTCCAGGTTCTTTTGCAATCAATTCGCAGAAACAGTTGTTTATTCAGGGTGGATGGCAGAACCCTGGTTTACTCATCTACGATGTGCCAACCCAAAAATGGATTCGAGATAAAAATGACACGCTCGCCGAGTTCGGTGGTGGTTCTGGAATGACTTTCGGTTCAGATGGGAATCTCTATATCACTAAACCTGACTGGACAGGTGGTGGACTATCTACTATGCTTGTCATGGGACCAGATGAAACGCTCATCAAAACATACCAACTCGGACACGGCACGGATAAAGTAGCACTTGCACAAGTTGTGCCACGTGGTGAAGATGTAGACGATGATGGATTTGTCAACATCAGAGACTTGGTCATTGTCAGTCAGAATTTGGGTCAAAGTGGTCCCGGAATAACTGGTGATGTTAATGGGGATGGTGAGGTTAATATCCTTGATTTAGTGCTTGTTGCTCAGCATTTCTAAATAGAGGTAGGTGCTGTTTAAAACACCCTAATGAGTTTTGATGTTCAAATCGGGCAAACTTCCTAATGTTTTGTCAACCTATTATTATAGGTCGCGATTCGGAGATCGCTCCTACCGATGAAACGCTTACGGTAGGAGGGAACTCCGAATCACGACTACTTTGTAAATAAAATTACCTTTTTTGATTATCAACTTTCATTAGATGCCAATTTTAAGAAATGAGTTTGTTCTGTAAATTGAGACGTTTGATGCTTTGTTTAGATCTTGGATTTGTCGGATTTCGCTTGGCCCTACCATAAGCGTCAATTTAGTGAGTAACATTTGTGCATTTGATACACCTTTCGCCCCTCTGGGGCTTGATAAATACAGACATTATGCTGCTATACACCTTTCGCCTCTCCGAGGCTTTGGCAAATCGCATCATAGCACCAGCGGTGCGGAAGGTGTATAGAATACACGTGCCATAAGAAACCAAGCACCCGCTGAATGCTAAAGTAGCATGCGCCTGTGGCATGCTCCATGATTCATAGCGTTGATTTCGGTGCGAAAGGTGTATAGCACAAAATCGGGCTTACAAAGCCCTCCAACAAGATGTTCTATCCTTTTAAGTTGATACCTATGGGTTGTAGTTTAGTATGCAAAGGTATTTGTTATGGGGAAATGGGGACTTTTACTTTTTCTTCCGGTACTTTTGATCGGTTGCACACCTGCAGCAAAAGAGGATACGCTATCCTGGCAGATAACCTTCTTTCCGCTCGGTGCTAAGGTGCAGTTTGCGGACGAGGTGCCGATTAAGCAGGTTTCTGCCTATAATTCCGATGGAACGATGATCGCTCAACTCAATTTTCCTGTACAGCCACGACAGATAGAATCACTCTATTTTGAGTGGCAGGAAGGAGAAACCTATAGATTTGAAGCGACCTCGTCCTCGGAACATGTTAGCGTTCAAAAGGTAACAGCACCGCGCACCTACGCTCACGGCAGTTTGGAAATTTCTATTCCTTATGGCGCTGCTGTGAAATCGGATGTACAAAATCCGTTGCGTGGCAGTCAAAAGGCACTTATCCTGCATGGAAGTGAGATGACAGCCACAGTCATAGTCAAAAATGGAAACGTCCCAACTTCCTTTGATCTGGAAATCTATTTACCGTCAATATTGCATGTTATTCGTATGCCTGAAGATTGGAAGGTTGAGACAAGGGATGGGAAAGCCTACCTTTCAACTACGGGGACGTTTAGTGTTGCATCGGAAGATTGGTATCGTCAATTAGTTTTGAGGACATCTGAAGTTTCCATAGAAACCCCAAGACAATCGGACATACAAGAAATTTCGGGTGTTGTTCGCTTCACGACAACTGAAGGGGAAACTTGGGAACAGAAAACAACAGTGCAGTTACGGATAGCAAATGTCTCTGAGATTGTTGAACACCTTTCCATTGAAACCATTGAGATGCCTACAGATGCAGCAGGCATAGCGGATCCGAGACAGCGAGAAGATACTATCTACCATGCACGTCCTTTATTTAGTTGGCTTGGTACAGAGCAGACTGATGCATATACCCCTGTAACTTATCAGACAGTCCGTATTCACAATCAAGGTGAAGAAACTATCCACGTGGTTGTTTCGTCAATCAATCGTGATATTAAAACTGGAGAGGCAGTGCCGTTTCTTGCACCACCGGATGCAGTTAATGCTGGCACAGATCGGAGTGTTAGTTTTGCCAGTTTACCGGGAGGAGAACTGACCTCTATCGCTTTGCCTATCTATTTTCACCCAGAATCTGCTAAAGCTGGTGGATTTGAACGCGAGATTGCGGTGAAGATATGGGGAAGTGATACGACAGTTCTCAGTGAAGAACGACCACTTCACCTCATCGTTCCAAACCGACACGCGCTGTATGTGAGTGGACTGGCAGTTATTGTCAGCTGCATCGGACTTGTGGTGCTGCTAAGGTTTCACAGACAATTCTTTGTCCGTTTCACAACCAAGCAACTCATTGTTATTGCGTTGTTCGGCACAACGATATTTGTGGCAATTGTTGTGCCATCAACACTGTTTTTGAATCTTATTCGTGCGATCCTTGGTCCCTTCTCGGTGCTGCTAACAGGTTTAGTTAACGAGACGCTCTACTATGCGTTGCTCACAGCATTGTTAATCTATATTTCCGGTGCACCGGGTGATAACACTCCGCAAACTTCCAATACCTTGCAGTTTCACGGTAAAGGCGGGGTAATTTTGCTTGTCTCTGCGGTGCGTTTACTGCTCAGTGGCGTTACGTTTGGGCTTTTCACACCGATGACGATAATCTATACAGGTACAAGTGTTCTGCTGTTAGAAACAGGTTTTCTGCTCGTGCGAAGGCGTGGTCTGCTTATGTGGGCACTTGTGTTCGGTATATGCGATGCGATTGCTGTTTATGTCGATTTTCAACTCTCTATTCTGTTTTACCGACTCTTTTTTGCAGATTGGTATATTTTGCTTCGCATTGTTGTTGAAGGATTCGTGTATACATTCATCGGTGTGCTGCTCGGTGCGAGGTTAGGGCGAGGATTGTGGAGAGTGGCGGATTAATTGTGTATAGGTATTGATAGATAAAGAAGAATATTTAAAACTATAGTATTGTGCGCCCAAATCAACGTCAATACACTTTAAAGTATAAGAATAGGGTCGCGACCGGGAGGTCGCTCCTACAAGAAGAGGTTCAAGTGTATAAAACGCACCTACCTATAAAGGAGTTATTTCTATGAAACATATTCGTTTTTTTTGTCTACTATTATTGTTTATTATTCCGCCGATTGGGGCGGTGATGGCTGAAATCGACGTTGTCTGGGTTCGCGCAGGTGTAGTGCTTGAGTCTGAAACGAAAGGCGGAATTGGTTCGAAAATTGAGGTTGCTGTTGGAAAGCAAAGCACAACATTTGAAAATGTCTCGTCTCAAAAACTTGATGAGAAACGTGTTTTACTGGAATTGGCATGGCATCCGAATCAAAGTTATCAGTTTCGTTCCGGGAAAAGCATAACAGAAGGTACTTCCCCTTTGAAACCTATTCCCTACCTCATTCGTACGGTTGAATTAGATGGGCTTTTATCGTTGATGGAAAATTTGCGTCAACCTGCTAAACCGACAGCGATAGCATTTGGGCCTGGAACTGGAACATATAAGCTTGCAGTTGCAACGGATAGAGGACACCTCGCGATTGTGCATCCAATCACCGGTGAAACACTTTGGAAAACTCGTATTTCGGAAGGTTATGTTAGACACATCGCATTTAGTCCTGACAATACATTGCTTTATGTTGGAGAACAAGCAGCGGATGGATTTATCTATTGCTACGCGTTAACAGGGAAAACGCCGCAGATTCGTTGGAAATACCGAACAGCAGACGACATTGAGACTTCAACACCGAGTAATCCTGAGAGTGTGTATGCGTGGGTGAGTTATCCTGGTCAGTCGTGTATGCAAACACTGTCCGATGGTGATCTATTGGTTGCTGGTGTGCATTCGTGGACACACAATAATACACCTCAGAAGCGATCTATGCTTTATCGGTTTGATGCGAAAACTGGGGATGTCAAATGGAAATGGCCTGGTGATGAGGCTATGCAAAAGATATTCCGCTGGTTTGATGTTAGTGTAGATGGGAAAACGCTTGCGCTTGTTACAGATGAAAGTGGTAAAGGCAACGGGACGCTCTCTGTACTTGATGTGGAGACTGGAACAGAAAAGTGGCATTCAGATTTTGAACCGCTTACCCAGTATTTCAAGGGAGTTACTTTTTGGCGTGGTGTCAGCATGTCGCCTGATGGGAAGTTTGTCAATGTCACTACAGACGATGGACGCGCTTTTATTTTTAATGTGGACAATTCTGAACCGATATGGGAACAGAATTTGGCAACACCGTTGGAGGTAAGTGGTGTTCCGATTATTGCTACAACCGGTACTATTAGCGCTACGAACGCTGCTGCGCTTTTTGTTACAGGCGATACGTATATCCCTTATCATCTGCAAAAAGGAGCGCAACGTCCTTCTACTATGCATCCCAACGGGATGACATTATTTGCTTATTCGTGGCGCGGTGAAAAGAAGTGGCAATGGAAACTTGAAAATATGCCGCAAGGTTTACGGATTGATGACGACGGACGATATGCTGCGTTAGGTGTTTCTAAGCGAAGCCAGAACCTAAATGAAAGTCTCCACGGTGTTTCGGTGTTTGATCTCACAGCTAAAGGTAACGGATTAGCGAAATATCTCTATACCTATCGCACGGAAGGGCAACTCCCTTACGACACGCTCGCTATTAGTGCTGATGGATCGCTCATCGCAATTGTTGAGATGTCGATTACGATGCCTGATGAGACGCTGCGTGGTAAAAATCGGGTGCATGTGTTGTATTGATTTTGACAAATTAAAAGGCGTGGTATATACTTATCGTGATAATCTATGAAATTCACTAAATTCAGCAGGAACAATTATGTCACGTTTCACAGACGAAGAACTACTGGAAATGATTGAAATAGGCGAATCTGACCGCGTTGAATTTAAAGAATCTTTATCTGGTAACGTCCCAGAAAGAATTCGGGAAGCAATTTGTGCGTTCGCTAACGATCTGCCTGCAAACAGTGAACCAGGGATCATCTTCGTAGGAGTAAAAGACAACAAAACCGTTGGGACTGTACAAATCACTGAAGAATTACTTCGGCAGTTGGCAGATATGAAAACTGATGGAAATATTGTTCCGCCACCATCAATGACGGTAGAAAAGCACGTCCTGAATGAGAAGGAAGTTGCTGTCGTTCAAGTGGATCCCTCTAATTCTCCGCCAGTACGGTACAAGAGGGTTATCCATGTTCGAACTGGACCACGTCGAGGTATCGCCACGGCACAAGATGAAAGAAATCTTAACGAAAAACGGCGATATGGTGATCGACCTTTTGACCTATTTCCCGTCCAAACTGCGAGTCTTTCCGATCTCAATTTGGCATTATTCAATTACGAGTATCTCCCCCAAGCAGTTTCTGAAGAAATATTGGCACTTAATGAACGCACCTTGAACGAGCAATTGGCAGCCACAAAGATGATCGTTGCTTCCGATCAACCAATACCTACAGTGCTCGGAATTCTTGCAATTGGTAAGAATCCACAGGATTTTTTATATGGTGCGTACATTCAGTTTCTCAGAATTGATGGAAATGAATTATCAGATCCTATTATTGATAGCCAAGAAATTCGCGGTGCGGTTTCTGACCAGATACGCCGCTTAGATGATAAACTCATTGCCCATAACCGAGTTGCTGTTGATATTACCAGCGGCCCTATTGAGAAGCGAACTGCTCTTTATCCGATTGAAGCACTACAGCAGATTACTCGAAATGGGATTATGCATAGAACTTACGAAGGGACAAATGCTCCTGTGCGTGTAAACTGGTTCAACAATCGCATTGTGATTTCAAGTCCTGGTGGCACATTCGGTGGTGTTACTGCTGATAATTTTGGCGACTTAGGGCTTACCGACTATCGGAACCCAAATTTGGCGGAAGCGATGCGAATTTTAGGTTTTGTGCAGCGTTTCGGCATGGGTATCCCGATTGCCAGAAGACTGTTAGCAGAAAATGGAAATCCTGCACCCGAATTCAAGATTTATGACACTGCTGTAGTTGCTACGATACATGGTAGAGATAGCGATAATCCGTAACTTTTTCAATTTATTGCTTTGAGGAGGATGTTGTGGTATTTGACGAGTGCGTCAAATTTTTTCTCCTTAGAGGTTTCCTTATCGTTAAGAATTTCGCTCACAATGGTTTCAATACGCCGTTGAATGTAACGGAGTGCATCGTTATTTTCATTGGGACGGTTATCGCCGTACCTTCTCCACCTATATACCAACTTATGAGGTTCAAGTTCTAAAATTTCAGCAAGTTTGACAAGATTCTGGTGTTTTGGAAAGTCGTCTCTGTTGAGCCAACGGATAAGGGTTCGATAGGCGACTCCGATTTGTTCTTGTACGTCTTTGAGTGCAAGGTTGCGTTCTTTCATTCGGACACGGACAAGGGTCGTATCAAGCGAGTAAGATTTGACATCAAAGAGTTCTTCTTCCTCGGTGGTTTCGCCAGTGATTTTGTGATATGTCTCAATAACTTCTTCGCAGCCAAGTTTCTCTGCGAGTTCGATTAGTGATTCTTCAAGTGTTTCTATATCCGGTGTTTCCTCACCTGATGTTTCCACATTTTGTGTTGCTTCATCTATGTTCATAATGTGCCTCAACTTGTGTATAATTAGGACGTTTGCACGTCACTTTTAGGACGTTACACGTCACATTTAAGACGTTTGCACGTCACTTTTAGGACGTTACACGTCACATTTAGGACGTTTTGCACGTCACAGTGACGTGGTAAAACCCAGTCAGGGTAAGGAATGTGACGTGTTTTTTGCGTTTTTTTCTTTTCTCCTCTTTGTTTGATGGTGCTGTATGTGATGAAAATAAAAGACTAATTGTTATGTTAATTATATTATAACATAATAATTGGTCTTTGTCAAGGGAAAATTGAGATTTTTTGCGTTTTTTCTATTTTTGCCAGTATGATCGCACATTAACTGAGGAGGTTGTGGAAGTCATGACCTCTAAAGATATATTTGCAGTTGATGCTGCTGGGGAACTGGCGATGACTTGGGGTGATTTGAAGGTGAGGTGGTAGGGACAAGTTGGAGATGTGTATACGTGTATGATGTTTATTCACTGCAAGATGTTGTCAGAATCGCGGATTGACGCTGATTGCGCCAAATCAACGAGACCAATACCATTACCTCAAAATGTGAATAAATTCTTCTGGGGACACGATTTGTATTTGCTGATAATTTCCAAGGTCCCAATAGGTGTTGATCACGACTTACGATATAGTTGGCAGATACAGCAACAGCACAAGCAATAATCATGTCGTCTTTAGGATCGCGTTCTATGACGCGAATTTCCGGCAGATGTCCAACTACCGTGCTGATATTTCTCAGATAATTGATAAAGAGTTCTACCTCTTCTGAGGAGTAGTTATAACGATTCCGTATGTGGGGTTTCTCTAAAAGTACTCGGCGAATTTCTTGCAAAATATCTTCCGCTGTGTAAAGATCGGCATTTTGCTGGCACTGATACACAAGTTTTGCTGTCAACCCATCGGTAAGGAAAGCACTTACGACAATGACGCTATCAAGAACGACACGCAGTTTTCTGTTGTTTATCATAATCTTGCTGTCGAAGCTCATTAACTGCGTGTTGGACATCTTGATAGACTTCTTCTTCGCTGATGCCTCTGTTTTGCTCGTGGACAGTGTTCATCACTTGGAGCAGCTTCTCCCAGTCTTCTGGTGTTACCAATTTTTGGGGCGTGATCACGACGCAATCACCTTCAAGCCGTGCATCTACGACATCACCCTTTTTAAGTCCTAAACTCTCTCGGATTTGCTTAGGAATAGTAATCTGTCCATGTTCAAGAATTTTAGCAGCCGCCATATTCCTACTCCTTTTGGAAGATTTTCCTAATAGTTGATATGTTTAAGTATAACGCATTATTGGCAAATAATCAACCTTTTCGTTGCATGTAACATCCGAGTTGTTTGTTGCACTCATTCTCTTTCTACATTCACAATTTTTCGGAAATTATGTTATCCAATGAATATACCAGAAGATACTTTCGTTTCTAAAGAAAAAGTTGGCCTGGAGCTATGCGCCTTTGTATATTGTCTGAATCACGGAGGACGCAGAGGACGCGGATTTTTCTCTTGCACATCTAAGGCTCACTTGGATACGCCGAAGCGTCTGTTGCGGGCTAACTTATCTCGGACACTGACTTCACAGAGAACATCAATATAACAGACTCAATAATCCGTGAAATCGGCATCATCGGTGCAAATCCGAGATTCGGAGCTTTACAACAGTTTCAATTGGGTAAGAGTTAAGCTTACCTATAATTTCCACCACCAAGTTGATCGATAAACTGCCATATTGTTCCATGTAAACTTTTCCCACATAGACCTTCCATCATCTGAATACTTAACCGATTTATGCAATTTGTTGTACACCGCTGCGGTTAATCCTGAAGGATAGTCCGGAGAAAGTGAACATAATTTCGCTGCGTAGTTTGCAGCGCGTCCAACCCAAACAAGATCGTTTGATTTGCGTATTCCAGTGCGTGCCACAAATAAGTTACTAGTGTCAATACCTACAACTTGCTTAACACGAAAATTGGTTTTGGAATAACACTCTTTTAGAATAGGATTAATAATCTCACTAACTGTATAGTTTATTTTCAATGCTGAACGGGCAGCCGCAGTATTTTTTGAGTCTCCAATATATACCGCCATAATACGATCACCATCGTAAGAAGTAATAACACCACCTTCGGATTTTATAACCTTAGCAGCACAGCTAAGATATGCTTTATAAATTTCAGCCGCAAATTTTGGTTTGTAAGAATCCACAAGGTTGGTAGAATCATCAAGGTCTGCATAGAGGACCGTTCCGTCTAATTCTACGGCATCGTTACCTAATCCTAAATCTTCGGGTTCTGGTACCTTTCTACCTTTCCGGGTAGTCCATGTTTCTCTAAATATCTTTCGAACCTCTTTTGCAAAATCTGCACTTAAACTCATTGGAATAATCCTCCAAATAAATATTATTTAACGCCTGCCTTGTTAATGGTATGCTGGAGTTGATCACAGATTGGTATCAACAAGGTGGCAAGGTTATTTGAATCATTTGATTCATACTTTAAGGGTATAAGACCAAGTAAATCAGTGGGAATCTTAATATCATAATCGCGAGGGATAACCATAAAGGTACGCTCATGTGATAGTGCTCCCATAAATAGTCCTAACTCAAAAATTACGTTATCACGAGGGGCATCGGATATTTCGTCACGGCTTTCCACAACATCGTCAGCCCCAAGTACCAACACCGCAAAATCGGATTCATTAACCTGTCTTTCAAGTTCACTTAATATAAACTGCGATGCGCTAAAAACGCCATCTGTCCATAATTGGACGATTAAATCCTTATCCTCTAAATTAGATTTAATTGCTTCTGCAATAGGAAGCGATTCCTTTGAAGAACCTATAAACATAACAGGACGAGGGTTTTTAGCAGCAACTAACCTATTTCTTTGCCGTAACCTATCAGCGAGTTCTATTGCAATTAGCTGCCAGACTCTTGGATATTTTTCTGCTAATGAACGGAAGGAGGTTTCACTGATTTTCATAACAACCGTTTGCTCAATTGCGACAACCGAAGCTGCGCGTCTTGCAGATGGATCAATTAACACCATTTCACCAACATGCTGGCCGGAATTTCTGATTGCTACTTCCCTCCCATTAACAAAGATAGAGAGTCGTCCAGCGAGGATAAAATAGATGTCATTATCCGCATCACCCTGAACAACTATTTCTTCATTAGACTCAAACTGGAGAAGTTCACCTTGGTCCGCAATTTCGTTGGCTAAGGTTTCGTTGTCATGAAGTATAAGTTGTTTGCGTAACGCCCAAATAAGGCGATGATGACTTGTTTCTCCACGGAACCTGTTAATCATATCTATCACTTATCAACTTCTCCATGAGACTTTAGAAGTAAACATAATTATCTTTAAGCAATTTTCGTGCCAATGAAACCCCTTAAAAAACAGCATTTTTAAGGGGTTTTCTTAACTTTTTCTGTGCCAATTTGACACACTATGACAAATTGGCATTAGTTAAGGACAAATGGCGAGATTTATAGGAGAGTATTTATCAGAATTAAAGTTAGGGAGGAACGGATCTAAAAATCCGCGTAAATCTGCGATTCAGACACTATCCTCCACAATTTCAATCTCATTTTCCGTTAGATTATACAATTCGGACACCAGTTTATCAATCTCATTCAATTTTATGCCAAAACTTTACACACCCGTAGAATTTATCTTATAAGTCGCGACCAGGAGGTCGCTCCTACAGAAGAATTGAAATCCTACGGACACTCTTTACAACAGTTAAATTCCATGATACCAAATCTTCTCAAAAATAGCAAGCATAAAAATCCGAAATGTGTTAAACTATTGTGTAGTATAAAAATAAGTAGATGCTTGCTCGGAGATGCGAACTACAAATGGTCGCGAGTTGGAGCTCGCTCCTACAGGAAGAGCAATAATTACAATACTAAAGATATAACGATGGGAGAAAAATAATGGTAAAATGGATAACAAGTTTGGCAACTATCCTCTGTTTGGGAGTTACTGTTTGCAGTAGTGATGCGAAGGAGTTGACTTTGGACGATATTTTTCCAACAGATCGGGTTTTGGATATACAGATCACCGTTTCGGAAAAGGATTGGAATAAGATTCGGCATCAGTCACGGCATTTTGTGCAAGTGCTGAACGAGTCTCGGCAATTTAAGCCGCCTGAACATCCGTATACTTATGTTGATGCAAGCGTAAGTATTGATGGCGTAGTGTTCCCAAAAGTTGGTATCCGTAAAAAAGGATTTATCGGTTCACAAAGTAATACGCGACCATCACTGAAAATCAAATTGCATCATATTGACGAAAAGGGTGAGATTGACGGATTGAGAAACCTAACACTCAATAACAATCAGCAGGATGCGAGTCAGGTCAGCCAATTTGTGGGATATGCGCTGTTTAACGCGATCGGTTCGCCTGCTCCACGTTGCGCGTATGCAAAGGTGACAGTCAACGGCAAAAATTTGGGGATATATTCGCATGTGGAGAGCATGCGTAACCCATTGCTCAAACGGGCCTTCGGAAATGACAAAGGCACCGTCTATGAGGGTTCTGTTGTTGATTTTTACAAGGAATGGGAGAACAGTTTTGAACATAAACGAGGGGACGATGAACCTGGTAGAAAAAAAATAAAGGCGTTGATTGATGTGCTTGCTAATGATCAGGTGACTGAACAGGCTATCGGTGAACATGTTGATTTAGATAGTTTTTACCGCTTCTGGGTAACGGAGGGGTTACTCGGTTTTTGGGATGGATATTCCGGGAACAATAATAACTTCTTTGTCTATCTTAATCCAGAGACAGATAAGTTTCATTTTTTACCGTGGGGTGCGGATGCTTTGTTCTCTAATTTTGATATGAAGAATATGGGGAGAAATACCGGCGCACCAGTTTCGGTTAAAACACAAGGTTTAGTTGCTCATAAACTCTATCAACTTGATGCAGGCAGGGAACGTTATGCGAAAACGATGATGGATATTTTTGAAAAGCATTGGAACGAAGATGCGCTGCTTGCCGAATTGGATAGAATTGCTGTGATGATAGAACCGCACATGATTCCAGCACAACGTACTTTTCATGAAAAAGAAGGTTGGGGTGGAGAAAAAACCATCTCTTTTTCAGATAAGTTAGATGGGACTCGTCACTTTATTCGTAAGCGTAAAAGCGAGGTTTTATCTGAGATTTCTGGTGGCATGCCGATTTGGAAAAGAAGACCGAACCCGCCAATCGTTATGGGCCCTGACGGGTTTGATGGTAAGTTTATGAAACAGTTTATTGAGTTGCCGGAAGACAATTTGTGGGGTGCTGCTCGGACTGGCGACCTTGACGGCATTAAGCGTTATCTTGCAGAGGGCGCGGATATCAATGCGCTTTCTCCAGAGACAAATATATCTCCTTTGTCATGGGCAACTATGATGGGACACACAAAGGCTGCCGAATTGCTTCTTCAACTCGGCGCAGATGTTAACGTGAGACAGGAGGATGGTGGAACGCCCTTACATATTGCAGTCTCTTTAGGGCGCGCCGAACTCGCTGAACTTCTCATCAAAGAAGGAGCAGATGTTAACGCGAAGAATCGTGGTGGAGGTGTTCCTGCAAGTGCTTTGGACATTCCTTGGGGCATGCTTAAATTCATGATAGGAATGTTTGATATTGAGTTGGAACAGAAGGAGGTTGAAGCAGGCAGAGACAAAATTGCTGAGATGCTGAATGTCGATCGCCGCTCAAAACCGCAGGGCGTGGCAAACGACGTATGGGAAGCCGTGTTCATCGGAGATCTCAAAGTGGTTAAGCAGGCGATAACCGATGGCATGGATGTGAATGCAAGGAATCCCCAGTTTGGAGAACCGATGTTATCTACAGCTGCGCTGATGGGACACACGGAGATTATGACTTTCTTGTTAGAGAAGGGAGCGGATATCAATGCGCGAAACAGAGATGGCAACACAGCGTTACACGCCGCGGCATTTCTTGGACGTGCTGATGCGGTAGAATTGCTCTTGGAACATGGTGTAGATGCCAATGTCCGAAATAATCAGGGCGGTTCCGCCATAGATAGTGCCCAACTTGATTGGGGTATCACAGAGGGGATATTGGGATTTCTCCAAATCGAGGTGAATGAAGCAGAAGTTAAAGCGGGTAGAGCAAAGGTTGTGAGACTTCTCACTGGAAAGATGAAAAATGCTTCACAATCACATAACTTGTGGAAAGCATCAGCAGAGGGCGATCTTTCTGTCATCAAAAATGCTTTGGATAATGGTTCGGATTTGAACGCGCTTGATCCGGAATTCGGGATACCTCCGTTAGGATGGGCAGCTATACGCGGACAGACAGAAGCAGTAAAATTGCTCCTTGAAAAAGGTGCAAATATCAATAATAAACATAGAGACGGTTCAACTGCGTTGCATGGTGCAGCTTTTCTGGGGCGTGTTGAAACGGTGAAACTGCTTCTTGAGAAGGGCGCGGATATCAATGCCCGAAGTAATGATGGTTCTTTACCTATAAGTGCGGCACAACTCGACTGGGGTTTGACTGAGTTTGTGGTTGGACTTTTAAAGATGAAGGTGGATGAAACTGAGGTCAAGGAAGGTAGATTCGAGGTGATAAAACTTCTTTCAAATCAGAAGAAATAGGTTGTCGGCTTTTCGCTACCAGCAATCGGAGATTAACTATGATATAGGAGGAATCTGATGCTTAATTCGCAAACGAACCCAGAATCTGTGCAAGAAATACTCCCGAACAACACAATGACGATGGAGGAATTTCTCGAAAATGATATAGAGGGTTATGAGTATGTAAAAGGGGAATTAGTGCCGATGGCAGCTGCAGCAATTGTTCATGGTGAGGTAGGTTCTAATGTTCATTTACTTTTAGGATTGTACGTTCGTGAAAATAAATTAGGGCGTTTATATATTGCAGAAACGACATTTCAATTAGGTGACCGAGTAGTGAAACCAGATGTCGCGTTTGTTTCTTCAGGACGGTTGTCAGAAGAGAAATTAAAAGGATTCTCCGTGGCTCCTGACCTCGCTATTGAGATCGTTTCACCAACAGATAAGCATTACGATGTTACTGAAAAGGCGTTAGCCTATCTGAAGGCGGGGACACGTCTTGTCTGGGTTATTGAACCGATTGCGAAGACAGTCATGGTCTATCGTTCTGAAACGGATTTTACACTGCTAAACTATGAAGATACATTGACAGGTGAGGATGTTGTTGAAGGGTTTTCGTGTGCAGTCGTGGAACTTTTTGAATAGATTTTTTGAAGAAAAACGAAACGAGTCACGCCAAATATGGAAAATAAGTTGTTAATTTTTCTGTGATGTGATAAAATATATTCCATGCCAGTTAATAAGAGGATCCAGTGTAGTTGGTCACACTCGATTTTTTCCAATTATTTTTAAGTTTTTTTAGGCGGTTGTGCTTACCCCGTAATATTACCTTTTGAAGAGATTGGACCAAATGTTTCCAGAGGAATTTTGTCTTATGAACTTTAAGGAATATGAACAGAAACTATCAGAAAGGTTTGATGCCTTAGCGCAGCGCGAAGATAATTGGGATGGGTACGATTCAAAAAAACCAACTAAATTGACCTTAGTTCGTGCGGAGAATCTTATAGGAGAATTGTTCGATTCTATTGTTTCTGCCGGACATCCGTGGCTTATTCCGTTCATCTCCAGTGATGAAGACGGTAATGTAACTGTAGAATGGTCCGGAGAAAAACGAAGATTACATATTCAAATTGGGGAAAATGAAGCTGAGTATATCCAGGTCTGGGGAATAAATATTGATACGGAGATGTATGTAGATTTTCTAAGACGGAACGATTATCTAACGCTTTGGGAATGGTTACTTGATGGATAGAAATGACTTCGTACGGGACGATGAAGTACTCTACCGAAGTGTCCGAGGTAAATATGGTGAAGAGTACTCTTTCGATAATGGAAAACTTGAAATTACAGCGTATCTCATAAATATTAACTGGTGTCAAATTTCTTTTAATTATCGATCATTTCTGTTAGACTCTATCTATTTCTACTACAGTGTATCTCATAAATATTAAATGGTTTGAAATTTTCTTTTAATTATTGATCGTCTCTGCTAAACTTTATCTATTCTACTATGAGTCTGGAGATGATTTGAATGGAATTAAGTGATAAGGAATGGGAAGTTATTGAACCACTCATGCAGGAACCGCCATCGGGTAAACCGGGGAGACCTTGGCGTGGTAATAGAGAAGTGTTAGATGCGATACTCTGGGTGTTGCGAACAGGGGCACCTTGGCGGGATTTACCAGAAAAGTATCCCCCCTATCAAACTTGTCATCGTCGTTTTCAGCAATGGTCATTGGATGGAACGCTTGAAAAAGTTCAAATGGCACTCACAGAAATGCTTGAAAAACGAAAAAAAAATAAATATGAGTGAGTGCTGTATTGATGCGAAGTTCGTTCCTGCGAAGAAAGGTGGTGAGTGTGTAGGCAAGACGAAGTGTGGCAAAGGGACGAAACTGGTAGCGATTACAGAGAAGTCTGGTAGACCTGTGAGTGTTCTGATTACAGATGCTTCTTGTCATGAAGTGCGCTTGGTTGAACCTGTATTGGATGCGTGTTGGACATCTGAAAACCCTGCGGTGTTGATTGGGGACAAAGCCTATGACTCGGATCCTTTAGATGCGTTGTTGCGGTGTCGGGGTGTTGAAATGGTAGCACCGCATAAAAAGAATCGGAAGCGGTCTGCGACACAGGATGGTCGTCGTCTACGCCGGTATAAACGCCGTTTCAAAGTGGAGCGTTTTTTCAGTTGGTGTGAAGACTTCCGGCGTTTGGTTGTGCGGTGGGAATATCATGCCGAAAATTATTTAGGTTTTGTCCTTCTTGCTTGCATACGTATGTCATTAAAATATTTATGAGATACGCTGTAGTAGTGAAGCCTTTCGCGATAGAGAAAGAAAACCATCCGTAGATAGAGCGGAGTTAAAGGGATGTAATCCATCTTTGTCTAAAAGAAGCAGCACAGATGGCATCGTTAGTCTTATTACTGCTGATGTGCGCTCCATAGGAACGGTCAAAACAAAAATACAGAATGCTGATGCCATTGTTCATGCCGTAGATGTCATCTATGATCCCACCCCTGAAAATCCTGCCCATTCAAAAATTGTTGTGAGTCCAGAGTTTTTTGGTTCAAATAACAAGCAAAGAAATGTATTCAAATTGCTGCAACTTGCACTTGCGGAACTTGCTGAAAAAAACGGATGGACCTTAGAACCAAGTGTATAGTTAGCTTAGTTTTTTAAATAGAAGTTGCTTTACTGTAAAACAGAATTATTTCCATTCTGACAAAAAAATAGAAGTTAGTTATTATTAGCAAAAAGGAATACCCGATGGCAAAACTGATTAACTACACTGACATCTTAGAAACTGGCGATAACGAAATTTACGACATCCAGACGCACGCTGCGGGACCGGAAGGTAGTCTGCCACTTACGGCAGAGATGCTCCTCAACAGACCAAGCGGCGATATTTTTGGTTTGAGTCACAATACGGCGATGGGATGGGCACCGACAGAACTGCGGCGAGAAGAATTTTTGATTCTCAGCACACAAGGCGGTATCCGTGCCCCTGATGGCAGTCCTATTGCACTTGGATATCACACGGGACATTGGGAAGTGGGTCTTTTGATGCAAGCTGTTGCGCGTGAGCTAAAAGAACTTGCGGCAATTCCGTTTGCTGGCTACTGTTCCGATCCGTGTGATGGACGCACACAAGGCACCGTCGGTATGATGGATAGTCTCGCCTATCGTAATGATGCTGCACAGATTTTCCGTAGGCTTATCCGTTCTTTGCCGACGCGGAAGGGAGTTGTCGGTGTTGCCACGTGCGATAAAGGCTTGCCTGCGATGATGATGGCACTTGCCTCAATGCGAGAATTGCCTGCTGTGCTTGTGCCGGGAGGCGTAACGTTGCCGCCGACTACAGGCGAAGATGCAGGGAAGATTCAGACAATCGGTGCCCGTTTTGCACACGGTGAGATTAGCCTGCAAGATGCAGCGGACATGGGATGTCGTGCTTGTGCTACGCCCGGTGGCGGATGCCAATTCTTAGGAACTGCGGCAACTTCGCAGGTTGTTGGTGAAGCGTTAGGCATGAGTTTGACACATACAGCGTTAGCACCTTCTGGACAAAACATCTGGTCGGATATGGGGTTGCGTTCAGCGCGTGCAGTGGTGAATTTAGCCGCGAAAGGTTTGACGATGGATGATATCGTTACACCAGAGGCTATTCGGAATGCGATGGTCGTGCATGCGGCATTTGGTGGGTCAACGAACCTGTTGTTACATATTCCTGCGATTGCGCATGCTGCTGGTCTTGAACGTCCAACGGTGGATGACTGGACAGAGGTTAATCAACAAGTTCCACGCCTCGTTGATGTGTTGCCAAATGGACCTGTCGGACATCCGACTGTTCGTGTCTTTCTTGCGGGTGGTGTGCCAGAAGTGATGCTGCATCTACGCAAATTAGGGGGACTCCTCAACGAAGATGTGCTAACAGCAACAGGTGAACCGCTCGGTAGCAATCTTGATTGGTGGGAAACTTCTGAGCGGCGTCAGCGTGTGCGTGAACTGCTTGAAGAACGTGATAATGTTGTACCTGATGAAGTGATTTTGAGTCCGGAAGCAGCAAAAGCGGCAGGATTGACGAGCACTGTAACGTTTCCGCGTGGCAATCTTGCACCAGAAGGGTCTGTTATCAAAAGCACAGCGATTGATCCAAGCGTTGTTGATGCAGATGGCGTGTATCGGATGACAGGACCGGCACGTGTGTTTGTCCGTGAATCTGATGCGATACAGGCACTTAAGGGACAAGGTGAAAACAACATGAAACCTGGAGACATCATGGTGTTGTGTTGTCGGGGCCCACAAGGCACAGGTATGGAAGAGGTATATCAGGTCACATCAGCACTCAAACATCTATCATTTGGGAAACATATTGCCTTGATAACGGATGCGCGTTTTTCGGGTGTTTCAACTGGTGCGTGTATTGGGCATGTTGGACCGGAAGCGCTTGCTGGTGGCCCTATTGGAAAAGTGCTTGATGGCGACATAATTCAGATTGAAATTGACACTCGGCAATTGATAGGGAACATTGATCTGGTAGGGCATGGGAGTGAGCAGTTCGGTGCGGCAGCGGGTGAACGCGTGTTAGCAGAACGGCAACCGAGAGATGACCTTGCATCAGACGAAGCGTTACCCGACGACACGCGGCTGTGGGCAGCGTTGCAGTCTGTCGGCGGTGGCACATGGGGTGGTTGTGTCTACGATGTAGACGCTATTCTGAATGCGTTGAAATAGGAACGACTTTGGCGAATTTGCCATGAAAATTCTGAAATATTGGACACCGCCAGTTTTCTACATGGTACTTATTTTTGCTGTTTCGGCTATGGAGCAACCGCCACTCCCGATGCCAAAGTTTGAGTGGCTGACAATTGACAAACTCTACCATTTTGTTGAATTCGGCATCTTGAGTGTGTTGCTGGCTATAGCGTTTGTAAACGTTCCACCGAAATGGTTGCCCACAGGTTGGATATGGGTTACTGCTGCACTTATCTCAATTCTCTATGGTGCAAGTGATGAATTACATCAGATGTTTGTGCCCGGCAGATTCGCTACGCTTGCAGATTGGGTTTTTGATGTGTTCGGTGCAGTTGCAGGTGTGGTAGGCGTTTATTTTTATTATAGAAAAAAGCAGTCTTAATAGTTATCAGTTAGTCTTTGTGGCGGGTGAGAACGTTTTTACCACCACAAATTTCTTCAAAAGAGGACTGATTTACAATGAATCTCAAGCACTGGTTCGTTCTGCTCTACAAGCACGCGGTCAAAATGACCTTTTCCGAATTTTTTAGAAACAAAATGCAGTCTAAGATATCTTTATTTTTGCGGCATTATTCATACATAGTAGGGGCATTGCTCGCTCTGTCGGTTTGTGGATGCGGGGCGATTTTTCCGCCCGAAATGTATGTTCCACCAAACCTACCAAAGTCTGAACTCGCAACTATCAAAATTGATACCACAGGCAGGTATATGAAAGAGATGAATTTGATTGAAGTGCGCGTTAACGGAAAACGCGCACTGCGGCAGAAAATTGAAGATAACGAAAATATCACTATTCATGACGTTTTCGTCGCCCCAGGCAAACAAGACATGTCCGTAACGATCAGACATAAGTACTGGAATTATTCGCCGCCGTATCCTCGTAACCTACAAACCACGTCGACCTTCTCTGCGGAACTAAAATCGGGTGGTACATACCTTGTGAAAGTTCTATCTGCTCACTACGTTGATGGCGGTCCATTCATTGAATTATTTGACAAAAATACTGGCAAAGTTGTGAGTAAGAATAGGAGAGATCGCTATGATTGGCCTACTAAAAAGTATGGATCAAAGTATAGCTATTAATAGTAGATTTGAAGTTATCGCAGTAATTACAATTGAATACAATAGAACTAACCATTGCAGGTGTGGTAGGCGTTTATTTTTATTATAGAAACGAGTTGTGCTAAATAACTTTTAGTAACCAATTGTTTCACATAAATAAAGGTTTGTCCGAATATTCTTCATTAGTTGAGACGCTCTTTAGTCCCGTAGGGACGATATGTTTATAGAAAAACGTTGAATACCCTATCTTTAGTCCCGTAGGGACGATATGTTTATAACATAAAGTTCAATATGTGTGAAAAGAATGCAAATAGATAGTTAACTAACACAAGTCGTTATAGAAAAAAGAGCAAGAGTAGGAGTACACACCTATAAGGAGGTTCTTTTCCGACACTTACAGAACATTCATACTCAATTAAAGCCCTACGGCGTTACTGTACGCAACGGAAACCGTAGTCATAGATTGTGTTCATTGGTGAAAGTAGAAAGCGACAGGCGACGCAGATGCCTTGTGGTGAAGCACTCCAACCGCCACCGCGCAACACGCGCTCAGTTTTAATGTCCATGAAATTGTTTATTATCCATTCTGGTTCATTCGTCCCTGAGCGTGGATTTTTGCGAGGCGATGCGAAGTAGAAGTCATCATCATAAAGATCTAGACACCACTCCCAAACATTCCCAGACATATCATACAAACCATATCCGTTCGCGGGGTACTTACCAACCACTGTCGTATCTCCAACATTTCTGCCATAGTTCGCTTTCGCAGCGGATAACACATCTCCCCATGGATACTTTTTGCCCGATAGCCCGCCGCGCGCAGCGTATTCCCATTCTGCCTCTGTTGGCAAACGCTTTCCTGCCCACATAGTATAGGCCATTGCACTATACCAACTCACCCAAGTAACAGGATGGTTCGCTTGTCCTGCTGGATAGTTGTTACCATCCCAATTTAACAAGTAGTCACCATCGTGAAACTTGTCCTCAATCCGATCTTTCTGCCAACTGGAATTTTCAATCAGGAACTGACGATATTCAAGATTCGTCACAGCATGTGCGTCCATATAGAACGCATTCACATACACCGTATGCACCTGCTGCTCGTAAAAAGACTCAGTATCGTTGCTGCCCATCTCAAACTTGCCAGCAGGTATCAGCACCATGTTTTCAGAGGGATCGGGTTTCTTCTCTACACAAAGCCCATCTTTTTCAGGTAAATACACGAAAAACAATCCTCCTATGCAATGTTTTGCTCCTTTATAGAAAAGTAAGTGGGCGGGTTTTAGCAGCGCGCATGGCACCCTCGGACTGTTATGATAAAAAAATAGAGAAGTTTTGTCAACATTTTATTTAAATGAAAAGCTGATTTGTGAAGTAACTATGTCCGTCCTATTTAAGACTGAATAGCTTCAATTGCACGCTCATTTTCTTTTAACAAAAAAGTCAATTATATGATATACTATTTATCTACTTTTTGATTAATACATTTTAGACTTAGTTACCCAAATAGAGGGTTCACCCTTAAATCGTATCCTGAACCTTGCTTACCGGCTTACATCATAGGAATTAATATATGCATCCACTTGTTAACTTGAAAGTACCAAAAGGTTCTATTGCTGTTCACTGGTTTGAACAAAGTAGTTTTGCCTTAAAAGATTCAAATGGTACTATTGTCCTAATTGACCCTTATTTTCCGCGAAACCGTCCCTCGGACCGCTTTATTCACACCGAACCTCCCTTGGATGAGTCCGAACTTTCGACAGATTTTGTGTTATTGACACATGCACACGGTGACCATACATGTCCAGAATCCATACGCCGAATTTGGGAAACCTCTAACGCGACACGATTTATTGGACCAGAAGAGAGCGTGCGTCAAATTTCGTCAGAAACAGATGTTGCCGCTGACAACGTTTCAGAAATTGGTGCAGGAAAATCAGCAGAATTAAACGGTCTTACAGTGCATGCCGTTTATGCAAAACCGCCTGCTGGCGATCCATCTGCTGACATAGGTCCGCCTGATGTTACGCACTTAGGCTATGTTGTTGTAAGCGATGGTGTGACGCTCTACTTTAGCGGTGATCCGATCAATAACTTTGCGGAGCATGACGACCTGATTTCTGCAGTGGCAGTACATCATCCGGATATTGGTTTTTTAACTAACCATCCCACTGAAGGGGAGTTTCCGTTTTACGATGGATGTGTTAAAATGGCGACGCGTATTGGATTGAAGCATGCTGTGCCGGTACATCGCGCTTGTTTTGTTACCCGTGATTATGATCCGGAGGAGTGGGCATCTAACTTTCCAGCGGGTGGCCCTGAGCCGCTTATTATTGAGAGAAACACACATATTATTTATAATCAAAAAAGTTGGAGTAGGATATAAGCAACACAATAGAACGTATTTCATAAATAGGATTTGTCGGTTCATTATCAGTTGATTCTTTCTGTAGGAGGGAATTCTGATTCCCGACAGGTCGCGATTCGGAGATCGAAATCAACGGTATGAATGCCATTTAGGCATTCACCGC
>JAPPCZ010000007.1 GCA_028824685.1 Candidatus Poribacteria bacterium
GACTTCATCTCTCATACACGCCAATCCGCAAATCAGTTTCGGCAATTCCTCATTGATACGGATCGTGCAGACCCTGAAAGTCCACATGCGGTCGGTATCCCGGAAGGCACATCGCAAAAACCTGTGAACTTTGATGCCGTCCCGAAATTTGAGGATCAACACCGTTTTAGCGCGGATTTTAATGCCGCAATCATCGACCTCCTGCTGTTGATTCTGTTTTTGCTGGTGCTGTTCGTTGGCACGTTTCTCTCTTTTCTGCGTATGGAGATTGGATGATTTTCAAACGTCATCATACCACTGAAAATTGATAGATTTGCCTACCACAAACAGTCATTCCCTGATTTGACTTTCTTCGCTAAATGTGCTATTATCATTTATTAGGTGTATCTCATAAATAAATTTTAAAGCCATTTGCCCTCTAAAAATATGCACCCTTTTCGCTGACAAGTCGTGTCATTAATAATTGAAGGCCTTGTTACTCGGCAAATATGCTGGAATGAATAGTTTTATCCGGAGAACAGATGCGAAAATTATTTTCCGCGCGGTGTTGGATTCTTGTTTTCTTAAGTCTCTACGTTACCGTTGCACACGCCCAAGACAATGTGCCTACGCATCCCGTTGACGGCACGTTTATTAAAGAGTGGTTGGTGCTGGGTCCTTTCTTTCCAGAGGATTTAGAGACCGACTTCCTCGCGTCAACTAACGGCGAGGCTTCTGTTAATCCCAAACCGGGTGATATAGTAACCACCGCTGAAGGAGAAACCTTGACGTGGACGGTATATCGCTCCGAAGAAAGCATCGTCAATTTGCTTGATGCCGTTGGAAATCATCGAGAAGCAGTCTGCTATGCATTCTGCCTGCTGGAAAGCAATATGGATGGCGACGGAGAAATCCTTGTTGGCAGCGATGATGGAGTCGTGGTTTTTCTGAACGATCAAAGGGTACACACGCAAATAGTTAGAAGACCACTCGTCGCGGATGAAGATAGGGTTACTGTTCCATTGCGTCGGGGTAAAAACCGCTGCCTGATAAAGGTCTCAAATCGTTTTGGAAATTGGGCATTGACAACGCGTGTGCTTCCACCGACACGTGCGGTGATAGCCGGGATTATTACCGATGCGTCGGGAAAGACCTTAGCCAATGTCTCCGTGCACCTATGGCAAAGCAGTAACATGATTGCCAAAACAATCGCCATCAAAGAAATACTCTCCAGAACCGATAGAAGGCAAAGCAGTAACATGATTGCCAAAACAGAAACTGACGCCGAAGGCTTTTACCAGTTTTCAGTCTACCCAGCAACTGGACACTACGATATTCAAGCCACCCTTGGGAACACGGGTAATTGGGAAATGGGGGTCCAACTTTCTGCAGGTGATCGTGCGAAAAAGAACATGACGTTAGGGAAGGCTATTAGTATCTCTGGGAACCTATTGGCACTTGACAATAATACCCCAAATGCTGGTGTTCTTGTGGAGGCAATTTTAATCGGAGAGGATGGTGCCAGTCAAAAGAGAGCAACGACTCTCTCAGACAGCAGAGGTAGGTATCAATTCACCAACCTGATTGCTGGGTCGTATCAGGTACGTTGCCACACCTGGGACACGCATAACGATAATCCAAACCTAATCGCCCATGTTGACCTACAAAATACGGTTAATGTTAATATAGATTTTCATTTTCCTCCTTTCGAACATGGAACATGGAAACACTATACTTATCTTGACGGGTTAGGAAGTAATCACGTACGGCCGATCTATCAAGACCGAGACGGATACCTCTGGTTTGGAACCAACAACGGTGGAGTTTCTCGCTATGATGGTGAAAAGTTTGTTAACTTCACAACTGACGATGGACTCGCTGATAACTCCGTATGGGCTATTCATCAAGACCGAGATGGACACCTCTGGTTTGGAACCTTGGACAATGGAGTTTCTCGCTACGATGGCGAAAAGTTCGTTAACTTCGCAACAAATGAGGGACTCGGAGATAACTCCGTATGGGCTATCCATCAAGACCGAGACGGATACCTCTGGTTTGGAACGCGGGGTGGGGTTTCTCGTTATGATGGCGAAGAGTTCGTCAACTTTACAACAAATGATGGACTCGTAGCGAACTCCATATTTGCAATCCACCAAGATCAAGAGGGAAACCTTTGGTTTGGGACATACAGTGGGGTTTCTCGCTACGATGGCGAAGAGTTCGTCAACTTCACAGCAAATGAGGGATTCACTAACGATTTTGTCTCGGTTATCCACGAAGACCGAAAGGGACACCTTTGGTTCGGGACAAACGGTGGGGTTTCTCGTTATGATGGCGAAGAGTTCGTTAACTTCACAACAAATGAAGGACTCGCTAACGACCTTGTCCGGACGATTCACCAAGACCGAGATGGCTTCCTATGGTTTGGCACTTGGGAAGGCGGGATATCCCGATACGATGGCGAAAAGTTTATCAACTTCACAACAAATGAGGGACTCGCTGATAATTCCGTATGGAATATCATTCAAGACAGAGCGGGGGACTTTTGGGTTTCAAGTCCGGGCAAGGGAATCAGCCAATACGATAGCAACGGTTTTATTAACTTCACTACTGCTGATGGTCTCGTGGACAACGTTGTTTTCACCGTTTATCAAGACCGAGAAGGTCTCATCTGGTTCGGAACCGAGGGCGGAATTAGCAAATATGATGGCGAAAAATTTATCAACTTCACAACCGATGATGGACTCGTAGCCAACTCGGTATGGGCAATACATCAAGACCAAGAGGGATACTTTTGGTTTGGAACAGATAATGGAGTTTCTCGCTACGATGGCGAAAAGTTCGTCAACTTTACAACCGATGATGGACTCGCATTTAACCAAGTATGGACTATCCATCAAGACCAAGAGGGATACCTCTGGTTCGGAACCTCTGATAATGGAGTTTCTCGCTACGATGGCGAAAAGTTCGTAAACTTTAGACCTTGGGGGACAGGGAGAAAAAGTGTGACCTCAATTAGTCAGGATCGGGAGGGTTCCCTCTGGTTTGGAATTTCTGTTGGTGGCATCTATCAATACCGTGATAATCAGTTCGTCAACTTTACAACCGATGATGGACTCACATCCAACTCGGTATGGGCTATATTTCAAGACCGAGATGGATACCTCTGGTTTGGAGCCCGAGGCGGCGATGGAGTTTCTCGCTACGATGGCGAAAAGTTCGTCAACTTCACAACTAATGATGGACTCGCAGAAAATGATGTAGCCTCGATTTACCAAGACCGGGAGGGTTCTCTCTGGTTTGGGACGCACAGCGGCGGAGTCTCCCGATATGATGGAACCTCATGGACATCTTTAGATACGCGAGATGGACTCATAAATAATCACGTTTTGGGAATTACTCAAGATTCGGATGGGAAGTTCTGGTTTGGAACACTTGAAGGGGTAACCCAATACAATCCGAATCGGGTTCCACCGAGCGTACGTATCGTTTCGATTCAGAGCCACAACACTTCTATCCAAACTGGTACTCTCAAGACAATTAAAGACATTACTACTGATACTCGGGTAACTATCAAGTACAGTAGTATCGACTTCAAAACCGTGAAAGAGAAACGACAGTACCGGGTTCGCATTAAAGAGATTGACTCTGATTGGCGCGAACCGACCCGATCAGATACGTTCAACATCAGTTTTGACAAACCCGGAACTTATACTTTCGAGGTTGTTGCTATTGACAGAGACCTAAACTACTCTACCCCTGCGAGTCTAACATTGACCGTTGTGTTGCCGTGGTTCCAAAATGGATGGATTCTTTATCCCTCAGGTGGCGCAATTGTGGTTTTACTGTTGCTTTGTGGCGTTTTAGCCTATCGCTACCACCACCAGCGACAGCGGGTTTTAGCCTATCAGCAAGAAGCAGTTTCCGAGCTCGCCGATGCGAGAGAGATGCAGCTGGGGTTAATCCCCCAAACGGCACCTGAAGTCCCGGGGTTTGAGATTGCAGGTGTTTGTCTCTCTGCCCGCACCGTCAGTGGAGATTTCTTCGACTATGTGCCTCTTGGGAACGGCGCGCTTGCCGTTGTATTGGCTGATGTTACCGGTAAAGGTATGAAAGGAGCAATGAATGCTATTTTATCTTCTGGAGCACTTCATTCTGTGGCTAAGTTGGAGATGTCTCCATCTGAAATGTTGTGGGCATTAAACCAGAACCTTTATCCTCGATTTCAACAATATACCAATTGTGCAATGGCAATACTGACCATTTATCCCAAAGGTAAATCCCTTAAATATGCAAACGCTGGAATTCCTTATCCTATTATCAAGCATGGGGAAAATGATACTGAAGAACTCTTGATAGATGGAATGCCGTTAGGTGCATTTAAATCTTCTGAATATGATGAGACACCTCCCATTGAACTGAAATCTGGAAATTTAGTAATCCTTTTCAGCGATGGCATTACGGAAGCATCTCAAAGTGACAATCCTGACCAACTTTACATGGAAACTGACCGCTTACCCCATCTTATTAAGGGACTGGATAAAATGATGACCGCAGAAGCGGTAGCTGAGGCAATTATTAACGATGTACGTGACTTCTCAGGGAACGCTCAACAAAACGATGATATGACCATTGTGGTTATCAAAGCACTATGAGAACCTACTACCTCATCAAAATACTAAAGGAAAGTAATGGCAATACTAACTCAAGCACATCACGATCATTTTGACGAATATGGCTATATGGTCATTGAAAATGCTGTACCGATTGAACTTTGTGAAGCAGTCGTTGATGCGATTTTCGCGTTTTTGGAGATGGATCCTTCAGACCCAAATGACTGGTATCGTGCGCCTCACAAACCTGGTGCAGGCATGGTAGAAATGTATTTTCATCAAACCATGTGGAATGTCTATCAACATCCACCAATCCATCAGATTTATAGTGAGGTATATGACACAGAACGTATTTGGGTTCATATCGATAGAGTCAACATGAAACCGCCTAAACATCCCGACTACCCTGAGTGGGACCATCTGGGAATGTACCATTGGGATGCGGATACTTCAAAACTACCGGTCAGGTTTAGCACACAAGGTGTTTTGTTTCTCAGAGACACAGCCGAAAATCAAGGGTCTTTTGTGTGTTGGCCCGGTGCGCATAAGTCACTGATTGACGAAGAAAACCCGTGGGTGCCAGAACTTACACCGGAAATATATCGGGAAAAATTCATACAAGTGCCAGCGAAGGCAGGTTCGCTACTGATATGGCATGTAGCACTTCCGCACGGCAACGGTCGCAACACATCCGATAAACCGCGATTAGCGCAATATATGAACTATTATCGTGTTCCTAATCCTATGAATGAAGAGCGGCGGCAAGAGCGCCTCACATTGTGGCGAGAACGAAGAGCATTAGGACACGGCCCCTATCCCGGCGATCCACGCGGATGGGAAGCGAAGAACTATGGATCACCGGAATTGACACCTTTGGGGCGAAAACTGTTGGGGCTTGATTTGTGGGATTAATCAGCATCGCGACCGCGAGGTCGCTCCTACAGGAAAACAGATTAATACGCCTTAATTATTGCCCAACTTGTGGCTAATTTGTCTTGCGGGTCTACACCAAGTGCAGTTTGTAACCCAGTCTTTCGGATAGCATTAATCTGCTTCAAATCCAAAGCCACATTGAAGATAGCGACTTCATCAAATGAACCGAGCATAAAGGTGTGGTTTGCCAACCTTGCTCCCATATTGACCGGTTGGGTATCAGCGTTGGTGTCCATCGCAAATTCTGTTCCCTCTTTTTCCTGAAGTTTACCGTCTACATATAGATCGTGGTCTTTCACCGCATCCGATCCTTTCGGAAAAACCACTGCACAATGATGCCATTCACCATCGCAGACGTTGTCTGTGCCAAAATTGTTGCCGCTGTTGACTTCCACCCGTAAGTTGCATTCATTTCCGCGGACGTGTGCGCGGATGTAGTATTTTTGGCTCGGAGAATTCACACCCCATTTGACCCAAGAATGGTCACGGACTGTTGTAGATTTAAACCAGAAAACAGTTGTTCGTGGCTCAGTCCCACCGATACCGTTGTAGCCTGTGACAATGACGTTATCATCGCTTCCATCGTATTCTAAAGCGTTTCCGAACACACCTTTGACACGTTTTGCCCCAGTAAGTGCACCATCTCGATCATTTCCAGATATATCTTTGACAACGTTGGCACTATTCCCGTCAAACAGATAAGCAACCTCCAGTGTATCTTTCTCAATAGCTGCAGCGTAGCTTATACTGGAGATTGACACTGTAAGAATGATACTTAGCCATAAGACCATCAATCTACTTTGATTTCCGAATTTCATTTTTTCCTCCATCGTAAAATGTTTACTTTACTGTGGGATATTGAAGCATTACCTGATTCAAGATTTGAAAGTGATTTTAGCAAAATCGCCTAAAATAAACAAGTGCAAAGACACAGATACAGAAGATTTGAGGATGTAACAATCTCCGAAAATGTCCGTAGAGTTTATAATAAGACTTTTTCCTGAGAACGTCCGTATGACAACAAATAACAATACTTCCTTCAAAAATGTGAATTCAGCAGTTCAGGCGATACTCTCACAAAAGTTCGGTGGAGAGGTTCGTCTTGATAAAGGTGAGAATATCCACCCTCAATCTCTATACCGTTATAGAATTCTCTCGGGACCTAATGAGATACCCGAAACCGTTTTCGTTAAACGTAAACGGGCAAGGAGGATCCGTGTTGAATGGGCATGTCTACAATTCTTGAATGAACAGATGGGGGAAAATAGCGTTACACCGTGTTTTTATGGGTGTGGGTATACTGGAAAGAATAATGTGCCTCTGATCGTAATGGAAGATATGGGTGACGGTCAGAATTTGAGAGCAATATTACTTTCTGATGATAGCCAAACAGCAAAAATGGTTTTGATTGAATGCGCTAAGGCACTTGGAAAGATAAATGCTCGCTCAATCGGCAAAGCAGCAGAATTCCTCAAAATACGGAATTCAATTGTCCGCATTAAAGAGAGAAATGAAGACTTACATAGTGTTTATACTGAAAAGTTGACGGAGATATGCGATGCCGCAGGTGTTGAACCCTGCCAAGAATCCTTTTCCGAGTTAAAATCCCTTGTTGAATTCCTGGAGCCTTCCAATCGTTTTCACGGACTAACCCACGGTGATCTCTATCCTGTAAATATTTATCATTCTACTTCAAAATCGAAAGTTTATGTTTTCGACTACGAGTTTGGGCACTTTCAACATGTGTTGGTTGATGGGTTTCAGATTCGTGTATATCTTGATATGTGGGCGGACGTTTCTCGGTTTCCTGACGATATAGTGCGGGAGATGGAAAGGATATACCGGTCCGAACTTGCCAATGCTTGCCCTGAGGCACAAGACGACGAATGGTATTATCAACGTATCATAGAGGCATGTGTTTATGAGACAATCCGCTGCATTTACCGGTTTTTCGAACCGCCAAAAGCCGTGTTTAGCAATGTCATAAATGATCGTCCTGCTGGAGATTATGAAGCGTTGAGAACTGATCCGAACTACAATCATTGGGGGTTACCCGCGGTGCGTAGACGTGTTTTCTACCGTTTAGGCATGTTGGCACAGTTGACTGAAGAATACGGTTATCTACAAGCACTTGGCGCGACAGCAAGAAAAATGCGAGATAAATTCAGTACAATTTGGCCCGCTGAAGTCCAAAAAATGCCACTGTTTCCCGCATTTCATCATTATTTAAGCGAAAACAATAAGTCAACAACTAATAACAGATAAGAAAGGAGATCATCTCCTATGAAACCACGCGTCTCATACTTAATCTGTGCAACACCTCGTTGTGGAGGTTACCTGCTATTTGAAGCTTTGGAGAATACAGGTCTCGCTGGAATTCCTGGAGAATATTTTTGGGACGATAAAGAGTGGGCAAGAAAATGGGGCGCAACGGACTATGCCGATTTTCTCAATAAAGTGAAAGAGAAAAGCACAACTCCAAACGGTGTTTTTGGAACAAAACTTATGTGGGGATACTTTGATAAATTCATCGGTAAAGTGCGCCAAACACCGCAATTTAAAGATCGTGATCTGTCTCCGTATACAGTGCTGTCAGAACTATTTCCTAATCTGAATTATATCTGGATAATGCGCCGAGATAAGGTGCGTCAGGCAGTCTCTTTTTGGAAAGGACTTCAGGGATTGGTTTGGTGGAAAAGAATAGGTGACCCTATGCCTAAACTGGGAAAAGAGCTGGAGTACAACTTTGCAGCAATTGACTATCTGATTCAGGAAATTATTTTACACGAAGCAGCATGGCAAGAGTATTTTACACGATTCAATATTACTCCATTTACGGTAATTTATGAAGATTTTGTGCCTTACTATGAGGAAACCGCACTTAGGATTATGGATTGGCTAAAAATTTCTTATCCTGAAAACCTTGTATTTGGAGAAAGACGCTTGCTGAAACAAGCGGATAGTGTGTCTGAGGAGTGGGTTCAGCGATATCGCGTTAACAAAAAAGAAAAGGAGAGCAGTATGGAACGCTGCTCTCCTTTTTCTATTTCTTTTTGGAATTTTAATACATCAGACGTTTCTAAAATATCTTAGGTTTGATGTGTTGTGAAATCTTAAAATATGGAACACCTATTGTAGGATCGGTTTCAAACCGCTCCTACAATAGAATGAAAATTGATAACCAACAAATGTTAATACTTCTTAATTCTCGCCCAACTTGTGGCTAATTTACCTTGCGGATCAACGCTGACGGAACCATGCAATCCATCTTCTCGGATGGCATTGATCTGGTCCACATCCAAGGCCGCACTAAAAATAGCGAGTTCATCCAAAAAGCCCAACATAAATGTGTGACCCGTTAGACGTGCGCCGATATTTACATCCTGCGCTTCACCGTTCGTGTTCATCTCTTTATCGTTGCCTATCTTCTCTTGAAGTTCACCATCAACATAGAGATCATGGTCTTGCACGGAGTCTGCACCTTCAGGAAAAACTACTGCTAAATGATGCCACTCGCCATCACAGACGTTGGTATTCCCATAGTTCTGTCCTCCATTAACCTCAATTCTTAAGAAGCAATTCTCACCTGTTACATGCGCGCGGATGTAGTATTTTTCTCCAGACGCATTAGGTCCCCACTTCACCCATGAATGGTCTCTTGTGCCATTGGCTTTAAACCAAAAGAGCGTTGTTCTGGGTTCTGTGCCGCCAACACCAGCATAACCGGTAACGATCAGATTGTCATCTTCTCCATCGTATCGTAGACTGGTGCCAAAAACACCTTGGGCGTATTGTGCACCAATTATTTCTCCATCTCGCCCATGGGGAGAAGAATCTGTGGCCACCTCCCCTTTTCCTTCGTCAAAGAGATATATCACTTCAATTGTCCCCTCGTCAACCAAGGCAGCATAGGTGATACTGGTGACCGACAATGTGAAAATTATAACACTTAACCAAACTAACATTGATCCACTTTGATTCTCAAATTTCATCTTCGTTTCCTCCAATATCAAATTGATCGTTTTCACTAATTTAAAACGTATGTTTTGATTCAGGTTTAGATTGAATTTGTGGCGTTTGTAATCAGATATTCCATTGTAGTTACATTCGCCAGAAAATCACAACGGGCATAAAGGTGTCTCAAAAACATTATAGACCTTACTATAATGTCCAATTATAACAAAAACTCTTAAAATAGACAACAAAAATTGTAACAAAAATGTGACATGAATTATGAAATTTGAAGATCGCAAAATAGATCGCACATTATCAAGAAATATGCTAATGTGCTTGCAGCAATCAGATTAGCCCGGTAAAGCACCATGATAATTTACACCTGTAAACATTCCAAGCACCATCCACGTGCCGACGATACCAAACTCACCTATAATCAATCCCATGAACAACGGACGAAACTTGCGAAAATATCCGATGCCGCCCGATTTCAGCACCAAAAACTTCAAAAACCAACCAATAAATATACATGACCAAAGAAAATAGGAGGAATAAACCGCTCCCATCACATATCCAATCGGATGTAGCTGCCACCACATAAATTGGCGTTGCATAATGAGTAGAAAAGATGTGATTCCGACGCCTAAAATCATGCTGTAGGCTTCTCCTAATTTCGCATCTCTCGGATATTGAATGAGTGAAACCATGTGATTAAAATATCTTGGTGCTCCGACGAAGGGACCGCCTTGCAGATTTAAGCCTCCTTTTTCATAAATTAAAGGGAGCGAAGCGGCGTAGGAAACACCGATAGCAACAACAATAGCAAGTGCCATTGCGCCCAACACACTTTTTCGATTTAATCGGAGTGGGTCTGCTGCTTTGAAGCCGTGCAGAACACTCGGCATCAAAATGCCACCCCAGTCGCGCATCATTACCCGTTGAAATCCCAGAAGTGCTAAGCTGCTTGCATTGATGATCCTTGAACCTGTAACAATCTCAAAGTATTCTACGGGGTACATAGGTGCTTGAATCAGCAACATTCCGCCATTGACCACCATCCACGACAGTGCTGTAGAGGTAATCAGGAACAGTGCGATAATGCTGCAGGCAACCCAAAACGACATCCCAGCGTAAACACAGAGGCCGGCAAGCAGAAAGAAACTAAAAATTGCTCCCAGAACTGCCCATCTATACGGCAATACTTCATCTGAGTCGTTGATAGTTGTAGTGGAGGATTGCAGGAATGTTTTCTTTAGAAGGTCTATGATATGCAAGCGACTGTTGATTAAAAACGCAAGAACCATCACTACATAGGCAGCCATTGTCTGTCCTCTGGCACAAATCCAAGGACTGATAGGGATGGCAAAAGCATTGATAATGATATACTGTAGTTTGAAAAACAGAAAGAAAAACCAGCAGCTAAACGATACCTCCATCGCGAGAAAATAAGTTATGCCGATAACAGAAAAATAAAGAAAGAACCGGAATTGGGGCCACCATCTCATTACGACCCAGGGACGCTCTGTAAATGGCGCGGAGAGGTCATATCGATTCGGAATAGACGGAAGCGCGGGAAAATACTCGTGCAGTCCGTTAAGTAGATGGAATGCAGCAGCGATCCCGAATCCTACCCATACAAGGCGATTCCTGAAGAGACTGCTCACACCTCTTTGCATCGAGGCTTGCTGAACCATCTCTACAGGAACGGTAACAAGCGGAAAAATAAATCTTTCGCGTTCAACCCACTGTTTTCGCAAGATGATTGACACACAGATTGTTACACAATAGAACAAAAGGATGAAAACTGACCATACTACAATCGGTTTTATCCAAAGCACCCACGGAACAGACGACTCTCCCTCATAGAAATTGGTAACAGCGTGTTTATCCCAGACTATTAACCATTCAGGAAAGTGAGCATGAAGTGTTTCTGCCCATTCGTTTTCAGGTGTAGCAAAATAGACAGGTGCAGCCAAATAGGGTAGTAAAAATCCCATCATTCCTTTTGACGGAATCGCTGAACTGACCCCCATCATCACCCATATTACGATCAACTCCGCTGGATTTAGTGTTGCGCGAGGAAACACCCTTTTTAAAATAGGGTTGATGACAAGTGTGAGAAAGATCAATGTAAAGACAGCACCTAAAGGGAAATGATTTCCGGCGATGTCTGTGCCTTGGAGATAGTAATCGTTGTACGGGGTAATTGCTGTTTGTACAATGACGAGTGCTAAACCGAGTAGAAGTGCTCTTACGGTCATCTATTTTCCACCTCGCTTTAGCACACAATTTTTAAGAAGCGGCTTAAAATCGGAAACAAAAAACGCACTAATGGGAAGCCACCCTGGGTATCATTTGCGGGTGTGCATAGACGGTAGCATCAAAACTCTTTTGCATGAGTTCCCACTTAATATCTTGATAATCCGCATGTTCGGAGAGATCGTTGTGTTCCCACGGGTCATTTTCAAGATCGTATAGTTCGCAAATACCTTTTTGGTGATATACAACGAGTTTCCAACGCCTGTCCCGATACATTGTGGCATGTGTTTGATCGGGTGTTGCAAGTGCTCCGAAAAATTCACAACGAGCTGCTTCTCGGTGTTCGTTGGTACGAGCATCACCGCGTAGGAGTGGCGCAAGTGACCTGCCTTGCACGTAGTAAGGTATTTCTATACCCAACATATCGTATAGTGTGGGGACAATATCAAGTAGTTCAACAAGTGCATCGCTTTGAACGTTTTTCAAGAAGTGCGTTGGTAATGAGATAATAAGCGGCACCCTTGCCAATCCCTCGTAAAAACGACACCCTTTGTATAGCAATCCGTGGTCTCCGAGCGATTCTCCATGATCTGAAGTGAAGATGACGATAGTGTTTTCACGAAGTCCTTCCGCATCAAGATAGTCAAGTATACGCCCAAATTCATGGTCAACCAATTCAATCATGGCGTAATAGGATGCTTGTACCTGCTTATCATCAAATTCTGAGGGATGTTTCGCCTTCGATTGAAAATCAATACCCGCATCTGTTAACTTGGACTGACAGGCTATATCGCCTTCTCGGAAGTAAGGACCGGGTAGCGTTTCTGGGTCATAACGTCGGTAGTATTCCCAAGGTGCGTCAAACCCTGGATGCGGATCAAAGGGATTGATGTTGAGCATCCACGGCTGGTTTTTCCGGCGATTTTTTTGGATAAATTCAATCGTTTTTTCGGTGCACCAGTAGGTTTGATGGAGATGGGGTGGGATATTATCGCAATCGGGAGTCGGTTCAGGAAATTGCCCAGTGTTTTTCTTTGGTTTTTGGACGACTACTCGCTGTTGCAAAAGTTTACCAAGGTCCTCACCTTGTGTTCGGATCCAATCAGCGTATTCATGTCCGAATGCGTTCGGTTTTCCGTGGTCGTGACTATATTGGAAGTAGCGGTAGCCATCGTTAACGCGATGTTCTTGTGCGTCGAATGCACTTGCGAGATGTAGTTTGCCGATTAAGCCGCAATCGTAACCTTCTTGAGCAAGAACATGAGAAACTAACCGATCTTCATAATATTGTGGAAAAACCGGATTTCCATTACCAGTGACGCTTATGGCGGATGGATACATCCCTGTCATAAAACTTGCACGCGAAGGTGTGCAGATGGGAGACTGGCAATAGGCGTGCGTGAATGAGACAGATTGTCGCACAAATTCATCGAGTCTTGGTGTATGGATATGTGGATTTCCCAACGCTCCGATGGTGTCGAAACGCTGCTGGTCTGTACAATACCACAAGATATTTGGACGTTGTTCCATTTCTATTCTTCCTTGTAAACTAAGTGTTGTTGGAATTCAGAGTTCCCAACTATTTTATCAAATCTTCACCTTTTGATTAAGGAAAATTTTACGGTTTCTAATCAGGCTTGAAAAGTGACAATTATGTCAGTATACTAATAATGCAAAACAAAAGAGAAACATGGAGATTTCAAATGAAGACGTTGCTACTGGTAAATATGACCTATCTTGCGGATGTTTACCCCGAAGATGTATCGAATATCCAAAAAGCGATTGAGACGTTCGCGCGTAGACATAATGCTGGTATACTTGATATTGATGAGATATACCAAGAAAAGACAGGAAAACATATTAAAATTCCGGAATATCCCAACCCTAAGTTAACAGAAATGGCAAGGGAAATCAAATCTGAAATCCTCTCGCGAACTGGAGGAAAACTGGATTATCTCATATTGGTAGGAGATGAGAACATTATTCCGATGTGGGAAATTAGTTTGGACAGATTACGCCTTCACACAGATTCTTTTTATGCTGATTTAGATGGCGATGGTCTTCCTGAAGTTGTGGTGACACGGATTCTTGGAAACACCGAAGCAATGAAGCGGCAACTCAGCAAAAATAGCCAAGTCGGAGGACCAGAGGCATCGATCTTATGTTCGGAGGATACTCGTATCCATCTGGAAACCCAGCGATTTCTTGATCTATTGACACAACAAGGACATCAAGTTGCAGTCATGGGAAGAGGAGGAGCGGAACAGCTACCTCAATCAGATCTTATTATCCACTTCGGACATGGAACTCCGAAAAGTTTGAGTAATAGATTCGGTGAGGATTTTGTGACGGCAAAAAGAATGCCAACGTTGTCGCGTCATCCAATTGCGATTGTTGATGGATGTGCCACCACGCCACCGGGTTCAGCGTTGTTACGAGCGTTTTTAAACAAAGGTTGTCGTGCTTATCTGGGTAGTACAGCTACCGTTGCAGGAATGACTCCGGCTCGGTATACTAATCAGTTAGTAATGCATTTCCTTGATGCATATCAAGCACATCCAGAATGGTCCGTGGCAAAATTGCTTTCTGTAGCACGCGCCGAATACGCGAATGTAACGAATCTTTGCGACATTTTACTGGAACTTGAACAGACAGGAACTATCCAGCGACTTGATAGAGAGAAAAGTACACACTTGATGACGTTTTTAGAATGGCATGCCTACGGCGATCCGTTTGCGTGTTTACATCAAGGAGCGGCGCAGTCAGTTTTTGCCAAGCACTCGCTGGTAAAATCTCCGATGCCTTTGTCAGCAGGAGAGAAAAATGCTGTTGAAGCAACCTTTGAATTAGAAAATACAGACGGTCAGCCGATACTTTTTCTTCGAGCGGATTGGTTGAATTCGGTTTCATCTTCGCTTACCGTTCAGATTGAACAGAATGGACAGGCAATACACCAGTTGCAAGGGGATGCAGACATTATCTATCAACATCTGGAAGATATATGTGTTGGCGGTTATGTGGATGGCGATATGTATCACGCTTATTGGTTATTGCCGTTACAAAGAGAAGTAGGGCAAAATAACCTGCAAGTTGAACTTATGAGTCAAGAGGGATCACTAACTATTTTGCCAGAATCTGCCATAGAAATTTGGCCAGAATGGGAAACTATTTCTGCTCCTGATCAAAAATAAGGTCTCATGTAAAAAGTATGTGCGATTTTGTTTAGTTGTGCTAAAGTTTCGCGTATGGATTTCCAATACTATCTCTGATTGATGAAAAGCGCGCGAAGACGTGGTTGCTAAACCATTTTCTCACTTCCGAAACATTGTCCTGACAAACTAAACCTGAATCGGAGCAAACTGCCCCTCAGTAGGCTCTGCTCAGCAGAACCATGCCTCAGTAATCCGAGGTGCGGGGAGATGCACTTCTCTTTTCTGTTTCGGCATAGCCTGTCCTTGCATATCAGCGGCAAGTTCCCATATCCGATAAAAAGTATCTAATGCATCAACACCGGTCCGCGCGTCGTTTTCTACGAGCGTGTTGACAGTTTTATGAAGTTCATCCATCCGTGCGTCGGGATGTGTCCACATATAACTAAAAGCAGTTTGGTCAAGTGTGAGGGAAAGTGTTTTCGTCTCGGGACGGTTCAGTAGATATGAACCAGGTGGAATGAGCAGCCGAACAGCAAACTGCACAGGATCAACGTGATAAACGAGACGATGTGTATCAACGAATTCAAGGATTTCAAGATAGTCGTCTAATGTTGTCCATGGTGTAAACGGTACCCATGTCGGACGGAGTGCGATTCCCGCATTATGAACAATCTCAATTGCAGCTTCAACATCTGCGCGAGTGTGATGTTTCTCCAAAATCGTTAGCACTTTCTCGCTCAGCGATTCCACAGCAGAGATCACGAATCGGCATCCAAGTTCCGCAAATTCGGAGAAGTGTTTGTTGTTTTTGAGAATATGTTCAATCTTGGTTGTAAAGTCAAAAGTAAGATTAGGAAAAGCCACATGCATTGCGCGGAGAATGCGAAGTCCATGCATCGGTCCGTTAAGGAAATCCGGATCGCCGAACGTGATATGTGTTGCACCTTCAGCAACCTGTTTCTGAATTTCGTTTAACACAGCTTCCCGTTGAACAGGGAAAAACTTGCCATTATAGACAGGTGGAATAGGGCAGTGCGTACAAAGATGCTTGCATCCATGCGTTGTCTCCGTATACCCGACGGTTCGCACCTCACCATTATCCTCAAATCGTGCGTACTTTTCCAGAGAGGGTAGTTTTCCATTAATAATTGTAGGACAAGGTCTCTGTTCCTCAAGTTCTTTTTTTTCTATAAGGGATTGCACTAACGCTATAAGTTGTGTCGACGCTTTACTACCTATGCAAAAGTCAACACCGTGTGAAAGCAGGTAGTCAGCATTAAGTTCCGCATAAAGTCCATACATGCATATTGAAACATCTGGATTGAGTTCTCGAATTCGTTGGAGAAGGTGAACACCGAGTCGCAAGGCAGTATGCATCGGAACAGAGATGCCGATGAACTGAGCGCGTTTAACCTTTTCAGCATCTAAGGATTCAACTGCGATGTCAATTGCATCAGGAGAAAATCCAGCAGCTGCAAGCGCACCGAGTGGACGCGTCAGTCCCATTGGTCGGTGCCCGAGTTCGTAACAGGAGATTAAGAGGACTGCACCAGGGGCATGCATCACTGAGAGGTTTTGTGTATCCTTATCCATACTGAATAGGATAGCACGCCATCACTGAATACGCAAACAAATTTAAGGCTTTTCCCTAAGCAGAAACTTTATAAATAAGGATAGGTGGTATCGGGTTGATAGTCTGGCAGCAAAGCGTTATGGGGTTTCCCTGCTATGAGGTTTGTGCCATCAGTAAAGGCTTCAGGGCGGTCACGGAGAAACTCAATCAGACGATTCCGCCAAGGCTTTAAGCGGGTTTCAGCGTCACTTTCACTTGCCAAATCAATTGTCTCGTGTGGATCATCCTGCAGATTGAAAAGATGTTCTCTGCTGGTTTGAGAATACCAGATATACTTGTGGTGTCCGTCAGTCACATAGTGGTTGCCGTGTTTGTAATTATAGCAACCGGAGTGCTCTCCGTGTAGACAGTCCCGCACTCGGTCGGTATCGCCACGCATAATGGGGAGTAGGCTTTTTCCGGTACAGGTGCTGGGAATCTCAATCTTTGCTGCATCAAGAATAGTGGGCATGATGTCTTGCAGACCGACAGGACTATTGCAAACAGATTCTTTTGGATACCCCCATTTTGCTGGTGCGCGCATAAGGAAAGGCACTCGTGCAGAGGCTTCGTAAGGGAAGGTTTTACGGAACATGTTGTGATCGCCCAACATTTCACCGTGGTCAGATGTGAAAATAACGAGACAGTCATTCAGACTACCTGCATTTTGAAGCAGCCTGCCAATCTGATCGTCAATAAAATTAATCATCCCATAATAGGCGGCACGTGCACATTGCATATCGTGTTCGTCAAGGTTTATCTCCCAAGCATTTGGATTTAACCCTTTCTGAGCACCGTCAAATTCAGGTGCCCAATCGCCGACCACAGGTGGCGGAAGTTCTCGTTGGATGTAGCGTTGGTAATAGTGGAGCGGTGGTGTCAATGGCGGATGTGGGTCTATAAAGGAGATATTGAGAAAATACGGCACAGACGGATCACGTTTTCGTAGGAATTTGAGGGCGCGGTCGACACACCAGAAGGTATGCATCTGCTCTTCGGGCAGGTGATGTGGTCGTCCAACCCATCCGTTAGCAGAGACACCGTGTGCCATACCCGGATCATAATCGTTGCGGCGGTGGGACTGCTGCAACCATTCGACATAATCGTTGTTAGCAGTTCCATGCGTAGCATCGGACAACTGGAGATGATCGAAACCGTATCGTTTACGCGGTGGAGACAGGTGCAGCTTGCCGATCATCTCTGTCTGGTAACCGGCAGCAGACAATTCGCCAGCCAGTGTATGGGGCGGATCCCATTGTGCTCCTGTATATCCAACCATTCCGTTGGCTGCTGGTGCGGTGCCGGTCATTATACCACGTCGGGCAGGAATACAACTCGGACATTCAGCGTACCCGCGGCGGAAGTGTGTGCCACTGCGACCAATCCAGTCCAAGTTCGGTGTTTGCAAGCAGTCGGGACCGTCAGGATCAATACCGAGACAGTCGCCGCGTTGTTGGTCGGTGGTGATTAAAAGGATATTTGGTTGACCGTTAGGCATTTGGGATTCAAACTTTGAACATTATTTATGGTTTTTTGTACCCACCATTGCTACCGTTTGAACTAAATATTTCAAGTTAACAAATTTCCAAAATTATACAGATTCTCTCTGAATCCATTTTATATGAAAGGGAGCAAGGAGTTTCAAAGCATCTTTCAGTTTATTTTCAACTGATTCTCTCTCGGTACTACGATATTCTATGTCAAATCCGTCTTCGTATGTAATTGTGACTTCGTTCACTCCTGTGACACTTACATCTGCATTCCTTATAAGATCATTACCTTTACATTCTTGTTTTATTTCATACCACAAATCAGAAAGGAGTATTATGCTGTTAACATCCCAGGTAGGTTTCTCTGTATCAAGGGATTTGAATAGGTGATAGAGAGCGTAATCTGCATCTTCTCTTTTGGAAAACCTTGCTATGACAAGTCTATCATAAGGTTCAACAGCATAAAACTCAGGCTTTGAAAAAGCACAGAGGAAGTAAGAGTTCTGATCTGGATACACATTAATTCGAGGATAGTGGGCAAGATTTATTACCCCATCTTGTATAGTCTTGACGTACATGGTTATTCACCTCATGAGAATAAAAGTTAATTTACGGAAAAGAGGTACTGAGAGTGGACATAATATCAGAACTCATATTGAGTAAATCATAAGGATATTGTAAAATACGGAATACAAGAGTTTATTTATGCCCCATTTTTCCTCTTCATATATTTATCACTTTTGAAAGGTGTTGTTATGGCAGATAGGTAGAAAAATCCCTAAGATACAATGGTATTTCTAAGCAAGTTTTGCGTAAGGATTTTAATCGTTTTATCAAACCGCATCTAAAGAAACGCATAAAAGGTCCTAAACCGAAATTTTCTTTCTATAAGATATTCAACTATATCCTCAATGTTTTACATACTGGTATTCAATGGAACCAACTCCGAACACGGCGTAATGAACTCCATTGGTCTAACGTCTATAAATGGCATAATCGGTGGCACTTCAGTTCTTATGAGAAACTATTTGAAGCATCTGTCATACATCTTCAGGATACCGACCAACTTGACAGCCACTCAACTTCATGGGGATGGGTCAAATACCGTCGTAAAAAAGGGGAGACAGCATCGGTTATTGTGAACACAAACATCAGAAAGGTGGAAAAGAGTTGATCATCACTGACAATCAAGGCTTCATCATTGGTCCAATCACTGTCAAACCAGTCAACGAACACAATACAACGATTTTGCCTGAAGCCTTCATCGATCTCATCACCTTTAGTCATCTGATTGGCATGGAATTAAGCGGTTCTGCCTAACACTGGATTCTGGTTTTGACGCTAAAGCAAATCATAAACTTATTTTAAAGAACATGGGTTGCTGCCGGTGATCAACCCGAACAAACGGAATGCAAAAGAACCAATCGTTATTGCTCGGATGTTCCGTTGGTTTAATAAAAAAATCTACAAAGACCGATACAAAGTGGAACGAACTTTCGGAAGGACAACACATTCAATTCAAGAGTCTTCTTTACCCTTCTATCAATTTATCAATTGTGTTGACTATTATCTCTACCACTTCTTTTATTCTGTATGAATGAGCCAATTGCATATGGAATTGTCCATACAATTGCTATCTTGATAAATCCAAGTAACAAGTCATCTCGTGTTGCGATAAAAGAACATATAGAAAACACAATACCGATAATAAGCAAGACAATTCTGAGTTTACGATGTTTTGTAGCAAATCCAAATGTATTCACTATAAAGGCTGTGATAGTGCACATATTGTTCAGGAATGATGATCCATCCCTACCTCCTAAAACAATTAAAGTTGTTGAAGTCATTTGCGGTATTCTTTATTTTCCCAAAGTCTACCACTGTTATGTATGTAAATCAACTTGCAAAAGAGGCAGAACTGAATAATCCCTTCAAAACACAGAAACGTTACGCGTCATCTTCTTCAGACTCAGTATTTCCTCAGCATCAGTATTATCATTCTCATCCTCATCAACAGCTGGCACAGGATACAATCCAAGATTGACGGGACCTCGTTTCTTAATGCGTCCCAACAATCCTTGTGATTGAACGATACTGATTTTGTCTTTCAGCCGACCAAACGACTCCACGAGTTCTTCAAACTTTTGCTTGAACTTATCTCGTTGTGTAATCGCAACATTGTGAGTGTCATCAAGTGTAGTGTTCTCTTCTTGTAAATTAGCAACTTGTGTCCGTTCAGATTCAATATCTACCAAATACGAGTTCTCACACAAAGCATCACGGAAAAGTGGGTAGTTACGGCGGTGCCAACTGCATAAATGCTTTTCCAGTGTGGTTTTCTATGATTTTGAAAACTCGCGAACCTGCCAAGGTGTGTATACAAGCATGATGAACTGAGAGAACTGCATCTTGCAACTCAGGGTCATCTTCTAAAAAACGGATCTTTAATCCAATTCCTAGGCAATCTTCCGGGGTTATATGACGATCATGAGATTTAAAAAACTCGTAATTTACGAGTCTGTTTGCAATGTGACTGCCTTTTGCTTCGGCATCATCTTCATTTTCAAACATACCTGTGCTAAGCCAGTCTTTCACCATATCCTCAACCATTTTGAGTGCTTTTTCGCAGCGTCCGATGAAAGCTGGTTGATATTTACTGAGAATTGGTTGCCACACAAGAAAATTGTCTGGGTTCGCCTTGATTTCATCACTTGCACGCTTAAATTCCTGAACGACTCCTTGTGCGGGGATGCTCCCAATTTGTGGATCAATGGGACCAAGACTGGAATGTTTTCCCATGTAAATCTCTTTACATCCACAAGCGATCACTGTTCCGCCAGACATTGCAAGTTGTGGAACAAAAGCTCTAATATTTATGCCGAATACTGAACGAAGATAGTCAACAAGAGATTCAGTAGCACCAGTTTCTCCGCCAGGGGTATGCAGAATAAGATCCAATCCTTTAGTATGATCAAGTTCGTGCAAAGCGGTCATAAATCCGTTTTTATCTTCATCGTTTATCTCAGTTCCTTTTATACCGGGCTTCTGCAACCAACCTGAATAGTAAGTTATTACATTCCGATCAGTTAATTCGTGAAGCTCTTTCAAATAACGCCTCCGCACAACGTCAAGTGCTCCAACCGATAGTATATTAGCTTCAACATTACTTATTTCGCCTGATATTTGATTCCAGTCGGGCATTTTTAAGTTCTCCACGCGGGACAGATGAATCCCCATATTGAGAGAAAGGTTGTTTTTTTTGAGGTTCTTGAGGTAGAGCTGCTAAAGCTGCAAAATACTTTTGGTATTTCTCAGTTTTTTTCTCTAAAGTGCGAAAAAACGTCTCAATTTCCTCAAGCCGTTCCTTTTCTTTTTCCTCAAGTATGTTTCTTTCCTGTTTCATGTTTACCTCCTTACTTTATTAGATATATAATAACATTTCATGCACGAAAAAGTCAAATAAAATACATTTACATTTGCAACTATGAACCTTGTCTTCCACCAATGTGCTAAAGAGAAGGTTTCACACTGTGCTATACCTATTGCCCTACGAGTAAAAGTGAAATTTAGCACGGAAATGAACAAATTTGCCTTCAGTTGATAACTATAGTTGTCGCTACGCTCTACACGACCTATGCCTTCAATTATGTATGTTCTGTGGATATTTGGTTATATTGACACCGCTGTTTTATTATGTAATAATTATATTAACATAAATACATGAGTTTGTCAAGTAAATCTCAAATAATGATTAGTGGTAGAACTCTACGCATCCAAAGCAATATAATTCAACAACTCCCTAATTGCCTATACTGAAAGCCTCCGCAAAAACATTATGCGTAATTCGTTCAACAACTGCATCCCCACCAGCTAATCCGTGCGTAAAACATTTCACCAAATACAACTTGATCTTCTGGACAAAGACATATCTTGTCTACTCTCAGGGAGCATTTTATGAATAAATACCAACAACACACTGATAAACATTGAAATCTAAAGAATTTTGATAAATATCAGATGTTAAGATAATGTGTACAGACCCTAAAAACACAAAACACAAAACACCCTGTCATTGATGCTACGTTAGCAATAGCGTGAGTTTATCACAATATTAGACCTACGTCAATCTATTTCCAGCGAAGCGGCCCGGTTTTCCTTGCAATTTTCTCCTATTTCTGATAAATTAAGCGTAAGCAATAATGCAGTTTTGATATAAAATTCTCAACTTAGGTACAAGTAAATGCCTACACGAAAAAATACCTTTTTTATATTTTTTATTTCTTGTTATATTATTGGCATTGGAACAGTTTTTGCTGAACCCATCGATTCAGGAACGTATTGGTTTATGGTTGATACTACCCCTGATACCGATGCACGGGCACTGTTTAAAGCACTGGACAAACTTTTAAAAGAAAAGGGAAAGGTATCTCAGGAGCATATTCACAGTCTTGCAGGGGATCAAGCAACTAAAGATGAAATACAGATTGCTCTGGCTGATATCGGGCACGCGCGTGGAAAAATAGATACCTTTATCTTTCTCTATCACGGTGCAGTTTCCAAACCGCGTGGTGGGAACGCAATGCACCTTTCAACACAGTCGGAAGAGACTATACAGGATTCTGTTCTGAATCAATGGCTGCAAGGAACAGGTGCGGATCGTAGGCTTGTAATCATTGATGGTTACGCAAACGATGACAGTCTGACTATCTACTATGCCAACAGAGAAACGCTTGGCACTGCGGCACTAAACGTCATCCAACCGCCTGATGCGGTAGGTAAGAATGCCTTTCTTCAGGCACTGATTGATGCCTTGTCTGAAGAAAAAATAGACACAGATTATAACAGACACATCAGTATTATTGAAATATATCAGCATTTACAGACAAACAGTGCTTTTGAACAAGCAATTTTTGCACCCACCGGGGACGTTGAAGAAACGGTAATGAAACTCAGTCCTGCCATTAATGTCACTTCGTTTCCAGAGGGTGCACAGATTTTACTAAACGAAAAAGAAAGTGGATTGACCCCAATACTTTTCACAGAGAACTTACAACAAGGCAGCTACACTGTTTCTGTGAGAAAAGCGGGCTATAATAGTCCAGAGGCTAAAACCGATGAATTGAAGTTAAAACAAGGCGAAGTTATCAATTTTGCATGGGCGCTCAAACCGATTTCAGTTTTCGGGACTGTTTCCGGTCCTTCCGATGTTTCGGTTGTTGGTGCACAGGTTTCAATTGATGGCACTGAATACGTGGCACTCGTTGAAGAAGACGGTGCCTATTCATTTCAAGACTGGCAAGCGTCGAAAATGTTAACGCCAGGAACGGATTATACACTTTACGCAAAGCAAGGGGACCTCTATCACGGTTCAGCAACCTTTACGTTCGACGGTTATGCTGCAATAGAGCAATCGATTGAATTAGTCAAAAAGACATGGTTTGAAATTGCAGAACTTGAATTTAGCCGAAATGACCATCAAAAAGCGGTTAATGCTTTCCAAAACGGAATTGAGTTAACGACAGATTTTCCACCAATGTCGGAAGACTTAACAGTTTTGTTGTTTACGACCTTCGCCGATGCTATTGAGCGTTCCCAGGTTCAAGATGTAAATTATTATGTCGCCACGGCAAAATTAGCCGAAGCATACCAGCAACCGGAACTTATCAAAAAGTATTGGAAACTCGTGAAATTGAAAGCAGAAAAAGGCACTTCTGCTGCGAAATTAGCTGGGCAGCGTCTGTGGCGACTTAACCCTTGGCGTAATATTCTCAATATCGGCATAGCCTGTCTGTTAGTTATTGTAATTGCCTCTGGTATATGGACATTTTACCGATACCAAAAGTCTAAACAAACAGAGACAGAAGTAGATGCGTGAAAACCCTCCTAATATACTCTGGATATGTAGTGACCAGCAACGATTTGACACCTTAGGTTGCTACGGTAATCCTTATGTCCAAACACCGAATTTAGATAATCTTGCGCGGGAAGGTGTGCTTTTTGAATACGCTTTCTCACAAAGTCCAGTTTGTACACCGAGCAGAGCAAGTTTTCTGACTGGACGCTACCCGCGTACAACACGATGCCGGCAAAATGGACAGGCAATCCCACCCGATGAAGTGCTTGTAACAAAACTGCTTCAAGATGCTGGCTACGTGAGTGGATTGGCAGGTAAACTCCACCTTGCACCGTGCAACCCACGCGTTTGCAAGGGAACAGAACAACGAATTGATGATGGCTATGACCAGTTCTTTTGGTCGCACGATCCGGCTGATGCCTGGCCCACACATGATTATATTCAATGGCTTTCAGATAAAGGATTGCGCCGAGACAGCGCACCTTTTGCCGACTCGAAATATGTCCGCGTAATTCCATCAGAGGAACATAGTCAAACAACATGGAGTATTGAACGGGCGATGTCGTTTATCAGCAATGCGTCACGATTTAAGCAACCGTGGCTTTTCTCTGTGAATATGTTTGACCCACACCATGCGTTTGATCCACCGGTAGCAGCATTAGAACGATACCGAGATATGTTAGACGATATCCCATTACCGAACTATGTTGAAGGTGAACTTGACGATAAACCGATTTGGCAACAGATTGACTACAGTGGTGCTTATGGTGGAAAATCGGGGTATCCTTACCAAGAAATGAGCGAATCAGATCACCGTTGGGTAACCGCTGCGTATTGGGCGATGATAGACGTTATAGACGCACAAGTCGGGCGATTGCTTGATTTTTTAGAAGAAACAAGACAGAGAGAAAACACTATTGTAATCTTCACCTCCGACCACGGGGAAATGCTTGGCGACCACGGTATCTACCTGAAGGGGCCTTATTTTTATGAACCTGCTATCCGTGTGCCGCTGATTATCTCAGGACCGGGAATGCTGAACAATGGGGAACGTTCGAACGCTCTCGTGGAATTGGTAGACCTTGCACCGACACTTTTGGAAGCAAGCAATTTGAAACGTTACTCTGGCATGCAAGGGCAAAGTCTGCTGCCCATGCTAACAGGTGAAAAAAGTCTGGATTCGCATCGTGATGATGTCTACTGTGAGTATTACAACGCGATGGGATGGCATCGTGAACCTGCTGCGAATGCAACGATGGTACGAAGCGAAAGGTATAAGTTAGTCGTTGCTCACGGGACAGATGGCGGTGAACTTTATGACTTGGAAAATGATCCAAAAGAGACACACAATCTCTGGGACCATTCGGATTACACAGACGTTAAACTTCAGATGCAGGAACGTCTTATTCATCGGATGGCATGGACGGTGGATCCGCTACCTGAACGGCAAGCACCGTGGTAAATCAGATTCCTTGTAGGTCGGGTAGAGCGAAGCGACACCTATAGGTGTCAATTTAGCAAGGAAAGTTTGTGCTTCTGATACACCTTTCGCCCCTCTGGGGCTTGATGAATACGGACATTATGCGGCTATACACCTTTCGCCTCTCCGAGGCTTTGGCAAATCACATCTTAGCCCCAGAGGGGCGGAATGTTTATAGAAAACGGTCAAAAGACTATATTGAGCCCCAGCGGGGCGGAATGTGTATATTGTTATGTCGCTCCTACGGAGTTCAAGACTTTTTTGTTTTTCCATTATTATAAACATATCGTTCCTACGGAACTTAAGAAAAAAGGTGTCGTTTTTTCTATAAACATATCGTTCCTACGGAACTAAATATGGGACAGTCTCAATCATAGTGGGTGTTGAACATTGTTAGAAAAATATATAGATTTCCTTAAGTTGACACCCGGGGAATGCCTAATGGCATTCATACCGTTGATTTATGGGTAGAGCGAAGCGAAACCTGACAGAACGCGAAGCACCGTGGTAAATCAGATATAGAAAATAAGATGTAAAAGAGAGAAGTTAAAATTGAAGTGCCTTCAACAACTATCAAGGTTCATTTTATCACACTTCATTCCGCTACGCTTAAAACAGACATCACTGATCTGTGTTCTCTTTGTCTGCTGGTTTGCAATTGATTTAGATGCGAATGCCGACAACATTTTGGCACGGTGGGATCAGCAGCTTTTTGATCGTATCTATGACGCGCCGCCGCATAGCGAACCGATGTGGACAGTTATGGAAGGAATTACAGAGTTTGGGCATTATCGGTCAATCATGGGATTATCAATTCTGCTCATGGCGTACGGAGATGAGGACCATCGGAAAACAGGAAGACTGTTAACCTCAGCATACATCAGTGCGGGGGTGATGACATACGGGTTAAAAAGGTTGACTCGCAGGAAACGCCCCCTTGATGAAACTCTCGGGAATCCATCTCTCCCATCAGGACATGCGGCTATTGCGTTTAGTGCGGCAACGATTTTAGGTTATCGGTATCCCAAATGGCGAATTCCGCTATACATTGGCGCGGGACTGGTAGGCTTTTCGCGTATCTATCTTGGGCGGCACTATACCTCGGATGTGTTAACGGGCGCAGTCATAGGCACCACGATGGGAGGACTCGTATGGCATAATCGCGTAACATTGTTGCAATGGGAGTTTTAGACCAATACAAGCATCATTTGCGCATGTCCAAATACTGCAATTATTGAAGACGTATCTCTGACAATGGGATACCGTGATTAAACATTTTCACGGGTGGAAGCGTCTCCTCCACTTCTGTTAATCCACACAACCAGTTCCACGTCAATTGCCCCCTATGCCGATCCCGATAAGATTCTACCTCCGTTACATACGGATGCCTTCCTTTATGTTGGTAAGGCGGAATTTCATCGGATTCACGTACCCAATCCCGTTTTGGCATAGTGTTTCGGAAATATGAAAACTTAATCATACCGCGTCTGTCGGCATTGAGTTTTGGACCTGCCTTATGCCAAATACCGTAACGTGTCATTGCAACGGTGCCGGCGGGTACAGTAAGCGATAATTGTCCGAGAATATCACCGTAGTGTGCAATTGCCTCTCGGTCAACAAGCCGAAAGTGTGACCCTGGCAAAATCATCGTAGGTCCATCTTCAATTCTGACCTCTTTTGGATAGTAGTAGCACTGGAGATGCGTGATACCATATCCGTATTCGGTGAGTCCGTCCGAATGCCATGTTTGTCCACGGTGTGGTGCTTCAAACAGATGATGATGTGCATTTGTCGGCACAATGAAATTCGCGCCTAACAGCGAACGCACAACACCGGCAACCTCCGGGTGAAGTAGGACGTTTCGGCGAAATTGATCGGATTGGACAAAATCGCCCATACCGCCTCCACCAATGGATTCACATTCACGATTGTAATCCGAATCAATGATGTTTTCTAATGCGATATATCCATTATGGATAAACTGCATGACTTGGTCATCATTTAGTGTCGGTTCTACGTTATACATTTGTGTTATTCCTTATACGATTTTCTCTAAAATAAATTCAAAACTAAGATACGCGTTTTCAACTTCTGAGAAGTTGTGGAGTTCGGGGCGTGGAAATTGCACAATTCGCCACCCATCACGAACTGCGTCAAGTACTGAACCGTAAGGCGGATCTTGTGACGGCAGCGCTGGATCGTCAGGTGCTGTTGGGTCATATAACGCCCATGCGCCAAGCGGCGAACGCAAATTGGTCGATTTGGAATAGAGGTATAGGACACTCTGTTTTTCTGAATTCAACGCTGCTTTTATCCCATGCAAATCTTCCGCTGTCAGTTCACCTGCGTTGAGTTTTTCGGTGCAGTCGTTAAGCCACTCTTTTATTGCTGATTTCACGCAAAGGTCTCCCTTCAATTAAGTTTTTACATTATAGCATATTAATGAAAAATATGCTATAATAGTTGAGAGTTTGCGAATTACTAAGAAAGGAATTGATTATGAGGTTGGAAGGAAAAGTAGCGATTGTCGCTGGTGCTGCATGGGGTGGTATCGGGGCGGCAACCGCTTACAGATTTGGTTGCGAAGGTGCTAAAGTAGTTGTCAACACGCGCCGCCGAGAAGGAAAACTTGCTGAAACCGTCCAACGCATACAAGATGCTGGTGGTGAAGCAGTTGCTGTGATGGGTGATGTTGCTGATGAAAAGACGTGGCAAACGCTTGTTGAAACAGCATTAACAAATTACGGAAAAATTACAACACTGGTCCATAACGCCGCACACTCATATACCAAAAAAGCGATTGAATTTACATCAGAAGAATGGAACGAAAGCCTTGGCGTAACACTTGGCGGTCCATGGCTCGGTGCAAAATATTGTATCCCTGAGATGATTAAAAACGGCGGCGGCACCTTAGTGTTTATTTCAACCGTCAATGCTACAATTACAAACCCAGGTTTCGGGCTTTACGGTGCGGGAAAAGGTGGGTTAAACGCCTTGACGCGAAGCATTGCGCTTGATTACGGCAGAGAAGGCATTCGAGCAAACGCTATTGCCCCTGGCCAAATTGTTGGTGAACGCGGTGAAGCATCGCTCGCAGCGGACGCGCTTGAGGAGCAAGCCTCGCGTGATTGTTATCCGATAGGACGTTACGGCAAACCTGAAGACATCGCGAATGTAGCACTCTTTTTAGCATCCGATGAAGCAGATTTCGTTACCGGTATCGTATTGACTGCAGACGGTGGTCTAACACTCCAGTCACCAGAGGCACTTGTGCGTCCCTCTTTCCGTTTAAGATGGAGAGACGACATTCTGGTGCCGCAATCAAAATAGGATTTGTTAGTTGAATTCATACATTCTTCAGCAAACACTCGCAACAAATAGACAGATAGGTCTCCGTACTAACTGGTTTCCTTGATCAAATAGAGGCAATATTAGAACCCATTTGTCATTAAAGGAGATAAAAAATGTGTGGACGATTTACCTTTACAAGCGACACTACACTATTAGGACAAATTTTTCGCGGCTGTGAATTACCAACAAATATTTCTCCGAGATACAACATCACACCAACACAGGATGTGGCTGTCATTGCCAACACGCAGAATGATGACGAATCTGATGGAGATGGGAAAAAAGTTGAATTCTTCCATTGGGGACTTATTCCATCTTGGGCAAAAGACCCTAAAATCGGAAGTAGGATGATAAATGCACGTTCAGAAACGCTAACAGAAAAACCGTCCTTCCGAAGTGCCTACAAACGCAGACGATGTCTCATTTTGGCGGATGGCTATTATGAATGGCAAGAGGTCCTCGGCACCAAACTCAAACAACCGGTCTACATCCGTCTCAAATCGCAGAATCCATTTGCATTCGCTGGGTTATGGGAAGAATGGAGCGCAAATTATATGGAAAAACCGCTTCGATCCTGCACTATCATTACATGTCCACCCAATCCCATGTTGGAGGAAATTCACCACAGGATGCCTGTAATTTTACCACAAGAGGCGTATGCACAATGGCTCTCCCCTGATGAACAATCGGCAGAGACACTGCAACCGCTCCTCACCCCTTATCCGGGTGAAGAGATGGAAGCATATCCTGTATCAAGACTCGTTAATCGTCCGACAAATGATTCTCCAGAGTGTATTGCGCCAATATCGGATGTGAATGGAAGTAGCGAACAGAAATTAGATGGAACTCTATTTTAATTTTCTGACAAATTTTGAAAACATTATTTTATTAGGAAGGATTCATGTCAAAACCAACCAAAGAGCAGATGCTCTTTATGTATCGCAAAATGGTAGAGATTCGCCAATTCGAAGAAGCCGCCGGAACACTATATCAAAGTGGGCAACTCCCAGGGTTTCTGCACCTCTACATTGGTGAAGAGGCTACAGCAGTAGGTGTCTGTGCACACTTAGAAGATGATGATTATATCACCAGTACGCATCGTGGTCACGGACATCTCATAGCGAAAGGTGGCAAACGCGACCGCATGATGGCAGAATTATTTGCCCGCACGACTGGGTATTGCAAAGGCAAAGGTGGTTCGATGCACATTGCCGATAAAGAGACCGGTATTCTGGGTGCAAACGGTGTTGTTGGTGCGGGGATTCCACTCGCAGCTGGTGCTGCACTCTCTGCAAAATACCGTGGCACGCAGCAAATTGCTGTATCCTTCTTCGGTGACGGTGCTACAAATCAAGGCGTGTTCCATGAAACGCTCAACCTTGCCGCTGTATGGGAATTGCCTGTTGTTTTTGTCTGTGAAAACAACCGATTCGGGATGGGAACGCCACAACATGAACATCAACGGGTAGAGGATATTGCTGTCCGTGCTCCTGCCTACGACATACCGGGCGTTACCGTTGATGGGAACGATGTTCTGAAGGTTTTTGCTGCGGCGGACGCAGCCGTCATACGTGCGCGTGAAGGTGGCGGACCGACACTCCTCAATTGTGATACCTACCGCTTCCGGGGACATCATATTGGGGATCCAGGAACATCTTATCGTGACCGTGAAGAGGTTCAAGAGCAGGAACGCCAACGCGATCCCATCCGAAGACTCGCTCAGGTACTCACTGAAGCAGAAGGTGTGAGTGAAGAGGAACTTGATGCACTTGAAGCAGAACTCGCAAGAGAACTTGAGGAAGCGTTAGAGTTTGCAAAAAACAGTCCCGAACCACTTCCTGAAGATGCTCTGGATGATGTTTATGCTGGCACCATTCAACCGTGATTGCGAAATCCCAGAAATATAGACGAGATTTGAAATTTCGCCAACCGCAGTGCATCAACAATTTGGTGAAAACACGGAGATTTTAAAGTGTCCAACACAACTACAGCAACAGAAATGTCTCCATCCGAACTTGCGGAATGCAGAGAAAACCTCAAACGACAGTGGGAAAACCGACAAGTTGACGAAGAATTGCTAAAACGCGCATGGGCGGTTGCACACCGTCTTGCTGCGACACTTTACCAAGATTATGGCGCGTCTAAAGTTGCTGTCTTCGGCTCTCTTGCTGAACAGGAACGTTTCACTAAATACTCCGATATTGATATAGTTGTATGGGGTGTCTCATATAACAGATGTCTTGATGCGCTTTGGGAAACAGAGGATTTGGGTTCTGAATTTAAAATAGATATCATCAATTTCAAAACCATTAACAGGTCATTTCGTGATAGGATTCTTAGCCAAGCCATTCTAATTGATAGAGGTGAAACAGACGCGCCTAAAATTATCAGGGAAACGAGTAGTAGTGCAGACACTGAAACCAGAGAAATTGACGAAGTGAATCGAGAGAAATTGATTCAACGAATTTTTGATGAACGGACGAAAATAGAGCGAACCGTCCGGGGCATCACGAACGCGTTACAAGATATTAATGTCGTTGCTGAAAATCATAGAAAATATGTAGAGAAAACGATAGCCTCTGATCTTGCTGAAATCTACAGAGGTATTGAGAAAATTTTTGAGCGAATTGCTCGTGAAGTAGATATGCACATGCCAAGTGGGAGTATGTGGCATAACAATTTGCTTGCACAAATGGCAGAACACCGTGAAAAGCGACCACCCGTAATTACTCCAAGGACCTCCCGTCGATTAAGACGGCTTTTAAAGTTCCGACACCGTATAAATAACATCTATCGGTACGAATTAATTTATGAAAAAGCCGAGAAACATGCAAAGCGGGTGGGTAAACTTTTTGATAATGTCTCTGAAGAACTGGATACGTTCGCCGCTTTTTTGCGCGAGACATAAGGTAACATGAAAGAAGATGAACGCCCGAAATTGAACGGAGTCACATGGAAATCTGTCGTTATAACACTTGTATTGATTCCGTTTAATTTCTACTGGATCATCGCCGGTGAAGTTGGTCTTGTCGGTTATGCCCTAAATACCTACGCTGTCCCGTTTTACAACGTTGTTTTCGTTGTTTTCGCATTTACCCTAATCAATCTTGTAGTTCGATATACGTCCCGCATCCGTCTGCTCACCGATGCAGAACTCCTCACCATCTATATTCTGCTAAGCACTGCATGTGCTTTCCCCTCCATAACCTTAATGACGATCCTCGTCACGACCGTCGGACACGCCTTCTGGTTTGCAACCCCTGAAAACGAATGGAAACAACTCTTTTGGGATTACCTGCCCAGATGGCTTCTTGTAGACGACCCGAAAGCACTCTCAGGCTACTATACTGGCGAATCCAATCTTTCAACATTGGAGATTATTAGCGCGTGGATAGTGCCAATTCTATCTTGGACGCTGTTTATAACTGCACTTATCCTTGTGATGTTGTGTATCAACGTTATCTTACGGAAACAGTGGGTAGAGCGCGAACGACTCGCATATCCCATTACACAGATCGCATTTCATGTTACACATAACACGAAATCTCTGTTCTCACACCGCATCATGTGGATCGGTTTTGGGATAGCAGCATCCATCGCAATTCTCAACGGTTTCAGTTTTCTGTACCCGACAATACCTTCGCTACCGATAAAGCGCATTGGCGGGTGGCGTGGATTTGGACATCTGTTCACAGAAAAGCCGTGGAACGCCATCGGCGGCATCAGTATGTCTTACTATCCGTTCGTTATCGGCTTAGGATTGTTGATGCCGCTTGACCTTTCGTTTTCCAGTTGGTTTTTCTTCTTTTTTTATAAAGCACAATTAGTATTCTCAAGTGCCGTTGGATTGTCCAGTCTCCCTGGATTCCCATATATTGATAGACAATGTTTCGGTGCTGCTATCGGCATTTTCATCTCCGTGTTAGTATTGAACCTGTGCCATTTTCGGGGTGTATTCCGCATTGCGCGGCATCACACAGGTGAAGATTCTCGCGAACCGATTTCATACAGACTTGCACTGTGGGGTATTGTTGGTGGACTCGCCATCCTTTTTATCTTTTCCAAACGTATTGGCATGTCGCTATGGCTTATCCCTTTGTTTTTTGCTATCTATTTTATCATCGTTTTCGTATTGACACGGATGCGTGCTGAGCAAGGATTTCCCGTGCATGCGATGGAAAACATGCCGAATCATCATATCCTCATTGATAGCTTCGGCACACGCATGTTAGGCACAAATAATCTTGTCGCCATGACGCTTTTCCGTTGGTTCAATCGGAGTTATACCAGCAATCCAATGCCTCATCAGTTAGAAGGATTTAAACTATCGGAACGTTCCGCTATTGCACCGAGGCGATTGTTCTTCGCGCTACTTGGTGTTTCGGCATTCGCCGCAATCATGGTATTCGGTATTATTCTCTATCTCTATTACACGTATGGTGCTTTGAATATGAGTGGGAGCAGCAGTTGGAACATAGGTTTCGGTGAACGTGTGTTCAGCGGACTGCAACGGTGGCTTTATTATCCTACCGAACCGAATTTCTATGCAACTGGTGGCATCGTTTTTGGTTTACTCTTTTCGACATGTCTGATGTTTATGCGGGCGCGGTTCTTCTGGTGGCCCTTCCATCCGATTGGGTTTGTCGTCTCAAGCGATTGGGGTATGCGGTATTTGTGGAGTTGTATGTTGGTAAGCTCAATCGTGAAGTGGTCTGTCTTGAAAATCGGTGGTCCGCGGGCATCTCAGCAACTGGTGATGTTTGCTGTTGGGTTGATGTTAGGCGATTTCACTGTCGGTGGTATTTGGAGTCTTATTAGCGTTGTGACGCAGCAGCCGATGTATAATTTTTGGCCTTAGGAAAAAACACGTGCCTCACAGCCATTCTGATTTAGAGCTTTAGAGCGTTTTTATTTCAGCAACCGTAAGAAATGTGTTATAATCTTCTTGATTAACAATGAACCAGAAAAGAGAACCAATTCTTGCAATTCGGATTATGTCTTAATAACGAAGGATACGCTGCCTCTCTTGAAGTTAGGAAAGTATATCGCGTTGTTCCTGATGATAAAGCAGCGGTTCACGGTTATATTTGTGTAATAGACGAAAGCGGTGAGGATTATGCTTATACAAACGTGAATTCGGAAAAAAGCAAGAATTTATGGTGTAAAGAGAACCCCTTTAGTATAATGAAGTAATCCATACTTTCATCAAAGGAGTTCTCTGATGACTATTGTATCACTTTTTTGTGAAATTGACGACTTTTTAAGTGTGTATGAAAAATATAAAGCAGCGCCTCAACTGCCCGCAAGCCAACGCCCTGAAAAGCGGGGACGCTCGCGCACTTTACATCCCAGTGAGGTGATGACGATCCTTATCCTTTTTCATCAAAGCAGATATCAAACATTGAAAGATTATTATGAAAAACACGTGCGACACTATTTGCGATGGGCTTTCCCGAACTTGGTGAGCTACAATCGTTTTGTGGAACTTCAACAAGAAGTGCTTGAACCATTGTCTGTTTATCTTTACACACGCTTTGGCACCTGTGATGGTATCTCCTTTGTTGATTCTACGCCTATACCGGTCTGCCACAATCGCCGTATTCTGATACACAAAGTCTTTGCTGAACAAGCATCACTTAGCAAAACTCTGTCGGTTGGTTCTACGGGTTCAAACTTCATTTGAGTATCAACACATCTGGCGAACTTTTGGGTATTGCGTTCACACCCGCCACGACAGATGACCGGAAAGTTGTGCCGCAGATGGTAGCCGGTCTGTTTGGCAAACTTTTGCGGATAAGGGATATATTCCCCAAACCCTGCGTGAATACTTACGCTCCCAAGACATTGACTTGATATATAAGGTTCGCAAGAATATGAAACCGGAACCTTTATCAGACTTTGATGCAATGCTGCTCAAAAAACGGATGCTCATTGAATCAGTTATCAAGGAGATAAAAACGCAGACGCAACTCCAACATACACGACATAGAAGTTTTATCAACTTTCAAGTAAATATGGTGGCGGCATTGATTGCTTATACCTGTTTAGAAAAAAAGCCCACTTTGAACTTGCCGGAATATCAACAGATCACCGAGACATCGCTTGCTCTAAAACCTTAAATCTTTTTCCGAACTCACGTTAATTATTAGGATAGGATACCATTTTTTTATATACCTCGCAACATCTCATCTCTTTACATATCACTGTTTCTACAAAAACTTTACACACCCCTAAGTCCTAATAAATTTGCAATTTTCTCATACGCATGGTATAATAATTCAACAAATTAACCTTAATGTTCAGAAAGCCTTTTTAATCCCATCCGGAGAGGTGGAAAAAGGATGTTGTGTTACACTTCAGCAGAATGTTCACAGAGAAAAAGTGCTCACGATGAACACTTTTTAGAACAAAAATTGATATTCCAGTATAAAACACCTATTAAACTTGCAAAATTGGTTTTACATTTAAAACATCCCTTATGTAAAAGAGAAATATTGAATTGCACCCTTCTCACTCTTTAGTGAGGAGGTTTTTTTATGGTATCAAAATCGCACACATTACTTAGTCTAAATTACACCTATAGTTGGTAAAATATCATGAAAATGCGTGAAAAAGCACAAGTCATGAACGCGGAGGAAATACGCCGTTCCTTAGTCAGAATCGCTCATGAAATTTTGGAGCGAAATCATCAACACATTGAAAATCTGGTACTTGTCGGTATCAAAAGCCGTGGCGATACCCTCGCCTACCGAATTGCTGAAAACTTAGAGCGAATTGAAAATATCGGTGTACCAGTTGGAGCGATAGATGTTACGCTCTATCGTGATGACATCAATCTCCATGAAACACAGATTCAGGTGAGCAGTACTGAAATCGATTTTGAAGTTACTGGGAAATGGGTCATTTTAGTTGATGAAGTGCTCTATACAGGGCGGACAACCCGTGCAGCTATGGATGCTGTTATGGATTTTGGTCGACCTGCGGCAATCCAATTGGCAGCATTAATTGATAGAGGACATCGCGAACTTCCGATTTCTGCAGATTATATCGGCAAAAATGTACCCACTTCCCGTAAAGAATTCGTTAGAGTACAATTAGAAGAAGAACACGGTGTCGATTCGGCAATGATTTGTGAACCAGATTCCGAATGACAGTTAGGAGAAAATGCCACAAAGAGATGGAAAGTGTGCTTATCCGGAATGGACATATCATTGATCCAGCAAATAACGTTGATGAAGTTGGTGACGTTCTTATCGTTGATGGCAAGATTGCAAAGGTCGGTGGAAACTTGGCGGCAAATGCCAGCGACATTATTGACGCAACTGACCTGATCATTACGCCTGGTTTAATTGACATGCACGTTCATCTACGCGAACCCGGATTTGAGCATAAAGAAACAATCGCCACAGGAACAGCAGCAGCATCAGCGGGTGGGTTTACATCCGTTGTTTGCATGGCAAATACATCTCCGGTAACTGATTCTCCTGACAAGATTAAGCACATTTATGACATCACAAATCGGAATTCGGCACAACAGACATCTTCTACAGCGAATGTCTTTCCTGTGGGTAGTATAACAAAAAATCTCGCTGGTGAAGAACTAACTGATATACGAGGCATGTTATCAGCAGGGGCGGTAGGCGTTAGTGACGACGGTGTTACCGTTATGAATTCTGCACTGATGCGTGAAGCACTAACGTTAAGCGCGAAACTCGGTTTTCCTGTGATGGTTCACTGTGAAGAGCATAATCTGAATGCTGGTGCCGTGATGAATCTCGGTGAAACATCAAGAAAACTAAATCTCGTGGGCAGCCCAAACGCAGCAGAAGACATTATCGTAGCACGCGACATCATGCTTGCGGAATTGACAGGTGGACACGTGCATATTTTACACGTTAGCACAGCAGGCGCAGTTGAATTGGTGCGATGGGGCAAACAACGAGGAGTCAACGTCACAGCGGAAGTTTGCCCGCACCATTGGATTCTGACTGATGCAGAGGTAGGAAAACAGGGAACGAATGCCAAAATGCACCCGCCGCTTCGAACACAAAGGGATATAGACGCTATTCTGGAAGGTTTGTGTGATGGCACAATAGACGCGATTGCGACTGACCACGCACCGCACACGCCGTCTGAAAAGGCACTCGGCATGAACGAAGCACCTAACGGAATTATTGGACTTGAAACGTGTGTGCCACTTGTACTCACTTATATAGTTGATGCTGGACATCTGACGCTGAAAGATGCGATTGCAAAGTTGACATGTATTCCAGCAAAAATAGTCGGGATTGATCGCGGGACACTTACTATCGGTGCAGTGGCGGATGTTACATTAATAGATACACAAAAAATCGCAAAGGTTGACGTTGAAAATTCGTATTCAAAAAGCCGAAATACACCCTTCGCTGGTTGGCAGCTTAAGGGATGGCCGGCAATGACAATCCGAGAGGGAATTCCGAGCTAAACATTCCAATAAAGAGGAAAACTATGAAAGCAATTCTCGCATTGGCGGATGGAACCGTTTTTGAGGGACAACAGTTTGGCGCAACAGGTGAAACTGTTGGCGAAGTTGTCTTCAATACAAGTATGACGGGGTATCAGGAAGTCCTAACTGATCCATCCTATAAAGGGCAGATCGTTACAATGACATATCCGTTAATTGGCAATTACGGTTGTAACGAGGTGGATATTGAATCTATCGGTCCACAGGTAGAGGGATTCGTAGTGCGTGAATACAGCGCATATCATAGTAATTGGCGGTCAAAATGGAGTTTGGACACCTACTTAGCCGAAAACAACATCATCGGAATTCAAAACATTGATACTCGCGCGCTAACCCGTCGCCTACGTGTTCACGGTGTAATGAACGGGTGTCTTGCTACAGAAGATGCAGATGGTAATCTCAACGCAGCAAGCCTTGTAGCAAAAGCACGAGCATGGCACGGTTTAGTAGGGTGGGATTTGGTGCAACGCGTCACCTGTCCAAACCCTTACGCGTGGAATCAACACCCATCAAGTTCTAACGGGCTACAATTAGGGGATTCAAATTCATTAGATAATGGAAAATTTCGTGTGGTTGCAATGGACTTTGGCATCAAATATAATATCTTACGGCAACTGACAGAACATGGGTGTGAAGTGCAGGTTGTACCAGCAAAAACAAAGGCTGAAGAGATTCTTGCTGCTGACCCTGATGGGGTTTTCCTGTCAAACGGTCCTGGAGACCCAATGCCGCTTGAATATGCGATAAAAACAATTCAGGAACTGATGGGTAAGAAACCTATTTTTGGCATCTGTTTGGGACATCAACTTTTGGGACTTGCACTCGGTGGAGAAACCTATAAACTAAAGTTTGGACACCGCGGGGCAAATCAACCTGTAAAACATTTAGAAACCGATCAGGTTGAGATAACTTCCCAAAATCATGGGTTCTGTGTTGATATCGATTCGCTTCCGGATACCGTTGACATTACCCACATCAACTTGAATGATAACACACTTGAAGGGATACAACATCGGGAGTATCCTGCTTTTTCTGTACAGTATCACCCAGAAGCATCACCCGGACCACACGATGCGAGTTACCTATTTTCACGATTTACGCAAATGATGGAACACATTTAGAAAAACATTTTAACCCTCTTTCTGAAAACCGACAACTGATAACTAATAGAAAATGCCAAAGCGAACAGATATAGAAAAAATATTAATTATTGGCTCCGGCGCGATTATCATCGGGCAAGCGTGTGAATTCGATTACTCGGGAACACAGGCTTGCAAAGCCCTCAAAGAAGAGGGCTATCAGATTGTTTTGGTCAATAGCAATCCTGCAACGATTATGACCGATCCGGATTTCGCTGACCGCACCTACGTTGAACCAATTACACCAGATACAGTCGAACTTGTAATAGAGAAGGAACGTCCAGACGCGTTGTTGCCAACATTGGGTGGGCAAACAGCGTTGAACGTTTCAGTTGCACTCGCTGAATCAGGTGTGTTGGACAAATACGATGTGGAACTGATTGGCGCAAAACTGCCAGCGATTCAGAAAGCGGAAGACCGTGCGCTATTCAAACAGGCGATGGAAAAAATCGGTTTAGATGTTCCTAAGAGCGGTATAGCACACACAACACAAGAAGCAATCGCACTTGTTGACGAGATCGGTTTTCCAGCAATAATTCGTCCCGCATTTACACTTGGTGGTACAGGCGGTGGCATCGCTTACAACATTGAAGAATACCAAAAAATGGTTGCCACGGGTCTTGCCTTAAGTCCAATCAACGAATTACTCATTGAAGAATCTATCATTGGATGGAAAGAATTTGAGTTGGAGGTAATGCGTGATGGAGCGGACAACGTTGTTATCATCTGCTCCATTGAAAACGTTGATCCGATGGGTGTACATACTGGGGATAGTATCACTGTCGCACCTATTCAAACGTTAACGGACAAAGAGTATCAGGAGATGCGGGATTCAGCGATTAAAATCATCAGAGAAATCGGTGTTGACACTGGAGGTTCCAATATCCAATTTGCTGTTGATCCAAAAACTGGCAAACAAGTCGTTATTGAGATGAACCCGCGTGTCTCCCGAAGTTCAGCACTTGCATCTAAAGCAACAGGTTTCCCAATTGCCAAAATTGCAGCGAAGTTAGCTGTTGGTTACAATTTGGACGAAATTCCAAACGACATAACAGCGGAAACCCCTGCTTGTTTTGAGCCAACCATTGACTATGTTGTGGTCAAAATTCCAAGATGGGCATTTGAAAAGTTTCAAGGTACTGATGAAACACTGACAACACAGATGAAATCAGTTGGCGAAGCGATGTCTATTGGTGGCACTTTCAAGGAAGCACTTCAGAAAGGTTTGCGATCTTTAGAAACCGGTTGGTACGGGTTTGACAATCATCCGCTTGAAGAACTACCACTCTCAGAACTTTCCAGCAAATTAACAATCCCAAATGTTGAACGCATTTTTTACATCAAATCTGCACTCAAACGCGGGATGAGTATTGATGACATTTATTCCTATACACATATCGATCCGTTTTTCCTTTATAATCTTCAAGAAATTGTGGACTTTGAAAAAAAACTTGGCACGCCACACACACAACTGTTTACAGAAAATGGAAAGTCAGACTCAGAAGTAATATCTCTTTTACGACAGGCAAAACAGTTCGGTTTTTCAGACCGGCAACTCGCTGAAATCTACGATATATCAGAAGCCCAAGTACGGGAAACACGAAAAACACTTGGGATTGAAGCAACGTTCAAAACAGTTGATACTTGTGCAGCAGAATTTGAGGCAGAAACACCTTACTACTATTCGACCTGCTCAAGTGAAGATGAGGTGCGTCCCACAGATAAACAGAAAATCATGATTCTTGGAGGTGGTCCAAACCGCATCGGACAAGGAATTGAATTTGACTATTGTTGTGTACACGCCGCGATGGCACTCAAAACCGATGGTTACGAAACCATCATGGTGAATAGCAATCCCGAAACAGTTAGCACAGACTACGACACCTCTGACCGCCTCTATTTTGAACCTTTGACATGTGAAGATGTCTTGAATATATACGACAAAGAGAAACCTATAGGAGTTATTGTTCAATTTGGTGGGCAAACGCCTCTCAATCTCGCAATGGTACTTAAAGATGCGGGAGTCCCGATCATCGGTACAAGTCCTGAGAACATCGCTCGTTCTGAAAACCGCCAGCTTTTCAAAGAGGTGTTAGATGAGATCGGACTGATGCAACCGCCAAACGGTACAGCAACCTCAAGCAAAGAAGCGGTGCCTATCGCCGCATCGCTCGGATATCCGGTAATTGTTCGTCCCTCATTTGTGCTTGGCGGACGTGCGATGCAGATTGTTTACGATGAAAAACTTCTACAAGAGTATATGGACTCCGCTGTGCAAGCCTCACCTGAGCATCCAGTACTGATTGACAAATACCTTGAGGAAGCTATCGAAGTGGATGTAGATGCAATTTCCGATGGACACTTAACCGTCATCGGTGGTATCATGGAGCATATTGAAGAAGCAGGGGTTCATTCAGGAGACAGCGATTGCGTCCTTCCTCCTTATACACTGGTTGACGAACAAATTGATCAACTCAAAGAGTACACTTACGCGCTTGCGAAGGCACTAAATGTACGTGGATTGATGAACGTACAGTATGCGATTAAGAATGATGAAATTTTTGTACTTGAGGTGAATCCGCGTGCTTCGCGAACAGTTCCATTTGTCAGTAAAGCTATTGGTGTGCCTTTGGCAAAACTGGCGGCGCGTGTGATGGCAGGAAAAACACTTGATGAACTTGGGTTTACGAATGAAATTGAACCTTCTTATTTTAGTGTGAAGGCACCTGTGTTTCCTTTCAATAGATTTCCCGGTGCAAACTCACGATTGGGACCTGAAATGAAATCAACAGGTGAAGTGATGGGAATTGATGACGATGTCTCCCGTGCTTTTGCGAAGGCACAAAAAGCGTGCGGCTACACATTGCCTCTAAAAGGAAATGCGTTTATCAGTGTAAGGAATAAAGATAAGCGATCTGTTATCTTTATAGCGAAAAAACTAACAGACATGGGGTTTGAACTCATAGCCACACACGGCACAGCGAAGGTGTTGCTCCGCAATGGTATGGATGTTCAGCTTGTCTATAGCATTGGCAAAGGTAGACCGACAATTCATGATTATATAAAAAACCATGCAGTTGACTTAATTATCAATACACCAACAGGTGATTTGCATCGCACTAATGAACTACTTATCCGTCAGATGGCGATAGAGAATGATATCCCGATCTTTTCCACTATTCCAGGTGCAGCTGCTGCTGTTAACGCAATTGACGCGCTACAAAGCGGAGAAATTTCAGTCACACCACTTCAAGATTATCATAAGTAAGGTGAAAACATGGCAAACGATACTGTTCAAAGAAATACCCGATGGGTTCAAGCCCTTGATAGGATTCTCCAAGTAATTAATCTTGACGAAGATCATCCTGTCAGAATCTTGACAATTGAAGATGGTAGAGAAGTGGTTGTCGTACAACCGAATGCCTTCACAGTCTCGCGTATCTACGCTACCGGCCGCCCTGATGGTGCGCGTCCTCACGGAATGGATTCATACTACGACATGTATCGTGGGAAGTTGGAAAAGTATGAAGAAGAAAATGGAACCCGAGAAGGCTTTGAATTAACAGAGGAGGAATGGGAAACGTTGTTTGAAGAATCTTTCCATCGGTATACTCGATACTTACTGTTTGCTGGCATCAAACGGTGGGAAGATGTGCAACGTGATACTGACGCAAATCTATTCGTGACTAATTTGGCGCGAGAATTCGCGTCCTCAGAAATTGCTTGGCGAAGTTATCAGTATAAAGGATATATGATCATGATGAATAGCATCGCCAAAGCAGAATTGAGCCTGCAAGAGGATGATCCTGACACTGCTTTACAGCAAATTGACGCTGGAATTCAACAGATTGGCGAGTTTTGTGGAGAATGTTTACGCGAGGAACACGGGGAGGCAGAAAATATTACACGCGAACGTTACCTTAGTAATCTCATTGAATTCCGATCTGATTTAGAGGCACTCGGAACAGAGGATGGCGAAGAGAACGAAAGTGATGATACAGATGAAGAACAGGGTGACGTAGATCTCTTGACTGAATTAGAACAGTTATTAAATGAAGTAGATTCACCGGACCTTGAAAGAGAGTAGTTGGGACAATATCACTTGTTTCCAAAAACAACCATAAATACTTGTCCCGTCTACTTCTACTTTCAAAACCAGAAACTGCAGTCCTGCAAGTACTGTTCTAACTAACGACGATTATTCTTCCCACTCCTCATCATTTATTTCTCGGGTTGCCTGCATAAGGACACCACCAAGAAATATAAAGGCAATACCTCTTACCAAAATATGCCAGTAGAAACTCACTTTTGGTATGAAGGTAATCGCAAAAACGATTGCAGAAAATATCAGTAAGTACGCAGAAACAGAATTTCCCCACGAACGCAGGGATACGCCATAACAAAGGGCTGCTACAGAAAATAAAAATGCACTAATAAGTGTAAGTGCCATTCCCCATTCCTGCCATACCGTATTGAATGCATTTCCAAAATCTTCTGTTGTTGTCGTTTGTATTAATTGATTGACAGTCTTCAGCGGTGCAGTTTGGGAACAGTGTGCTATCAATTCCAATACAATCCAAAGTGTCGCGAACCCTACCCCTAAAAGAGCGCTTGTTTGTGCATCTTTTATGAGAAGAACAGTCGTAGCAACGACTGTTGGCACGACCAAAATAAGCATTACTACACTAACCCCATGCATAGCATCATGAGTTGACTCGGGTTGAAAACCGAACCGATAACTTAAAAATATCATGGATAGTCCACTGAGAATAGATGTTACGCCACCAAGAAAATACAAATTTTTTGAATCATCGTTCATTTACATAACCCCTTTGTACCCTATATGTAAATTGGTAAAGATCTAAGGTATTCAGAATCAGATACCTAAGTAAATTGAAGAATTCAATTATCTCGAAATTTTCAGTAAACATAAATACTGATTATACGACAAAACCATATCGGGACAATTGAAACAAATACGAAATAATATGTATATAAGCAAAAAGTGAAAATGTAATAGCAATAAGTATACCTAAGAGCGACTTCTAAGTCAATAAAAACTCTCAAAAACTATAATTCCTGAAAATAGGATATTTCTGTGTAATTCATTTTCAATTTATTATATAATCTTGCTTGTCTGATTCTATGCATAAAAATACATCAACCATTGAAATACTACATTCTTGGTTGACGAAGAATAGGAACATTAGGTATAATCTATATGAAATACCTATCAACAAATAGACATTTCTGGTGGACACATTTTCAATTGTATTGGTAGATAAATCCATTCTACCGGTTTTGCAATCTTTTAAAAAGAGGCAGAGTGGCAATGAATATCCAAAAAAACGTACTGATTGTAGATGCTGACCCCCGACAACGCGAGGTAATTTGCCAAGCACTTGACGGGGAAGGTCTCAATTTAATTGTCACAGAGAACATGTATCAGGCTTTTCATCGGATTGAACATCTGACGATGGACATCCTGATTGCACCTCTAAAGGCAGAACGGATTGATGGGTTAGCTTTATTGGAGGCTGCAACACGTCATCACCCAAATGTTGGTATAATTTTTATTACGGCTCCCAACGTCTTAGAAACTGACATCGGTATTAAGGCGATGTTGGCACATGAGGGGACTTATTTTCTCTATAAACCGCTCAACCCTGTCCATTTGAAAGCACTCCTACATAAAACACTTCAGAATCAACGGCTTACCTTTGAAAATAGACAACTCCGATCACAAATTGACGAAAAGGAAGGGCTTTGCAGACTTACGGGAAAATCACCAGAAATCATACAGATTCGGGAGATGATTACCCAAATTGCCCCGACAAAGGCAACGGTAATGATATACGGGGCGCGTGGCACCGGCAAAGAACTTGTCGCTCGCGCTATACATCATCGGAGTTTACGCCAGGGTAATCTTATTGCCTTTAACTGTGCTACGCTCAACGAGAATTTGGCGGAATCCGAACTCTTCGGACATGAACGTGGGGCTTTTAGTGGGGCGTACAATCAACGTAAAGGCAGATTTGAACTCGCACACGGCGGCACGCTTTTTCTTGACGAAGTTTCACAATTGAGTCTTTCCAACCAAGCACGTCTACTACGCGTACTTGAAGAGCGAGAATTTGAACGTGTAGGAGGAGATAAAACAATTCAGGTGAATGTACGAATTATCTGTGCTACCAACCATGACTTAGAAGCAGCTTGTAGCAAAGGTAAATTTTTACACGATCTCTATGACCGGCTTAACGTCGTTTCCATTAACCTGCCAACACTTCAAGAACGGATTGAGGACATTCCATTGCTTGTTAAAGATTTTCTTGAGGAATTTAGTAGAGAAAATGGAAAAACATTGAGGACTCTTACGCCAGAAGCAGTTCGAGCGTTAATGAAATTCAATTGGCCCGGCAATGTACGGGAGTTGAAGAACTGCATTGAAGGGCTTGTTGTGATGTCAACACAAGAAACTTTACAACTGACAGACTTACCCGAACGTATTCTCAAGACTATGGGAGAAACGAATCCTATCATATCTTCTGTCCCAACCCTCCACAAGACAGATGCTTCTGGCAACGGAAGTTCCCATCTTAACGTTGAAGTTGGCATGTCGCTGGAAGAGATTAACCGTGAAGTCCTCCGAGCCACACTTGAATATACCGATAATAACAAGGCAAAGGCAGCGAAAATACTTGACATCAGTCGACGAACTATTCAACGCAAAACCAAAGAATACGGACTGTGTGACAATTAATAAAATTTCAAACGGTGTTTAGTCAGTTTGAAGGACGGATTGTCCATAGGTGTCAATTTAAGGATTTTCCGAGTATATGAATCCTCTTTAGTCCCGTGAATCAACGTCAAATACGCGTATGGTATTTGACGGGGACGGTATGTTTATAGTATAATGTTTGTACCATCTGTTGAACTCCGTAGGAGTGACATAGCGTCGTAAGAACATACCGCCCCTACGGGGCTCGGGGCGTGGGTGAATGCTTATCTATAAACATTTCGCCTCTACGAGGCTAACCAGCACAGCACCTAAAAATAAGTTCTTTCTCTTAAATTGGTGTCTATGGTTTGAAGTAGCGGATGGTTCTACTGAGACTGAAGTTTCAATTTATTAGCATAAGACCGCTTATAGTATTCTACTTCTTTGAGATCAGAAGCAGCAGATTCATCAATTATGGTAACCGTGTTTGGATGCATTTGCAAAATAGACGCTGGCACCATTGATGTAATGGGACCTTCAACTGCTTTTGCTATTGCCTCTGATTTTGATGTGCCGTTTGCTAAAAGCAAGCACTGCTTCGCTTCCATAATAGTCCCAATTCCCATCGTAATTGCTATTTCTGGAACCGCGCTCATATCACCCTCAAAATGAGAGGCATTTGCAACAAGAGTACTTTCCGTCAGGGTTACTATACGGGTTCGTGATGCAAGGGATGAACCCACTTCATTAAAGCCGATATGTCCGTCCGTACCGATACCGAGGACTTGAATGTCAATCCCGCCAGCACGTGCAATTGCTTCCTCATACGCTGCACAGAACGCTTCATGATTTTCTGCAGTATTTTGAGGGATATGTCGGTTTTTCATAGAAATGTTGACATGATCGAAAAAATGATTCGCCATGAAGGTATGATAACTCTGGGGATGTTCACATGGGATTCCTACGTACTCGTCCAAATTAAAGGTGGTTACACTTGAAAAATCCAGTCCGTCTTCTTTGTACATACGGACAAGTGCTTTGTAAAGTCCTATCGGGGTGCTGCCTGTTGCTAATCCTAAAACAAGGTCGGGCTTCTTTAGGAGTGCGTCCCGAATGATTTCTGAGGCAATCGTAGCGAGTTGCTTATAAGTTGACTGAATAATTATTTCCATTTTAGAGTGAAAGGTTTACACCTCTCCAGCAATAATTCTGTCCATGTCTTCACTAATTTGATGTACCGTGCCTTCGGGATCGTCCGCTCCAACAGGCAGTTCGGCTGTCATGTAGTCGTCATATCCAACGTCCGTTAAAGCTGCCATGACTGCATTCCAATCAATTGTGCATTCTTCAATCAGATAGGTAAAACGGTGTTCATTTGCATTGAAGCCTTTTACATGCACTTTGGAAATCCGAGAGCCGAGAGAACGAATCCAATGTTGTGGAAATCCATACGCTACAATATTACCGACATCAAAATAAGCAGAAACTGCATCGCTTTCAAATTCATCAAGGTAACGCGAAAATTCTATTGGACTTAGTAGAAATTTATTCCATACGTTCTCTATTGCGATGGTGAGTCCTTTTTCTTTCGCAGCTGGTATTAATTTTCGGATCTCTTCATGGGAACGTTGATATGCATCTTCATAAGTCGTCTTCTGATTGACAACCGCACAAACAAGCAGCACTGTATCTGCTCCAATTTCCTCTGCAGTCGCTAATGAATCAAGCATTGCATGATGGGACACTTCACGTACTTCAGGATCCGCATCTGAAAGCGGGTGTGACCAGTGTTTCCCATTCATGACACTACACAGTTCTATTCCGTTATCTGTTGCCAACTTCTTTATTTCAACACGTTCCGTTTCGGTACTTAAAGGTCCAATCTCAACGCCGTCAAAACCGGCTTTTTTCGCGAGTTTAAACCGCGCATCTGTCGAATCACCAGGTAACGAACCGATACATATTCCTTTTTTCATTATGCTCCTCTGTATATGATTTTTTTATTACCGTATTATTTCTATTGTAGTCTGTCAAAATATTTTGGATTCATCTCTATAAAGATGTGCAACCATGCGGTGATGAGAAAATGAATAGGGACAGCTTCTACGCTGTCCCTATATTGTATGGATATGGGATTAGTCACGACGCGTTTTCATTTTTCCCCACGTAGTGGTAAGTTTTTCCTGTGGTTCAACAGGAAGTAGATCGCCCTCCATTACACTTGCAATCTCTTTTTCATCAAGAGCTCTATCGTAAACGTATAGTTCGTCAATGTAGAAGGTAGCTGCTCTGTATCCTGTTTTACCAATATAGAGTTGTTCAGCACCCTGAGCATGTTTTGCAGGAACAGGGTATTCTTGGAGTTTTTCGCCATCAACGTAAAACGTCAATGTTCCGTCTTCTTTAATACCTGCAACATGATACCATTTTTTAGTTTCAAACAGGGTGTTTTCTCCATCAGGACCAGCACAACCGGTGCCTTGGTTGCCCGGATTGAACCGCCAGTGTATATTCAGGGAATTTGGGCAAATCCATATACCAGGGGAACGATCAGAACCCGGTGCTTTTTTGGCAATGATTTGGCTCCAAGCACCATTATGAGCTTCAATGAAGTTGATCCAGAACAGATAACTATTGTCCTGATAATCTACCAATTCTTTGAAAGATTGAACTTGGACATCAGCATTTGCATCTCTGATTTCCAATGCGCCTTTACCGAACTTTTTTTCACCGGTTGTTATTTCTGCCTTATTGATTATTTCAGCGTCATTCCCGCCACCAGTTTTATCCTCAATCTTACCACCATTCTCATTATCAAAACTGAAGTAGAGGATTAAACCGTCATCTTTAACAGCAGCTTGGACAGTTAGAAGTCCTACAAAAAATAGGAGTGTAGCGAACAGATATGTCGTAAGTTTCATTGTGAATCCCTCCTTGGGTATACAAGTTGGTTAATATTAGATGCGAGTATGTTTATTTTTCAAACCACATACTATTTTCAAATCTATTTCTCAAATACTATAGTGAAATCTATTCTACAAAAAACGATTAAATTTGTCAAGAAAAATCGAATATAATTCCCAGAGTTGTTATGTCAAGACAGTAGATTTTCATGAAGCCGTATTGCGAGGAATGCACATCATAAACAAAATAGGGTTGGTTTTGGGTGTAATCTCTGGTTTTCACCTTCCCACTGAAACAAGCTGAAGTATTGAAAAATGGAAGATTCTATTCCAAGGTACATTCCTTAAGATTGAATGCATAAATTGAGGATTGTGTTATTAAATAAAAATAATGCAATTTTAACTTGACAGATTTATACGTTTTTTGTAGAATATTAATATAATTACGTAATTATTACGAAAAGTTTGTTTTCAAGTTATCTCTCCCAAAAGATGTTGTTTAACTTACGAACATTATACAATCCAAAGTGGGATGGCATAAACAAGGCTTTTCGCATCAAACAAGACCAAATAGTTTATTGAATACATGAGGAGGAATTTACTCATGCGTTTTACGATTTATGTGTTTATTGCGGTAATGTTTTTCGCTGGTGGCGTTCTCACTACTCAGGCTGCGTTAGACGACGGTTTAATTCTTTACTTCAGTTTTGACAAAGAAGTAGATGGCACCATTACTGATGGCACCCTTGGAGGCAATAACGGTACGCTGACAAATGCAAGTGTTACAACAGATGAAAAGAAAGTTGGCGCAGGATCTTTGGAAATGTTAGATCAGAATGCCAGTTTGGAAGTTGAATCTTTTTCAGAAATGGAAGAGTATCAGGACAATAGTTTTGTGTTCTGGCTGCACTTCATTCAGGCTCATAATGGTGCTTGGAGTCAAATCTTCGCGAAAAAAGCACCCGGTTCTGACCGTTCTCCCGGTGTGTGGATTTGCCCCAATTCTCTGAATATTCACTATCGGTTCAACCCTGGAAACCAAGGTAGTGGTTGTGCTGGTCCTGGTGGAGAAAACCAACTGTTTGAAACAGGTAAATGGTACCATATTGCCGGAGTCAAAGCAGGTGCCAAATTCCATTTCTATATTGATGGTGTAGAGGTTGGGAATTACGACGTTCCAGCAAATCATGCTCAGGGTGAAGAGAAGTTGTATATCGGCAAAACAGGATATAGGTCCGCTACCTTCTACATTGACGACTTTTTTCTCTTCAACCGAGGACTCTCTAAAGATGAGGTTAACGACATAATGGGTGGTTTACTCATTTCTGTTGAACCTCGTAATAAGTTGACAACAACTTGGGGACTCCTTAAAACAAAGCGGAATTAACACTTAACCGTCACACATAAACAACACAGAACATGGGGAAATTTCAAGAAATTTCCCCATGTTTTCTTAAACACTCTCCTTTAGGTTCAGCGCATGTTAACCTACCGCCTGCTTATGTGCTTCTTCTTGGCACTATGTTTTCAGTGGTGGACAACATCGGTATGGAGCGATACCGATGTTGAGCTTAATAATCCGTTTGCGCTTGGACTCCATTATATGGAGATGGAACAGTATGATAAGGCGTTAGCAGCGTTTAACGTTATCCGCAAGCAAGAACCGAGTAGTGGTATCTATTGTTATATCGGTATGGTGCTTCAAGAACAAAATAGACTAAGTGAAGCATTAGAAGCGTACCAGAACGCTTTAACATTTAAAGCCCCTCCGCAAATACACGGCAGTGCCCACCTCCATTTAGGAATCGTTTATAAAGCACAAGGCAAATTACGTCCTGCAGAAACCCATCTGGAAGAGGCACTTGCGCTTACTCCTGAAACTCCAGAAGCACATATCCATCTTGGAGAGGTATACCTCCTCCAACGTCGATTGGATAAGGCAGAACGTGCCTATCGCCAGAGTATCCGTCTGAACCCAAATTTTACACAGTCCTATTATGGGTTAGGCAGAGTCGCAGAAATGCAGAAAGATTATATTTCTGCTATTCAAGATTTTCAGCGAGCCATTAAGCAAAACTCTTACGACCCACAACCTCACTACCGACTCGCTATGGCTTATCGTTGTTTACAAGAACAGGAAGCAGCAGAAAAGGCAATGGCGCAATTTGAACGGATGAAAAGTTACTCAGACAATGTTCATCGGTTTCGCGAAACGATTTACAAGAATCCGAACACTCCGATTTTGTATGTAAAGTTAGGGGAACTTCACGAAAAATTCGACAACTTTGCTGACGCGCAACGCGTATATCAAACTGCAATTACATTACATCCGACCTTTTTGCCTGCCTACCACAGCTTTGGCACAGCGTTGATTCGCCAACGTGCCTTAGAAGAGGCTACCGCAGTATATCTTAAAATAACAGAAATTAAACCTGATGATGTCCAAGCGTGGTTGAAGTTAGGTGTGATATATATTAATCGGCAGCAGTTTGAACCAGCAATTGAGGCGTTCAAACAAGCTATTACTGCCGACGACACATCCGGCGAGGCATATAACAACTTGGCCCGCGTTTACGCCGGACTTGGTTCAGAGACAAAAAAAGCAATTGTACTTGCTGAAAAGGCGATTGCTTTGTCTCCAATACCGAAACATTACGACACACTTGCTTACACCTATTTCCGCGATGGGCAGTACCCAGAGGCATTAGTTGCTATCAATCGTGCCGTCACCCTTGCTCCGGATGAAGCAGCTTATGGAAGTTTTCGCACAAAAATACAAGAGAAAATGAAAAAGAATAGAAAGTGAACTACAAAAGAGAAATTAAAAATACTTAAATTAGGATATTCACGATGAAATCGAATAAACAGATTTATGTGGTGGGTCTATGTGGCAGCCTACGGCAAGGCAGTACCACCCACGCAGCACTAACAATTGCCCTAACAGGTGCAAAAGAGGTTGGTGCGGAAGTCGAATTACTCGACCTGAGTGAATATCAACTCATTTTTCACGGCGCAGTCACAGACGAATCTGAATATCCACCTGATGTATTCAAACTGAAAGAAAAAGTCAAACGCGCACACGGTATACTCCTCGGGACTCCTGAGTACCACGGTAGTTTTAGCGGTGTTCTCAAAAACGCATTAGATCTGATGTGGTTTGATGAATTTGAAAACAAGGTTGTTGGATTGATTGGCGTTTCAGGAGGTAGAATGGGTGCAGGAAACGCGTTGTCAATGTTAAGAACAGTAGGTGCAACACTACGTGCTTTGGTTATTCCTAACGATGTTTCAATCCCTCGTGCCACTGAAGCTTTTGACGAGAATGGCAACTTACATGATCCAGAACTGGCAGCACGCGTCAAATCTGTCGGACGCGAAGTTACTCAATTTGCTGCCCTCTGTAATTCAAAATAGATATAAATATAATATGAATGATATACACGATTGGAATGAGTGGATTGGCACAGACGAAGCGGGAAAAGGTGATTACTTTGGACCGCTTGTCGTTGCGGGAGTTTACGTAAACGCCGAATGTCAGGACGATTTTTTAGAAATGGGTATTACCGACGGAAAGAAGATTTCAAATTCGCGTGTCCACAAACTTGCGGATTGGATGTGGAAACACTACGAACAACATATAATTGTTTCTCAAAAGATGCCACAGGAGTATAATTCACTTTACGAAACACTCAAAAAGCGCGGGCAAAACCTAAATACGATGCTTGCAAAACTACATGTTAAGGTCATTCAAATGCTTGCTAACCGCATGGGAACGAACTGCGCGCTTGTAGATAAATTTGCTCACAATGATGTTATCACACCACAGTTAGTGCAACGAGATATAGAGATAAAACAGGAAACTGGTGCAGAAAGAGACATCGCAGTTGCTGCTGCTTCCGTCATAGCACGTGACGCTTTTCTGAAAGGGATAGAATCATTATCCCAAAAATACGAGATGCAATTGCCGAGGGGGGCATATCAGGTTACAGAAGCAGGAAAAGAATTCGTAAAAAAACATGGTGGTAAAGCACTACGGAATGTCGCTAAACTCCATTTCCGTACAACAGGAAATGTTCTTGCCTAAATTAATCAAACAACGTACGTAGGCGTGTTTTATAAGCGCGCTGTAAATGATGTCAAAATTATTTGTCTACTTGGTCAAGGGTAATGAGTGCCTTAATCAACAATTAGAGTTTTTTAGCCAGTATATGGAATAAAAGCAATGTTTAATACCGAGAAATTATTTGTCATTCATTACGCTGAAGTTGGACTCAAAGGCAAAAATAGAGTTTTTTTTGAGAAAAAACTGGTACGGAATATTAAACTTTCCTTGCGTGGTACAGGTTATGCAGAAGTAAAAAGACTTCACGATAGAATTATTGTACATCTTAAACAAGATACGGATATTGCTGAAATTGAGAAACGACTACGCCAGGTTATGGGTATAGCACATTTTGAACTCGTCTACCGAACTGAAAAGGATATGTCGATAATCAAAGACACTGCTTTGCAGTTGACAGAAAGTAAAGTTTTTGAGACTCTTAAAGTTGAAACAAAACGTTCCGACAAAACCTTTCCGTTAACTTCGCCTGAAATAAGTAGAGAGGTAGGAGGGTATCTGATTCAAAAAACTGGTGTACAGGCAGATATGCGTAATCCCAACTTGCGGTTATGGATAGATATATCACACAATGATGCTTACATCTATACGGATAAGCTTCAAGGAATAGGAGGACTACCGGTTGGAGTCAGCGGTAAAGTTCTTGTGATGCTTTCTGGTGGAATTGATTCTCCTGTCGCAGCTTGGCAAATGATTAAACGTGGTGCAAAAGCCATTTTTATTCACTTCTACAGTTATCCTTACACCGATAAAGCGTCTTTAGAGAAAGTGATAGAATTGACCCGTATTTTGTCAGAGTCAAACTATCGTAGTGCGATTTATCTGGTCCCATTTGCAGATCTTCAACAAATTATCGTAACAGAAACTCCTGCACCGTTTAGGGTTTTACTGTATCGACGAATGATGACACGCATCGCACAACGGGTTGCTGCGCTGGTTGAAGCAGAGGCTATCGTTACAGGTGAAAGCCTGGCACAGGTAGCATCGCAAACACTTACCAATCTTCGGGCAATTGAAGCGATTGCAGACATACCAATTCTCCGCCCGCTTATCGGAGATGATAAGGCTGATATTATCGCTAAAGCAGAACAGATAGGTACTTTTGAAGTATCTACACTCCCACATCAGGATTGTTGCTCTCTTTTTGTTCCGAAACATCCTGCAACACATGCATCAGTTGCCGAGTTAGACAAAGCAGAGGAAGGTCTTGATATCGGTGCACTCGTTGAAACGGCAATGAACGGAATTGAAAAGCAAATTGTAAGTTTTTCTTATGAAAATGGTAATTGAAAGCGGTTTTAGTTAATAAGAATCCCTTAACTGAAAGCCGAGTTTTAACTCAACTACCGAAAACCAGATTAAAGTGTCATGGAAAAAATCTTACTCATCCGCCTCAGTTCACTCGGAGATATCGTGCTGACAACCCCAGCAATCCGAGCAGTCCGCGCCTATTTTCCGAACGCGTATATTGCAATGTTAGTTGCAAAACAATCAGCGGATGTCCTCCAACAAAACCCACATCTCAATGAGATCATCCAATTCAATAGATTCGCTAATGATAAGGATACAGGAGAAATGCTGCGGATTATCCGTATTTTGCGTCAACGGAAATTTGTACTTACGTTTGACTTCCAACGCAAGCTTCGCACGGAATTGCTAATGTATTTCAGTGGTGCTTCTGAAAGGGTCGGTAAAGGGAAGTTATGTACTATACGTGTTCCTGAACAAGAGAACAAACATGCAATCGAACGCTATTTTGACCTGTTACATGCTGCAGGAATTCCCGCTGAAAATCGCCAATTGGAGATGTTTCTCTCAAAGACTGAACAAGCTGATGCATGCTACGCTTTTGAAGAAGCAGGCGTTTCGGAAATGCAGTTAAAAGTGGGACTATTCCCGGGTGCAGGATGGAAGTTGCGGGAATGGATGCCTGAACGTTTTGCATCTATCGGAGACAGGCTCGTTCAACATTTCAACGCACAAGTCATTGTTTTCGGAGGACCAAAGGAGACCGAACTGGTAAACACAGTCACAAATTTGATGAATGCCCCAGCCATTCCATTTGCTGGAACACTTCAGATTCGACAGTTAGCAGCATGTATTGAAAAGTGCGATCTGTTTCTCACAAACGACACCGGTCCAATGCACATTGCAGCTGCTGTGGGAACACCTACTGTCGCTCTTTTCGGTCCCGGCAACCACATCCGATTCCAACCGCTCGGTGACTCCCACACGACCATTCGTCATGATGTGCCGTGCAATCCATGTAAGCAGTTTACGGAAAAGTGTAAAGATAATATCTGTATGAAAAAAATCACGGTAGATGAAGTGTGGGATTCCATCTGTCAGATTATTGGATGATAATATACGCTTTTACCCCGAGAAGCCAAACTTAAAACACGCTAGGTACATTGTGTTATCCACATGCCGCTTCGAAAACGCGCAGATGATTTCCACCTAACACTTTCTGAATTGCCTCATCAGAGTAACCGCGTTCGCTTAAGCCCTCTGTGATTCTGGGAAATTCGGTTGCATCTTTGAGGAGATCACCGCCACCATCAAAATCTGAACCAATGCCGACATGGTCAAGTCCAGCAACATCAATTGCGTATTCGATATGATTGAGCAGTTGTGCGAACGGTGGTGTTTTTTTCCAACCATCTTCTGTGATAAATCCCGGTACAAAGGTTATACCTACGACGCCACCGTTTACTGCAATCGCCTTAAGTTGTTCGTTGGTTAAGTTCCGAGGATGGTTGCATAACGTCTTGCAGTTGCTATGGGAGGCGATGACGGGTGCGTCTGATATATCCAATACATCCCAAAACCCCCGTTCACTAATATGGGACACATCAACGAGCATTCCGAGTTTGTTCATCTCTTTTACCAACTGAACCCCAAATCTTGTTAAACCTCCGCCAGTTTCCCCTTCATCGTTCCCCGTTGATGCCCATGTATTTGGGTTGTGTGTTAATCCAATTGAACGGACACCCAGCAAATAAAGAGAGCGCAGGATATTCAAACTTCGTTCCACTCCTTCACTATTTTCAATAGCAAGCACAGCGGCAAGTTTCCCTTCATCCTTGGCAGTATGAATATCTGCTGCTTTCCGAACGATGCAAATGTCAGAAGCATTTTCTGCCACTTCTGCATCAAACCAACCAAAAGCGTCTAATGCATAAGAGAGATGATTCTTCCATGCACGCGTCACATCAACAGCAAAAAACGCCACATCAACCCCACCCTGTCGCATCTTTGGAATGTTGAGTTGAATACCGATAGCATCCTTTTCAGGTGGCACCTGTCCCCGTAAATATGCGATAGTACCACTATGCTGATCAGGGTTTTTAGAATGTTCGTCTGCAAGGCTAATGTTGCCACGGCGGATATGTGCAACGATGGCATCGTTATGGGAATCAATCACAAGAGACTGAGTGTGTAAATCAAGAATAGAAGTAGATTCTGACATTTGCATGTTCCTTAATATAAATACGAAAATAGATGGCTTTGTGACTCAAATTGGGCTATACTTTGAAGTTCTTTGAATTAGGTTAGGTCAATACAGTAAATTTGTCGTGAACCTTCGTGGACAGAATCAAAGGTAATTGTCTTTCCATCTGATGACCAACGCGGATGTAAATCGCACCGAATGTCTCCGCTGAACTGTTCATTGTGATGGAATTCCCCAAGAACGATCTTTCGGTTTTCCGCAATATCGTAAAGCATCAGTTCTGCTAAACGAGCAGAACCTCGTGGATAGGTATCACAAAGCAACCATTGACGGTCAGGTGAAAACGAGGCGTGCCCGTCGTTTGGTAAAACACCACGTCCGAGAGGTTTGAAATTTTGCATACCATCAGAAAACTCTACAAAACCCATCTCATCCACTCTATCGGAAGATACAAGTATTTTCGTAGGTGTTTTCCAATCAAAGTGCGAAACGCGATATCCGAATGGAATCTGCATCTCCAAATCGGTTCCATCGGGATTAACTGTCCATAGTGATGAGTAAAAACCTCTTTCGTGTCTGACACGGCAAAAAAACAGTACACGAGTTCCATCTGTATTGAAAAGGACATGGTTAAACCATGCCCGTCTGCCAACGAGTCGTTCGTCCTTACTCGTTGCAATTACATCTGCTATTGAAAGTACAAGTTTTGATGTTCCATCTTGAAGGTCAAGCAGATATAAACCATCATTTTCAGGCTGCGCCTTAATTTCAGCCGGTTCCATTTCACTGGCATATCCAACAACGCTTCGACAATGTGCCATTCGTTGATAGTTCAATCCTATAGCGATAGGTGCTGTTAGCGATACTGCCGCAATAGCACCATGAATCGTGCGTATCTCCTTTGTCTTTGGATTCAGAACTCGCGACACAAGTTTCCCATCCTCCCAATCGTTAAAGGTTAATTCTTCGCCTATCCAATGCATCATGCTTCCCTGTTGTAGATTGAAAGCAGAGGTTTTGGCATAAGGGATAAAGTTATGTGTTTCACGGTCAACGAGTCCGACATTTGCAACATCCGATGTAACGGGACGATGTGTGTGAAAATCTGTTTCTAATGCAAGATGAAATTGACCTGATTTATCCCACGGGTTAATGCCGTAATATCCGAAGAAATGATGTTTCGGAGAAACAGATAGTCTGTCTACTTTTAAGTTAAATTCAATGTCAAAAGCCATAAAAAGACACTCAAATTGACAATTTGAAACAATTTTACTTTATTGTCGTTAATAATATACAACAAAAAAGGAAGGGCTTATTTTCGATGAACTTTGTAGCAAAAACAGACATCGGTGCTCTTCGAGAAAGAAACGAAGATTCATACTTTGTTGACGATGAAAATCGTTTATTTGCGATCGCGGACGGTATGAGTGGACATGCACGGGGTGATATTGCGAGTCGACTTGCCCTTCAAGTCTTTGAGGAATGGGTAGCAGAAACACCTAATCCAGCAAGTGATTTAGGGCCTATCAAAAGACTCGAAATCTTACAAAACCTCGCCATTGAAGCGAATCGGCGCGTCTACGCCATGGGACAAGACTCACATCAATACCACAGGATGGGGACGACCCTTACCGCAGGCTTTGTGACGCCGAGTTATTTAGCTTATGTCCACGTCGGTGACAGCCGGTTGTATGTCCTCCACAACGACATTCTTACACAAGTTACCATTGATGATTCATTAGTCCAAAAAATGGTTGACAAAGGTGAGATCACACCTGAAGAAGGGCGTGTCCATGCAAAACGAAACATCATTACCCAAGCTATTGGTTTGGCAGAAGAGGTTTCGCCTACAACGGATGTTTGTCCACTTTCTGCTGGTGACATCGTCCTTGCCTGCACCGATGGCTTGCACGATCTAATTACTGACGATACTGAAACCCGTGATATCATCTCTTCAGCATCTACGCTTGAGGAAGCGAGCGAAAACCTCATCAACAAAGCACTTGCCTATGGTGGCACGGATAACGTCACTGTTTTGCTTACTTCTGTTGATTAGTTAATCGGATAAATTCAACTGAGTAAGAAAACCTGCCTAACAAATCCCTTTCCTTAGGATTGATCTTCCCCATCTGCTGAAACAAGCCCCAACACCATTTCATCCTCATCATATTCTTCTGGTTCTTCTAATAAAGGAATTCCGTCCATTTCCGGTAGTTCAACATGTGGTGCTTCTGCCCATAAACGCTCCAGACTATAATAGGAACGTCTCTCATCTAAAAAGATATGAACTACAAAATCAACATAGTCTAACAATATCCAATCCGCTTTTTGCGATCCTTCCCGATGCCAAGGTTGCTGATCCCAATTTTCTTCAAGTTCTTCTAAAACTGCTTCTGAAATACCATCAACTTGCACATCGGAAATACCGCTGAAAATCGCGAAATAGTCGGTGAAACAATCTAATTCGCGAAGGTCGAGAATCACAGGATTCTGTGCGCGTCGACTCACAGCCGCTGATGCAGCTGCTTTTACAATTTCTAACGTATTATTTGTTGCCATCAGATGATCTCCTAACAGAATGAGGGCGTTTATGAATCGCGTTGCAATAGTATCGGTTATTGCATGTGATTTGAGGGCGACTTAGGTATTTGGCGTGGGCTAAAATACCTCTTTGAGACTTAGAATGTAGTATTCACCAATGTGCTATTGTAAGTAAGGATAGTATTCGGATGAATAATCCATCCTTTCTGCAGAAGAAAATCAATTTTATAATGGGCGACGTTATGGACCGCCTGATCTAATTCCATTTCAGCTAATTTCCTTACCTGAGCAGCTTCTTTGTATTCTCGTGTCGGTTCTGCAAAATCTGCAACATATATCAATTTTGCTATTAACCCCATTGATGCGTTGCCCGTTGTGTGGTTCCGGATCGCTTCAAGAATTTCTAAGTCAGTAATTTCAAATAATTCAATAGCGCACTTTACTCCGACAATCGCGTGTAACAACGCAGGCATTATCTTCTCAATTGGGTCAAGTTCTATTTCGTGATGGGCTACCGCAGTGTATAACTGATCGTCACTCATCCATTTTGCTACATCATGCAAAAGCGCCGCTAAATTGGTTTTCCAAACATCAGCATTATGACGTAGTGCTAACGTTACTGCTGTTTCCTGAACAGAAAACACATGATCAAGACGTTCTGGAGTAAGTTTTTCCGAAAGGTAACGTTGAATTTCTATTGACTTTGGGTGTTCTCTGAGTTCTATTAATGTAGAAAACGATAATTCCGATTTACTGTTTACTGAAAAAATTTTTCTTTCCGTCATGTTTAGCTTCCAAACTATTCAGATTTTACATCATCTCCAAGTAGTTTTGCCAGTGTCTCTTCCTGAAATTCAGCAAAAATTTCTCGTTCGATTTCTGTTAAATTTTCTGCTTTTGGCAACGGTGTGCTGATACGGTATTCCTCGTTGAGCCATTTACCTAAATCTATTGATTTACATCGTTTACTACAGAACGGAAAATTTGGAGGCAAGGGTGCGCCTTTTTCATAAATAAATTCATAAGCAGTTCCGCAGAGACTACATTTCAATTTCATATTAACTCCTTTGCAAACTTCATTTGAACTGTAAGGTGCGGATTTTGTGCTACGTATTTTCCAGATAACACACTATAAAGAATATCTAAACACTTTTATTGATATAACTGATGCTGCTCAATATAAGTAACAACTGCTTCAGGAACAAGGTACCTGATAGAGACTTTATTCCGAATACGTTCACGAATCTCGGTTGCCGAAGTATCAAACCCGGTTATCCGAAAAGTTATAACGCTTTTACGAACCTCAAGAGGGACACGTTCCAAGTCGTAATTGGGACGCGTTGTAGCAATCATGGTACACTGCTTCAGCACTTCGTCAAAATCTTTCCAAATTTTGTACTCAATCAACGAATCCGCGCCGATTATCCAAGCCAATTCTGTTGTTTCATCGTAAACGTGTCGTAACGTTTTTATCGTTTGAATCGTGTATGAGGGACCGGCACGATCCAATTCAATCCGAGATACCTCAAAATATGGGTTGCCTGCTGTTGCTAATAACACCATTTGATATCTATGTTCAGCAGAAACCATATCCGGTTGTGCTTTGTGAGGCGGCCGTGCTGCGGGGACAAAAACTATTTTATCGTAGCCTAAACCCTCACGCACCTGCTCGGCACTCAGCAAATGCGCGTAGTGAATCGGGTTAAAAGACCCACCCATGATAGCGATTTTCATCTGTCTCTTTTTCGCTCGCTGCCCAAGAAGATTTACAAATCATCCTTCACAATTATTAATTGGGTGTGTCTCAAAATAGACACACATGAACAGATAAATACGATCTGTAACTATATTATCTAATTTTCAATTATACTAATTTACGTGATAAAAATCAAGACAAATTCTTTAGGTGGAGTATGTAAATCAAATCTCAAAGCCTGCTTCCAATAGTAGACGGTAAGCACTCTTCTCAATAATTTCGTTTTCCCAACATCTTAATCTCATAATCATTCTACTCGTCAATTTAGACAAAATACTTCCGATAATTAGAAACTGATTGATCTAATAGACACCTTAGAAATTGGCACAATTCTTGCATTAATTCTATTAATGTAAGAATGAGGCAATCGAATGTCTGAAACGCATATACCAGTTTTACGCAATGAAGTACTTGAATTTCTCAAACCGAAACCGACAGGTATTTACGTAGATGCGACAATCGGATTAGGTGGACACAGTCTCTGGATTCTAAAAAAATCGCATCCCACTGGTTGGTTAATCGGAATTGACTTGGATGCAAGCGCATTGGCGATTGCTGAAAAGAGGCTGCACGCTTTTAAAGACCGACTCAGTTTGATCCATGGTAACTTTGCACAACTTGAGCAATTATTGGAAACACATGGGATCAACGAAGTTGATGGTGTCTTGTTGGATCTTGGCGTGTCCTCATTACAACTGAATACACCAGACAGAGGATTCAGTTTCCAACATTTAGGTCCTTTAGATATGCGGATGGATGAACGAATGTCCATATCAGCGGCACAGATCATTAGCGACAGTACGCCGGACAAATTGATTAAAATATTCAAAGAATATGGCGAGGAACGTTATGCGAAACGAATCGTCCGAAACATCGTTGCAGCACGATCAGAAAAACCGATAACATCCACATTACAACTGGCAGGAATCGTTGAGAATGCATATTTCACCAAAGATAAACGTTCAAAAACACCCGCGCAAAACACACAAAAGGGAAGTAAAATTCACCCTGCTACCCGCGTTTTTCAGGCATTGCGGATTGCAGTCAATGCCGAACTTGATAATCTTACACTTGGATTAAACGCTGCTGTCACTCTCTTGAAACCGGGTAAATGTCTTTGCGTTATCAGTTTTCATTCACTCGAAGATCGTATAGTAAAAAGACAGTTCCAACATTTGGCAAAAACTTGTATTTGCCCACCGAAAACACCTATTTGTATTTGTGAACATCAGCAAGTTTTGCAGGTGGTAACAAACAAACCTGTCCTACCATCAACAAGCGAAATTGAAGCAAATCCACGGGCACGTAGTGCAAAATTACGGGTAGCAGTCAAAGTAAAAAATAATACGTAATAGAATCTGAAAAAATTGTATCAAAATTTAAAATTTATCGTATACATTAATAATGAGGAATCCAAATACTTACTCTACGCTGTTTGAAGAAAAAACGAAGCCGAAACCGAAAGTCGCAATGTTTCTTGTTTATCTTGTTTTGGGATTGTCTTTATGCGTATTTGGGGCAAGCGTTTGGTTTTCGTCTTATGCGAAAAAGGTTTACATCGGACATAGACCTGTTCTTAAGACGGAGGCAGGGAAAATTCAAAACGAAATTCACAAACTTGAATTAGAAGTGAACACGTTAACTGATATTGAAAGGGTCCGTTCACTTATTAAAGAATTAGGATTGGTTGAACATAAAGAATCAATTGAACTTGAAGATAGGTAGTTGGAATATACCAAAAGTTAGAAATGTGTTTCCTTATCAGCAAGATTAAAACAAATGGATAACATAACACAGAATTATACATTTTCCATAGTATTGCAGAAAGACACAACAAGATTATGAAAAAAAATGGTTCTCTTTCAATTCGTCGACTCGTTGTTACGCTTATCGTCTTACAATTAGGCTTTTTGGTATTGATAAGCAAACTTTTTATACTTCAATATCCGGATGAAGATACGTCTCGGAAAGATTGGCGTTATCGGGGAAAGAACGAGGTTAAACGGGGCAAAATTCTGGACAGACACGGGAGTGTGTTTGGGATTAGCCAAGATCAACTTGCGGTTTCTGTAGACCCCAAAACCTTTAACAGAAAATCTAACGCGCACATTGTTGCAACCGAATTAGCCCCTTTATTAGATACTTCCACATCAGAGTTATTAGCGCAGCTGAAACGGAAGCAGAACGGAGAGTACGTTGAATTCGTTTGGCTAAAAAAAGGAATTGATTATGACAAGTTAGATGCAATCCGCAACATCGCCAAAAAACATAGAGGACTTAAAATTGAAATTGAACCGAACCGAGTCTATCCGAAAAAGACGCTTGCATCACAGGTCATTGGTTACCTGAATGATTTAAATGCAGGGGAAGGAATTGAATATCAATATCACACGTACCTTCAAAATTTACATTCACCCCAACCGCAGAGAAGAGACGAGGCGACATCTGTTTTGCTTCAAGCACAATCAATTCCCGAAACGCTTGGAAAAAATGGGTGTAACGTTGTCCTAACACTTGATCAGGTAATTCAAGATATCACCGAAAAAGAACTGGCACAAGGATGTAAAGATTGGAACGCCCCGAAGGGGACAGCCATTGTCCTTGCTGTAGAAACTTCAGAGATATTAGCGATGGCAAGTTATCCCACTTATGACATTAATGACCAGACAAACGCGGATGAAGAAGCAAAACGCAACCTCGGAATTTGGTATGTGTTTGAACCGGGTTCCATTTTCAAAATTATCGCTTCCTCGGCAGTGTTGAACGAAGGCATCATGACACCTGAATCGACGGTCTTCTGTCATAACGGACGTTACCGCATTGGTAAGCGACGCGTTGTAAAGGACGTTTCTGCAAAAGGGTATTTATCGCTTGAACAAGTGATACAGAAATCAAGCAATATCGGAATGATAAAAATTGCCGAAAAGTTAGGACCTGAACGCTTGGAGACGTATGTAGATAAATACGGCTTTGGAAAGAAGACAGGTGTAGATCTGCCGTATGAACAGGAAGGCAATTTGTATGCATTGCGGCGGTGGAATGTGAACTCCCTCGCTTCTATTCCTTATGGGCAGGGCATATCTGTTACACCTCTTCAGATGGTAAACGCATTAGCAGTCATCGCTAATGGCGGCATACTACGCAGACCTTATATTACTAAGGAAATCCGAGATGCACGCGGGAACCTTATCAAAAAGAATCGTCCGATAGAAATTCGGCGAGTTTTGCGACCAGAAATTGCCCAACAGATGACAGATATTCTTGTCGGCGTGGTTGAAAGAGAAAGTGGCAGAAGAGCGAAAATAGAAGGTGTAAGTATCGCTGGTAAAACCGGAACAGCACAGAAAGCTGAAAGGGGTAAAGGTTATGCTGCTGGTAAAGAGGTAATGTCCTTTATGGGATTTCTTCCCGCTGACGCACCTAAAATTGCCATTATTGTCACATTAGATGAACCCACCGGTGAAAGATTTAGTGGTCGGATCGCAGCACCTATTTTCAAACGAATTGCCCAGCAGACTCTTAAATATATTGAGCAAACACATTTTTTTGACTCAGCACCAAAGCGAAGAAGTACTTCCGACCGTAAATATGCTGATGGAAACAGGGCGACTACGCGGATTGCCAACACACAGCCGTCAAATCAAACGCCTCACAAAACGACTACTTCTCTCACCCAAAAAGAAAAAATAGACCAAACCGGTAGCTCGCAAATAAAACACACACCAACCTCTGACGACACTTTAGTACAAAAGGGAGAGGGGTTATGAGACTCCAGCACCTTCTGGATGGAATTGAAATCACCGAAATCATTGGTGATCGAAACCCCAAAATTACGGGTGTTGTCAGTGACCATCGAAAAGTCAAGCCAGGATATGCGTTTGTCTGCTATCAAGGTCTGAACGTTGATGGGCATTCGTTTATTGCTGGTGCTGTCAGTAACGGCGCAATAGTAATTATCGCTGAAAAACAGACATCCGACCTACCTAACGGTGTAACTGGTATCGTCACCCCTAATGGACGAAAAGCACAAGCCTTATGTGCTGCTAATTGGCACGGTAACCCAGCGAAACGACTTAAATTAACTGGAATCACCGGCACGAACGGTAAGACATCTACCGCCCATTTGACATACGGAATTCTTAAGGCGCAGGGGTTGAAAACTGCTGTTTTAGGAACAGTGGGACATACGTATGATGCACATGATTCAACTTCAAACGAAAAATCCCCATCCACAATTGACATCCCAGCACTTCTAACTACACCCGACGCTTTTGAACTCCATGCAATGTTAAAGCAAATTGCCGATGCTGATATAGAACATGTTGTTATGGAAACTTCTTCTCAAGGACTTGCACAGCACCGATTAGCTGGACTTACTTTTAAAACTGCTGTTTTTACCAACTTGACACAGGACCATCTGGATTATCACGGCACGATGGAAAATTATCTCACTGCGAAAATGATGCTATTTGCGCAATTGAGTCCGGAGGGTGTAGCAATTTTGAACGCAGATTCTCCCACCACATCTCACATCATTGAATGTATCTCATCTCACGGCAACATACTTACTTATGGACTTGAAAACAAGGCAGATTTACAGGCACAGGATGTAGAAGTTTCATTAAAGCAATTAGCCTTTACAGCGGTTCCGAATGGGAACGGTAGCATTAATAATTCAGGTGTATCACTACAGAAAATCAAGGCAAAAATCCGCTTACTGGGTTCATATAATATCTACAACGCTCTCGCCGCAATTGGCGTTGGAATCCGCTATAATTGCAGTGATGCAGCGATTCGTGAAGGACTTGCTGAGACTGTTGTACCTGGGCGTTTTGAACGTGTTACCTCACTGGAAGAACAAGACAAAGATTTCGCTGTTATTGTTGATTATGCACACACACCTGATGGTTTGGAAAATGTTTTAAATGCAGCACGCGGAATTACAGAAGGGAAGTTAATTTCTGTGTTTGGTTGCGGTGGTGACCGTGATAGAGGAAAACGCCCCAAAATGGGAGCAATTTCCACGCAGATTGCAGATATGAGCGTAATTACTTCCGACAATCCCCGTACGGAAAATCCCGAAGAAATCATCTCAGAAATTGTGTCAAATTTACCACATGATGCAGCATATCTGTGTATTCCAGAGAGACGCGCAGCAATTCGTCATGCTATCATGGATGCACATCCGGGCGATGTCGTTGTGATTGCAGGTAAAGGACATGAAAATTATCAAGAAATTCACGGAAAAAGATTTCCGTTTGATGACCGCGAAGTGGCATCGGAAATATTACAACATCTACCTATGTAGCCGCAGCAGCCAGTTATTCGGTAGACGTATCCACGAATTGAAATGTTCACAGAAATTGATAATCTAAAAATTGCCTATCAGGTTGAAGGTGCCGGTGCCCCCGTTGTTCTTCTACACGGATGGGGTGGTGAAGCGAATAGTTTTAGACCTGTCTTCGATTTGTTATCACGTTTCTACCAAGTGTATGCACTTGATCTTCCCGGCTTTGGATTAAGTGAAATTCCTCCGACAGCATGGGATGCCTCTGACTACGCCAAATTTCTCTCAGCTTTTTTTTGCAAACTCCACATCAACAAAGCACACCTGATTGGACACTCTTATGGAGGGAGAATATCAATAGTAATGGCAGCCGAAGAACCGGAGAAGATAGACAAACTAATTTTAGTGGATAGTGCTGGTATTATACCGCCCCGAACTGCGAAATACTATATACGGATCAGTCTCGCAAAAGTCGGACGCTTAATGCGATATTGTGGGGTGCTTGGTAACAGACTGGCAGATGGTATAGCACAGCGGGTAGGTTCAAAAGATTACCGGGAAGCAGGTCCGATGAGAGCGACGATGGTGAAATCCGTGAATCAAAATTTGCGTCCGCTATTACCCAAGATTCAGGCTTCTACGCTATTGATTTGGGGAGAAAACGATAAAGATACACCTGTATCGTTTGGGAGAATAATGGAGAAGGAGATACCTGACGCTGGTTTGGTGATTCTCAAGGATGCAGGACATTTCTCATACCTTGACCAATTGCCGCAGTTTTGTGAAACTGTGACTGATTTTTTAGCATGAACAGTTGGTACCGATGGCAAGTTTTGCCAAATAAAAGATGCTATTGAGGATGAAATATTAGATTCTGTTGTTGCACTATCTAAGGCACACACGATGGCGCAATGAATAATGTCGCTGCTAAAATATTTCGTAGCAGCACAATTCATTGCGTTTTTGTTAATGTGAAGTGGGGTTTAATTAAAACGGAACCCTGAGTCACTACATAAGTAGAGTTTATCTCATAAAAAGGATTTGTTGGTTCATTATCAGTTGATTCTCTTTGTAGGAGGGAACTCCGATT
>JAPPCZ010000106.1 GCA_028824685.1 Candidatus Poribacteria bacterium
TTAGGACGTTTGCACGTCACATTTAGGACGTTTGCACGTCACATTTAGGACGTTTTGCACGTCACAGTGACGTGGTAAAACCCAGTCAGGACAAGGAATGTGACGTGATTTTTCAGCTTTTTTGTTTTTCTTCTCTTTATTCATTAGAAATTTTGAGTGTATTGAGAACATTATTTAATTACGTGATAATAATATTAACATAAATATATTGATTTGTCAAGTTAATTTTTAAAAAAATAATCATTGACAAAACTTTACACCCATAAATGGGATTTTTCTTGAATTGTATAATGAAATTGTGGTATAATTATTTCAAAATTATATTAAAATTTCATTCTATTACGCAGCCTGGTATAAAACGTTTGTAACAGGAGGAGTGTTTTCAACAAACATGGAAAAATCAATATTTAAGTCTTTGAATTATTTAGGGTTTGTTCTGTTCTGTTTCGTAGTGTGGAATCCGTTCGTGATGGCGGATGGTCATGGCAAAAAGGAGCCAGTCAGTTACCACAAACAGATTGTGCCTATCCTCAAACGGAGTTGTCAAGGATGTCATCATCCCGGCGATCCGAATGCAGACCTAATAGTAACCTCTTATGCTGAACTCAAGCGTGGCGGAATGGCAGGAGAAGCAATCATCCCTGGCAAACCGGACGAAAGCCTCCTCATTGAACTCATCTCTGGTGACCCACCCGCGATGCCGCAAAACCAAGATCCGCTTACCGCAGAAGAAATTGATCTATTTAAACGTTGGATTCTTGAAGGCGCGAAAGACGATACACCTGAAGAAGCAGGCGAAACGGACGCAGAATATCCAAGTTACACAGTGCCGCCCGTAGTTTCTGCTATGGCTTATTCACCCGATGGAAGCATATTTGCAGTCTCTGGTGTTAATGAAGTTTTGCTGTATGACTCAAAGAGTTTTGAACTAAAAGCACGATTGGTAGGAAAAGCGCGCCGCATCCAATCAATTGTTTACGCTGATGGTGGAAAAGTAGTTGGGATTGCAGGCGGATCCCCCGCACAATTTGGCGAGGTGCAGCTATGGGATACCGCAACTAACAAACTTATCAAAACAATACGTTCCACTTATGATACAATCTATGGACTCTCTTTCTCACCCGATACCAGTCGAGTTGCTTTTGGAAGTTCGGACAAAACGGTACGCGTTATCTCAATCGCAGACGAAAAAGAACTTGTAAAATTTGACAATCACGGTGATTGGGTTTTCGGTACAGCTTTTTCTACTGACGGTTCACATTTTGTCAGTTGTAGTCGTGATACGGCACTCAAATTGGTTGAAGTAGATACGGGTTCTTTCGTAGATGATGTCAATTCAAGTAACAAAGGATATGGTGAAATCAACGCTATTGCGCGACATCCTAATGAAGACCAAGTTTTAAGTGTTGGAGAGGACAGAATTCCACGGCTCTACAGAATGTTCCGTCAAACCCGTAGGGACGTTGGCAACACGGATTTCAACCTCATTCGTGCTTATGAAGCGCAGTCAGGCTCTATTGAATCAGTTGCATTTTCGGCTGATGGAACTAAGTTTGCTGTCGGCAATGCTGCAGGTGAAGCGCGAATTTATAACGTGGCAGACGGAAAACGGCTTGTATCCATGCAAGGTGATACAGTCGGCGTTTTTGCACTTGCATTTCACCCAGATGGAACACAACTTGCCACGGGTGGTTTCGACGGAAAAATCCGTATATTTGACGCTAATTCTGGCAAGCAATTGAACATCTTTATGTCCGTGCCGATTGAAACAACAGCAAGTGAGGATGTGACTTTAACAGTAACAGGTATGACGTGACCGGCTTGTGTCGCAAAAGTGCAGGATGCACTTACAAAACATCAAAACGTTATTAGTGCTGAAGTTTCTTTACCCGATCAAGCAATTATTAAGGTTCGGAAGAACAGTGTTAAAGTTGACGAACTCGCGAACGTTATTAAAACTGCGGGATTCACTGCAACTGCAAAATAGATGAAACAAAAGATGTCTGTTGAAACGCCGAATATCCTTTGGATTTGTACAGACCAACAACGTTACGATACAATAGGAGCATTAGGAAATCCTTACGTATCAACACCAAACATTGACAGTTTGGTCGCAGATGGCGTATCATTTACACACGCTTATTGTCAAAGTCCGATTTGCACACCGAGTCGTGCAAGTTTTTTGACAGGTATGTATCCGAGTGCTACACATGTTAATGGTAATGGAAACGACTGTTTTCCAGAGACATATCCGCTTATAACGCGGACACTTGCAGACATCGGTTATGATTGCGGATTAATTGGTAAACTTCATCTTGCAAGTGCTTTTCGTAGAATAGAACCGCGTGCTGAGGATGGTTATCGTTATTGGCAATATAGCCATGCACCACGAGATGATTGGAAGGAAGGTCACGATTACGCTGATTGGGTGCGTTCAAAAGGATATATACTTGGTGAGTTAACGAAGAACCCTGAAGGCGTGCCATCAGAATTACACCAAACGACTTGGTGTGCAGAAAAGACGATTGAATTCATAAGCGAGGAACGGGATGGACCTTGGCTTGCGAGTGTCAACATCTATGACCCGCATCCACCGTTCAATCCGCCGCAGTCATATAGGGAGCAGTTTGATCCAGCAGACATGCCCGAACCGCTTTTCAAGGAGAGTGATTTAGAACAGCAGCAAAGGTTGCGTCAAGTTGACTTTCAATCAAAAGTTCAAACACCGGATGAATTAGACATACGGAATCCCATCTTGGCGCAGGCACCGCGTAGCAAATTGAAGCCTGAAATTGTTGGTCGAAGGGATGCTAAGACGCTTAAAGCTGCATATTATGCAATGATAAAACTGATTGACGATCAGTTAGGGCGAATTCTTGAAATGTTGAATGAAACGGGGCAACGTGAAAACACCGTTATTATCTTCACAAGCGATCACGGTGAGATGCTTGGCGATCACGGACTGATACAAAAAGGGTGTCGGTTTTATGAAGGATTAGTCAGAGTGCCATTGATTTTCTCGTGGCAAGGGCACTTTGAAAGCGGTCTAAAAAGCGATGCACTTGTTGAACTTGTTGACAAAGTTCCTACTCTGTTGGAATTAGCGGGGTCACCCATTCCTGATGGGATGCAAGGACAGTCACTATTGCCTATTCTGCGAGGTCAGGCAGACCGTCATCGTGACTTTGTTCGGTGTGAGTATTACGATGCCCTTGATATGCGTGACCATACTTTCGCAACAATGTTCCGAGATAAGCGTTATAAGTTAATAGTTTATCACGGACACGAAGAAGGGGAACTTTACGATTTAGTTGATGACCCTGATGAGTTCAACAATCTATGGCGTGTATCAGAGAAGCAAGATATTAAATTTGATTTGTTAAAAAGAAGTTTTGATGCGTCGATGTTTGCTATGGACAGGGGTCCTGAACGCGTAGGTCCAATGTAATAGTGTCTATCTCAAAAATTAGTTGCTCATTTTTGCATAAAGTGTGATAATTAGGATATACGATCACTGCCAATAATTAGGAGGAAAAATGTATCGAATATTTCTATTTTGCTTGACATTAATGCTAATATGTGGTTTAAATGTAGGAAATGCAGCTGTAGTAGAGGTAGGATTTCTCTATCTGGGCGATAACGGTCCATTTACGAAACCTGCAATGGAATTCGCAAAAGACACGTTTAAGACAACGGTATTGGGAAAAGGCGACATAAAGAGTGACAAGTTGAAAAATTTCGCAGTCGTTTGGTGGAACGAGGGGGATTCCGACCCTGGTGCTTTGACCAATGCCGAACTTGACGCGTTCATGGATTATGCGGAAAGCGGAGGTGCCCTCCTGTTGACAGGTAAGGCATTTAGTTATGCTACACCGATGGGTCTTGAGAATGCTCAACCACGCGCATTTGGTCCCAAACTTGACGATGGTAGCAAAGTTGGCATTATCGTGTTAAAAGAAACACTTGATCTCGGTCTGGTTGAAGGACTTGAGAATGTTGATGGAGATGCGCCAGAAGTTAATGATTGGATTCAGGTAAATTCTACCGGTTTTCCTAAGAGTGGTGACTATTTTGATAGTCTTGCAAAGAATTTTACCACTCTCGCTCATGCATGGGAGGGTGGTACAAATTATGCAGCAAGAATTGCCGCTTTCGGATATTGGAAAGCAGGAGACGGCAAAGTGTTCAATATGAATTGGCGGCTTCCGAACTACCACAAGAATAACGAAAGTATTGACCAGTTAGAACAACTCACAGAAAACGTCATAAATTGGTTAGCAAGTGAATCAGCGTATTTAGATGTATCCTCACGCGGCAAATTGCCGGTTGTTTGGGGAAACTTAAAAAATCAGAGGTAAAAGTAGATAGGCGGGTTAAACCGCTTTGTTAAAGTTTCATATCATCTATGGAGGTTAATGTGAAACTCAGCTATAATTTGGTGATTGCACTTCTTGTTGCATTCTCCTGCTGTTTGATGTTTCAGTATTCAAGTTGGAGTCAGATGGAGGAGACCGCGCCGAGTGTAGACATTCCTGAAATTAAAGCGTTAAAGACTCACCCTGAGTCGCTAACGTTAGAACATGCGCGTGATGGTCGCCGTGTGCTTGTTTCGGGGCAAACTAATGATGGAAAATGGGTTGATGTAACGTCTTGGGCAGTGCTAAAACCTACATCAGATGGGGTAAAATTGCATGAAGATGGTTACATCTTTCCGAATTCAGTTGGGACTGCAGCAATTAAGATTACGGTCAAAAATGTCAGCACAGAATTACCTGTAACCATCAAGAGTATTGATGCACCACCGGTAAGTTTTGTGCGAGATATTATGCCTATTTTAAGCCATGCAGGTTGTAACAATGGCACCTGCCACGGTGCTGCAAAAGGTAAAAACGGTTTCAAACTCTCACTGCGCGGCTACGATCCGGAATTTGATTACGAACTCCTGATTGAAGATATAGCTGGACGACGTTTCAATCGTGCGTTTCCCGAACAGAGTCTGATGCTGCTCAAACCGACATCTGAAGTGCCACACAAAGGCGGTCAGGTGATCGTGCCGGGTTTACGTGATTATAAACTCATCCACCAGTGGATAACTGAAGGCGTAGCGTCTGATGTTCAAACAACCAAACGGGTTGAAAGGTTAGAGGTAATTCCTGGATCTGCGGAATTGTCTATGCCCGGAAATAAGCAACAGTTGATAGTCATTGCGCACTATCCTGATGGCACAACACGCGATGTTACCCGTGAAGCAAAATTTACCAGCAGTGTGGGTGAAGTCGCGAAGGTGACAGACGAAGGTGTGGTTACTGCGGAACGCCGTGGAGAAACTGCTATCCTAACCCGATATGAGGGGGCTTATAGCACAAACGGTATCATCGTTATGGGTGATAGAAGCGGTTTTGAGTGGGCTGAAACACCTGAATACAACTACATTGATACGCATGTCCACAATAAACTGAAACGGTTGAAGATTTTACCATCTGAATTATGCACAGATGAAGAGTTTGTTCGCCGTATCTATTTTGATATGACCGGACTCCCACCAGCGCCCGATCAGGTGAGGAATTTCCTCGCGGACAAAGCACCGTCTAAGGAAAAGCGTGAAAAGTTGATTGATACACTGGTTGAAACATCTGAGTATGTTGACCATTGGACACATAAATGGGGTGACCTGTTACAATCAAACCGTAAATTCCTCGGTGAACGTGGCATGTGGCTTTTCCAGCAATGGATACATGAATCAATTGCTGAAAATCGTCCGTATAATAAATTTGTACATGACCTAATTACTGCGACTGGTAGTGCGTATTCCAATCCAGCGGCAAATTATTTCCGTGTCTCACGTGAATATACTGCTGCAGTGGAAAATACAACGCAGCTTTTCCTTGGCGTTAGATTCTCCTGTAACAAATGCCACGATCATCCGTTTGAAGTATGGACGCAAAATCAATACTATGAATTGGGCGCATTTTTCTCAGATGTCAAACTGAAAAACGGACGGTTGCCAGGTGAAGAAGTTGTATATGCAAGTTTCAATCCTACGCCGGTTAAACATCCAAGAACGTTGGCCGTTGTTCCGCCATCAGTTCCATTTGGAGAAACAAAGGAAGATGCAACTGATAAACGGGAATCTCTGGCGGAATGGCTCACATCTACTGAAAATCCGATGTTCGCAAAAGCTGGTGTCAACCGTATATGGAGTTACTTCATGGGACGCGGTATCATTGAACCAGTCGATGATATACGAACAAGTAACCCGCCAAGTAATCCAGAATTGCTTGATGCACTGACGAAAGATTTCGTAGATAGCGGATTTGATATAAAACATATCATGAAAACAATCGCTCGCTCTCGAACTTATCAACAGAGTATCAAGACGAACAAGTGGAATAAAGCAGATACCATTAATTTCTCGCATGCAACTGCACGACGTTTGACAGCAGAACAGTTGTTAGATGCTATCGGTGTTGCTACGGGAAGTCAACCAAAGTTCGAGGGTGTACCAAAAGATTTCCGCGCAGTCCAATTACCAGACAGCAAAGTTAAGGATGACGGATTTTTGAAATTGTTTGGTCGTCCAGAACGTGAAAGTTCATGTGAATGTGAAAGAACAACAGAAGTAAGCCTCGCACATGCGATGAACCTTATCAACGGACCGACGGTTGCGAATGCAATTATTGATCCTAAAGGACGAATTGCTAAACTCATCAAAGAAGATAAAGATGATCGTACACTCATTGAAGAGATGTACCTTGCAACATTTGCTCGGTTACCACAAGAAAATGAATATAAGACAGCGGTTGAACATCTTGCCAGTGCCGAATCTAAGGAAGAAGGCGCGCAAGACCTGATGTGGGCATTAATTAATAGTCCCGCATTCCTATTCAATCGCTAAGCCCTATACCGATCTGTGCGTTCCACAACGGAGATGGCACAGAAAAATGGAGGAAATAATTGATGTTATCGTTACCACAAGCACCCGGAAGATTATGTGATGGGTTCTCACGTAGAGAATTTCTCCGCGTGGGTGGCGCGGCGATGCTGGGCATTAGCATACCACAAGTATTGTCACTCCAAGCCAAGGCAAGCACGACAGTTGACCCCGCGAAGCCTCTGAACGGTTGGGGCAAAGCCAATTCTGTCATTCTCCTGTTCTTGCAAGGCGGACCGAGTCACATTGATATCTGGGATCCAAAGCCAGACGCACCTTCTAATATCCGTGGTGAATTTAATCCTATCCCAACGAATGTACCTGGCATTCAGTTGTCAGAAACAATGCCACGTTTGGCGAAACAGATGGATAAAGCATGTCTTATCCGTTCAGTAAGCTACACGCCAGCAGGGCTTTTCAATCACACCGCTGCGATGTATCAGATGGTTACAGGCGAAACACCGGACAAGGTTGCACCTTCAGGGCAGCTTGACCCACCTTCACCTGCTGATCATCCAAACGCTGCAGCGCATATCGCCAAGATCAGACCGCCAGATGAACCGATGTTGGCAGCAGTCCAACTCCCGCGTCCAATGCAAGAAAGTGGCATCATCGGTAAAGGTGGAAATGCGGGTTTCCTTGGTAGAGCGTATGACCCATATTTTCTCTTCCAGGACCCTAATACGGAGATAAATCTTGACGATTTGACGCTACGTCCAGAAATTCCACCCGCTCGTTTACAGCGGCGGAAAACGCTCCTTGAAACAATCAACGCCAATATGCCCGAAATTGACAAAGTAGCAGAGTCTTACGCATTGAACGAATACTACGAAAAAGCGTATAACCTCATCTTGTCTCAGAAGGCACGCAACGCGTTTGATTTGGCGCAGGAAACTGACGAAATGCGTGACAAATATGGTCGTCATACATTTGGTCAGAGCGCACTTCTTGCACGCCGACTGGTTGAAGCTGGCACACGTTTCGTTCAAGTCAACTGGCCTTCTGTTGCAAACGGCAATCCAAACACAACTGCTTTTGACACACATGCTGCTAACTTCGGACCATTGAAAAATCTTCACTGCCCGAAATTAGATAGTGCGGTTTCTTCTCTGCTTGAAGATTTAGATCAGAAGGGTATGTTAGAGGAAACACTTGTGCTCGCTATCGGTGAATTTGGACGTTCTCCGAGAATGGGTGTTAGCACCTCTGGTAACGGAAACGCACCAGATGGGCGTGACCACTGGCCGTATTGCTATACAGGTCTAATCGCTGGTGCTGGTGTCAAAGGTGGTCAGGTTTACGGTAAGTCTGATGACACAGGTTCAACCCCTCTTGAGAAACCGGTGCATCCGCGGGATATCCTCGCTACGATTTACCATACGCTTGGTATTGACCCGCATACGATTGTGATGAACCACTTAGACCAACCGCGTGAATTGGTCAAAGGTGAAGTCATTACTGGGATATTCTAAATTAGTTCTAATTTTTAAACCTTTGCTTGGACAATTATAGTTCAAGCAAAGGTTTTCTAATATATGGTGAAATTTAGAAATATTCATCGGTACTTCGTGGTTGGGTAGAGCGTAAGCAAAACCCAAGGGTGTCAATTTAGTGATACGTGTTCTGGTAGGTTGGGTTGAACCGCAGGTGAAACCCATAAATCAAGAAATCAACGGTATGAACGCCATTAAGGCGTTCCCCGGGTATGAATGCCATTAGGCATTCCCCGGGTGTCAATTTAGCGTCTAATCTTTCTTGTAGGAGGGCTTTGTAAGCCCGATTGGAAATATAGAGTTCCGTAGGAACGATATGTTTATAGAAAAAATGTTAACCTTCTCTTGAGTTCCGTAGGAACGATATGTTATAGAGACGCAATTGGATACACATACCGCTCCTACGGAGCTCAAGAAGGACTGATGCCGTTTGCTATAAACATACCGCCTCTACGAGGCTATACATATCCAAAAAGCAGAATTAAAATCCTTAAATTGACATCTATGGGTAGAGCGTAAGCGAAACCAGACTTGTAGATGGTTTAAACCGAATACTGCAACTTCAAGTTCAGGTCCCTAATATTAACACTTCCTAAGAAAATCGATTCCAAATTTAGTTAGACACAGAGATGGCAACACTTCCTAAGAGGTAATCAAAATGCCTGAATCGCTATTTTGTAAACACACAAAAACAAAGTACAAACGACCGCAGTTCCTTTTTGAAATAGTCTTGATTCTTTTTATGGCTGCTGGCATAGCACATGCACAGGTCGCACCGCAGCTAACAAGTATATCACCTCGCGCAGCACAACGCGGACAAACCATTGACATTACACTTGAAGGCAAAAACATCAACGAAAATGCTGAGATATGGTTTAACAAAGAGGGAATCACAGCAGAAATAAAGAAAAAAGCTGCCGCGGCAACGGTCCGCTTTAATGGATCAGGTATCTCTGGCAACATTCCAGACAATCCCCGCTTAGTTATTTCATTTCAAATTGCACCTGAAGCCCCATTAGGCAACCATCAAATACGTCTTATCACACCAAACGGTGTTTCCAACCCGCAAAACTTCATCGTTGGCGACCTTCCAGAAATAAAAGAACAGGAGCCAAATGCCACACCTGCAGAAGCAAACATGCTTGAATTACCTGCTACTGTTAACGGTGTAGTTGCGTCAATTGATGATATTGATATGTTCCGTTTTAAACTCAAAAAAGGCGCGCGTCTCATTTGTGACATAAACGCTCAACGTATGGGGTCTCCTTTAGATTCCTATATTGAATTATACGATCCAAGTGGAACTGAGGTGGTGAAAAGCGGTGACGGAAACGGATTGGATTCATTTATTGATTACACAACCGAGCAAGCAGGGGAATATACACTCTACCTACGTGACATTCGCTATCAAGGTGGTGGAAATTATTTATATCGCTTAAATATTGGAGAGTTACCATATCTCCAGAGTGTTTTCCCACTGGGTGGAAAACGTGGTGCTGCAAACAACGTAAACGTTGCAGGAGCAAATTTAGGCTCCGTGAATGCGATACAACTTGACATCTCACCTGACGCTTCTCTCGGTATTCAACAACTTCGAGTCAGTACGCCAAGCGGTTTAGAGACTAATCCCTACCCTTATGCTATAGGTGAATTTAACGAGGCAAATGAAACAGAGCCAAATAATGCTTTAGCAGAAGAAAACAAAATCGGAACACCGATAACAGTAAATGGGAAAATAGAAAAAGCAGGTGATGTAGATAGATATTCCATTAAAGTAGAAAAAGGGGCACGTTTCGTTTTTGAAGTAAAGGCACGCGAATTTCGGTCAGAATTGGATCCACTGCTAACTATATATTCACATAAAAAAGGAGAAGCAGAGGATAGTGTTGAAGAACAAGTATTAAGTGTTAATGATGATGCAAGCGGAGTAGATGCGATTGTTGCATTTACGTTTCCAGAAGCAGGCGATTACGGTATTTCAGTACGCGACTTAAATGACGCAGGTGGTGGTGATTACCCCTACAGACTTACTATTCGTCCACTTAATCCTGGTTTTCGAGTAAACATCAGTACTGATAATCCTCGCATTAGCCGAGGTGGTACTTTGATGTTGACGGTTTCTGCCGCCCGTGTTGATGGATTTAATGGAGCACTACGTTTCTACTCTCCTGATCTACCCAAAGGATTCGTAGTAAGTCCAACAATCCTTTATGCCGGGCAAAATCAAGGGTTGCTGACGATAACTGCGCCTTCGGATGCAGCACTTGGACTCCATCCATTCTCTATTGTTGGCGTTGGTGCTGTTGGTGGTCGTCGTATAGAAGAGACAGCGTCCCCAAAAGAAATTCTACTAACAGTGATGGAAGCACCACCATTTACGCTTTCATTTGCAGATGTTGATATAAATGTGGTTCACAACAAATCCACGAACTTTCACGTAATTGCTGACCGTCAAGATGGTTTCAAAGGTCCTATTGCTCTTACGGTACAGGGAATGCCAGTACGTATTTCAGGAGGAAAAGCCACAATTCCCGCAGGACAAAATAGTACTGTAATTTCGCTTCGAGCAGGAACCGTTGAACGCCGTGAACAATTTTCTGTTGTTCCCACACCCGGAACAAGTTATATTTCAGTGAGTGGAACGGCAAATATCAATAGGGAAAGTTTCACCGAATCAACCCCTGCAATTCCGTTGACGGTTGTTGAAGCACCTTTCATCGTTACGATTGAGCCGTTACGTTTTAGCATTGTTTTCCCAAAGCAAGCAAGCGAAACGGAAGCTGCGGCTGCAGGCCAAGATGGAGTTGTCGCTGTTTCTAATCCGAGTCCAACGGAAAAATCTGAACAAACACCTGAGACAGCGGAAAAAAGTGAACCAATAAAAAAATCTGCTAAACTTACTATGAGCATTGTCCGACGAGGGAGTTTTACAGATTTCGTTACTATCAAGCCAATAACGGTCCCGGAAGGCATCACTGTTCCTGAGGCAACGATTCCTATGAACGAAAATGACGTTGAGGTTGATCTTGAGGCACTCAGTTCACTCGAACCCAAGACTTACCAAGTTAAATTCCGTGCTACAGCGGTAATCAACGGCAAGGCTTTTGTACAAGATAGCCCAATTATCAATGTGAAAATTATTCAGTAGATGTTACTTTTTTGGGTTGTTAAGTTGATTTTTTCTCCTGTCAGATTATTTATGATAGTTTGTCTAATGAACGATTGTAATCGCCAAGATTTGGTTTCATTCCATCGTAGGGATAGGTCCTTGTGCCTGTCCCTTTTTCTTTTGTATCAGATGCATGATGAGCCACAGATCATAGGTTGAGTTGATTGAGGCGAAACTCATAGGTGGTGGTAAATGGTAAGTTTCTTTGTAGGAGCGGTTTTCAACCGCGATTATATCGGGCTTATAAAGCTCTCCTACAAGAGTATCTATCACTGAATTGATGCCTATGCAATTTTTTGTGCATGAGACAGTTTGCCACAAGCATTTCACTCAACTCTCAATACTCTGAAATTCACGGATATCCGTGATACAGCAATTTTAAAAGGGCTAAATTTATGTCAGAGAATCTTATATTGTGTTATACTTTTACATAATGTAAATTTAGGTTTAGGTAGGAAACAGAATGTCATCTCGACGTAATTTTTTCAAATATCTTGGTTGGGGAAGTTTCACGGCTGCACTCGGATTATGTTTCGGTCCAGGGTTAGTACGGTATCTCTATCCGCGTGTTCTGTATGAACCTTCATCTGTCTTTAAAGCAGGTTTTCCTGCAGAATATCCACCCGGTAGTGTCAGCGAAAAATATAAAAAAGATCCGTTTGGTGTGTGGATTGTTCGGAGAGAGGATGGAATATTCTACGCGCTGTTAACGACCTGTACGCATTTGGGCTGTACGCCACGATGGCTCAGTTCCGAGAGTAAATTTAAGTGCCCTTGCCACGGTAGTGGTTTTGACCGAGATGGCATAAACTATGAAGGACCCGCACCACGCCCTCTTGAACGTGTCAAGATTACTCTGGCTGAAGACGGACAACTTCAAATTGATAAGTCGGTCAAGTTTCTGGGTGAAAAAGATCAATGGGGGAACCCTGGTGCTTCTCTAAAAGTCTAATTCAGGAGGATACAATTGCGTCTGAGAAGATGCTGGCATCATCAGACTGAAAAAGGAAGATAATGAACGAAGAACGTAAAGGACTAAAGGAAAAGATAACAAATTCCGATATTTGGAAATCTATTTTTCGGCACGGTTACGAAAACACTGGTCGCCGTTACACATTGCAAATTCTGCAAAATGTCTGGCTGCATTTACACCCACCTCGTATTTCTCGCCACGCACTCAACTTCCGATTTACATGGTGTATGGGAGGCATCACCTTTTTGATGTTCCTTGTGACGGCTGTTACTGGTGTCTTGTTGATGTTTTATTATCGCCCGGTAGCCGAATACGCTTTCCGTGATGTACAGGCTCTTGAATTTGACATTCCATTCGGTATGCTCCTACGTAACATGCACCGTTGGGCAGCACACGGTATGGTAATTTCCGTAATGCTGCACATGTTCCGCGTCTTCTTGACAGGTTCCTATAAAAAACCGCGTGAATTCAATTGGGCAGTCGGTGTTATACTACTACTTATTACATTTTTCCTGAGTTTCACCGGTTATTTATTACCGTGGGACCAACTCGCGTATTGGGCAGTTACAGTCGGAACAAACATGGCACGTGCTACTCCCGTGCTGGGACATGAGGGGCCTTTCACACCAACAGACATTGTTACCCAAGCAAACGATGTGCGATTCGCTTTACTTGGAGGGACAATCGTTGGTCCGTCAACGTTGTTAAGATTCTATATCTTACATTGTGTTGCTGTTCCGTTAGTAGCAAGCCTGTTGATGGCGTTGCATTTCTGGCGTGTCCGCAAAGATGGTGGAATATCTGGACCTCTATAAAATTTGTCTATTACGGTGATTGTTTTTCTCGACTTTAGAAGGAGACCGAATTAAACTATGGAGCATTTTTTAGCACTGGTATCAAAACCTGATAACGTTCCGATTTTGGCTATCCTTTTTTTGATACCCTATTTTATGTGGTTAGCATATAAACAAGCACGCCAGACAGATCGCGCAGGTGTCCCTTCAGATGCTGCACTGAATGACAAAGTATATGTTTGGCCATATCTATGTCGAAATGAATTTGTTTGTGCTATAATCATAATGCTGGTGCTCGGTGTTTGGTCAATTATGATTGACGCACCGCTTGAAGAACCGAGTGATCCCGCCAAAACACCTAACCCCTCCAAAGCCCCCTGGTACTTTCTCGCGCTCCAAGAGATGTTGGTTTACTTTGATCCATGGATCGCAGGCGTTGTCCTACCCGGTTTTATTATTGCAGGACTCATTGCTATTCCTTATATTGACATCAACCCCAAAGGAAAAGGTTATTATACAATCAAGGAACGACCTTTCGCCCTCGCTGTGTTCTGCTTCGGATTTATCATACTATGGATTGTCCTGATGATTGTCGGTACGTTCCTAAGAGGACCGGGGTGGAATATATTTATGCCATGGCAGTATTGGGATCCGCACAAAATCGTGCCTTTAACCAATGTAAATCTATCCTATCTCTTTGGTATTCGTGATGACACGACAGCAAATTTCTTTGGGTTTGCTGTTGTTGCGGGTTATTTTGCTCTCGGACCCATTTTCTATTTTTGGAAATACAAAACAAGCCGTTTTTTACAAGAATTAGGACTAATCAGATATGTTATTGTTTCATTTCTGTTTTTAAGTATGGTTGCGCTACCGATTAAAATGATTCTTCGATTAGCATTAAATATCAAATATGTTTGGGTGTCACCCTGGTTCAACATCTAATTTTCTCCGACTTAATGGTTACACTTTAGTTTTCGTTCTCAACACTGTTCATAATATTGATCAACTTGGAGGTTATATATTTCGTGAAGAGCAAAAAAGAGATTCACGCTGAAAAAAAATCATATTCTGTTTTGTTCTTTATTTTGTCAGCACTGTTAGGGTTGGTGACAATTTGGGGTTTTTGGGATGAGATGATCACGCGCCGTCCTTGGAAAGAAATTCAACAACGGTTCTATCAATACGAATATGAAAAAACAAATGCAGAACTGACAAATGCCAAGAAAAACTTGCCTGAAATACCCTCCGAACCTCAGTTCAACGAAAAACATTTAAGAGACTTGGAAAAAGAAGTTAATACAAAGCAGGTTGAATTAGATGAAGCAATGCAAGAACGAAAGTTTGAGCAGAGCAAATCTGACGCTATTAACTACAAATATCAACACAGTTTGCACGAGGCACACGGCGAATATACCGAAACAGTTAAAAAATGGAAAGAGAAATTAGATGAGTATGAAAAACGGATTGAAGGCGAATTAACATCCGCTGTCCTAAATGCTGAAGCTGGATTTGCTGATGCGAATAAAACACTTGCCAATTTTTATCAAAATAGTGGTGATCCCGAGGTAGCACTTTCCACCTACCTAATCGCACAAAAATATAAACCAACAGACACTGAAATCACTGACGGAATTACAACAGCACAAGAAGCACTCGCAGCACTTGAGGCAGATAAAGCTCAATTTGAATCTGTTGTTCGTCTTGAAGAAAAAATAGCAGATGTTGGTGGTATCAAACGTAATTTCCTCGGAAGCCTTCTGGAAAACCCCTTTAGAGAAACACGGACAATTGTGCAATACTATCTTGAAGAGTTCGATTATACCGCGGATAGGTGTGCCACTTGTCATTTCGCAGTTGACAAAAGTGGTTATGAAACCTCTGCGCAAGAGACTTTTGAAGTAGAAGGTGATGGTGAAAATCTTGTTGAACACCAACTTAGACATCCAAAGGTCAAACCCGGTAGTGAGACAATCGTGATTGATGGTTTTGATGCGGAAGCAGATGAATACGAATTGTCAGAAAACGGTGTTCTTACCTTCACTGATCCCGATGTCTTCGGCGAGGTGGAAATATCTTATGAAACAGGCTATGATGCAGTTCTTCAAACACATCCACATCGAGATGTTCTCCTTGCAAAACATCCGCTTGAAAAATTTGGTTGTACGCCTTGCCACGGCGGTCAAGGACACGGGTTAACTGCGAAATCTGCTCATGCTTTAACACATGCTGAATACTGGCTCACACCTGTTCTTGGGATGGAAAAAGTCAAAGACGAAAAAGGCAAAGACACGGAAAGAACGTCCGAAGAGAAAAAAGGTTATATGGAGTCTAATTGTCGGCGTTGCCACGATGGTGTGATGAAGTTAGACTTCGGTCTGAATCCTGAAACAAACGCGCCGCAGGACTACGCACCGAACCTTACGAAAGGATTAGCAATCTTTGAAGACCTTGGGTGTCATGGATGCCACGCAGTAGAAGGATACAGCGCACTTGATAAAATCCAGAAGGTCGGACCCTCACTGAAAAAGGTCGGAAGTAAAATAGATATTGCATGGCTTGAGAATTGGATTAAAAAACCGGAAGCGTATCTCCCAAATACCACAATGCCGAATTTCTTCCCCGCAGAAGGCATGAGTCAACTTGTTTACTTTAAGAATGGCGGACAACGCAACGGGGTTGTTACAGAAACTGACACTGGTTATGTAATCAAGGCAGATGATGGTACTGAGTATCCGTACGCGAAAGATGATGTGTTACGTGTCGTTGACGAGGTAAAATCTATAGCCGCTTATCTTGCTGATATGAAAGATCAAGACTTAGATGAATCACAAGGCACATATTCCAAATCTGAAAGCGCGATAAAGTCAGGTGAAGAGACTGTAAAAACTGTCGGGTGTCTAACATGTCATAAAGTTGGTGAGTTAGGCAGCGATTTTGCTCCTGCGCTAGACAGCGTTGGATCAAAAGTTACGTCAACCTATCTCCGCCAATGGATTGAGAATCCAAGAGCTTATGATCCTGATACGGCTATGCCAAGTTTGCGTTTGAGCAATCGTGAACTTGATAATGTAGTCGCATATCTCATGAATCTGCAGAAACCGACCCCGACTGCAGTCTCTGCTTCTATTGGTGAAGTAGACGTTGATGAAGGCGAAAAACTTGTTAGAACTTACGGATGCTTCGGTTGCCACGAAATCTCAGGGTTTGAAAATGAGTCCAAAGTCGGTGCAGATCTTGGTGAATTCGGTGCCAAACTTGCTGAAGAGCTTGACTTTGGTGATACTGTAGATATTAAGCATAGCTGGCACGATTGGACAATTGGCAAGATTACTAATCCACGGCGTTACCAAACGCGTCGAATTGTTTCCCGTATGCCTGTATTCCAGATTAGTGACGAAGATGCTAAGGCAATCGCAGTGCTATTAAAAAGTTTCCAACCGCAGAAATACCCACTCAATTACATCTTTGACCATGCAGTTGAACCATATCGCGTTGAAAAGCAGAAGCAAATTGATGCTGGCAGGCGAGTCGTCAAAAAATATAACTGTACCGGATGCCATGAGATAGAAGGTGAAGGTGGAGATTATCGTGATGTTATCATCGCACACGAAGGATTAGATGAAATCACAGCAAAACAGTTAGCACCGCCTACCTTACAAGCTGAAGGTGCAAGAGTTTATCCTGATTGGTTGTTTGAATTCCTCAAAAACCCTTCTGACATACGCTACGGTCTCAAGGTGCGAATGCCAACATTTGACATGTCAGACGAAGAAGCAACAACCCTTGTAAAATACTTCTCTGCTTTAGATGACGAGCCGTTCCCCTACGAGACGCTTGAACCGCCTATGTCTACAAGTGCTGAATTGCGAGTTGGAAAACAGATTTTTGACGAACTGAAATGCGAATCATGTCACCCTTCACAAGGCGAGATCATTCCTGAAGGTAGCGATAAAGCAGGCAGACCAGATCTCTCCTTGGCAAAACAAAGACTGAAAGCGGATTGGCTTATTGATTGGTTGAAAGACCCACAGAGTTTCCAGCGTGGCACTGCGATGCCGCAGGCATGGCCTCTTGTCGGTGGACAGCACATGGCAGTGGATGGTTATGCGGATAATGATGCTGAAAAGCAAATTCAGTTGGTTCGTGATTATCTAATCTCGTTAGGCCGTTAGTGTAGGAACGGATTTAATTCGTCCCTACTAAGGGAATTCCGTCCTATATGAAACATCTACTGATTGTTATCGTCATGATCCTTGTGTGGCTTAACGGGTTCATCTGGTTAGGAAAACAGGTTGACCCCAGTACAAAGTATCGTAACCAAGTTGAATACAAATACGCAAGATATTGTGCTGGATGCCACGGGAACAGTGGGGAAGGCAACGGAAGGATTGGTCGGTTTAAAAAATTGGATCCAGCTAACCTGACGGATAATAATTTGTGGGATATGCACGATGATGCGCAGCTGCTTGAAAGCATCCGTGAGGGCAAAAACGATATGCCAGCGTTTCACTACTACCTCAGCAATAAAGAACAACAAGAACTTCTTGAATATATTAAAGTAACCTTCCGCCCTTAAAACGCACGGATATCCGTGATGTTTGTTTTTAAGGGTTTGCCTTTTCAAATCTTAAGGTGTTAACATAATAAAAAAGAATTATATAAGGAGAAAAACGATGAAATTTCTTAAATTCATAATCACGCTACTTCTTTGTAGCACAATGGCGAGTATTGCTTTTGCAGCCAACATCACTGGAACTATAACCTATGATATGGATGAACCGACAACACGTACCGTATTGACAATCAACACACAAGAGCAACACTGTATTGATGCTACAAAAGGTGCTAAATCTGAAGTACTTGTTGTTTCAAAAGGAAAAGGCATCCAAAACGTAGTGGTTTACGTACGCATGAGCGGACAGAAGGTGACACCACTTAAGGAAAATCCTGTAGTTGACCAGAAAGATTGTCGTTATTTGCCGCATGTAACAGCAGTTCCTATAGGTACTACTGTTAATGTAACTTCTGACGATCCGGTTGCCCACAATGTTCACTCGCACGCTGCGAAAAATGAAGCGAAAAATTTCATAATTCAGAAAAAAGGGATAGTCGTTCCATACGAAATTACTAAAGCAGAAGAAATCAAGTTGACTTGCGATATTCATGCTTGGATGAGCGGTTATATTGTCGCTGTTAATAGCAACTATTATACAGTAACTGGACAAAAAGATGATAAGGATAACTGGATTCATCCAGATGATTATGAAAAATCGGCGGATACTGGTAAATATACCATCAAAGATGTTCCTGCTGGTAGAGCGCGTGTGGTGGTGTGGCACGAAAAACTCGGTTCCGCAAACAAAACTGTTCAAGTACCTGCAAGTGGTGATTTAACAGTAGACTTCAAAGCTTCTGAATTTAAACCGCCTAAGAAAAAGTAAGCACTCATCATCCTATTGTATGGTGGATTTTAGAATTAACTTGACAGTTTGATTTGTAGGAGGGAACTCCGATTCCCGACTATCACAGCATTCGTCGCGATTCGGAGATCGCTCCTACAGAAGATGTGTCAACATATTTTTATAATTCACTATAAATACATAAGGATAGAAAATTTCGTCCTTGTGGTGCATCCTAACAATTGAGAGAACTAAAAATGCGTTGTTGCTCATCTCTTATAACTAAAAAGAGACTATACTTCATACTCGGTTTTGTACTGTTCGGTTCTGTATTATTAGCAGTTGTGCCAGCATTTGCACAGGACATGACTGATGCAGAATATCGTCCATTTCCTCTGATTGGTAGCCGAAACGCAGCGTGGATTGCTGCGCAATTACATCTGTTGTTCGGTTCTTTCATCCTCGGTGTCCCCATGTTTGCGGTAATTATTGAATTTATCGGATGGAAAACCAAAGAGGAACGGTACGACCGGATGGCACAAGAGTTTATCAAACTCTGTATGGGTGCTTTTTCAACAACAGCGTTACTCGGTGGCGTTCTTGTCTTTATTCTTGTTTGGTGCTATCCAAAAGTGTTGAGCAAGTTGAGCGGAATCTTCGGTCCGACGATGATTTTTTATGTCGTACTGTTCTTTGGAGAGACCTTTACCCTTTACATATATTCCTACGGCTGGGATAAGATGAAGGGACGTTTTAAATGGGTGCATCTCGTACTTGGTGTGTTATTAAACGTATGGGGCACAGCGATTATGTTTGTGTCAAATACGTGGCTTACCTATCAAACAAGTCCTGCTACAATGTTCGGAAAGTTATCTGACAAGACAAAGGAAGCATGGATAGAAAATTCGATAGCGCAAAACCCTGAACTAACCCGTGCTGAACTACTTGAGGGTGTAACAGATAAAACCGTAATCCCGCTCCACAACGAAACTACCGGTGAATTCTGGGGAACGGTATGGGAAGCAGTCAACAATTTCACATGGATGCCGGTCAATATCCACCGACTTATTGGAAACATCGCATTTGGTGGTTCCATTGTGGCCGCTTATGCAGCATTTCGCTACCTCGTGGCGAAAACCAAAGAGGAAAAAGCGCATTACGATTGGATGGGATATAACGGCAACTTCATCGCTCTATGCGGACTGATCCCACTGCCTTTCGCCGGTTATTGGTTGGGTAGAGAAATCTACATGTTCAATAACACGATGGGCATCAATATGATGGGTAGTCTATTCTCATGGCTGTTTATCATACAGGCAGTAATGATTGGGGTGCTGTTTATCGGTGCAAACTATTACCTCTGGTCTGGAATGGGACGCATACAAGGCGCAGAGATATATGCACGCTATCGTCCGTATATGATTGCTATTATTGTTATTGGTGTTGCTATATGGATGACACCGCGGACTCTTTCTAAAATATCCACAGCTTCCGAACTAAGTGCAATGGGAGGTTCAAACCACCCGCATCTCGGTCTTTTCGGTTTGATGACTTCCAAAAATACTGTCGTAAATATAGTTATTTTAACTACCTTTTTGAGTTTCCTGTTTTATAGACGTTCGGGTAAGACACCGACCGTAAGTTGGAAAGGTATTGGGAATATTGTTATTACGGCAATTTTCTTTTTGGGAGTCGTCTCAATCGTAGTTATTGGTATTGTTGGGTTTATCGTTCCGACCGATACACGCGTCAATGTGTTAACACCGTGGCAGGTGTTGGTTGCACTTGGTGTAATGGTTGTCGTAACAGTGGTTGATATTTTCCTATATCGAAAAGCAACGACATCAGGCACTATCAATTGGGGACAGATGACAGAACGCTCTCAATACGTTCTAATCCTGCTTGCGATTACATTTACTTCTCTAATGGGTTTAATGGGATACGCCCGTTCAGGGCTGCGCGAAGGATGGCATATCTTTGGTGTTCAGAAGGACACATCCGTTGATGCTTTTACGCCTGCACTTGGTGATGCAGTGAACATGGTTTCAATCATTATGGTTATTTTCTTCGCACTTGTTGGGTTTATCTTCTGGCTCGGTTTGTGGGGTGACAAGAAAAAACAACCGGCAACGCCAATTGAAGCAGAAGCAACTGTGGAAAGTGGTGACTAATGGGAGAACAAACGATGAAAAACACACTCGTTAGAATTGCAAGCCTAATCATAATGGTTGTGAGTTTTATTGCCTTTGTGGCGAAAGCACCAGCTTTTCCGATCCCTTCTGAGAACCTACTCCCGTGGTCGGTCTGGTTTATGATTTCACTACTGGTGAATATAGTTGTTTGGTTCCCTGTCATGAAATTGGTCTCGTTTGCTCTTGGGGTAATTTGGTTTTACGCTTTCATCGCAGGACTTGTGCCAGATACTTCTACTGCATCAGGGACAGTAACAACATTAGACTGGACCGATCCGGATGCCGTAGCCGAAATAGGTTTAGCAATTTTTAACGGAAAAGGACAGTGTGCCGCATGCCACACCTTGGATACTTCAGCACCAAAAGGCAGATGTCCAGATTTAACAGATATTGGCATAAACGCCGCAAACCGCGTACCTGGGACAGATGCGAAAACGTATCTAATTGAATCTCTATATGACCCGGGGAAATATTTAGTCACAGGATACGGTAAGATTATGCCAGAGGTATGGAAAAATCCAATTGCGCTAACAAAATTAGAAATTGAAGCGGTCATAGCATTTCTGCAAAGCCAAGGCGGTGAAATTGACCCAAACCCGTTTGATGAACCGATTGATAGAGCAAAAGCCGAAACAACAGCAGAAGCACTCCCTCCCTTGCTTTCTGGTGATCCTGAAGCTGGTAAAAAGGTATTTATAGAGGCAGCGTGCATCTCTTGTCATGAGGTAACAGGTTTAGAAAATCCGAAAGCAGGAGAGGCAAACGAAGACTTTGAAGTTGTCACCGCACCAGAACTTACCGAAATTGCAGCACTGAACAGTATGCGGTATATTGAGGAGTCAATCTTAAAACCTAACGCAGAAATTGTACCCGGTTATGGCACAGTTAAAATAAAAGCAAAAGGGATAATCTACGAAGGAACACTCGTCTCGCGAGATGACGAAAAGATTCTTGTTCGCACGAAAGCAGCTGACGGTACAGAAGAAGAACACACAATCCTTTTGAGTGATATTGATGAAGAACCAATAGAAGACCTTGCTAATCTAATAGAAAACGGGTATTTCACATTAACGCTAACACCTACAGGATCAGACACTTCTGTAAGTGGTGAGATCGTTGAGGAAACCGACACATCGGTAACATTGAAAGTCGGCGACGAAACGCAAACACTATCTAAAGTTGATACTGATTTGAAAAAACAGTTGGCTGCTGTCATTTTTGATGGCGGTGACATTCTCGGTGAGGTTGTTTCAGGAACTTTAGATGACATTGAAATTGTCGTAATCGTCGATGGCAGTGAAGAGAGTTATGATCCATCATTTGATTTTGATGAAGCAACCCTGGCACTCGGTTTTGGTCGAAAATTGTTGGTTAAATCGCCAATGCCAGACAATTTTCCTATACTCCTATCAGTGTCAGATATGGCAAATCTACTCGCTTACTTAAGCACGTTGACTGGCGTAACAGCAACAGAAGAGACAGCATCAACTGAGGCAGTAGAAGAAGTCACGGAATAACCGAGAAACGCTAAGGAGTTAACCCATGAAAAGAGTATCGCTTTTCACAATATGTTTCGTAATTTTCATAATATCTTGGGTATTTCTGGAATTTGTTATGGGTGGCGTTATCTCAAAACCAATACCAAGTAGCGTGATTTCGATGTATATGGCGTTGATTCTAATCGCCATTTTGGTGCATGTCTCTGTTGAAGACACAAGATTTCGGGAGTTTCTTCGTCCTATTCACGAGACACTCGTTGATGAAAACCGTCATGTTAGGCGTATCGTTTTAGCAGTGTTGATTCCACTCCTTATGCTCGGATATACATATTCTAATCTTGCTCAAAAAGCCAATCCCCCCGGAGATCCGCGTGATGCACACCCATCACCACCGCTTGAATTGACCTACAAGGATGAGGTGATCGGCTCAATGCAGACTGTTGAAAACCCTCATCGTCATTATGAAAAGGACGACCCAGAAAAGTTCAAATCACATGTAGAAAATGGAAGACGTGTCTACTACCAGAACTGTTTTTATTGTCACGGCGATCACCTTGATGGACAAGGGCATTTTGCGGACGCGCTAAATCCCTTACCAGCGAATTTCCAAGACCCAGGCATCATCCCCAATTTCCAAGAATCCTTCTTTTTCTGGCGGATTAGTAAAGGCGGGCCTGGGTTACCTGCATCAGGCACACCGTGGAACTCAGCAATGCCTATCTGGGAAGATCACCTAACAAAAGAAGAAATCTGGGACGTTATTCTCTTCTTATCTGATTATACTGGATATCCGTATAGAACATTTGGGGAGGGACATTAAAATGAGAAGAAAAAATATTGTCCACTTAGTCCTTATTTTAGGTCTACTCTCTGTTTTTAACTTAACTTATGCACAGGATACCTCGGAAGTCTCCGAAAAAGGAAAAGAGGTCTATGAAGAAAGCTGCGCCCACTGCCACGGCATTGAAGGTCAAGGTGATGGGAGTGCAGCCGAAAACCTCTTACCAAGACCAAGAGATTTTACACGTGGTCTGTATAAGATTCGATCCACAGAAAGTGGTCAACTCCCAACCGACCAAGACTTATTTGATATTATAACCATAGGTATGCCTGGTTCGTCAATGCCAGGATGGGAAACCTCGCTGAGTGCTAATGATCGTTGGGAAGTGGTATCATATATTAAGACCTTTTACGAAGGTTTCATAGAGAGCGAAACGCCACCACGACAAATCAGTTTAGAAGGTAAAATTCCCTATTCTGAAGAGAGTGTAGAAATTGGCAAGATACTTTATACACAGTTCGCATGTTTTGAATGCCACGGCAATTTAGGACGGGGCGATGGCACTTCCGCACCAACTCTCCAAGATGAATGGGGTTTTAAAAGCTGGCCAGCCAATCTCACACAGAGTTGGAATTACAGAGGTGGTAACAATATAGACGACATTTACAAGCGATTCATCGGTGGAATTGCAGGTTCAGCAATGCCTATGTTTGAAGACCCCGCATTCGGCTTAACTATAGAGCAATCCAAACGCTATAACGAATTGGACAGTAAAGTAGAAATGACAGAGTCTGAGGAAGAAGAATATAACCAACTTGATGAAAAAATGAGCAATGCTTACGAAATCTTAGACCTTATGGCGGATGGTGATGCAACCGAAGAACAAAAACAGATCTATGATACAGCGATGAAAGCATTTAATGTTAAAAGTTGGCATTTGGCGAACTACGTCAAATCTCTTTCCCCAGAAAAAAGACCAGAGCCAGCAATTGGCAAAAACGTCCTCCGTTCACAATATATAGCAAGTGAGTTGCCAGAAATGGCTGATACCGCATGGGAAACACTTGAATCAAGTTACTTCCCTCTTGTTGGACAAATAATTGTTGAACCACGTCAGTTTAATCCAACGATTGACTCGGTTAATGTCAAATCATTTTACAACGATACAGAGGTTGTCTTTCTTTTTACTTGGGATGACCGAACACATAATACCGAAGTTGAAGAGGACGAAGATATTGGAACAACGTTTGAGGACGCAATTGCAATCCAATTTCCTGTGAAAGTGCCGAAAGGACCCACCGATGAAAAACCTTATTTCCTTTGGGGTGGCAGAAAAGCTGTCTATCTGTGGCAGTGGAAAGCATCTGATGCAGACAAGGTTATGGAACTCACAGCGAAAGGAATCAACAATGCTGGGGCACAAGAAGTCCAAGGAGATATTCAAGCAAAAAGTGAATACACTGATGGACAATACAAATTGTGGGTCAAACGTGCGCTAAAAACGGATGATAAGAAAGACTTGCAGCTTGAATCCGGCGTATTTGTACCTATCGCCTTTTCAGCTTGGGATGGTGCAAATGGTGATGTTGATACGAAACGGGTTATCTCAAGTTGGTACAGTTTTGTGTTAGAACCTGTTCCTTCATCAAGAAGGTTTATTTATCCGCCATTAGTGGCACTTCTCTCGTTTGGTCTGTTGGTCGGACTACGTCAGTTCGTACGGCAAAGAAATACGTAATTCTATAGAATCAAATCAACAGTGAGGCAACATTACCTCATAAACTTTAAATTTTTATTTATAAGGAGACAAAAAATGAAAACGAAATTGTTGACATGTCTCACACTTCTTTTTGCATTTAGTTTCGGTCTGTTTGTGTTTGCAGACAGCCATGAAAAAGAAGAAGAGATGAATAAACTTGTTTTTCCCAAAGCATATAAATCTACGACTGTTAAAGACGGTGGAAAAATTAGCGGTGTCGTAAAGTTTGAAGGCGAAGTGCCTGAAAAGAAAAAACTCGAAATCACGAAAGATCCAAAGGTTTGTGGTGTTACTGAAAAGTTTGATGAATCGCTTGTCGTTGGTGATGGTATGGCTTTGAAGAACACAATTGTATATCTGATGGACATTTCGCAAGGCAAGGATTTTGACAAGGACGCAAAAGTGGAAATTGATCAGAAGGATTGTAGATTCGATCCGCATGTGCAGATCATTCCTGTTGGAACCGTCCTGACGATGTTGAATAACGACAAGGCAACGCACAATGTCCATATCTTCGGGACAAAGAAGAATAACACCGAGATAAACATACAGCAGACAAAGAACCGTAAAAAAATGCGTCTCACTCGTTTTAAGTCTAAGAATGCGGAAGGTCCCGTTGAAGTGAAATGCGATATCCATGGATGGATGAAAGCATGGGTCGCTTATGTGCCGCATCCGTATTTTGCTGTGACGAACGAAAAGGGTGAATTCACACTTGAAGATGTCCCCGCCGGAACCTATAAGTTGGGATATTGGCATGAAGCGTGCGGTACCAATAATAAAGAACCTGTTACTGTCACCGTCACTGCTGGTGGAGAAGTCAAGCAAGATTTCACGCTGAAACTTAAAAAGTAGTGCTTTGTCAACATATTATTGTAGGTCGCGATTCGGAGATCGCTCCTACTGGAATGTATCTTCTTGTAGGAGGGAACTCCGGGGAATGCCTAAATGGTATTCATACCGTTGATTTGGATTCCCGACCACATTCTTGACTAAGCAGTAGTATAGGGTGAAAGATCAAATTACGGTTGAAAATCTGACACACAAATACGGCAGTCGGTGTGCTTTAGATAACGTTAGTTTCACTGTCCCACGTGGCGAGATTTTTTGCCTACTCGGTCCAAACGGTAGTGGAAAAACAACCCTTTTTAAGATTCTGTCTACTCTCATGCCGCCGACATCGGGGAGTGTTAACATTCTCGGGCATGACTTGAGCATTGACGCGAAAGTTATTCGGAAATTATTAGGGGTTGTTTTTCAACGTCCAGGATTAGATGTCAAACTGACTGTTACAGAGAACTTACGTCATTACGGACATCTCTATGGACTGAAAGGTAAAAGTCTCAAACACAGAATTTCTGAACTATTAGAACGGTTTGGGATCAGTGAAAGATCACACGACCTCGTAGAAAAATTATCGGGAGGTTTACAAAGGCGCGTAGAAATAGCGAAAGCAATGCTACATTCACCACAGGTTTTACTACTGGATGAGCCAAGTAGCGGGTTAGATGTAGGTGTGCGGCGACAACTGAGTGAATATCTAAACTCACTTGCTGAGACAGAAAATATACTTGTCCTATTGACAACGCATCTTATGGACGAGGCAGAGTTATGCAATCGAGTCGGTATTTTGGATTCAGGAAAGTTTGTTGCTCTTGGAACACCTGACGAACTCAAGGCACAAATCGGTGGAGATGTTGTGTTGATAGAGACTGAAAAAGGTGAAGAACTCTGCAGCGCAATAGCCGACCAATTTGAGGTTGCCCCGATTTTAACTGATAATTACTTACGTATTGAATGTGAACGGGGACATGAGTTTGTTCGGAATGTTGTAGCAGCGTTCTCTGATGATATTCAGACTGTTCGGTTCGGAAAAGCTACATTAGAGGATGTTTTCATTAAACTAACAGGGAACCCATTTGTTTAAGAGAACAACAAAGTGATAAGCGTTTTGTTGCCAGTTACAACAATCTGGTGGCGAGAAATCATCAGGTTTTATCGACAACGGAGTCGCCTCTTTAGTGCAATTGCACAGCCTTTGGTGTTTTGGATTCTAATCGGAAGCGGCTTGAGCGCGTCATTTCAACCTTCTGGAATAGCAGAGAAACCCGGATATATTGAATACTTTTATCCTGGAATTGTCGTTTTAGTCTTGCTTTTTACAGCTATTTTCGCTACAATCTCTGTTGTAAATGAGCGGCGTGAAGGTTTCCTGCAAGGTGTGCTTGTAGCACCAGTGGCGAGATGGGGGATTGTGCTTGGGCAAGCGTTGGGTGGAACAACTTTAGCACTGTTACAAGGTTTGCTCCTACTATTCTTGGCACCTTTTATCGGAATTCGTTTCGGGCTCGCTTCTCTACTTCTTACGTTAGGCGTAATGACGCTATTGGCGTTTGGCTTAACAAATCTTGGTCTACTCATCGCATGGCGGATGGACTCTACGCAAGGTTTTCATGCGATTATGAACCTAATACTCATTCCTATCTGGTTGCTGTCAGGTGCTTTGTTTCCAAGTACTGGGGCACCCGGTTGGTTGGTATGGGTAATGAAACTAAATCCTTTAACTTATGGAGTTGCTGCTTTTCGGAGAAGTCTCTACTTTGATACTGAAACAACAATCGGCAACATGCCGACGTGGACACTTTCTCTATTGATTATATCTCTATTTTGTTTTTTGACCTATTTAGGCGCAACGCTAACTGCTTCTGCAGAAACAAATAAAAAGCACGCCTAACGAATATCCTATCTACGATTTTGAAAAAGGAGAAATGAATGCTTGGATGGCTACCAGAGAACGTATCAACGTTCGCACAAGGTGTTGATACCCTCTTTGCACTCATCTATTGGATTACCGTGGTGGTGTTTGTCCTCGTGATCGGTACTCTCATCATGTTTCTGATTAAGTATCGTCATCGAGAAGGACACCGCGCTGAATACATTGAAGGAAGTACGAAACTTGAAATCATCTGGACAGCTGTAACCACAGTGATTGTGTTTGGATTGGCAATGCTCAGTTTTCCGCAGTGGAACAACCTTAAATCACCATCTGAAAATCCTGATTATGTCGTGCAGGTTCGAGGTGAACAATTTAACTGGTATATGATCTACCCCGGTCCAGATAATGAATTAGGAACAGAAGACGATCTGGAATTGGAAAACGAATTGTATGTCCCAGAAGACAAACTTGTACAAATTTTGTTAACTTCTAAAGATGTAATTCATAGTTTTTTTATACCTAATTTACGCCAGAAACAGGACGCAGTCCCAGGACGAACTATTGACACGCTAAAGTTTCAGGCAACAGAGCCTGGGCGTTATGAAATTCCGTGTGCCGAACTCTGTGGTTTTGGACACGCAGAAATGCGTGGTTATCTCAATGTAATAACACAAGAAGAATATGATGCATGGGTCAAGGAACAGTGGCCTGAGTAAGCGACATCAGAGCGGCCTGAATAAGGAGCAATTCGTAATTACGGGTCGTGAAAGGAGTAAGATAACATGCAAGAAAACGAAAATATGTCACATGAGCATGACGATGACGAAAATCACGATCATGCACATGACGATAATGACACTATGCAACACACACATGAGCATGACGATGATGAACACCACGCACATGCACATCATGAAGAGAGTTTTATTCGCAAATATATCTTTTCGCTTGATCATAAAATGATCGGAAAGCAGTTCCTGATCTACGGTTTGATTATGCTTTTCGTAGGGGGCGGTCTCGCTTTGCTCTTTAGATGGCAGCTTGCTTATCCTGAAAGACCGTTACCTATCATCGGTGCTTCGGAAAAGTACATGGAGGACGGAGAAGTTGTTACCGGTGCTGATAAAATGTGGGAGCGGATTTACGATTCAGACAAAGAAGAATGGCTTGAGGCGCACATGCCGAACGGTGTCGTTGAACCAGCAATATATAACATGCTATTCACGATGCATGCCACTATAATGGTATTCTTTGTCGTTGTTCCTATATTGGTTGGTGCGTTCGGAAATTTCTTGATTCCTCTAATGATAGGGACGCGGGATATGGCGTTCCCAATTCTCAACATGCTATCATTTTGGCTTGCCGTACTCGCAGCAGTTATAATGGCAGCCGGTTTTATTGTCCCGGGCGGACACGCTTCCGCAGGCTGGACAGGTTACGCGCCATTATCGGTTGACCCACAGTGGACAGGTGTTGGATGGGGACTCAACCTATGGGCAATCAGTTTGTTGATTCAGGGATTTTCGTCTTTAGTAGGTTCCATAAACTATATCACAACGGTTATCAACATGCGCGCACCAGGTATGACGTGGTTACGACTGCCATTGGTTATTTGGTCCCTATTTATCGTAGCGGTTTTGTTGCTCCTCGCTTTTCCCGTGCTCTCTTCTGCTTTGGCTCTTCTCATCTTTGATAGACTTGCGGGAACTACGTTCTTCACTTCAACAGCTGAAGGTGGTGGAGACCCGCTTCTGTGGCAACATCTATTCTGGTTCTTTGGGCATCCTGAAGTGTATATCCTAATTTTACCGGGAATGGGAATTGCTTCCGAATTAGTAGCAGTCTTTTCGCGAAAACCGATTTTCGGTTACCGCTCTATGGTATACGCCATGATTGCGATTGCATTTTTAGGATGGGTTGTTTGGGGACACCACATGTTCCAAAGCGGCATGCGCCCCGGAATGGGGGCGTTCTTCATGACGACAACGATGCTAATTGCCGTGCCTTCTGCTATTAAGACATTTAATTGGCTTGGGACAATGTACCGTGGTTCAATCCGATTTACAACACCGATGCTTCATGCTCTCGCCTTTGTATCTATGTTCGTAATCGGTGGGCTAAGCGGCATCTATATGGCGAACACGCCTGTTGATATATACATACACGATACTTATTACATTGTGGCACACATCCATTATGTAGTTTTTGGTGGAAGTCTGTTTGCAATTTTCGGTGGTATTATCTTCTGGTTCCCGAAGATGTATGGACGCTATATGAACGATACGTTGTCCAAAATTCATTTTTGGTTAACCTTCATAGCCTTTAACTGCACTTTCTTCCCGATGCATATCCTCGGTGTAGGTGGGCATCGGCGGCGCATATCCAACCCAATGGCAGAAGCAATTGATGTAGTGACACAAGAACAACTGTTTGCGGATATGAACATCTTTATCACAATGAGTGCATTTACGCTCGGTTTTGTGCAATTGATACTTGTCTTCAATTTTGTCTGGAGCATATATCGTGGTAAGGTAGCTGAAAAGAACCCGTGGAATGTCAATACATTGGAATGGGAAGCACCGACACCTGTGCCACACGGCAATTTTGCCCAAATTCCAACTGTTTATCGTGGTCCTTATGAATACAGCGTCCCTGGCGAAGAATCTGATTTCATTCCACAAGCACAACCTGAGCATGCACCAGCAAGTGCTGGAGATTAGTTGCTATAAGTATTTCTACCGTTAGGCGTCAATTTAGTAAAGATTTTCTTGTGGAGGGATTTATCCGCCCGATTGGGAATATTGAGTTCCGTAGGAACGATATGTTTATAGAAAAACGTTAGCCTCTTTCTTGAGTTCCGTAGGAACGATATGTTTATAGAGACGAATTGGATTCACATACCGCCTCTACGAGGCTCAAGAAGGATTTTACGAGGATTCTATAAACATATCGCCTCTACGAGGCTATACTAACTATTAAAAAACGGATTCAATTCCTTAAATTGATGCTTATGGTGCAGTTGGAAACCGCACCTATAAGAAATAGTCTGAAGTAATTAACATGAAGAAACAAATCAGTTATAGCCCCTGGCTACATCGGATTGCACTCCTCACCGCAGGAGCAACGTTTCTGTTGATTGTCATTGGAGGGATTGTTACAAGTACTGAGTCAGGATTGGCAGTACCAGATTGGCCAACGACCTTTGGGTACAATATGTTTCTATATCCGTTATCCGAAATGGTTGGCGGGATTTTATATGAGCATAGTCACCGATTAATGGGTTCGTTAGTCGGTCTGTTGACGATTGGACTGCTAATCATGTTATTGGTCAAAGATTCACGTAGGTGGATAATATGGCTTGGAGTCGCTGCTCTCATCGGTGTAAGTGTGCAAGGTGTCCTCGGAGGACTACGAGTTACCGAACTTAATCTTAATTTTGCGATAGTACACGCGTGTCTTGCGCAAGCCTTTTTTGCGCTGCTGTGTGGGATATGTTGGTTCACTTCTCGTGCCTGGTTTGAAAATCAAAATCAGTCTGAAAGTACTGTTGATACCGTTTCAGCAAAGAAATTACGAAGATTAAGTTTAATTACAACTTGTTTAATATATGTTCAACTTATCTTCGGAGCAATTTTACGACATACAGGGAATAGGCTTGACGCACATCTCCTATTTGCATTCTTGGTAACGCTTCATATTTTTCTGCTGATAAAACGTCTCTTTAGTATGAACGAAGATACCGAAAGAATTGGTCAATCATTGCCTTTACTATTACTTGGATTGCTTGCGGTGCAGTTGATGCTTGGTCTCGGTGCTTATGTTACGAAATTAACAGCCGTAGGTGCAACAGCATCAGCACTACTTACAGATATTGTTACGACTGCCCACGTAGCAGTCGGCGCGCTCATGTTAGTGAGTAGTTTTGTGATTACATTGAAAATTTATCGGTTCACAGATACTTCAATTGCTATGGAAACACCTGTTACCAGTTCGTTGGTTACAGAATGAGATTACATAATGCGTTCAACAACAGCAACATTACCAGATAAAACAGAAGCGGCAAATCCGCCATCAAAAACCTTCGTTTTCGTTAGGCGAGTGGAGGACTATATTGAACTCACTAAGCCGCGATTGGTAGCAATGATATTAATTACTACCGCTGCAGGTTTTTATCTCGGCACACAACATCCAGTAAATTGGATGCTTTTCCTACATACACTTGTCGGGGCTGGTTTGACAGCCGCTGGAGTTTTAGGACTAAATCAATACTTGGAACGCGATATAGATTCGCAAATGGAACGGACAGAGCAAAGACCACTTCCTGCAGGTAGGATGCATCCCATGGAAGCACTACTTTTTTGTGTATTCCTGACGGGAAGCGGAATGCTTTATTTGACGTTTCTCGTAAATCCGCTTAGTGGGTTTGTTATCTCACTAATAGTTGTGAGTTATCTGTTTGTATACACGCCACTTAAACGGAAAACGTCATTATGTACACTAATCGGTGCGGTCCCAGGCGCATTGCCACCTGTTGTCGGATGGGTTGCAGCGCAAGGCTCACTTTCTGGAGCAGCAGGAGTATTATTTGCCATTCTCTTTCTATGGCAACTTCCACATTCGCTCGCAATCGCCTATATCTATCGTGAGGACTATGCAAACGCAGGTTTGAAGTTGTTACCTGTTATCCATCCGGATGGCGCAAGCACACGTCATCAAATCGTAATTAACTGTGTGGCACTCTTTGGTATTGGACTTCTTCCTACGCTGTTCAACATAGCAGGAGGAATATATTTTTTTGCTGCACTACTCGTAGGTGGGATGTTTTTGGCAAGCGGTGTTTATTTGCAGAAAACACACTCTGTAAAAGCGGCACGATATGTGTTGTACGCATCTTTGCTGTATTTACCACTGATATTCATTACGATGGCAATTGACAAAATATAGTGCGATCATAGGAGTCTTCAAGTGGAAAAGCAGGAAAGTCGCAGGCGAAATCGTAAAGTTGGCATTATATTATGTCTTGTTTTTGTCGGCATATTCACTATCTCAACGATAGGACTTGTTTTAGGTTTTGAAGCATCTCCACCGATAAAAAAAATAGTTTACTGGAGTACCACAATAATTGCCGGTGGCATTGGGGTTTTCCTGATAGGTGCATCACTTGTTGAGATAATTGTCAAGATTGTCAAGCCGGTACTTGTAAAGATTAGAAAAAGAATAGCTCGTAGATTACGCGAATGATGATACATAGTGAGAATTGTAAATGACCGAAAGTCGCCCATTAAGCAATGCCAAGTTGGGAGTTTTAATTCTGCTCGGAGCTGAGACGATGTTGTTCGTCGGTTTGGTTGGGGCATTTTTGGTGTTTCGGATGGGAAACTTGACCTGGCCACCGTTGTCGCACGCTGATATCCAACTTCCACGTTTGGTAACTGGTATCAATACCGGACTTCTGATTATAAGCGGTCTTACAATGTTTCTGGCACTACGTGCAGTTCAGCAAGATCAAGTCAAACAACTACGCAATTTCTTGGTGTTCACAGGAATATTGGGGCTATTTTTTCTGGGAATCCAAGGAAGTGAGTGGATACAACTTGTTCATAAAGGATTAACGCTTCAATCTGGTATATATGGTGGCATCTTCTATGTGCTTATTGGATGTCATGCGGTTCATGTGTTAGGAGCAGTGATTTGGTTGGCAATCATTGTTAGTAAGGCGATAGCAGGGAAGTTTTCCGCTGTCCGTTATACTGGCGTTGAAACATGTGCAATTTATTGGATTTATGTGGTCGCGCTATGGCCAATCCTTTACGTTTTGGTATACCTTGTTTAATGGAGATGTTATGATTCGCCAAATTCTCGTATGGATTTTACTTGTTGGGATTGCAGGCATAATCATTCCGGTTACACTTGAGGCATGTCCCGCTTGTAAAAACCTTGACGAACCGATTGCACGAGGTTTTAATTGGAGTGTGCTATTTATGATGGCGATGCCGTTCACGGTTTTTGGAATTATCGGTGGTAGTGTGTTCTATCATTACCGCCGGGCAAACAGAAACCTGAATGCGTAAAACGCTGTCCTCAAAAGGAAAAATATGTCAAGCGGTGCTACAAATAAGAAAAGTGTCAGTTCTTGGATTCAGTGTATTGACTGCCGAGAAGGGATGCTTAAGATTGCACCGCAAAGTGTGTCTCTCATTCTAACGGACCCGCCCTATTTTCTTGATGGAATGGACGACAGTTGGGATACACAACGAATAAAATCAAGACTCAAAAAAGGCGTAGTCGGCGGAATCCCTGTTGGAATGAAGTTTGATCCCGCACAGGGACGGAATCTATACCGATTTTTGAAACCGATTGCGGAACAGTGGTTTCGTATAATCAAGCCGGGCGGGTTTGTACTCTGTTTTTCACATCCCAGGCTTTCGCATCGGGCAACGCTTGCAATTGAGGATGCCGGTTTTGAAATTCGGGATATGTTAGCGTGGCGATACGAAGGACAGGCAAAAGCATTTACACAAGACCATTTTGTCAGAAAACGAGACTTACCGGTAGATGAAAAGGAGAAAATAATCAAGGCTTTGGGCGGCAGGAAAACACCGCAACTCAAGCCACAAATGGAACTTATCATTCTTGCACAGTCTCCCCGTGAAGGCACGTTTGTAGACAATTGGATGCAACACCAGACCGGACTCATTGACGTATCAGACCCAGTTGTGGAGAACAACCGCTTTCCAGGAACTGTCATACCTGTATCTAAACCTCGGGAGAAGTTTGGACATATTGCTGCCAAACCAGTGCCTTTATTGCGGCACTTAATCAGAATTTTCTCTGCAGAAGGTACTGTCGTGTGTGATCCCTTTGCAGGATCTGGTTCTACAGGGATCGCGGCATGTAAAGAAGGACGAGATTTTATCGGGTTTGAGATTGATAGTGAAATTGCAGCAATTGCGGATGCCCGACTTCAAGCGGGTACCCATTAGTAATTATTATAATCTATTCGTAAATTTTAGCGTGGACAAATGCCTCTGAATGCTTTTTATGAGGCAATATCTAAACAATAGAAAAGGAGTTTAGTATAGTGGAACAAGCTACCACTTTAGAACATACTGAAGACGTATACGAACCTTCGCTTACGCCCGATAGTCTCGGTAAACTCGGCATGTGGATTTTCCTGATTGGCGATACCATGTCGTTTGGTGCGCTGCTTGCGGCTTATGCAGCAATCCGGGCAGGTGCTGGTGTAATTGGATGGGTTCCACCAAGTGACATACTCGGTATTAACCTGACTGCTTTTATGACGTTTCTATTGATTTGCAGTAGCGTGACAATGGTTAAATCGTTAGAGTCAATTCAAAAAGGTAACGTATCTCGAATGTGTACCTTCCTTGCCTTAACTATCTTAGGTGGTGTTATATTTCTTGGACTGCAGGTGTATGAATGGACACACCTGATTAAACATGGGTTAACGCTCACTGGTCTCCCTGAGCACGGGCTAAAAGGTGGTGCTATTGCAGGTTCAACACTTTTTGGTCCTACTTTTTATGCCATCACAGGTTTCCACGGGTTACACGTCACAGGTGGGGTGATCTATCTGATCGTGATATTGATACATGGGTTGCGCGGCAGATACACAGCAGAATTTAACCATGAGGTAGAAATTGTCGGACTCTATTGGCACTTTGTTGACCTCATTTGGATTATGGTTTTCACCTTTATCTACCTACTGTAGGAGGACATAAATATGGCTCAAGACGAACACAAAGATCATCCAAAATACATGTATATTTTCTTGTGGCTTTTTATATTGACTGTAATTGAAATTGTAGTAGCAATTCCTGAATATTCAATCGTCCTAAAAGCCATCTTATTGATCGGCTTAGCATGCGGTAAGGCATTCTTAGTTGCTGCCTATTTCATGCATCTTAAGCTTGAAAAACGAACTTTGGCAGTAATCGTAATCACGCCTTTCCTTATCTGTGTTTTCCTTGTGATTATGCTGATGCCCGATCTTACATCAGATAATCGACACGAAGGGATTGAAAAACCAGCAGAGGTCGTTGATACTACGGCTCACTAAGGTTTAGCAGGTGCTATATTCTGTCTGCAGAAGGCGCAGTAATTATGGAGAATCAGACTGACAACCGTGATCAAGAGCAACGCAAACTTGATAAAAGCACGCTGCCATGGGTTATATTAGGTCTCATTATTATAAGTATCGCTATTTTCAATTTGTTGCCATTTTATTTAAAAAAAAAGGAGCAAACACCGGAAATAGTTTACGCAAACGTTCCCGATTTTAGTCTGACCAACCAGCAAGGACAACCTTTAGGTTTATCCGATTTACAAGGGAAAATTTGGGTTGCTGATTTTATTTTCACCCACTGTCCAACGATTTGTCCTGTGATGACGCAGGAAATGGTAAAACTGCAATCAGAATTTGACTCAGAGCCTGTCTATTTTGTTTCTTTCACGGTGGATCCGGAACGAGACACCCCAGAAGTTCTGTCGCGTTATGCAGGACAATACGGTGCAGACGAGCAACAGTGGCATTTTCTAACAGGTGAAAAGGATCAGATTTACCAATTGGCGAACGAAGGTTTTAAATTATCTGCAGCACAACATGGGGGTGGGTTTCCGCATAGCGCAAGATTTGTTCTCGTGGCACCAAATGGAACAATTCACGACTACTACGATAGTCGCAGCAAACCAGCGATGAAGCGTTTACGTAAAGATGTCAAAACACTTCTCAAAAAATGAAGGATCTGAACCTATTAATTTCCATCGCAGCATTTGTAGTTCATTTCCCGTTTGGATTTTTTCGTGTACGATATAAAAAGTTCAGTCGGCCTTGGAGCAGATGTCTATATATTCCAATTGTGCTGAATATCGTTGTGCGACGGTTTGTCCTTGATTGGCAATGGCAAACAGCAATAGTTTACTTATGGCCAGCAACCCTGTTGGCACATATCCTCGGAGGTTTTATCGGTTCGCGCTACAAACTTGATGATAAGACAGAAATAGTAGACGAGTAAGGAAATATTATGAAAAAGATTTACGTGCCGGTAGATAATTCAGACTATTCAGACGCCAGTATTAACTTAGCAGTTGAATTTGCAAAGAAATTCGATTCGCAATTGGTAGGATCTCACGTCTACGCGGCAAAAATGCACGATGTCCGCTTCAAGCAGATGGAATATACACTGCCGGAGGAGTATCAGGACGAGGTTGAACTTGAAAAGCAACGTCGTATCCATGACACACTCATTACCATGGGACTCCAACTTATTTCAGATTCCTATCTTGAAGTAATGAAAAAGAAGTGTGAAAAGCTGGAAATTCCGTTTGAACCGAAGATGCCTGAGGGTAAGCACTATATTAAACTGGTTGAGGACATCAACGAAAGCGATTACGATCTGGTGATTATGGGTGCACTCGGAATGGGAGCTGTCAAGGATAGCCTCATTGGTGGTGTCTGTGAACGCGTTGTGCGCCGCATTACTACTGATACGCTTGTTGTCCGCAACCTTGACCCTATTGAGGAACAATCTGGCAACATCCTCGTCGGAATTGACGGAAGTCCTGAATCTTTTTTTGGACTGAAAACCGCTATCCGTCTGGGACAGATGTTCAATAAACAGGTAGAGGCTGTAGGTGTATATGACCCATATCTACACTACATCGTCTTTAATTCCGTTGTAAATGTCCTAACAGAACGCGCCGCCAGAACATTTAGATTTAAAGAGCAGGAGCAGCTGCACGAGGAAGTAATAGATACCGGTCTCGCTAAAATATATCAGTCACATCTTGAAGTTGCCCGTTCTATCGCTAAAGAAGATCACGACTATCAACTAAAAATTACACTCCTTGATGGAAAAGCTTACGAAAAAATACTACAATACACCCGAAAAACTAATCCATGGCTCCTCGTTTTAGGCAGAATTGGTGTCCATAATGAACAAGATTCGGACATTGGCAGCACAGCTGAAAACCTCTTACGCCTTGCTCCCTGTAATGTGCTGCTGTCAAGTCAACGTTATTTCCCCCAAATTGATGTAAAAGCAGAAGAAACCCTTGTGTGGACACAGGAAGCAATGGATCGGATGGAGAAAGCCCCTCCATTGGTGCGTGGCATTGCAAAAACTGCTGTGCACCGCTTTGCAATTGAACGCGGGCATTCTGTTATTACCGAAAGCGTAATTGACAAAGCAATGGAAGCAATTATGCCGCAACGCGCCTCTGAAAAACTGACCCGTGTTGCTAAAGAGATCGCAGAGCAGAAAGTTTTGGAAGCAGGTGATGTGCAGACCTATATCTGTGGGGAATGTGGCTACGCCGCACATAATCAACAACCTGTAAAATGTCCTGTCTGTAGTTCTCCACCAGAACGTTTTCAGATGGTAGACAAAAATTCCATTGAACACATCGCAGTTGACGAAGGCGGTACTGCAGAGGAGGAAACATTTGACGGTGTTCGTTTGCAATGGTCTGAGCAAGCAAAGAAAGCACTGCGTACCGTACCACGCGGCTATATGCGGCGCAATGTTAAAGCACGCATCGAAAAATCTGCACGATCACAAAAAATTGGCACAATCACAAATGAATTCGCCACCCAGATTATTGATGATAGCATGGGTGAAGCCGCAGCTGTCCGCGAAGATGCTCCTGAACTCAGAGCCATGCAAGCGCAAACTGAATCTCAAGACACTGAAAGAACTGTAAATATTGAAAGTATCCTTGAATGGACAGAAGATGCAGTGGAACGGTTGAATTTAGTCCCCGCAGGATTTATGCGAAATATCACCCAAACCCGTATTGAACAGCGCGCCCAAGAGGCTGGTATTTCTGAGATTTCGCTTGATTTCGCCGCGCGTGTCATTGAAGATGGCAGAAGTTTAGCAAATGAAGTGTTAGGTGAGTATTATCAACAGTCCAATAACGGTGATACCCAAGACAACTAAAATGGGTGTAAATTATGACTGAGATTCCGACGATTACTTTCCAAATCCTTGGTCCAAATGAAGGTGCTGCGGAGGGATCAAGTAAAGGCTTGTGGTTTAAGTTAAAATCAGATCCGCCACCGTCAGAAGATCTTGTCGTAGGTTTAAAAGTACGTTCATCTAACGGTAATGTCAGACAATCTGGCGTCATCATGATTCTAAAACATGAAAGCCATTCTGCAGACTTCTTTTACAAAACAGTGATCGGAGATCTTGATGTATGGTTGGAAATTGACCCTGTTGATTCACTTACCAATTTTGAATTTCCTATTTTCACAAGCGAAGGTTACGTTATAGAGACAGAATATAAGTTCCCAGAGTACAACGTTGGAGATTTATCAAAAATAGTTCCGTATCAGTGGAACGGTCCTGATCGTGGTTTATGGACGGACGAGAATTGTTGAAATTTCGTAAAGTAAATGACACACAACATCACAACGAACTACACAACAGTTGTTTAAAAGTGGAGGCTTGTCATGCAAAAATATATTGTTAGTAACGCGTTGGTTTTTCTATTTGTGTTTCTTATCCTAATTAGTAATGGTTTTACTGAAAACTGGAATCAATGGCGAGGACCAAACAACGACGGAATCAGCACTGAAATCGATGTGCCTATCCAGTGGAGCCAGACCGAAAATGTCAGATGGCGTTTGCCACTACCGGGTGAGGCTGCTTCTACACCGGTTGTGTGGGGAGATAAGATTTTCCTAACATCCGCTGACGGCAGAGAACTTGTCCTGATGTGTGTCAGTACAAAAGGTGAGGAACTATGGAAACGCACTTTAGCACAAGGTAACCGTACCGCCCGCGGTGATGAAGTAAACTTTGCTGCGCCCTCTCCAACAACCGATGGTAAACATGTTTGGACGTTCCTCGGAACGGGTGATCTTGCTTGCTACGACTTTGAAGGAAATCAAGTCTGGAAAACAAACCTTGAGGGGCGTTACGGCAAGTTCAATCTCTATTTTATTATGTCAACGACACCATTGCTCTACAAAGATAGGTTATATATTTCACTTATTCACAGTAACGCATGGTTAGTCCTTGCACTTGACAAGATGACAGGGGAAGAAATATGGAAACATGAACGGGAAAGTGATGCAAGGAGAGAAAGTGAACAGGCTTACACCTCCCCAATTCTTTACCGTGATGCTGAATACGAATTCCTTGTTGTGCATGGTGCAGACTATGTCACTGCACATAATCTTGAAAATGGCAGCGAAATTTGGCGATGTGGTGGTTTGAATCCCTTGGAAAACTATAACGGTTCATTCCGACTGGTTGCTTCACCTGTAGCAAAGGAAGGGCTTATTGTCGTTCCTTCCGCGAAAAATGGACCTGTTTTGGGTTTAGACCCATCAGGAACAGGCAATATCACCGACACTGAATGGCAAATCTGGAAACTCCAAGATGGCACGCCGGATGTACCTTCACCACTAATCCATGATGGATTGGTCTATCTGTGCCGAGAGAGAGGCACCCTTATCTGTGTTGATGCGAAAACAGGGGAAGAACTCTATGAAAAGCGAATAAACCGTCAGCTGCACCGCTCTTCTCCCGTCTATGCTAATGGCTATATTTATCTAACAGCACGAAATGGTATTGTCAATGTTGTTAAGGTAGGGCGAGAATTTGAAATTGTTGCGACCAATTCAATTGGTGAAACCGTTGCTGCTTCGCCGGTTATTGCAGATGGTACACTCTACTTGCGCAGTTATGATGCCTTGTATGCCATCGGCCCAAAAAATAAAAGTGAAAAGTGAAAAGTTACAAGGAACTCCCGGATGATGCCGGTTCCAACATTATCGGGCAAGTAACAGCACAAGCGAACCGCCTCAGTAAACGTCTCGCCTCTGTAAAATATACTGTCGCAATTATGAGTGGGAAGGGCGGTGTCGGCAAAAGTGCTATTACTGCCAACATTGCTACCGCGCTGACGTTAGCGGGATATGCAGTCGGTATCGTTGATGCAGACATCAACGGTCCGACCATTGCAAAAATGATGGGGGTTCGCAACGCAACGCTTGAATACGCATCTACAGGCGTTAAACCAGCAGTCACACCTCTCGGCACTAAAATTATCTCAATGGACCTGCTCTTGTCTGAAGATGACGCACCGGTACTGTGGAATGCACACACACAAAAAGACGCTTTCACATGGCGTAGCACCATGGAGGTGGGGGCACTACGGGAGTTTATCGGCGACACGGAATGGGGTGAGTTAGATTATCTCCTGCTTGATCTGCCACCGGGTTCTGACCGTCTACCAAACGTAGTTGAACTTATTCCAAATCTCGGTGGCGTAGTCGTCGTAACAATTCCCTCCGAAGTTTCACACCTGATTGTCAAAAAATCAATAACGATGGCAAGAGACGTGCTCAAAGTGCCAATTATCGGCATTGTAGAAAATATGTCATTCTATGTGTGCAAACATTGTGGTGAGCACGAACCTCTTTTCTCTGCTGCGGATACGCCCGATAATACATTTCAGTTAACTACGCTCGGCAAAATCCCTTTCGATCCAAAACTCTCCCATTGTAACGACAGCGGCACTTCTTATCTGAATGAACATCCCGATACCCCTGCAAGCAAAGCGATTATAGAGTTGGCACAAAAGATTCAAAATTTCTTTAATACCTGATATAAGTCACTGCGCTTCTACTTTTCCGCTAATGATATGGAGATTAACCGATGAAATTCTTATGTATAGACTGCGACACAGCAATGAAATTTAAAGACGTAACCCGTCCTGAACAAGGTTCCGTTACTGCTATATTTGAGTGTCCCGACTGTTTTACAGAGATAGCCATGTACCTCAATCCTTCGGAAACGCAGATGCTAAAATCGATGGACCTGAAACTCGGTGGCAACAGCAAAGCGGCACAACCAATGCAGATGGTGCGTTCACAGTTAGAAACTGCAAAACAGGAGTCAATATCAAACATTATGTCAGAGACAGGTTCAGAAGAAACTGTAGAGGGAGGAAAATGTCCCTTTACAGGTGTCATTTCGGATGCATTTGAGGAAAAGTCAGAGCCTGAACCTGATAGTCTCACCTGGACACCTGAAGCGTTGGAGCGTTTAGAACGGATACCAAGTTTTGTCCGACCAATGGCAAAGATGGGCATTGAAAGTTTTGCTAAAGAAAACGGACATACCGAGATCACTGGTGAGATAATGGATGCTGCACGTGGTAACTTCCCCGCACAGTTCTAAATCCTAAAATGCTTGATACCCTCTCAGTTTTCGGTTATAATTAATGCACAATATAGACAGCACAAAAAATCCTAATCTCGCTTTCACGCATCTTTTGGTAAAGGAGAAACCTCATGGCAACGAAAATAAAAAAGTACCAGGCCTCTTATGCCCCTACAGATGTACTTTATCCTGAAGAAGATGGAAAACCGATGGCAGCAAGCGACCTACACAGAGAACAGTTGTTTAGAACATTAAGCGCACTTGAGACGCACTTCTCCCAAGATCCAACAGTCTATGTCTCTGGTGATATATTGATGTATTACGTGCAAGGTGTACCTAGTAAATCCATATCTCCAGATGTGCTTGTCTCTTTTGAGATAGGTATGAAAAAACGCAGAACCTACTTGGTATGGGAAGAGGGGAAAGTGCCAGACTTCGTAATGGAGTTCAGCAGCAAAAACACATATCAAAACGACTTAACTAAAAAAATGGATATCTACGCATCACTCAAGATACAGGACTATTTCTTGTATGATGCAGAGGGTTTGTATTTACCATCGCAACTGATAGGTTTTGAGTTAGTTAATGGTGTCTATGAAGAAGTTCAACCGGATGAAAGTGGTGGTGTCCGTTCATCGTCCTTGGGTTTAGATTTCCGTATACGCGAAGGAGAAATAGGTATTTATGATCCGGTTGCGGGTGACTGGGTGCGAACACGCGCGGAAATCGCCGAAGCACGCGCAGCACAAGAAGCATCCGCACGACAAAAAGCAGAAGCGGAAGTAGCACAACTCCGAGAAGAGATCGCACGCTTACAAGCACGCTCATAATACCTTAATAGAACAACTAAAACAGGAAGAGTCGTTATGAAATACGGCTTGTCAGACAAGACTATTGAAAAAATACACAGCGTTTTCAAGCAGTACCCACAAGTAGAAAAGGCGATTTTATACGGTTCACGCGCTACAGGTAACTATAGAAACGGGTCAGACATTGACCTAACTCTCTGTGGTGAGGGCTTAACACACAGCGTACTCACTAAAATCGACTTTGATCTTGATGATCTGCTTTTACCTTATACGATTGATCTGTCTGTTTTTAGAGAAATAAACAATCCAGATATGGTCGAGCAAATTGAGCGAGTTGGGGCGAACTTTCATGAGAAATCTGAGGATGTATAATTTCATACTTAATCGTAAAGCAAATCCAGCAAAAAATAAACAATGCGCCATATCGTAGAACTTCTTATCCGATGTATCCATCTCATTGCGGCGATAGTCTGGTTCGGAGGTGTCGTTTTTTCAACCCTGATTGCAATGCCGATAGTTCGGAAAAACCTACCAGCGCAAGACCTGCTGGAAATTCACAATCGATTTCGCCACTGGATACGATTGATGATTAATATGCTTTTACTCACAGGTGGGATTGTAATTTTTATTGTTGCTTGGAATAGTAATATGGAATTAAAATCGGAATATATGATATATTCCGCTGCAAAGTTAGCGGCATTTGGATTGATGGCACTTTTTTGGGGGCTATACAGTTCATTCTATCGGCGGCACCTTGAGGCTGCACAGCCAGAAAGCAAAGTTATCGTTCCGCGTCATATCAATGTTTTTGTACATTTAACACTTTTTTCAGGACTAATTGTATTCGCGCTTGCGTTGCTATTGAGAAATTAAATGAAAAATATGTAAACCTGGTAGGTGCGGTTTCCTAACCGCACCATAGGCCCAGACCATTAGGTGCGGTTAGGAAACCGCACCTACCGTAAGTATAAATGGAAAAAACTAAAGTTCAGGCAGTCTCATGGAACATCACCAGATTGTGCAATCTGAAATGTACGCACTGCTATCTTCCCGCCGGGTTTGTAGACACAGACGAATTCCCACAGGGTTATCATAGAGATACAGAGTTGACCCAATCGGAGTGTTTCCGTGTGATTGATGAAATAGCCGAAATCAATCCTCATATTCTGCTAATACTCACGGGTGGCGAACCGTTGTTACGTCCTGATATTCTTGAGATTTCAAAATATGCTTCGGATACGGGATTTCTTGTTGTAATGGGAACAAACGGTGTGCTTCTAAATGACGAAGTTGTTGAGAAGATGCAGCAGCACGGCGTTACTGGCGCGGGCATCAGTCTCGATTCTATCCAACCGACAAATCACGATAAGTTTAGAGGCATGGAAGGTGCGTGGAAGGCAACAATGAATGGTGTTGAAGCACTCAAGCGTGCACAACTTGATTTCCTTGTACAAACCTCTGTGACGCAGTGGAATTATGACGAAATTCCTGAGATTGTTGAATTTGCCTATCAGTTAGGTGCAAAGGTGCTAAACCTATATTTTCTCGTGCGAACGGGAAGGGGTAAAACAGTCATGGACATCACCCCTGCACAATATGAGAAGATGCTTGAGACAATGTTCCAACTCCAAGCAGAATATAGCGGAAAAATGCTCATCGCTGCGAAATGCGCGCCGCACTACAAACGTGTTATTTATGAACAACAGTCCGATTCTGCGTTCCTTCAAGGATATCCGAGTGGTACGTGCCCTTGTGGCATCTATTATTGTCGCATCAGTCCTGAAGGTGAACTCACGCCGTGTCCATATCTACCTGTCAGTGTTGGAAATCTCAAAGATGAAAGTTTTGTCAAACTGTGGAATGAATCTGAAACTTTCCAAGACTTGCGAAATCGGGAGATGCTGCAAGGGAAGTGTGGTGCATGTGAATTCAGAGAGGTCTGCGGTGGTTGTAGAGCGCGTGCGTATGCTACGACTGGTAATTACCTTGCTGCAGATGAGTCTTGTGAGTATCAACCGGGACAGCAAGGACAACAACCCGTTCAACTGGAAAAAAGAACAGCCTTCGCAGCAGAACCCAATTACGATTTGCAGTGGAATGATGCAGCGGAGCAAAGATTAAAACGTGTTCCTTCATTTGCGCGCGGCATGGTTATCAAAAGCGTTGAAAAATACGCACGTGAAAACGGCTATCACGAAATAACACCAGAACTTATGAAGGCGGTCAAAAAGCGGTTTGACAAAACCGGCATTCCCTCTTTCCGACCGCGGCGATAGAATTTTATATCTTCTTCTGTAGGAAGAATCAACACCAAATACACGTGTGGTATTTGTCGGATTTGTAATCCCGATTTCTTGTATTTTCTTCTGTAGGAGGGATTTGTATGTAATCCCGATTGTCTTATATTTAACAATAGAGGAAACTTATATGTTAACAGCAAAACAGGTGGAATTTTTTCAAGAAAACGGATTCCTTATTCTTGAAAACTTGATAGATTCAGATGTACTTGATGGATGGCGTGAACAGATTTGGAAACATTTTAATTCCAGTTTGGAGACACCAGAGACATGGCCCGACAATTATGTGGTTGAAAACTTCGGTTTTTCTCCAAACTTCGGACAATTGCCTGCGATGCAAACGATTACTGAGCAACTCGGTGGTGGTGAATTTGCTGGAGGAGGCGGCTCACCGCTTGTTAAATGGCCTAATTCGGATGCGGAATGGTCAATGCCAGGGAGCGGACATATTGATGCTTACGGTCCTGGTGGGTGGAGTCCATTTATGATGGGTGCAACAACCTATCTCTACGACGTTGAACCCGGCGGTGGTGCCTTCATCTTTTGGCCTAAGAGCCATCTAACAACACATAAATATTTCCTCAAGTATCCTGAGCAGGTTGATGGTAGTTTTAGGGATATTGAAGGATGGGGATGGCATATCTTTTCAGATTTATCACCAGAGGGTCCGCGTGAGTTTATCGCATCTGCGGGAGATGTTGTGTTGTGGCATGCATACTTGTGCCATACAGGTTCCGGCAATATTAGAAATATACCGCGAGTTGGCATATTTGCACGCTATCACCATAAACAACGAGAAGAGATCAGATACGAAATTCCAGAGGACCTATGGAAATACTGGACAATATAAGGAGGAAACATGAGCGAGCAAACTAATGTTCAAGAACGACTCACGAGTGTTGAAGACCGTATGGCACGTTTGGAAAATCTACTTGTCAGTATTAATGAAAAATTGGAGCAGACACCACAAACCGATGTTGCAGAATCTGAAAACACTGAAAAGTTTCAACAGTGGGTGACCGACTATGTCTCAATGCGGTTACAGCAACTTGTGCCAGAAACCTGCGATCACCCCGCAGACGCAGCGGCACAGGACGGACCTTTTCTTGATAATACCAACGTGCCTTGCACGGAAGAAGTTGTGCATCGTGTGAAACGCATTCCCATCCCATTTGTGCGGGAAATGGTTGTTCAACGGGTGGCAGAGAATGCGCGTTCCGCACAAATTGAACGTGTGGATATTGAGTTCTTTGAACAAGCAGCAACGTTCTGACAATGTAAAGCCACAGAGGAGTTCCCTCTGCCCGATTTTGATTGGAAGGACTTCTTGAAGGCTCCTGGGTTATAGTGTTATATATTGGTAGGCACGTTTTGTAAGCGCGCCGATTATAGTAAAATCCGAAAATATATGGACATTTCAATAATAACAATCCCTACACCATAACGCTGGCGAGGCGGGGAATGCCTAAATGGCATTCATACCGTTGATTTCTTCCTAACCTCCCAATGTGTAAAGGTAATTGTGGATTTCACTATAAAGGTGCGTTGTTAATCGCAAAATCAACAGTAATCACATGTATGGAGACAGACATGTCATCTCTTGGCGCACAAACACTCTATACTCCAGAGGAATATATTGCTTTGGAACGTAAGGCAACACTCAAAAGCGAATACCTCAGCGGAGAGATACTCGCAATGTCTGGGGCAAGCCTCTCACATACACGTATCACATTAGATATAGCCACTGAACTTAACATCCAATTAAGAGGACAGGAGTGTGAAGTCGTTACCAACGATATGCGTGTGAAGACCAGTCCGATGGTTGCCTATTTCTATCCGGATATAGTTGTTTTTTGTGGTGAACCCGAATTTGAGGACGATACCTTTGACACACTTCTCAACCCAGTCGTTATCATAGAGGTGCTTTCACCCTCTACCGAGGTTTACGACAAAGGTGAAAAATTTGAATACTATCAACAAATAGCATCCTTAAAAGAATATATCCTTGTTTCACAAGACAAAGTCCACGTTGAACATTACCAGTTTCAAGATATGGAATGGAAGTTGAATACATTTCACACGCTTCAAGACTCACTAACACTTCCTTCCATTGGATGCCAGCTGCCTTTGCGCGACATCTATACACGTGTAAATTTGGATTGACATCTCTATATGCCATCGGTTATTACCTGAGAAGGACATTTATCATGGACTGGGTATTTAACACATTCTCAGAATACCTTGAAAACGATTTCAAAAAGCGAATTGGAAATCCAAATCCCACTGTTGCAGACTTATGGGACGCTTTTCAGGTGCTTTTTCCTGCTACTTCTGCCCAACTGTTAGTGCAGGAACCTGTGGGAAACACCGTCCGGTTTAAACCACTCGCTTTCTACTATGCTGACGAAATGGGGCCATTGATTGATGCACCTTTGGATTACCTGAAACAGAATTTTGGAGGTGGTAAGTTCAAAATCAACTTCTATCACGGCATGCAGTTCATTGCAACAATTAATTTCAAGCCAGAAGGTCCAGAGATATGGCGAGATTTACCAGAAATGGAGGCAATAGGTCCATCATGAATCTACAACAAGAGTATGGGGAATGCCCTAAGTGCGGCAAAGCGAACGTCCAGCAGTTAGATGCGAATTCATGGTTTTGCTTGGATTGTGATTGGGATACTCTTAAGACAATCAGCAACAGCAATGACGAATTACTTGCGTCCTTACGTCATGGTGATATCCACTCTCGACGCATTGCAGCACAATCATTGATTAACATCGGTGATGTGGAACGACACCTCGCCGCCCCTTCAGATACGGAAGCACTGCTGGAAGCACTCGACGATGAGGACGCTGATGTTCGCTACTTTGTAGCAGTAGCCCTCGGCAAATTGGAGGCAAACCTTTGTCTTAATAAACTTAAACAACTCGCCCAAAACGATACCTCTGCACTTGTCCGGGAAGGTGCACAAACAGCAGTAGAACAGATAGAATCGCTTACGGATAAAGGAGACCGCTAAATTGGAAAAGATAAAAATCGGTTATATTGGATGTGGATTCATGGCGCAGAAGGTGCATATTCCGAATTTTGCAAGTATTCCTGAATGCGAAATTGTCGGACTCGCAGAGGTGCGTTCTGAGCTCGGCAAAAAAGTCCAACAACGATTCGGTATTCCGCATCTGTATCAAAACCATACTGAACTTGCCCAAAACACCGATATTGAAGCGGTGGCAGTATCCGCCGATTTTGCTTTACAAGGTGAGATTGCTAAAGACCTTCTGCGTGCTGGAAAACACGTCTTCATGGAAAAACCGATGGCTGTTTCAGTTGAACAGGCACAAGCAATTGTAGATGCCTCAAAGGAATCTGGCAAAAAACTGATGGTAGGCTACATGAAAAGGTACGATGCTGGCAACGAGATAGTAAAAGAAAAAATCACACAATTCCGTGAAACTGGTGAACTTGGTCGTTTGACTTATGCCCGCAACCACGGCTTTGGTGGCGATTGGGTATGTAACCTTGATACGTCTATGGACAGCACAGATGAACCGAAACCGAGTGCACCGCAGAAATTTCCGGAGTGGCTTCCAGAAAAATGGTGGGGTGGATACATTGGATACCTTCAGCAGTATACACACAACATCAATCTAATGCGATGGTTTCTTGATGCTGGTGATAACGTCACCGTGAAAGCGGTTGATTTGAATGAAAATGGGTATACAGGTGTAGTGATTTTTGATATGAATGGCACGCGAGTAACGCTGGAAACCGGACATGTTTCGCACTACCGTTGGGATGAACATTCGCAAATCTATTTTCAGCACGGTTGGATTCATACTTGGGCACCGCCGCTGTTACTAAAAAACACACCAGCAGAGGTAGAAATCTACCGCGCAGGAGAAGAACAAGAGATAACACGACCAATTCCGAGACCTTCTTGGACCTGGGCATATCACAAGGAAGCAGAATATTTTATCAAAAACCTACGCAATCCCGAACCTTTTCGTTCTTCCGCTGAAGATACACTAACGGATGTAAGATTGTTTGAGGAGATCTATCGCATCTTCGTCGCTCAGCAAGCAAGCTAAACATTCCTAAAAATCTTGCAATTTGGCTTTGCAGTAGATATAATATACTTTAATCTTGATTATAAATTGACATCAACTTATCAGGTAATGCGTTCGGAGATGTCCCTATCATGAAACGTAAATTATTCTTATGTTTGTTTCTTATTGTATTTATGTTGCCGATGGTGATGGCACAAAAGGATGCTGGCGATCAGGAAACGCGCCTTACCCGCATTGAAGTCACTTTGGAGCAAATGGACCACCGCATTAGCAGAATAGAAAGCAATGTGAGTAGAATAGATGGTCGTTTAGATGCTCTTATTATGTGGGTTGTTGGTTTGCTCGCTGCGTCCTTTATTTCTATCTTCGTTTTAATTCTTCAGATTAAAACACAATTCGGTGAAATGAATGTGAAATTCGAAACACAACTTATTGAGATGAATGCGAAATTCGAAACACAACTCATTGAGATGAACGCGAAATTCGGTTTGCTACAGAAAGAGGTTAGTACCTTAAACGAAAAAGTTGATGGACTCGAAAAGCGGATTGATGGGATTGAAGAACGCTTTGATGGGTTTGAACGTCGAATTGGTGCGCAACTCAACCAAATTCAGAAGGCACTTGCAAAACAATTAGGCATGGAGCTTGACGATGAACCGCTAACCTAAATAGTACTTTAACAGATACACATCGCAAATTCTATTCCACTCAATTATTTTCGTAATAAAATTTCGGTATTATTGATATTAATTGCCAGTTCGTAGTTGTTCTCCAAGTACTTTGCAATAAGCGGATGACGTTCCTCAACTGGAATTCCGTCTACCCTATCAAACCAACCCCCTGTTTTAAAAATAACCAAACGCGTTTGATCGCGTTCAAGCGCAGAGATCACCTCACGCTGCATGCCGGGCGTTGCGGCATACGACACCATGTGAAATCGGGTCACACTCGGTCGATTCGCAAAAAAGAAATAGGCTCCTTGACTTGTAAAATCAAATATCTTTTCATTCGGGGCAGTGTTTTCCTGAATGTAAGCCACAACTTTTTGAATCTGCTCAACCTGATCGTCTGGAATATCTACGTTTCCTGCGCGTTCCAATTCTTCAGTTACGATGTTTTGTTTAAATTGATTTACACGCATCCGTTCCCACTTGTTCTTAAGACCATTTAAAGGATGATGTACTTCACCGACATACCAGACAAACATCCCTATAGGTATGATTATCCAGATTGCCCTCAACGCACGTAGCCAGCGCGCTTTATCAGTCAGCAAAGAGAGACGGGCGCGGAAACCTTCGCCAGATTCTCCACCAAACAAGTTGTTGAACACTCTTGATATACCTCTGTCTATTGGAAACAAGCAAAGAAGCCATAAGAAAGTAGCACCGTAATTCAGATGTCCACCATCTGACCTACCAAGAGCAGTACGGAAAAATGCAATTCCACCGAGCAACAGGAGCAGAAGTTTTAGTGCGTCTTCTGCAGAAATATTAGTTCTGCATAGTCGACGATAGGTAAGATATGCCGCCGTAACCATAAAGACACAAATTGGAAGATACCATCGAAACCCGTTACTAAGGATAAACGCCTGCCATCCGTTTTCTGATATGATAGCGAGCGTAGCAGATAAGGATGGAAATTTGAGTCCCCATATTGCAAGCTGATATTTGCACTGAATATACGAATTCCAGATAGCATCGTCTAACGCACCGTGTGAGAGAAAATAGATTGCTACTGGAAGAAAACCCAACAAAAGTCCAATACAATAACCGACTAATGGTAAAGGGCGTAGGTGTAGTTGTATCCTCCGTTGCAGACTGTAAATCACCAAAAATAGACCGATAGCGCCAAGGGTATACAAACCGACTTCAGTGCTATACCAGAACGCTAAACTCGTAAAAAATCCTGCCAGAATTAGTTTCCAACCAAACCTAAGTAGGAAAGATATCCAAGTCGGTTTTTCAGACAAATTCCGTTGCCAAGGTATAAAAAGTCCTTTCTCACGATGATATGTTAGATAATTAGCAATACAAGCAAAACTGAGTAAACCGAGACTATGTCTCGCTGATACAGAAAAATTATCTCCAGAAGCGATTAGGAAACATAGGAAGGCAGTTAAGAATCGCCCCCGAAATACTTGCAAGCCGAGCAGATATAGTGCAATATATCCGAGCGGTCCCAACACACGCTCCATAGAACGTACACCCATCAGTGTTGGTTCAAAGATTTTACTACCGAACCATGCCAAATAAGCATTTTGAAAAAGCCCATGTTGCACATATACATCGCGGAATACGACACCACCATGAAGCATCTCATTAAGCGGTGCCAATCGTTCACCTTCATGGAACATATCAATACCACCATTGATATTCCCATTATACACAAGCAAGTAAATAAAAATAGGGAGAAGAATGTATTCACAGCCACGGAACAAAACACGCATATTTCTTGGGATTGCAAAGATCTTACCAGTTTGAAGGGTGAGAGGTTCTGATGAAACAGTGTCGTCTTTTCCTTCAATAGGTTGAAATCTAAGACTGAATAGAACCAATTTAAATAAGAGCATTAACCCAATTGGTAGCGTTAATCCTAAAAACCCAGCATGATTAAAATTAAAAACCTGTAGCCAACTTAGCCACAATGGGGTTGAAGCAAGCGCGTTCAGTTTTAGCACGCGGTCTATCGGTTGATTAGTTATCTGGGCAGCCCATTGTGAGTAAGTATGCCACCCGAACCAATAAACCCAAATAGTGGCGGGGATTCCTACAAGCGCAAGTAGATAGTAGAAAAATTCTTGCTGTTTGGGATATTGATCAACACCTATGCGACCAACAATACCTGAAGTGTCGTGAAACTCAAATACAAGATAGTTCTGAAGTGCTGTGCCTAATCCGATAGCAAGCGAGAATGCTGAAATCGCAATAAGACACACGTAAGGGCGGAGATGAATACTGTAACTCACATTGAAGTCTGGTAGTAATCTTTGGAGGGAACGGAACAAACCTGTTTGCGGGGAGTGCATCAATTTCTCTTTTTCGTACCACAGAAGTGTTCAGTAAAATGAGGGAACTTATTGGACAACATCGCCTTCAACAGGTTCAACTTGTACTTTAATGTTTTTTAAGTAGTCAATAGCGCGTTCAATTTCATCTGAAGTCCCTTGAATTTCTAACATCACCCAACCCGATTCTTCAGTTACGTTGGCGCGGCGGATGTTGGTGACCAACCGAAACTGTTGTCCAATGTTGTAAATAATAGGTTCAGTAATTTTTTCGGGCGGAAAAGTTAGACGTACCTTTAAAGAGGTTGTTTGCATGGCTCCTGATGGAGTCTTTTGGACGGGAACTTCAACAAAATCTGATGTAATTTCATCCCAAGCAAAAGCCTTGACCACGCGGATTGTATCTCCGTATATTGAGATCACGAGATATGCCACCCCTGGATATGCAGGCTCATCCCACATCAAAGCGTCTGATTTATCCTTTTCAGAAAAGTATGCCTCATGGTTCGGATGTGAATGGTAAAACGCCTTAATCGGACGATGCTGTGTTTCTGCTTCTTTATGTACAGAAATTAGATCATCGGGGTGCATTAAGTATGCGGTACGTGCATCACGCGGATATGCAGCGGGATCGTCCTTATGCATTTCGTTTTGGATATTGCGGCAAGGTCTGACAAACTCTTGCGTATCTGCATGCAAAATTACACCACAGCATTCCTCAGGAAACTGTGTCTTTGCATGTGCACATATCTCATTAAAGGTTTTTGGTAGTAGTGTTACCATATCGTTTATGAAAAATACATGTGAATCGCATACAGGCGGATACGGTATCCGCCTGTACACGAAATACCGTTTTAGGCAAGATTTCTGCCGCCAGCAATAGCGGGGATTATTGAAATTTCAGCACCGTCAGTGACAGGCGTCGCTTTGCCATCAAGAAAACGGATATCTTCATCATTGAGATAGATATTCACAAATCGACGGATGTTTCCGCCTTCATCGCAAAGCCGTTCTTTCATCCCAGGATAGTCTGAGTCCAAATTTTCAATGATGGTTTCAATATCTGTGCCTTTAGTTTCAACCTCCGCGAGATTCTGCGTTAACCGTCTCAGCGGGGTTGGAATACGAACTATTACAGCCATTTTTCCCTCCTTTATCGGGTCAGAGTTCTGACTCCGTGCTGTCTGTAAAATATTATAATAGCGGTTAAAGATCCACCGTTTTGTTTAGCGTTAAATAGCGTAGTGTAACCCACACTCTTTGTCGTTTTCCTCAGTATTTGTTGCGTTCTGCCAACGCCATCTACCTGCACGTTTGGGTTCACCCGGACGAATTCGCGTTGTACAGGTCATACATCCAAGCGATTCATAGTAGTGTCCATGGGCATCAGGTTTAAAGAGTGGATTGATAGGCACATCATTTTCACGCACAAATTGCCATACTTGTTCGGTTGTCCAATGAATTAATGGACTCACCTTGAGAATAGGATGTGTCTTAGATGAGATGATTTCTACCTTCTGGAAATTTTGTCGGTTTTCAGATTGATCTCTCCGTGTTCCAGTAATCCAAACATCTAATGTCTCTAAAAGCTTTTGCATTGGTCTAACTTTTCGGACATCACAGCAGAACTTCTGTTTTGCTGTGCTATCGAAAAACAGGAATTCCCCATGTTCGGCGATCATATCTTCTACCTCAGTAGTGTTTGGTTGGATACGTTCAATCTCAATGCCGTAGCGTTCTTCTACTTGATCAAAGAATGCGTAGGTTTCAGGAAAGAGGCGAAACGTGTCTATCGTACACACTCTAAAAGGCAGTTTACTTTCAGCTGCAAGATGTATTTGTACCATGCCCGACAGCTGACCACTTGTTACAATAGCTGCTCGATCATTAAATTTCTTAAAGAGGCAGAAAAGAATTTCTTGCGGGTCCTCTTTTAAGGTAATCTGCTGCTTCAATCTTATCGTTGAAGCAGTTTCAATTTCAAATGCCATTCCGTATTTTCCTGTTTAGACTCCTTTTATGGTAATGTCTCCATTATATCAGTTTCAAGCTCAAAATAGCGACTCAAACTGAAGTAACGTTCACCTGTATCTGGAAGAATAGTGACAACAGTCTTATCAGGTCCTTGCGCTTTAGCTACCTCCAATGCTGCATGCACGTTTGCTCCAGACGACATGCCTACCAACAAACCTTCCTTTTTTGAAATATCTTTCATAGTTTGATACGCTACCTCTTCAGAAACTGCAATGACATCATCAATGATGTCCACATTTAAAACCTCGGGCACCATGCCAGCGCCAAGTCCATCAATCCGTGTCGGTCCGGGCACTCCACCTGAAAGTACAGATGACACCAAAGGCTCTACAGCAACGACTTTTATTTTCGGATTTTGTGCTTTAAGTACTTCGCCAACACCCGTTAACGTGCCTCCTGTTCCTACCCCGATGACAACGAAATCAATATCACTTCCTACAGAATCCAAAATTTCAACAGCAGTCGTCTCACGATGAATCCACGGGTTTGCAGGATTCGTAAACTGGTTCGGCATATAGTGTCGTGAATTTTGTTTAAGGATTTCTTCTGCTTCCCAGATTGCGCTTGCCATACCACCGTGTTCCGGTGTAAGCACAATATTCGCGCCAAACGCAGATAGTAGCGCATATTTTTCACTACTAACGTTCTCTGGCATTGTCAAAATTACTTGATAACCACGGGCTACCCCAACAATAGAAAGACCGATGCCTGTGTTGCCAGCTGTCGGTTCAACAATAGTATCACCCGGTTTCAGGATGCCGCGTTCTTCAGCATCTATGACCATGGCATAACTGATGCGATCCTTAATGCTACCACCAGGGTTATAGGATTCTAACTTTGCAAAAACAGTTGCATCCCCTTTTTCCGGCAACGCATTCAGGCGAACCATCGGCGTATTCCCGATAAGTTTTGTCAGGTTTTCAGCAATTTTCATATAAAGAACAGATGAGAATGTGTCGGTTGTGACAACTGTTTAAATTTACGGGCGTGACAACAGAGTTCATGTAAGGTTTTTGTGTTCAATACGTCGCGGACCTCTTCCTCTATTTCGGCAAAAAAAGGTCCAATTTCAGACGATTGTTGTGTTTCAAAGCCTTTTGAGAAATCAACGGGACCCTCTACTGCAGCAAAGATATCGCCTATCCGAATTTTATCTGGAGGTAACGCTAAACTGTACCCGCCGTCTGGACCACGGCGGCTTGTAGTTAATCCAGCACCTTTGAGTTGTAAAAGAAGTTTCTCCAAAAACGGACCGGGAATACACCGTTTTTCAGCCAACGTTGTGACTGAAACGAATTCTTTACGATACTGCAGGCCGAGTTCCAACATCGCACAAACTGCATACTTCAACTTGGCAGATAATTGCATCTATATTCCTCCCCCCTAATTAAATCCTAACCAATTTAGGTGACTATATTATAATATACCCTACCAAAAAAGTCAAATAATTATACTATTTCTTACCAAAAAAGTCAAATTTAATCTCTTAATGGGCAGAGGCATTCAATTCTCCAGTAATCGCATAGGCTACATCTGTTTCTTCTTGTAGTCGCGATTCGGAGATCGCTCCTACAAGAAGAAACAACTGATAACGAACCAATAAATCCTATTTATGAGATAAGTTCTATATTTTCTGTCAAGTCGTAATGTCGCTGTCCCGGTGATTGCCACTACCGCTATTGGAATTCGTTACAACTTAAATCATACCGTACGGTATGATTTTTCATACCACGGTATGATTTTTAAATTCGCTCTAAACCCAGTGTGTGATTGGGCTTAGAATGGTTTTATCGTAGTTGCACTTTTTTGCAATTTTTGACTTTTTCAACTTTCTGGATATTTTCAATATTATGGTTAAAATGGTATAATTTTGAGCAACATTTTCTCGTTTATGTTTTACTTTAGATTTGTATACTGGCTGTATTTGCGTTTGGGACGTGGTTGTATTTTTCATACGGATATTATACTTGGTTATTGGTGATGGTCAGCAGTTTTTGTGGTATTCGGAACAATAGATATCCAATATATTTACAATAAGTTTGCAGGAAAGCCGAATGCGCGTATGGCATTCGTCGCCTGTAGGCGTTCCCCAAATCAACGCCAAATGCGCCTTTGGTATTTGGCGCGTATGAATGCCATTTAGGCATTCCCGGAGTTCCCTCCTACAATATAATTAAATGTGAAAACTCGACAATTGAATGGCTCTGCGCGATGCTTTCAGGATTATTCAGTTTTCGGTTTTTCTGCACATTTTATTGCAAACGTTAATATTTATAGTTGCATTGTAGGTCCAAATCAACGCTATGAATGCCTTTAGCAGAATGCGCTTTTGGCATTCTGCATGATTCAGCGGGTAGAGCGAAGCGAAATCCGACAATCTTAGTGCGACAGTGCGATCATGTCGGGTTTCGTAAACTCAACCCGACCTACAATATAACTATAGGTAAAATCTATTAACCGATAATTCTTAAAACTGAATAACCCTGGATGCTTTTGAGAGTTATTGCATCGGTCTGGTAATTGTGATATAATTTGAAATATACGATAAAGTTGACAGACTTATGAGAGAATAATGGACAACGTTACGCAAATTATAAACGACTATGGTGAAAGTATTGTTCAGGTGGATGGTGATATTCCTGTTGATTTGCCAGCTAAGGATGGTGAGAGGTTTCTATTTATCAGCCACGATCAAAGTTTTTTGACACACGGTTTACACAAATATCCTGCCAAATTCTTCCCAGAATTACCGCGTTGGCTTATCAAACGTTATTCCCATAAACATGACGAAATCCTGGATCCGTTTGCTGGAAGCGGCACAACGAATGTTGAAGCACTCCTTTCAAAACGCAACTCTGTTGGGATAGATGTAGACCCATTTTCCCGTTTTATTTCACAAGTAAAGGTAACCCCTTTGCCAGAAAGAGAACTTAAGTCTGCACAAAAATCGTTTATGGAGGCTATCCTCAATTACGATCCCTCACAAGTTACAGAATCCGATTTGCCTAATTTCCCTTATAGAGATAACTGGTTTAACAAAGAAATTCTGTTTGAGTTAACCTATTTAAGAAAACATATCCAGCAACTTGATGCTAACGATGGGATCAAAGACTTTTTCAAAGTTTGCCTTTCGTCTATTATCCGGTCTGTCTCTAATGCCGATGATAATTGTACCCGAACAGTGATTCGGAAAAAATTAAATAAACTGGTAAAACCTTCCGATGCACTGAATCGGTTTGCGAAAACCGTTCTTACCAAAGTGCCTAAAATGGTTGCGTTTTCTCAAAACTATCCGTCTGACATTACCGTTGATTTTCCAGAGGACATGGATGCAAGGAATATTAAGTATGCGGAAGGTCATTTCGATCTCGCGGTAACCTCTCCACCTTATGTCAATGCCGTTGACTACCCGAGAACCCACCAATTGGAGATGTATTGGCTCGGTTTCGCACAAACTTCCTTAACTACTTTGAAAAAACAAAACGTTGGCACGGAGAGTGTTTCTGCAAGCCATTACAAAAATCGACATGAAATCGGAGTGCCTGAGGCGGACAAAGTTATGGCTAAGATATTTGAAGCGGATCCGAGACGCGCGTTCATTGCCTTTAAATACCTTGATGATATGCGAAAAAACCTTACTGAAGTCTACAAAGTTTTGCGCAAAGGCGGCAGATATATTGTCGTCGTGGGGAATAACCGTATTCGCGGACAGTTATTTGAGAATTGGAAGTACCTCATGCCGATTGCTGAAAAAATCGGATTTGAAGTAGAAACCTATTTCGGTTCGGAGATTATTAAACATTTCATTAAAGTGCCGAGAGAAGAACGTATCAACACGGATTGGACTTTAGTACTGAAAAAATAAATTCAATACCTTAACTTACGCAAACATGCCAAATACCATCTGAAATGTGCAAGCGAGCAGTCGAAATCGCCATTGAACAAGACGAACAGACTGCTATTGACTGGTTGGAATCTGCTTGACAGGTGACAGATGCTTAGCGTGTGTATCTTCAATCACCAAACGACTCTTAAGCGCGTTCAACAGAGAACTGAACGTATCTAATAATTGTGTAGCATCCTCATTAGAGAGCATATTTAAAAGCGTTTCGGTATCAATACCAGTTCGTTCACAAAATTCAATAACTCCACCTTGAGATTCTATAAAGATCCGAAGTTCCTTCAGGAAGAAGGGCAGATCGCCATCAGCGAGGTATTCCTCCAATGTCAATTCGAGATAGTCAATCGCTGCCTCCTGATCATTAGCAAGTCTTCTAATTTGATACTCGCGCCAGTTCCCCATTTCTCTCATTGATGTGTCTCCTTATATTCCCGCCAATAGGTTTTTGCTGTCTCAATATCCCCTTGTTGTGATTTCTTATCTCCACCACAAAGCAGAAGGACGAGTGTATTTTTAATTTGACCAAAATAGACGCGATATCCTGGTCCAAAGTGGAGACGCAATTCAAAAACACCTCCACCGACAGATTGGCAATCACCCAAATTGCCATCTTCAAGCCTTGCAAGTCGTTTGTCAATTCTCTATTGCGTATTTTTATCTCAAATGGATTCAAACCATTCCGTGAAAGGTTGCCTGCCGTTTTGGGAACGGTAATATTGTATTTCTATTGGTTGTCTGTTCCTATTGGCAATCGTCCTATACCCGCTATGTAATGAAAAATAAACAGTCCGTTGATCGGTAATTATACTGGATTTTCTATGAAAAACGCAAGGTCTATTTGCAATTTCGGAATTGCTCAGAGTCATTAAACTCACGTTCTCATAAAAATATCCTCTAATTGCAGTTGACATGCTGCCTGTTTTCCTATAGAATATGTCCTATATACAACTTGTAGAGACGCATTGAGAACTGTAGATTGATTTGTAGAGGAGATGAAAATATAAAATGGCTAACAATATTTTTCCACCAGCGGAGACTGCATATCCAATTGATGATGCCCACGTCAGCAGTTTAGAAGCATATAAGGAACGATACGCTGAATCAATTCAAGACCCAGAAGGTTTTTGGGCGACAATTGCTGAGCGGTTGACGTGGTATCAAAAATGGGGGACGGTTCGGGATTACGACTTTGTTAAAGCACAGATAAAATGGTTTGAAGGCGGCACGTTAAACGCATGTTACAACTGTCTTGATAGGCACGTGGAAGCCGGACACGGCAATGAAACAGCCATTATCTGGGAAGGTAATGATCCTTCCGAAGATAGGACATTTAGTTTCAGTGAACTGCTTGCAGAGGTCAAAAAGTTTGCTAACGTCCTGAAAGCACAAGGTGTTGAAAAAGGTGACCGTGTCTGTATTTACTTGCAGATGGTGCCAGAACTGGCAATTGCAATGTTGGCTTGTGCCAGGATAGGTGCGGTACATTCCATCGTTTTCGGTGCGTTTTCAGCCGAATCACTACGAGATAGGATAAACGATTCTGCTTGCAAACTTTTGATAACACAAGACACAGCAATGCGTGGGACCCGAAGCGACATTCCGATGAAAGCAAACGCCGATGCTGCAGTTGCAGATTGCCCATCTATTGAAAAAGTTGTTGTTGTGAAACGCACTGGTGATGCAGTTGATTTCGACGCATCCCGCGATGTTTGGTGGCACGAAGCAATGGCAAGCGCGGATTCCGAATGCGAACCTGAAGTAATGAATGCTGAAGACCCGCTTTTTATACTTTATACCTCTGGGTCAACAGGAAAACCGAAAGGTGTTTTGCATACCACAGGTGGCTATCTGGTGTATACCTCCTATACACACCAGCAAATTTTTGACTACCATGAAGGCGATGTGTATTGGTGCACTGCTGATATAGGCTGGATTACCGGACATTCTTATATTATCTACGGTCCGCTGGCTAATCGGGCAATTACCGTAATGTTTGAAGGTGTGCCGAACTATCCAGATTTTGGACGATTTTGGCAGGTTGTAGAGAAACATAAAATTAATCTCTTCTATACCGCACCCACAGCCTTGCGTGCCTTGATGAAGGAAGGGGATACGTGGGTAGAAAAATATGATAGGTCTACACTTCGGTTGCTTGGAACAGTCGGTGAACCGATTAAAGAACCGGAATGGTTGTGGTATTACAACATTGTTGGTGACAAACGGTGTCCGATTGTTGATACATGGTGGCAGACCGAAACAGGTGGAATTTTGATTACGCCATTACCCGCTGTAACGCCTCTGAAGCCAGGTTCCGCGACGTTCCCGTTCTTCGGTATTGAACCCGTGATCTTAGATGAAGAAGGAAACGAAGTGGAAGGCAATCCTGCGACCGGTTATCTCTGCATTAAAACTGCGTGGCCCGGTATTATGCGGACAGTGTATGGCGACCATGAACGTTTCATTGATGTCTATTTTAGTAGGTTCCCCGGATATTACATGACAGGCGATGGCGTGTTACGTGATGAAGATGGTTATTATTGGATTACAGGTCGTGTAGACGATGTGTTGAATGTTTCTGGACATAGACTGGGAACTGCTGAGGTTGAAGGGGCAATCGGGCAACATGATGCCGTTGCAGAAGCTGCAGTTGTTGGATACACACACGATATTAAGGGACAGGGCATCTATGCGTATGTCACGCTGATGACGGGTGAATCTGCCTCTGATGACGTGGAAACAGGTATCAAACAAGCAGTACGGCAACATATTGGTCCCATCGCTACACCGGATAAGATTCAGTTTACACCTGCTTTGCCGAAAACCCGATCCGGTAAAATCATGCGGCGCATTCTCCGTAAAATAGCAGAAGGTGATATATCTGATCTCGGTGATACTTCTACCCTTGCCGATCCGACAGTCGTTGACGCATTGGTTGAAGGCAGACAATAAAGTTGATGTATCGTCCGAATGTGAATTATAATAAAATCTATAATTAATGGGACACTTCTGTAGCGCAAACTTTTAGTTTGCGTCAAATATGCACAAACTAAAAGTTTGTGCTACAATTTCTCTTGTACGTTATGTTTCCAAATTAGGTTTATCAAAGTATCCCATAATTTCATAAGGGCAGGTCTGTGTGCCTGCCCAATTGCATGAATCAGGAGCACTTGTGGCATCAGCACAAAAAATTGTAGATGCATTGAAAAAACATAATATTACCCATGCTGTTGGTGTGCCAGACAATGGCAGCGCGCGAATTTACGAACTTTTGCGTGAAGAACCGAAAATTGAGGTCATCACAGTAACCCGCGAAGGTGAGGCGTTCGCTATTGCGGCGGGGTTGTATGTCGGTGGCAAGAAACCTGTGATTATCATTCAAAATACAGGCTTCTTGGAATCTGGTGATGCAATTCGTGGCACTGTTATAAATATGCAAGTGCCTGTTGTCGTATTCATTGGATTTCGCGGTTATCACAATCGAGATGCAGAAGGTAAATGGGTTGACTCTGTTGCTGCGTTCCTTGAACCGACACTCAAAGCTTGGAACTTGCCCTATCGAATGTTAGAAACGGACGCTGATATTGGAAGCATAGATTGGGCTTATAGCGAGGCTGCGGAAACCTCTTTGCCCGCTGCAGTGCTGCTCATAGGGCATGCGAAATAACAAACATCGTGAATTTATCAAACTGAAAACGCAACCGGAGCAAATTAAATGTTAAGTGTTGAAGAAGCACGTCAACAGATGTTAGAGACGATTCCTGTTTTGCCAACAGAAAAGCGGGAGATTCTCGGCTGTGCAGGTTATGTTCTTGCAGAAGCATTGCATGCAACTGAAAATATCCCACCTTTTGACAATTCTGCGATGGATGGTTTTGCAGTGCGTTCAATAGACGTGAAGGGAGCATCCAAAGAGAATCCTGCTGTGCTTTCAGTTGTTGAAACTATTGCTGCTGGATATGCCCCTGAAAAACATGTTTCAAGTAGACAAGCAGCACGGATTATGACAGGTGCGATGATGCCTGATGGTGCAGATGCTGTCGTCATGCAAGAGGTAACCGAACTTGTCGGTGATAAGGTCAAAATCTTTGAAAACGTTGAAAAAAACGAAAATGTCCGCTTCACGGGTGAAAGTGTTCAGCAAGGTGATTGTGTGATGTCTCCTGGAAAGGTGCTTCGTCCACCGGAAGTGTCAATGCTCGCTTCGCTTAATTGTGCTGAAGTGACAGTATATCAAAAACCAACAGTAGCTGTTGTCTCTACAGGTGATGAACTTACGCCCCTCGGTGAACCACTGATGCCGGGAAAAATTCGGGATAGCAATCGATACGGTATGTATGCACAAGTTCAGAACGCTGGCGGTATTCCTATTGATATGGGCATCGCGCCTGACGATGCGGCTGAAACAGAGCGTATCTTTCGTGAATCCCTTGCAAAAGCAGACGCGCTTATCACAAGTGGCGGCGTTTCGGTCGGAGAACATGATATAGTGAAAAATGTCCTGACGAAATTGGGGAAGATGAATTTTTGGCGTGTTGCGATGAAGCCCGGGAAACCACAGGCTTACGGCATTATAGATGGAAAACCGATTTTTGGATTACCGGGTAATCCTGTGTCTTCACTTGTTGTGTTTGAACTCTTTGTGCGTCCTGCGCTCCTAAAAATGGCAGGTCACACCGATCTACTACGTCCGACCTTTAAAGCCGTTTTGGCGGCGGACGTTACAAACAAAGATGGACGCGTGAATTATATGCGTGCGATCCTTACAGAGCAGAATGGGCAATACATTGCCAAAACAACCGGACCGCAAGGCTCTGGTATCCTTCACTCCCTTGTATTGGCGAATGGATTGATCATTATTCCGTCTGGGGCAACCTTACATGCAGGAGAAACAGTTGATGCCCAGTTTCTCACCTGATAGAGCAAAGGTTTACAATGATTATAGATACCCATGTTCATGTCTGGAAAATTGACCCACCGAAATATCCTGTCGGTCCAACGGCTCCGGGTTGGAATTCCTATCCCGATGAACCTGGAACTGCTGATGAACTTTTGGCAGAGATGGACATGCATGAGGTTGATTGGGCTGTGTTGGTGCAAACGAGTTGGTCAACATGGGATAACGGCTACATCGCTGATTCTGTAGCGCGCTTTCCAAATCGATTTATAGGACAAGGTTTGATTGACCCACAAGACCCGGAGAATGCAGAGTTGGTGCGTTATTGGATTAAAGAACGGGGATTGGTCGGATTCCGATTTCATCCGATGTACTACCCAGATGAGAAAATCCTTCTGACCCAACAGAACACAGCAATGTGGGAAGAAATCGCTGCGATTGATGCAATTATACAATTTCATCTACGTGCAGAGTTTGCCGATCAAGTTGCCACTATTGCCCGACAGTATCCAGACCTTAAACTTATTCTTGACCACATGGGATACCCTCAGGTGAACACCGATCAATCATCGTTTCAACCAATTGTAGACCTTGCTGAATTCGACAACATATATTTGAAACTTTCAGATGTAGCAGGTCGCTCTCATCAAGATTTTCCCTATGTAGATGTTCATCCATTCATAGAAAAACTGCTATCTGCGTTCGGTTCAGAACGAACGGTTTGGGGCACAGGATACCCCGGGCATCACAGAGAAAAACATAACTGGCCTACGTTGGATCAGGAACTACGCCTTATTCGTGAAGGTTTGCCTTTCTTGACGGATATGGATAAAGAAAATATCCTCGGAACTACAGCCATGAAAATATGGAATCTATCAGGTCAATAGCGGGATAAATTAGTCTACAGTATAATGGTTTTTCACTATGGGACAGTAGAAACAGATTGGGGACGAATGACTTACACCGATTCAAGTGGGGCGGGTCATTCTTTATTATTCCTACACGGTACTGGTTGTGATTCATCGGATTGGAAATCAATAATTGAACAACTACCTCGTCATCAACGTTATATAACGCTTGATTTCCGTGGACACGGACAGAGTAGCGTACCCACCGAACCGTTTACATTAACAAACCTTGCCGATGATGTCCTGCACCTTATAAACGCAATTAGAATTCAGGAGGTAATACTTGTTGGGCATAGCCTTGGCGGTATGGTTGCAATGGAAGCCGCCAAACACTCACCTTGTATCACCGGACTTGTTTTGCTTGAGGGATGGACGAGTCTTTCATCGGCAGGAAGTGCTTTTGACTCTGGACGATTTTACGGTTCACTGCCCCAAACAGAGATTACGAACATTCAGCGGAAAGCTGAAGTGACACGAAACCGTTTTAAATCGAATGTTTGGGAAAGCTTTTGGACATCTGTCAAAGAATTTGATGCTTACGCCTATCTTGAGCAAGCATGCATTCCTATCTGTAAGGTATTTGGTGGAATGGGTAGGAATGAATTGACTGAGCAAAAGTTACGCATTCCGTCCAATCCTAATATTCAGTTGAGATGGGTATCTAATGCGGGACATTATTTGCCACACGAATGTCCTGCAGAAGTAGCTGAAATCTGCATTAATTTCGTGGAAACACTTTCCTAACCGTTTGATTAACTCTTGGTAGGTTCGGTTTCCTAATCGAAACGGGCTTAACTGAGGAACAGACGTTAGCGTAGGACATGGAGCGGTTAGGAAAGCGCTCCATAAGTGTCAATTCAGTGAGTAACGTCTGTGCATTTGATACACCTTTCGCCTCTCCGAGGCTTGAGACAACCACATCTTAGCACTAATACTTCGTCAATATCAGGACTTACGCATTTTTCTTAAGGTCCCACTGATAAGGGGATTTAGGGTTAAAAACACTGAAATAGCTACTTTTTAAGCAAAATACACCCTTTTTCTACTCAATTTGTGTAAGTCCTGAATATATTATTGTCCGTCGCGATTCGGAGATCGCTCCTACAAAACAAAAAAATTAAAAGAGGCGTTAAGTCAACCAAGCACACATATTTAACGTTAACTTTTTGCAAATCCTTGTAGCAGCTACCATACAGGCTTGCTCTACAAGTTACCCAACCTGCAATTTCTGTAAAATAGGAGTATAAACTGATGTACAGATATCTACCTCAACTGGCATGTTTACTGAGTCTAATTTTCCTTTTCAGCTGCGGTGAGAACACAGATGATACCAATAACCCACAAATATCGTACCTTCCGCAGAATAATATCAGCAAAGAACGGGAGGCATCGGCTAAGTCAAGATATGAAAACCCAGAAGTATGGGCAGACCAGAATCTCACCCGACTTATTGAAGAACACGGGGATATTCCCGATGTTCACACCGTCGCAGGCTTTATGCGAAAGGTAGAATTGGGGTCTCCCAGGTCTGATGCTGAGTGTAGAACCTATATCGACACAATGAGAGAACTCACACCAGAACGTTTAACAATGGATGAATACTACGTTTTACTGGAAGCGGAATTCCAACTCGGTATTTTGGATTCAGACATTGGACGATGTAGACTTGAGGTTTTCCGGGCTTTAAAAGCAGAGGGCACCTCGTTCCAACAAATTAGATGGGATGAACTTGATGAGAATAACAGATTCTGTCAAACAGAGGATCTTCGCCGAACGCGTCTATGGCATTCACCGGGAACCTACCCCTAAATCTTCAATATTGGTAGGCGCGGTTTGTAAACGCGCTGGTTTGTCTCGTAAAAAAATGTTGTGTATACGCGTATACATGTTGGGCTTCGTTACGCTCTACCCCATAAATCAACGGTATGAATGCCATCAGGCATTCCCCGGGTGTAAACTTAAGA
>JAPPCZ010000097.1 GCA_028824685.1 Candidatus Poribacteria bacterium
TGTTATTTTTACCACCATATTCCCCGGAGTTGAACCCGATTGAGCAGGACTTCGCAACATCAAGCGAATACGGCAATACAATGCTGAGAAATCTATTGATGATATTATAAAAGTGTATAATTAATTACGGGTTTTACTATATTGTGTTACGGAAACAACTGAATTTAGAACAAATCCTAAAAACTGTAGAAAAACATAAAATTGAATTGAATACCTTGCTCAGATTCAAATGCTTTTGCAACATTGAATCTTAAAATATCAACCTCTGATGCAATCTGTAGACCGATACCAGCACTTGCTTTCGGTTTAAACTTCCAGCCACTGTCCAATTCATTCCATACCTGTGCCTGATCATATAGTAATACCAAATGCCAGTTTTTCAGAATATTAATGTTGTTAATATCAATACTGGGTAAACCTAAAAGTAATTCGATATTAAATAGATAACCCTCATCTCCAGCGAAGGTATATAACGGATATCCGTTCAGTGTGCCAATTCCACCAATAATTAACTGGCGTTGGATCGGTAGGAGTGCTGTACCGATATGATCTTCAGCAGGTTTGCCAGCAACTGAGCTCAGTACTAATCGGGTGCGGAGCTGGTTATTGCCGAAGGGATAAGCATTTCGCAGGTGTGTTTGAAAACGAGTCCAGTCAAAATCAGAACCGAAGTTGCGGCTGCTATGTTCAACGAGGAAAGTATTGTGCCAACCGAGGTAATTGTTTCGGTTGTTGGCATCAACCCTAAAATTGATGCTCCGTATGTTACAAGGTGTTATCACAAGGTTTTCCCGTGTTTTTGATGATGACCGCCAGTTTAAAAGATGCCAATCAGTCGTTTTTTGGAGGCTGTCGTGTGTTTCCCAAACCAGTGAGACAGCTGAATAAATTGATCTATTCAGTTGCCCATGCAACGCTATCTCTGCGCCCTTTCTCAAATAGTAGTCTTGATGATCTGGCACGCCAAATAGGCGTAGAAACAATGCCCCTGTCTCATTATAGCCAGCGTAAAGATCCGGTGCAATTGTAGTTGTTGCACGCTGGAACTGCGCGGTTAATCCTAAGTTCCAGTTGTTGTGTCTACCCCAAATTCGGTTACCACCAACACGGTAATAGAGCTGTTTATTCCCGAATCCGTAGCCAAACTGGGCAAAGAATTTTGAGTTATCTTTTTCAATCGGAATGTTAGAATACCAGTCGAATTCAAATGGGTTTATATCTCTTCTAATTTGTATGCTCGATCCGGTTTCAACACGAGCACCAAGTTCCCAGCCAGTGACACGATTAAATCCTATTCGTGGAAACGCAGATGTATACCCCCTAAAAGATAGCGGTTTCTCATCAACAGAAATTACTGCAATCCGTTGTTGACCAGATTCTTTAATTCTAACGTGAGCATCTTCAAATTCCGGGATAGACTTAGATAGTTTCTGTGTAGTCTCTTCAATTTCTATAGGTCCATTTTCAAGTGCCATTATAATCTGATCTGTTTCAATGGACCGATTCCCCTCAACGTGAATCTCGTCAATAACGTTTCCGTCGTAGGTTAGATACCTCTTTGAAAGCGGTATTAGACCGTCTTCATCTGGTATATCATCCAGATGTATTTTTACCCACTTTTCACCCGTATTCACGGTAACTTTTTGCACAAATTTCGCCACATCTGAATCCGATAATTTTTTCAACAATACCGTCAGGTCTTCTGAACCTTCTTTAGGTGCGATATTTCCAAAAAAAACGTCTTTTACCGCATTCACTCTCTCTTTATGGTTGATGCCCTCAGTTTTCGTCCGTGATTGTATCTGAATCTCTTGGATTGGTTGTCCACGATAAGTCCAATCTGCAAAATGCGTCTCTTGCATTGAGCCTGAAAACTGGATAAACGGATTTGGTGAATCTTCTGGAATGCGAAACATTGTTACCGGTCTTTTATCCAGTAATATCTCTTCAGTCTTTGATGTTTTTTTAGTCTCTGATATCTCTTTAGTCTCTGGTATTATTGTTTCCGTTTCAACATTTGGTGACTCAATGGTTTCACCGAGCGATCTCAATTCAGGTATCCAAATGCCGATTGCATTTAGGTTTGCTAATAGTTTACCTATTTGTTCTTTTGGAATCTGTCCAACTATGTTGAGCAGATGTATCTCTGTCCTACTCTTAACAACAGCAAATATACCTCTGCATGTATCTTCTGATGTTGTTTCGGTAAGAATAGAAATTTGCCGGTTTTCATCCTTAGCGAAACTTTCCCATCCATTCTGCTGTAACTTCTCACTATAATATCGTACAAATTTGTCAAAAAGACCCTCTTCAGTATCGTACGTGTGAACATAAAGATTTTCAATAGCATCGAAAGGCTTAGCAGTCGAGATAAGCGAGATCAATTCTCGATCCAAGTTAAATTGAAACATTGCACGCGGCACATCAGGACAGTCAAATGGGATCGCTCCATCAGGTGATTGTGCATGCAATAGCACTGTTCCTATAAGTAGCAGGAATATAAAAATAGTTAACTTCATGGTGGATATTGACAGTAACTCATCCACTCCAGCGTTGATCTGTTGTGAATCAAGCAGTATCTATGGATTCATACTGAGAGGATTATCGTTAATACAAAATATTAATGATAAAGTTACAAACTTAAACGGATATTTTTGTTATGGTGTTTACAATTTTAACAGATTAAGGGTTTTGTTGTCAAATTTTGGCATCTGGAGTTTTTGATACCAAAGTATGTGCGTTAGAGAAGGAAGGTTTCAGTTTGGTTCAAAAAGACAAAAGAATACGCGCTGTAAAGTGTTCCGTAGATTGGTAAGTGATTAGAATTATTTCTCAGTCACTCTTTCCTAGATCCTATGTTGTCTTTTTCAAGTATTGCCATTCGTGTCGTACCGAAATGTGAGTTTTCTGATTCAACAGCGATCCATTTACCGTTCTTGGCATGTAAATTTGGAGAGGACATAATTGCGTAATCTTGTTTTTCTTCTTGTTCGACTTGTAATTTGTCTTTTACACCAAAAATTCTAAGTAGTGCAGGCACATCGCTTGAAAAGTTGTCATCAAGCTTTATCCAGTTGGTATATTTGAGAGGTTCTCCATTGTCCCACTGCCATTTTCCTTCTTTTTGAACATCGGTCAACCCAATCCAATATGGCCCCATTCCAAAAACGGCTTCAAGCCATATCTGATCTGCCTCGCTCGTGATTGTAACAAGATGTGCATCTTCACGAGCGGCTTGGATTTCTGCGTCCATTCTGGTATTACACTTGATCCACTTGTAAGCGTGTCCATTTGAGGGATTGATTATCCACATCCCGGGAAAGTTTCGTAGATACAGTGCTGGAGTCTCTTCTGTTTCTCCATTTTCAGTTGGTAAATCTTCAAGTTCGTCAGGATTACCGTTCAGCGTTAAAACTTTAATTTCGGAGGGTTGTTTGCCTTGAAGAAAAAATGGTTTTGTTATAGTGGATAGTCCACGATAATTCACGGAGAGCGCATAGACTCCTGGACCGACGACAGTCTGCTTAAAATATCCATCGGCATTCGTTTGAATCAATACAGGGAAACTGAAAGGATAGTTACTGGTTCCATCTAAATTGAGGTGCCCTATGTTAATTTCAATGGCAGTTTCGGACAGTGGTTCTCCGTTCTCAAAAACAATTCTGCCCCGGATATTTAGCGGGTTTTCCATCACGACTTTGAGATGGATATTTTCTATGTTTGTTCCGGGCTTAATAGCAAATGTTACAGCACCAAGTGGTGGAAAGAATGAGAATCGATGTGGGTAAAACGATACCTCACCGAACTGAATAAATTGAATTTGTGGGAGAGGTGTAAAATTACCATGTCCTAATTCTTGGATCGGCATTTCTTTTCTCGGCGGCATGGTAGGTAAAACCACCAATTGCACCTTCTCTGCAGCAATCTCAGTGAAAGTAAAATTTCCAGATGAATCAGTCTTGGATTCTAAATAGGGTCGTAATTCACGCATTTTCTGATAATTTGCCACTTTTGCACCGTCAAACATTGGTGGTATTTGAACAAGAAAAGGGTACTGTTTGCTGTTGTGTGGTAGGTGTATACCACTATTTCCATCTACTATGACGTAAAGAAGAAGTACTGATACATCAGCAATCGGTTCACCTTCTACATCAGTAATGCGTCCAGACAACGTTGATGTTTTTTCTTCAGCAGTGCTTTGGTATATGGCACAGAAACTAAACAAAATAATTAATGTAATACAGATAAGTGTTTGTTTTATAAAATCAAAATAAATCATATCGGATTCCTCTTATACTAAAACATATATAATTGACACTTTTTATAGCGTGCTTACATGAAGCTTAACAAATAAATCATTACTGTGACGAGGTTAGGAAACCTCACAGCAGACGGGTACACCTGCCTCAAGCAGACAGAAAAGACCGAATTAAAAAATTAATCTTCATCAAAGTGCGAATACCAATGAATTGCACAACTCCAAACGCCGTTAACCTATTGCTTACTCTCCTTTTCAAGGATTGCATACTTCACAACAGGCAAAAATGCGCTATCAGTTTCTATCAGCATCCATCTTTTTGAAAAGAATTCCATAGCAACGGGAACTTTGGATTCGTTGATAGATTCCTCCGCTGTTAACCAATTAATATAAGTGAGTGGTTCACCGTTGTCCCACTGTGATGACGCGTTATTTTGTGAAATGTTCAATCCTATCCAATAGAACAAGTTTTCGGCAAAACGTGCTTCTAACCATTTCTGTTCTGCCTCATCATTTATTGCAACGAGATAGGCATTTTCTGCCGCAGCTTTGACTCTTGCATCATTCCAACTGTTGCACTGGATCTTTTTATAAGCGTGTCCATTTTTAGGGTTCACTGTCCATATCGCTTGTTGTGCTTTAATGCGTTCACTGCGAATTTTACGGCTTTTTTTTACATTTTTTAGCCTAAAAACCAACTTATCGTAACGTTGTCCTTCTTTTATACGAAACCATCTTGAGTTTACTTTTTCGCCTTCATATTCTACTGACACAGAGTATTCAGCTGTTTCCTGCGGTTCATAGGATACAAAGTAACCTTCTGAATCAGTTTGGGAACCATGACCTGTTGTTGAACTGCTTCCGGTGCCGCGAAAGAAAAAAAGGAACGTCTCCTTATTGCGTTGTCGAACAGTAAGTCCAAAGCCTGCATTGGCAAGTGGTGTCCCATCCTTTAAAAGAATCCGTCCCCTGATCCGCATTCGTGGTGGTTGCACAGTCACAACCATATTCTTAAGTGGGATCCCCGGTTCTATTGCAAAGGTAAGTTTGCCAAGCCAATTGGGCATATTAGGATGGTGACCTGTGGAATAAAAGGTCACATCCCCGATATCAAGGGAAATAATCTCAAAATTGGATCCCGCTTCAGGCGACAACACTAATTGCGATGAGACTGGATCGATGTTGAAAAAAGAAAAACCACCTTGTTTATTCGTTACAACCCTTTTCCAAGAAGAGAAAGGTGCACGAGGTATTACATCTGTATTTGAACTCAAGCTAAATTCGACCGGTTTTATTGTGAGTTGCAGCCCCGGAACAGCGTTCCCATCTTCATCTACGACCTGACCGGAAAGAGACGAAGCACCTTTCTGCGTAAACTCATCCAATTTTGAGTCTTTTGTCATATCTGTCTGTGTTGAATCGACTAACTGCAAGTTTAGTTCCTGTGCAGTGCCATTGTTTCTATTGGGAACATCTGGTCGTCCTGCTTGATTTCTTACCGGACGCTTATCCAGAGCATCCACAACTTGTTTTGCTTCTGTAATCTCAATTGTTGGTTCAGATGTCGCATCAAAGTCATACGGTCGTTGAAAACGATATAGATATTGCGCGCCTACTCCGAGGAGAAAAAAGACCAAAATTGCAGAAACACCAGAAAGCACCCAGGGTAAAAACGGTTTGCTTGTAGATGGTGCTATTGGTTTTTGATGTGGTATTTCCTTCATAATATTCTCTACCATTTGTTTCGGGACTTGGAAACTACTTAGATTTTCTTGAATTATTGCTTCTTCCTTTCTCAATCGATTTCGTGCACGGTGCAGTCGGATTTTAACGGCGTTCGTTGAAACACCAAGAAACCGACCAATCTCTTCACATGTCAACCCAGCGAGGTAGTGTAGTGTTATCACTGTCCGATCACTCTCTCGGAGTTTGCTAAGCAGTTTTTGTACCGTTGCGCGCCGTTTTTCGTTTGCTGCCTCTTCACGCTGCCGAGACTCATAATTCAAATAACATGCCTCTTCCAATTCCATTGGATCTACCTCTTCTAAAGATTGTGGCTGGGGCTTCTTCTTTCGGTACCAAGTGATACACTTACGATTCGCAATGACGTAAAGCCACCCTGAAAAGCGATTACGATGCTTGAGGGTCGCGAGTTTATGATACGCAGAAATAAATACATCTTGCGTAATCTCTTGTGCAATGTGAAAATCACCGATCTTTTGCCACACCAACGTGTGTATCTGATCTTGGTATTTTTCCACAAGCAACGCAAAAGCGTGCTGATCACCTTCAAGTATTCGCTCAATCAACTCAGCATCATTGTGTTTCATGAAACACCTCACAAATAGATACAATCTTTTAATTTATAGACGCGATTTTGAATTGGAAGGTTTCAGTTTGAGAAAAATAAAGTATTTTTTGAGGAACAAGCAATTATCTTAAGAAATGATTTGAAAGAAAACATCCCTTTGGAGAGAGTAGCATAATGATTGGGCACAGTCAACCTACAAATACCCAAGCTGAAAGTGATATGATGGTTGCGATTCCAGTTTGGGATAGATTTTTAGACGTGTTCGGAGGGGGTAATAAAAAAAGGCACGCATGGGATCGTGCCTTAGGTAAGTTATTGGTCAAGTTGATACGGTATTGGAATGAGTGGCAGCTTATGTAATAGCGTATCTACCGTTCGCTTCATCACTTTATGTATGCTGCTGGGTGCTTATGACGTTAGACTTAGTTTCAGAATCATCACTGTTTTTATCAAGTGCGTCTGGTTGTTCTGTGTCCGTAAGGTCTATTTGGGGCGTTTCTACTTGTTCTGCTCCTGAAGGCTTTTCCATGCGCTGCATTTCCACTCCGGGATCAGTATCCACGGGTTGGAGGTAAGCCATTTGGTTTTGGAACCACAAAAAGCATCCAAGTGTAAAGATTAGTATGAAACAGGTTCCACCGAGAATCCAATTTTCTATGGAAAATTCTTTTAACATCTTTTTCTCCTATTCATATCTTCTGCGGTATCTTATGCTAATGATACCTTTATTTTTCTTATCTCGGTTAATTGTTAGACAAGTGAGGAAACATTGTGTTCACGAAAACTGAGTTTCACAATCTTGGAAATTTCAGTCGATTCCTCTCCCATTTGAGCCTTCTGTTATTAAAGACGCATTTGTAAACAAAAAGATTGCACTTTTTCACAAAAATATGCATTTTTTTGATAAAAAAGTGATTTTTTGTCTAAATTTTCAAGAAAAGTCTGAAAAATCACCTTTTTTGGCACGTGTTGTAAAGTAGGTTTCTGTTAAATAAAAGACACACCTCAAAGCAAACCCAATGTATAGATATCTAAATATATTAGACAATTTCTATTTTCTTGAGAATTATCTCCTTAATTCTTCTATGTATGTATTCCAGCGGGGTATCACTATGACTGACACCTGGGTTCATGTCAGCATTGTCTGTTGTGTCAGAACTATTCTTTTCTTCTGGTTGAACTGTATCAGTTAGTTCTATTTGTGACGTTTCAACCTGCTTGTTATCTAAGGGCCTCTCCAAGTGCTGTATTTCCAGCTCGGTATCGGTATCTTGAGGTTGGAGGTATGCCATCTCATTTTGGAACCACAAATAACATCCAAGTGTAAAAATCAGGAGGAAGATCGTGCCACCAAGTATACAATTGTCTATAGAAATTTCTTCAAACATTTTTTCACCTATTTATTAGATTGTGCCCCACTGTATTAATTGTTTCGGTTTAACAGTTAGATGTATGAACAAACTTTATCTTCAAGAAAACTGAATCTTTCAGATTTATAGAAATATTAGTGCGTTTTCTATTTTCAGAACTCTCTGTAGATATAGACGCGTTTTTGAGGGCAAAAAGGTGCATTTTTTCAAAAAATAGGCATTTTTTATGTAATTTTCTCCAGTAATGATAATAATTAGGATTATAGCGCTTGTTAAAAACGGTTTGTGAAAGACTGAGAAGCACACCTCTATTGTTGCGTGTCTATCGGACAATTTTTAGACTTGACAATAATATGGCGAACTGGTAAGATATGGCATCTTTAAACGTAAGGAGGATTTAAATCGTGAAAAAACTCACAAAATCTGGAATTATTCCAGTAAGTTATTATAATTCTCTATTTTCCACATTTTGTGAAAACTTTCATAAAATGTGGATATGTATTCTATTATTTGCCTTCCTTTTCGTTACTATTCCATGTGTGATGTCAGCAGACTTTGCGGACGGATTAATCCTATATCACACCTATGACGAAGGTGATGGTGATGTCGCTAAAGATATTAGCGGCAGTGGTCATGATGGCAAAATTGACAATCCAAATTGGGTTGATGGAAAATTCAAGAAAACGTTAAAATTTGCTGGTGCAGGTAGCGGCACATTCGTTACCGTTGAAAACACTGAGGCACTTAACGTCAATGAATGCACCTTCATGGCATGGGTGTTTGCTGAACATTGGGATGGCACACGTCAGATTGTTGGTAAATCTGTTCACGGTGGTTGCAGTGGTAGAGGACAATACGGTCTATTCAGTGAAAAAGGTATTTTCAAACTCCGTTTTGAAACTGAAGGAGGCCGTGCTGATATCAATACCGATTTGCCTGAAACAGAGAAATGGATACATGTTGCTTTTACCAACGATGGCACTACCGGCAAAATCTACATCGATGGAAAAGAAGTAATGGCCGGAAATGTTCCCGGGAAACTTAAAGTAAACGATGATCCGTTAAGAATTTCCGAAGATTGTGATAGACCTAATAACGTTTTTGCTGGGATGATTGACGAGGTGCGTCTATGGAATCGCTCCTTGAGTAAAAACGATATTAGCCAGTTTAAAGACCAAGGTGCTGACGGTGCTCTCGCTGTTACACCATCTGGAAAACTCTCAACTACTTGGGGTTACCTCAAAGAGGCACCCTATTTCTAAAAGGAGATAGAATTTATGAAAACCTTGAGTATTTTTGCCCTAATTATAGCAGTTTTTGTGTTGACACCACTTGTCACATCAGCTGACTTATCAGAAGGACTCGTCCTGAATTTCTCTTTTGATGAAGGCTCCGGTGATGTTGCTGAAGATACAAGTGGCAACGGTCATGATGGCAAAATTGATAACCCGAATTGGGTTGATGGCAAGTTCGGAAAAGCACTAAAATTTGCTGGTGCAGGCAGTGGAACGTGGGTTACTGTGGAAAGCACTGAGGCACTCAATGTAAATGAATGCACGTTTATGGCGTGGATTAACGCTGAAACTTGGGACGGTACACGTCAGATTGTTGGTAAATCTGTTCATGGTGGTTGCGGCGGTAGAGGACAATACGGTCTATTCAGTGAAAAAGGTGTTTTCAAACTCCGTTTTGAAACCGAAGGCGGTCGCGCTGATATCAATGCCGATTTACCTGAAACTGGAAAGTGGTTACACGTTGCTTTCACAAATGACGGTGAAATGGCTACACTCTATATTGATGGGGAAAGCGTTGCTGATGGGGCAATCCCTGGTGCGCTAAAGAGTATTGACGACCCGCTGCGGATTGCGCAGGATTGTGACAGACCAAACAACGTCTTCACCGGGATGATTGATGAAGTGCGCCTCTGGAACCGTGCACTTAGTGAAGATGATATTAATATCGCCAAAGATTTGAGTGCTACAGCCACACCTGTTGACCCGCTTGGAAAACTTTCTACCACTTGGGGAAATCTCAAATCAAGACTTTAATCGTAGGTTGGGTTGAGCAATGAGCGAAATCCAACAATCTGGCAACTTTTAACACAATAAAGAATGCTCCGGTTTTTCTTCAACTGGAGCATTCTTTATTTTTCTGCAAAATAATCCGAATCTACTCGTTTGATTTCATAGACATCCTTTGTTGAAACACCAACGTTGTGTTCTATCATAAGTTCCGCGAGTCGTTTTCCATTGATAAGAACAATCTTTTTTGTGCTTCGATCAGCAAATTGTCTTGCTGATGGAGAAAAATCCGAGGTTGTAATAAAAATGCCCTTCTGTGCTCCTCTACCATCTAACGCGCCTGCAAAGTCTCTAATTGGAGGTTCGCCTACATTTGCTTCCCACCGCTTGGCTTGGACATAAACTACATCAAGTCCGAGCCTATCTTCGTTAATAATGCCATCAATTCCACCATCTCCGCTACGCCCTACTGCCTCGGCATCTTCTTGTGAACCTCCATAATCCATCGCCACCAGAAGATCAATAACAAGGTTTTCAAAAAAAGCTGGAGTGTTGTTCTTTATTTTATCTATCAGTTCTGTCACCAATTCTTCACTGATTTTTTTATAACTTGTCTCAATTAGTTGTTCAGGGGACGAATCAGGATCAGAATTTGTATTTGATTTAGTGTAAAGTTGCTGCGATACACATGAATTAAGGACATAAGGGTTTCCTGATCCTAAAGGTTGCTCTAATTTTCCTTCTTTTTTTAGCTCCTGAAGAATAGGCAAAATCATATTATCACGCCAAATAGTGTCTTTAGATCCTCGGTTTACTTGGGAATTATTCTGGGCATTTTCCTGCTTTTCAGAAAGTTGAAACTTCTTGGCAACGGCAGATGCAATTTCCCTATTCATTAGTCCATCAGATGGAAAATCAAGTTCAAGGATTGTTGTTTTTACAATCTCAGGTACTGGTAGTTCAATTTCATACTCTTGGTTTGTATCTGGATCAAATGCTGTTTTTATCGCAGTTTCCATTAAAAATATTCTCCTGTATTCAGAAATGTGTTTATAAGAATTATTACGAATTCAACCTAATTTGTCAAGTAAATTCCGCTTTAACCAATCAACACAAAATTTCAGGTTTTTTATTCACCAATTATCTCTATAGTTGTGCTAAAATGTGTAAAAGCAGATACAAAAAACAGACCTCAGAGGAGCGCAAAATGAACGAAGAACTTTTTCTTAGTCAAGAATTTACACACGTCAACGGATTTACATCTGGAATCGAGGGACCCGCCTGTGATGCCGATGGCAACTTATATGCCGTCAACTTTGAACGGCAACACACCATCGGCAAGGTAACACCACAAGGTGAAGCAAGCGTTTTTGTCGAACTACCAACTGGTAGCATCGGCAACGGCATCCGTTTCAACAGCGAAGGCTATATGTTCATCGCAGACTATACGAATCACAATGTACTCAAAGTGGATATGCAAACGCGCGAAATTAGCGTACATGCACACGAACCGACGATGAATCAGCCGAATGACCTCGCTATTGGTGCAAACGATATCCTCTATGCAAGCGACCCAAATTGGGGAGAATCAACGGGGCAGATTTGGCGAGTGGATACAGATGGACAGGTCACACTGTTAGAAGCGGATATGGGCACGACAAACGGCATTGAGGTCAGTCCCGACGAGAAAGTGCTTTATGTCAACGAATCGGCACAGCGTAACGTCTGGGCTTATGACTTGTCACCTCAAGGTGAGGTTAGCAATAAACGGTTATTGATTCAGTTTCCAGATTTCGGTATGGACGGAATGCGTTGTGATGTTGAAGGCAATCTTTATATTACTCGGCACGGCAAAGGCACTATAGCAAAACTATCACCTGAAGGAGAAGTGCTATTAGAGATAGAATTAACAGGCAAACACTGCACTAATATCGCTTTTGGTGGTTCAGATGGATGCACGTGTTACGTCACGATGGCGGACCGTGGAAATGTAGAGGTGTTTCGCGCCGACAGCCCTGGTAGGAGTTGGCAGCTATTCCAACGATGAACCTTTTGACAGTCACTCCAGTTTCTGATATTATCCCTATATTTTCAACAACATGGAAGGGCATTTCTGGTAATGGAAAACTATCAACCTATCTTAAAACGACTTGAAAAGACCGCAAAAGAGTATACCAATATCGCACACGAAAACGGGCAATTTCTCTCTATTCTCATCCGCTCTATAAACGCACAAAACGTCCTTGAAGTTGGGACAAGTAACGGTTACTCAACAATTTGGCTTGCTGCTGCACTGAAGGAAACTGGAGGCAGACTCATCACCCTGGAGTTCGATCCAAAACGTGCAGCTGAGGCACAAGCACATCTCAAAGAAGTCAATTTAGACGATATTGTTGAAATACGCGTCGGAAACGCACTTGACGAAATCCCAAAGTGTGATGTCACCTTCGATCTTGTGTTTCTTGATGCACAGAAAAACGAATATTTACGTTATCTCGAATTGGCACTGCCCAACATCCGCGCGGGTGGTTTAATTGTGGCTGATGATACCGTGACAATGCGCGATGAGATGCAAGATTATGTAGAATTCGTCTTTGACACACCGCTGTTGAATTCTGTTGACATTCCGCTGGACGATGGTATAATTTTAAGTTATAGAATTAAAGTGTAGACTGTTGATAACACATTATATTTCACAAAAGTTTACGAGTAGAATTCCCAAGTTATTAGGAATCGAAAACCGACGATTAAAGGAGGAACTAAAATGATACGCCTTACAATTTGTTTTGTCGTTGTAAGTTTGATGCTTGCACAACTCAGCACCGCTGAAATCGATCAGAATACTATTGTCGGTGCGTGGTTGTTTGATGAAGCAAACGGAAAAGTCGCTGCCGATTCATCTGACAATGGCTATGATGGTAACCTCGTCGGCGGAGCAAAATGGGTGAAAGGTAAATTTGGCAATGCTATTGAACTCAATGGTAAAGATGCTTGGGTCACTGTTCCAGCGATCGCACCACTTAAAGAATTTACACTGCTAAAGTGGTTCAATTCGACAGGCAGAGTGGGCGCATGGAGATGCTTTTTCAACCGTGATGGTTGGGCTGCAGGTTATGTCCACTACCAATTTCGTCCAGACAATAAGATGGAAATGGCTATACACTCCAACAATCCTGTGCGACACCCAGGCTGGCAGCAATCGGATTTCACAGCAGACCAAAATATCTCAAACAAATGGATCCACCTTGCAGTAGCATACAGCAGTACCGATGAATCAGTTCGCGTCTACTTTGATGGGAAACTTGATGCCGAAGGTAAATGGGGTCCTTTACCCGGTGAATTTGGACCTGGACGCATCGGTTCATGGTCTGGAGGCGGTAGAGAGTGGCAAGGGATGCTTGATGAAATGCTTCTCTTCAATGTCTCATTAGAGGAAGACGATATTAAGATGTTAATGGAAAATGGTTTAGAAGGGGCACTCACTGTTGAGGCATCGGACAAAGCTGCGACAATTTGGGGTAAAATTAAAATAGGAATTACAGAATATAGATAATCAAGAGTTGTGGATAAACACTCTTTAATAGTTGTTCAGCGAGGATTGTATATAGATTCTTCATATTAACATGTCCCTTCAATCCAAACTTTCAGACAAATCCACCCGTTTCACTGAATCAGTAATCCGAGGTATGACGCAGCTATGTCTGCGTCACAATGCAATTAATCTGTCGCAAGGCACGCCCGCATATCAACCACCAGATGTCGTCAAAGCAGCAGCAATTAAGGCGATTCAAGAAGGATATAACCAATATAGCATTACCTGGGGTGCACCAGAATTTCGAGAAGCAATCGCGCAAAAAATGACGACGTTCAACCGCATTCCAACCGATGCTGCTGAAAATATTACCGTCACTTGTGGTTCAACAGAAGGCATGCTGTCAGCACTGCTCGCGATTATCAACCCTGGCGACGAGGTTATCATTTTTGAACCTTTTTATGAAAACTATGGACCGGATACCATTATCTCTGGTGCGAAGCCGGTTTATGTTGCACTGCAGGAGACACGTTCTGAAGAAGGCGTAATGCAGTTTACTTACGTCCCTGCCGAACTCCAAAATGCTTTTTCTACCAACACAAAAGCGATTATTGTAAATACCCCTAATAATCCGCTCGGAAAGGTCTTTACACAAGAAGAACTCCAACAGATCGCGGACCTTTGCTGCGAATATGACTGCATAGCTATTACCGATGAGATATATGAACACATGATCTATGACGACAAATCGCATATCAGCATCGGATCATTGCCGCAAATGCAGGATCGGACGATTACTGTATCAGGATTGAGCAAAACCTATTCAATGACAGGATGGCGTTTAGGGTATGTCGTAGCACCAGAAGTTTTAACGGATGGAATCCGCAAAATGCATGATTTTTTAACCGTCGGCGCGCCGCACCCCTTACAACGTGCAGGTGTCGCTGCCCTCAATTTACCACCGAGTTATTACCAAGAATTAGTGGAAAAATATGGCGTAAATCGCAAAAGACTCGTTAATACGCTTAGAGAAGCAGGATTTCGCTGTCATCCACCAGAAGCTGCTTATTACATTATGACGGATATTACCGATTTTGGGTTTCCTGATGACACAGCATTTGCACACTGGTTGGTTAAAGAAATTGGCGTAGGAGGTGTACCGGGTTCCAGTTTCTATAGCCGCCCCCACCTTGGTAAGACAAAATTTAGGTTTATGTTTAGCATGGCAGATGATATTCTGTTAGAAGCGGGCGAACGGTTAATGCAGATAAAATCAAAAATCTGATCTGCAATAACTGATTCGTTCAATTTTCAGTAGTTTCCACCTTCGGGTAAAGATTTCTTCTTGTAGCAGCGAGCGCCAGCTCGCGACCTGTCTAATATTTGGGGAAAATCCTAAAACAGAGTGGATCTAACAGTAACGGGTTCTGACACGATAATATCATAGGAATAAATTATGGACACTGTCCTTGACAATGAAACGCGAGAAATCTATAAAGCGGAAATAGAGGCAATTATCCAACACGACTCAAAATATATTTCCCTTAGTCCCGATGAACTTGAAGCAATTGTAAAAGCCTTTGAATTCACTTTGACAAATGGGCGCGAAAAGGTCAGAGCACAAATGATATATGACCTTATCCAAGAGAAAAGAGATAATTAATATGCGGTTAGAGCGGATTCGCCTCAAAACCTTTGGCTGTTTCCAACAACAAGATTTTGAAATGTCTGATGGGATCAATCTTATTTTTGGTCCTAACTTCAGCGGTAAAAGTACACTTGTCAACGCTATCTTTTTTACGCTAACCGGTAAGCCGATAGTGCCAAGAGTTGATGCTACTGCGATCAAGAGTGCAAAGTCGTATAGCGGAACAGCAGGGCTGCAATTTGTAGAAAATGACGAACGATATATGCTCTTCCGTGGAACGGGTAAGCGTTTCCAACTTAGGCAGGAAAAAGATGGAGAATGGCATATTGTTTTTGATGAGAAACGTGTAACAGTGGTTGAAGCTGCACTAAAGGAAAAGTTTGGAATTATGCATGACCGACTTGCTTTGACAACATTTCTTCGCGAAGGCGAGATTTTTGAATTTCTTGCCCGACAACCTGCCACACGGCGTGATGTCTTGTTCGCGCTTCTCGGTATTGACAGATTGATAGAGGTTCGAGAGCGATTCATTGACGCGCGTCGACTCGCAAAACGTGAACGGAATAGGATTCAAGCACATCAAAACAGCCTACGGTTTAGCGCACAGAACGAACACAAAAAAGAGATTGAAAGAATAGAAGCAAAACTGAAAGAACTTGAGAGGGCATACGGCACAGAAACGGGGGATGCAGAATTAATCGCTGAATGGAAGCAGAACCACAGACAGGCACAAACACAATTACATGCCCTGACGCAAGAGCAAACTGAAACCTTGAGCGGTTTCAACAACATCTCTCACTTACGTGAGATGATGACTACTATTGAAACAGCAGTTAAGGAAGCCACAGGATTAGAAAAAGAACGCGAGGAACTCATCCAAAAAATTGGCAGTATTGATTCACAAACTACAGCATTAACAAAAGTATGTGACACGCTTCGATTACTCATTGAGAGTGGTGATGGACACTGTCCTACTTGCCATCAGGAAATTGAAAAGGAAATCGTTCAGAAGATTATTGCGGAAAAGGAAACTGAAAAATCGCAGCTATCTGCTGAATTAGATAACCACAAAAAATCGTTAGCCGAAAAAACTGAAAGTTTAGAAAGTCGGCAGGAACTTGAACAGCGACTGCAGACTTTGCAAGCGAAGACAAAACGGTTAGAACAACTTGAACAAGATATTAACAAGATACAGACTGAACTTGACACGATCACAACGAGGCTAAATGAGAAAGGTGTGTCAAAAGAAGCAACGGATGAATCATTCAACAACGAAACACAATCTGCAGAGTCCATCCCCGAAAATTTAGATAAGCACCAATTGAAAGAGCGAATTGACAGCGAACGAAAAAAACTCGAAAAACTGAAACAGGAAGAAGCAGTACAATTGGATAGACTTGAGCGACTCCAGAAGGTAAATGCAGAAGCAGAACAGGTTGAAAGGACAACGCTTAGTCTTGAACTTGCTTGTGCAGGTGTTGACAAAACCATCGAAACACTTCAACGCCAAATCCTCAAACCTGCAGAGGAAGAACTCCACCGCAGACTTGAACAGATGGAACTTTTTGGACGAACGCGTATTGACTTACAAAAGCAACATCTACTTCCCTCGGTTAAAATAGATGGTGTAGATCGGAGTTTGATGTTGCTCAGCGGTAGCGAAAAAATGTTTCTCTATCTCTGTTTTAAGGTGGCACTCGCCAAAGTTTTGGGTAATCCCGGTTTCTTTGTGTTTGATGATCCAACGCTTCATTTAGATGATGAGCGAAAAGTGCTGATGGTGGATTTTATCCGACAACTTGCCGAAGACCATCAAGTAGTTGTGACAAGCTACGATGAAGAGGTGCGAGCAGGACTGGAAGGTGCACATTTGATTGAAATGAGTCGAGAATCTTAGCAATAATCTAAAATCGCTTGAGAAAGATATCCCCGTTATCCTGCTGGCTGTTGCTCCAAACGACCACACACTGTCCGTTCCCAACAGGGACCACGAACGGTGGAAAATGTTCACCTTTACTTGTAGAGACAGGCACTCCCTCTTCTTTCCATAAGAGATTCCCATCCAAATCTATCTTTTGACAGTAAATAGCGTCAACACTTTTTTCACCGATGTCTCCCCGATAATCCATCCATGCGACAAAAAACTGTTTTTCTTCGGTTTGCACGATGAAAGGTCTATCCTGATGACCGCCTACAGTGCAAAGCGGGATACCATCTTTCTGCCAAGCCAATGTTCCGTCCGCATGGATGCGTTGCGCATACAGGTCACCGTAGATATCGCGTTCGTCTCGCCACACAGCAATCAACCCACCTTCCCCATCATAGACAACAGCAGCGTTTTTTTGAATTCCGTCCGCTGTACAGACTGGGACGCCTGTCTCTTGCCACAATTTCTTTCCGTCAGGAGAAATACGTTGGGCATAGAGTTGGTCATTAATAAAGTTTTCATATATCTGCCACACAACGATAAACCCTCCTTTACCATCTGCCACTACACGTGGTTCACCTTGCATCCCATCTTTTGGGGTAATGAGAAGCGGCGCATCCCATAAAGGCTTACCTTCCATACTTAGCCGAAACGCCATAATGTGCCAATTCTCGATCCCTACAACGTCCCACCACACAACATAGAAACCACCGCTATCATCTTCAACAAGGACTGGGTTACTCTGAAGTGATTCTGATGGGTAAACGGGTATACCATTCTTCTCCCATGAAGTTATTCCGGTCGATGTGATACGTTGAATATATAGGTCTTGAAATTCGGCACTTCGGCGTTCATCCTCCCATACAACGATAGCACCACCCTCACCATCACTCAAAATTGCTTGCGTAGATTGGTCTGCGGAGTCAGTGCAAATTGGCATGCCGTCCTTTTGCCAGAATACATCACCTTCAATATTCACCGCTTGTGCATAAATATCCCAACTGCTTTTGTTTCGTCGGTCATTCCAGACGACTATCGCATGTCTACCATGCTGAATCGCCCGAAGCCGCCGTTGGTTACTGGCAGCAATTGATATTGGGTCACCATCTAAATCCCAAATTGGTTTATTCCGACTATCTACCCGTCGTACATAAACATCCCAATCCCTTCCAGTACGGTAATCCTCCCAAAAGACAATAACACCTCCTTCTCCATCTCTCACAACTGATGGAAAGAGTTGACCGTCTTTAGCAGAAGATACGACGATTGTTTCAGATGCATTAAGGTATGTAGGCAGAGAAGTGATACTTGCAATAATTGTAAATATTAGCCAAGTGGAAAGAGAGTTCAATCTTTGAAAAGCGTTTTTGGTGTCCATAAGTTGGCCAAAGTTCCTCTGGTAGAAAAATCGAATGCTTCCCAATTTTGGATAGGGAGTTCAATATGGGCGAGAGCAGCAGTGGGCATTCGTTCAATCTGTCCTGTCAAGTGTCGTAAGAGTTGTTCCATTGTTGGATTATGTCCGACAACCATAACACGTTCATATTTATTGGATAATGCTTGTAATTTTTCTATATAAACACCTGGTGGGGCAAGATAAAAACCATCCAACCGCTTTATTTTGGCAGTATAACCGCATGATTTGGCAACTTTTGTAGCAGTTTTTCTTGCGCGCTTGGCTGATGAGGTAAGAATGCGGTCTGGAATTAGCCCATGTTCGCGTAGATGTTTTCCTATACGCGGCGCATCTCGTTTACCACGTTTGTTAAGAGGACGATCATAGTCAGAAAGTTGCGGATTATCCCAACTGGATTTGGCATGTCGTAGTATGAGAAGGGTTTTCATTCTAATTCTCACTATAATTTAGCACACGAGTATGCCTACTACTTTAAACCTGTGTCCAATCCATGATGACACCTAAATATTTATCCTTATGATCGGTCAAACCATCATAAGCGGATTGTGCGTCTTCAGGATTTATGACATGTGTTAATAATTCCTCAACCTTGAATTTACCTTCCTTGATGAGCGAATAAACTATTTGCGAATTCCGTTCAAGCGAATGTTTCGACTCACCGGAATGCATTGTCGGATACACCCATTCATGGGCACTTCGCAGCGTAATTGCCCCTAAGCCGATGAGATGCGAATAATTGAGTATCGCTGTAGCATTTGTTATATATTCACCGCGTGGCGAACCCAGTAGAATTACCTCGCCTTTGGTGCGAGTCAACTGATACGCCAATTCAACAAGGCGTGGATTGCCGATCGCTTCAACGGTAACCTCAGCCTTATGTCCGTCTGTTAAGGACTTGACGCGTTCAAGCACGTCCTCTTCGTCAGGATTAATCAGGTGTTGTATGCCACACTTCCGAGCAATTTCTATCCGTTCAGGCACCCGTTCAACGCTAATGACTTTCATGCCTGCTAAATTGAAAAGTTGTGAGGCGGAGTTACCAACTAACCCTAAGCCGATAATGACAGCAGTATCACCAAATTCAACCGAGGACACACGCAAAGAAGTCATTGCCACCGTCGCCATCCGCACAAACGGAATCAGCTTTGCATCCATCTCCAACGGCTGTTTGAACGCCAACATGACAGAGGCTGTTTTGATGATTGAAGCGTGTGAACTATAGCAAAAAGCGTAATCTCCAACAGCACACTTCGTTACGTGTTCCCCCACTTTCAGCACTTCACCAATAGCCGTGTAACCTGACCCGTGCGGAAACCGGGTACCACTCTCTAAACCCGTATATCCTGCACCTTCAGTGCCAGGACTTATCAAGCTGTAATGCGTTTTGAGTAAAATCTGGTTTGGTGCAAGTGTTTCGTCAAGTTCAAAATCCTCCAACGTTGCCGAACGTTTCGCTGGCATGATAATTTGTTTGGCTTTCATGCATTGCTCCTCGTCAAGATTTAAGACTTCGTCTTGGTTTGCTTTATGATAACAAGGGCGAGTTAGCAAGTCAAGAACAATAATAAGTAAATCAAGGCTATTTAGTTTTCATCGTCAATTATCGTGAGCAGTTACTTCTGTGAAGGTCGTTTGCCTCGAAATAGAGAAACGACAAGTGCTTTGATGGTCTTAACAAAAATCAATATTACTATAATGACTATTCCGATCAGAATCACCCAATCTATCAGACTCAGCACATCATTCATAAATTCTGCTCTGGAGATTTCCATGCGTTGCCTCCTGCTTGGTGGAACTGACCATCGTGGAACATCAACACGAAATAGAGATTTTTCAAATCCAAAGAAATGTAGATATAACATTCCCACTGCAGCTGCCGCTAATCCACTAAGGATTAAAAATAACTTATTTTTTCCCATCAGACAACCTCTTTTCACCTTTTAATACGAAAAGGACTGATATCAAATTCAGTTTCACCAGTTAGTGCTAACTCACACATGATTCGTCCGACAAGTGAACAAAACTTAAAGCCATGCCCAGAAAAACCTGCTGCTATCAAGAGATCGGGACAGTTGGGGTGTGCGTCAATAATAAAATCTTCGTCCGGTGTTTCCGTGTAGAGGCAAACTTCAGCATGTGTGGATTTGCCGAGTCCTGGGATGCGTTCTTGCACGTAGACATCTATACGATCAACATAATCTGCATCAGGTTCCCGGTTGCACCTATCCGGAAAAACGCGTTTTCCTTTTCCGTGGCGCGCAACTTTTAATCCGTTTTTCCCAAAATATGGTATGCCGTACAGGAATTCGCCATCTTTTCTTATTTCTGTAAAAACGGGAAACTGCTCGGGCTGGAACAACGGAGCAGCATTTTGATAGTAGCAAACTTGTTGTCTCGTAACTTTGAGCGGAAAATCAATCTCAGGGAGTAGTATGTCTGTCCAAGCACCAGTTGTCACGACAACTTTTCTACCGTAAAATTCACTGTCTCCAGCGTAGACTGTCGGGACATCCATCTCCCAATCAATGTGGTTTACATGGGTTTCTTCTCGGATTTTTGCCCCATGTTGTTCAGCCAATTGCAGGTGAGTTAAAACACATTCGGAAGCATAAAGAAAACCGGTATCCTTCTGCCAAAGAATATCCATATCATTAGACACGCGGAATTGTGAGAACCGTTCTGTCAATTGTTTCGCATCCCACCATTCCGATTCAACACCTGCAGCATCCAAACTTTGCCGAACTGAAATCATGTATGGATTTCCACTCTCACCTAAATTGACGCTACCGGTAATGAACAGCAATTGCTTCCCTGATACTGACTCAAGATCGCACCATTCGGAGTATGCAGTTTTCATCAATTCGGTGTAAAAAGATTTATCGTAGAAAAAGCGGATGATGCGTGTTTCCCCGTGTGAACTTCCAAATGTATGTCCACGCTGGAATTGCTCCAAGACAAGCACATCCGCGCCAGATTTGGCAAGATGATACGCGGTTGCACTCCCCATGCCACCTGCGCCAATGACGATTGCGTCATAGATATGAGATTGCATTCTTTGCCTTTGTGGTTTAGGGTTGGCGCGTTTACAAAATGCGCCTACAACAGATAAATTTATCCGTTTTGCGGGAATGGATTTGGTACGGTGGTAAAATTCTGGTACCGATCTTCACCACGCAATAAAATCGGTTTCCATGGACGTTTCAGTGAATTATCCTCTGCTTGTTTCACTGATGGTGGGATATATCGGATTGTTAAACCACATCGTCTCCGCGCAGAGTGGTTCGGTAGGCTACCGTGGATTATCTGTCCGTGATGGATAGACATCTCACCTGCTTTTAAGATTAAATCTACAGCAGTCTCTGCATCCGCTTCGGTTACTGGGACTTCCTGATTGATGCTTAGCAGATTGCCTTCCTGTTCGGATTTGCCGTGTTCTTGAACACCTTGATGGTGGCTTCCGGGTATCACGCGCATACATCCGTTTTCTATATCGCTGTCATCTATAGCATACCAAGCGGTAATAGCGTCAGGTGGTTCAAGTCCCCAATATGTAACGTCTTGATGCCACGCGACAAATTTCTCACGGGGACCATATTTACAGAAGAAGTGTGTTGCTAACAACATCACATCCGGACCGATAAGTGCTTCAATAACATCAACAATTTTGGGGTGTGATGCAAGTTCCCAGATAAATTTATAGTCAAAATGCCAATCAATGAGACCAATTTCACATTTCTCTGCACCGACCTCTGCTTCTAATGCATCGTATTCTTTACGAAAATGTGAGGTTTCAGCATCTTCAGCAACGTGGATGCCAGTTAAAAATCCATCTTTTTGGTAATTTTCAGCAAGTTGTGTGTTTGTCGTTTTCATGCGATGTCCTCTCTTATGAAAGTTTTGGAATTTTCCATTGGCGAAACCATTGTGAATCTTCAGGAGGCGGTTCGCCTGTATTTTGCATCGTCTTAAAGGTTTTCAAAGCAGGTGTCACATGGTCTGCCCAAATCTTTTCAACTTCTTCAAAGGTTACGGGTTGGCGTTCGGTGATATTCTGTTGTGCGTAAGCATCAAGCAATTCCTGCATCTTGTTGCCAAGCCAGGTGACTTCATCGTTCACCATGCGCTCACCGACACGACGGTCTGAGTCATAAGCATTGCCTCCCATTGCAAAGTGGGGTCCGGGTTCATCTTTCGCTGGCATCCGAGACATGTCAACACACTCAGGCTCTAACGCCCACAATAGCGAAGTTTCAACTCTACCTGCGTGGTCTCCACCGTCACCTTGTTTGCTAAATCCAAGGTGGTTAGCCTCAAAATCAGGCAGTCCATACAAACGCATCGCAAAGTGAGGTTGAATTAACTCCAAAAGTGTTTTGAGGTCTTGCCAATTCGGTCCATAATGTCCTGTGAGAAAGATAGCAGCGTGAAATCCGAGCGCATCAGCAGCACGAACGTGGTAGCACACATTTTTGAAATGCTGCCACGCGGGCATAGCAGTCAGCCAACTCCGCACTTCACCGACATTCTGCTGTGCCCAGTTCGCATACATCCCGTGTTCATGGATGTGCCAATAGTCGGGTGGTGCAACAATGCCACCGTGCGTCTGTGCAGCACGGCAAGCAATTGCATGCGCTTTGAGTGCATCAAGTCCGACTGTATTTTGCGGTCCGTGTGGTTCACAGAGACCATAAGTAAAATAGACACCTGGGCATGCCTCAAAAGCAGCTTCTAATTCATCAGGGTACATCCGTTCCCAACGTACTTCATTCTGCATTATTTTCCACCTCAAATCTTGCACGAAATTAGACTACAATTCTTTCCAATCCTTGAAAACAACACCACATTTTGGACACTGTGTTGACCAACCCGTTTGCCGCTGTCCGCAATTAGGACACAACCATCTAACACCCTTACGGTAAGCATAAATCCATATCCCTACCTGGAAACCAATTACTAAAATAAACGCCAGTATTATAATAGTTATTTCAGTCATTTCTTCAATTTGGTCTTTCAACAAAGTGACTTGAATCTAAGATACTACTTGCTGGTTCCCAAGTTCAAAGTCTGGCATATTTTCTTAGCACCGGCAAGGTTTGGTTGCAGTTCAAACGCCATAAGCAAAACCTCTCGTGCCTCTGGGAATAGATTGATTTCAACGTAGAATTCTGCGATCTTTTTGTACATCCATGCCGTTTCCCGTTTCGGCAGTTCTAATGTCTGAATTTTCGTTAATGGAAGCTGATCCATCTGCTTATATCCTTCAACACTGAAGTGATAGAGATAGATTCTCTTGAGACGTTCTTTTACCTCTTTAATAAAGTGCTTGAAACAGGGACGTTGCCCTTCCGCGGATAACAGAGACTCATAAATTTGCATCGCCAACTCAATTTTTCTGTGCCGTTCGGAGATAGAACCATTTCCGTTAGAAAAACCGAGATTCTGATATGCTTCAGCAATAAGAAACTCACAATCCCGGCTATCTTCATAGTTGAAGAAATCGTCAATACACCATTTCGTGCCGTTCTTTTCACACCTTTGGCACAGCTGTTCGTAAATGGAGATGCCAGTTTCGTAGTTTTGATGTAGTAATGCTTGGAACAATAATTCTAACTTAGCATAGTCCTGATCCAGTCTACTGTGTCTGTCGAAATACGAGCGGTATGATTTCTTCTGGCGTTCAATGTTCTGAAGTATCCGATCATAGTCAGATTTGCGTTTTTCGTCTTGCAGCACATCATAAGCGTTACAAATCTCCCGGAACTTATGTTTGGCATGTGCCACCTCATCTGGTCCAAAGTTGATATGAAGTTTATCAGGATGGTATCGTTTGGCAAGTTTGCGGAAGGCTCGTTTTATTTCGGACGCAGTCGCATTTCGACCAATCTCTAAAATTTGATAGTAGTTTGGAATTTGCATGGGTATACTAAGTCTACTGAATAGATATAGTATTATAATTCCATGTATTGTCGGATTTGTCAAGTGGAAATTTGGAAGGTTGGAGGTTTAGGTCTCAAATGGATTTGGATAAAGTAGGGTATAGAGTCCATCCATGAGCATATTTACACAGGCGTTGGGAATTAGGAGAGAACCGAATGGTTATGAAGATATTAAGTTGACAGATGATTTTTTACATTACAACACTTGTCGCAGGAACCGTCCTGTATGCGATTCCTTTACTTCAGCAACCTCTTCAGGAGTCCCCATCGCAACGAGATTGCCACCACTTTCACTGCCTTCAGGACCTAAATCAATAACCCAATCAGCAGATTTAATAACATCTATATTATGTTCTATAGCAACAATCGTGTTCCCTGCATCAACGAGTTTATTCAATACATTGAGCAGTTTTTGGACATCATCAAAGTGCAAGCCTGTTGTCGGTTCGTCCATAATATAGAGCGTTGTACCAGTTTGGCGGCGGGCAAGTTCCTTCGCAAGTTTAACGCGCTGCGCTTCGCCTCCTGATAATGTCGTCGCTGCTTGACCCAATTGAATATAATCTAAACCAACATCTGCTAATGTTTGGAGTGGACGTTTAATCCGATTAATGTTACTAAATAACTCAAGTGCTTCCTGCACCGTCATCTGTAAAACTTCTGCGATGTTTTTGCCTTTGTAACGAACTTCAAGCGTTTCAGCATTATAACCCGTACTGTTACAGTTTTCACAAGGTATCCATACATCAGGAAGGAAGTGCATCTCTACACGATTGAAACGTTGTCCGTCACATACTTCGCACTGTCCGTAGGAGAGATTGAAACTGAAACGCCCTCTGTTAAATCCGCGAAGTTTTGCATCCGGTAGCTCGGCAAACATTTCTCGAATTTTGGTGAACAGATCAGTATAAGTTGCTGGGTTTGAACGGGGGGTTTCACCTATCGGTTTTTGATCAATGTGGATAAGCCGTTCAATTGAACTTGTCCCTTGAATGCTATCGTACAGTGCTGTTCCATAAGAACTATCTGTTCGTTCTTTTCCCTTTCTAATTGAACGTCGGGCTTCCAAGGCTGGCCGTAAAGTGCCTTCAATAAGTGAGCTCTTTCCACACCCAGAAACACCTGTAACACAGGTAAGAGTCCCATACGGAATCTTGATGTCAATGTTCTTTAAGTTGTTTGTTTTCGCACCTGACAACTTCAGCCATTTCCCTGACCCTTTGCGTCTAATAGCAGGAATGTGAATCTGCATTTCATCGGAGAGATATGCTTGTGTCAATCCCTTATCCTGCGGATTAGGTGTTGTTCCATTTGAATCCCCCGCATCTTTTGTCTCCGCTGTAGACTCTAAGATAGGTTCAGCGTCAGTAAAGGCAGTAGGTGAACCTGTTGCAACAATTTCACCGCCCTGCTTGCCTGCTTTTGGGCCGAAATCAATGATATGGTCTGCAGACAGAATGGTATCCCTATCGTGTTCAACAACAAGCACACTATTGCCAATATCACGTAAATCTTTCATCGCTAAAATCAATCGTTCTTGATCGCGAGGGTGCAGTCCAATACTCGGCTCATCAAGTATGTAGGTTACGCCAGTAAGTCCAGTACCAAGTTGGCTTGCGAGTCGAATCCTACGAATTTCCCCACCAGAAAGCGTTGGTGCAGGTCGGTCCAAACCAAGATAACCGAGTCCAATATCCTCTAAAAACTTAAGCCGAATCTGAATTTGTCGGAGCAGTTGTGCCTCAAACTCAGGTGAAGTATGGGAATGGAGCGTTGTATGTGTTGCTCGTGAGGTAGCCACATCTCTCACCTGATCTCTCGCTGCTTTTGCTTCTCGCGCTCCAGCAGTTGTAGTCAAATGTTTTTCAATCGCGTTTACTCGCGTAGCAAAAAATATGTTGATGTCTGAAATCGGCTTCGCCATCAATTCAGCGATAGTTGCTTCGGAGAACTTAACGTTACGGGGAAATTCGTCTAACCTTGTTCCATTGCAGGCTTCACATATTTTTTGGTCATCCGAAAGCGACCTACCGATTCCTTCACAAGAACTGCACGCTCCTAATTTATTATTAAAGGAGAAATGTCGAGGTGTCAACTGCGGAAAATTCCGACCACATTTTGAACACATGGCATGTTCACTAAAGAAAAATCTTTCAGGGTTTTCTTGGCTATTTTTATCCTCTATAATAACAAAACCGTTACTCTCCATAAGTGCCAATTCAACCGCTTCTGTGAAACGGCTTTTTTCATCATCAACAAGTTGGACGCGGTCTATCACGAGAAAGACCTCGTGGCGACGACGTTTGTGAATTTCAGGCGCTTCATCAAGTCGGTGAATCTCACCATCAATTTGAACACGTGCAAAACCTGTTCTCTGCAATCTGCGAAACGTGTCGGCGTAGTCCTCATTCCCCTTCAAACCGGGTGTGCGATCAGTCCCAATCATCACCTCTGAATCATTCTCATGTGTACGAAAACTTGTAAGTGGTGCAAGAACATCTATACGTTTCCCTTTTTGCTGTTCAAAAACGCGGTCAACGATTTGTTGTGCAGTTTGTGGACGCACCTCTACGGCACATGCGGGACAATGTGGCTGCCCCCATCTCGCATAAAGCGTGCGTAAACCGTCGTGAATTTCAGTAATTGTCGCTACCGTAGAGCGCGGGTTTTGACTTGGACTTGAGTGCGTAATCGCAATCGCTGGCGACAATCCCTCAATTTTAGAGACTTTGGGTTTCTCCATCGTGCCTATAAATTGACGTGCATAAGTACTGAGTGTCTCAATATAACGGCGTTGCCCCTCAGCATAAATTGTATCAAGCGCAAGCGATGTCTTTCCAGAACCGCTGACACCAGTAAATGCTGTCAATCTTTGGTGAGGAATTTCAATATCAATACTTTTAAGATTGTTCTCTTCCGCACCTCGTACCATAATGGATTTGGAAACATCGGAGCCTATCCCATCAACATCGTCCTGCTTATCCCCTTGATAAGGGGGATTTAGGAGGTTACCGTTTTCTGCTATCTTCTGTTTTGTGTCCTCGGTTTTCCAGAGTTCGTATTCCCCACGTAGTGCCTTCCCTGTATATGATTCAGGCATATCAGTGACCTCTTCAGGAGTTCCGACAGCAACAATAGTCCCGCCACCAGCACCACCTTCTGGTCCTAAATCAATCAAGTAGTCTGCTGAATTGATTACTTCAAGGTTATGCTCAACAACTACCACAGTGTTACCTTCGTCAACCAATCTATGGAGAATAGTTAACAGTTTATTTACGTCGTCAAAGTGTAATCCGGTAGTAGGTTCATCAAGGATGTATAACGTTTTACCAGTGCTGCGTTTGGAAAGTTCTTTAGAAAGTTTAATCCGCTGTGCTTCGCCACCGGAAAGCGTAGGCGCAGGTTGTCCAAGTTTGAGATAATCCAGGCCAACATCGTGCAGTAATTGTAATCCTCTCGCAATTTTAGGTAGGTCTGCAAAGTGATCCAGTGCCGTTTCAATATCCATTTCAAGTACATCAGAGATGTTTTTGTCTTTATATTTAATTGTCTGTGTTTCGTTGTTATACCGTTTGCCGTTACAAACCTCACACTCTACCCAAACATCAGCGAGCAATCCCATATCGACCTTTTTCGCACCATTCCCACTACATGCCTCACATCGTCCACCTGGAACGTTGAAACTAAATCTTCCCGGTTTATATCCACGTAGTTTGGCATCTGGCAGGTTAGTATAGAAGGCTCGGATTGCATCAAATACCTTTGTATAGGTAGCCGGATTGGAACGTGGAGTCCGTCCGATAGGTGCCATATCAATGTTGATAATTTTATCAATAACATCAGATACAGGAACAGTTTCGTCTCCGATGATACCCTGAATTCTGTCATAGTCGCCAGGGACAGTTTTCGCTTTCATAAGGTCCCGGGCAAGCGCACTGTAGAGAATATCGTGGATGAGAGAACTTTTACCGGAGCCGCTCACACCTGTCACACAGCAGAGCGTGCCAACTGGAATTTTCGGACTAATCTCTTTAAGATTATTTTGACGAGCATTGCAGATTTGCACCCACTTTTCGCCTGTTGGACGTCGGGATTCGGGATGAACAATCTCTTTTTCACCGCGTAAATATTGTGCAGTAAGCGAGTCGTTCTCTTTTATTATCTGATCCGGAGTCCCCATACCAGTTATCTCTCCACCTCTTATGCCAGCACCAGGGCCGAAGTCAACTATCCAATCTGCCACCAGCATAGTCGCTTCGTCGTGTTCAACGACAATAACAGTATTACCTTGGTTGCGGAGGTTCATCAAAGTTTTCAGTAAACCGGCATGGTCGCGCGGGTGTAATCCGATACTCGGTTCGTCAAGGACATAAGTAACATCGCGCAGACCTGCTCCTACTTGACTGGCAAGGCGAATCCGTTGTGCCTCACCACCGGACAATGTCGGAGCAGAACGCGATAGGGTAAGGTAACCTAACCCTACGTCCATCAGAAATCCTAAACGTGAGCGAATTTCTTTCAACAGTTCTGAAGCGATGAACGCTTCGCGATCAGGCAGTTCAAGGCTATTGAAAAAGGCAGTAGCGTCTTGAATTGACATATCCATTACATCAGTAATGTTCAACCCTGCTACTGTGATGGCTTTAACCAACTGATTTAGACGACTCCCATTACACTCTCTGCACTCCATTTTAACAAAATAATCAGGTAGATGAGAACTTCCATCGCCATCTTCGTCTACGTCTAAATAGAGAAAACGTTGTTCATGCGCCGGAATCAGTCCTTGAAATTTGCCACGAATACGTTTTCCTCGCCGTCGGCTGTCGTTTGAAGGTTGACGAAAAGTAAGCACAGTATCACCTGTCCCATAAAGAATAGCATGCTGCTGTTCCGGTTTCAGGTCTTTCCAAGGTGTTTTTATATTAAACTTTAAATGTGACGCGAGGGATTGAGCTACCATCCTTTCTTCAGGACCGGGTTTTTTCCACAAGGTTATCGCACCCTCTAAGATAGACACCGTTTCATCTGCAACAATTAACTTTGGAGAAATCGCCATTTGCACACCTAATCCACGACACTGTTCACACATCCCGTAAGGACTGTTGTAAGAAAAATGACGAGGTTCAGGTACATCGTAACTTATTTGGCAATTTGTGCAAGCATACTGTCTACTAAACAGCAGATCTTCGCCTTCTGATGTCTTGCGTGAGGTGTCGCTTTCCGAAGACACAACATTGACAATTAGACTATCATCTCCGAGGGAAAGCGCTGTTTCAACGGCGTCAGCAACACGGCTATGAATGTCATCTTTTATGATGATCCTATCAACAACGATATCAATGTTGTGGGTTTGATTCGGATTGAGAGCAATGTTGGAACTGATTTCGTGGACTTCACCATCAATTCGGGCGCGAACGAAGCCCATCTTACGTGCGTTTGATAACTCTCTGCGATATTCTCCGCGCCTACCTCGGACGATAGGTGCTAAAATCATCAAGCGTGTGCGTGGTGGAAAACTTAGAATATGTGAAACAATATCAGCGATCGTTTGTGAACCGACCTGTTGTCCGCATTCAAGGCAGTGGAATTCTCCTGCACGAGCAAATAGAACGCGAAGATAATCATATATTTCAGTTACAGTTGCAACCGTTGAGCGGGGGTTATGTCCTGTAGAACCTTGATTGATCGCAATAGAAGGGGACAAACCGACAATCTTGTCAACTTCTGCTTTACCGAGTTGCCCTAAAAATTGCCGTGCGTAAGCGGAAAGCGATTCAATGTACCGCCTCTGTCCTTCTGCATACAACGTATCAATAGCAAGTGAAGATTTGCCTGAACCGCTAACGCCAGTGAAAACTATCAGTTTATCTTTTGGGAGTTGAATATCAATGTTTCTTAGGTTATGTTCTCGTGCGCCGTGTATGTCAATTGACGCGTCTGTCATAGCATTATTTCCCTCTTCTTAATGCTGTCGGATTTCGGATGGGTATTGGAAACCTTTGTTGATGGGTTCCGATGCCGACTGCAATACCTAACTCGTGGTAGGAGCTTGCTTTATATCACATACTTTTTCTTCTACTATAGTTCTAAAAAACCGCCTAATTCTTTGAGTTTACGCACGTCTCTCCGCCAGTCCGCTTTAACAGTTACGTATAATTCCAAATAGACTGAAGCATCCAAAAACTTCTCTATATCAAGACGTGCTAATTCTCCAATTCGTTTAATCAACTTTCCGCCTTTACCAATAATTATCTGCTTTTGTGTTTGCTTTTCTGTATAAACGATTGCTCGGATATAAATGATCTCCTCTGCGTTGCGGCGTTGTCTTTTTTCAAACTCCTCAACGACAACAGCAGACGCATAGGGAACTTCCCGTTGTGTAATAAGCATAATCTTCTCTCTGACTGTTTCGGAGATAAAAAATCGTTCGGGTAAATCACTGAGCTGATCTTCCGGGAAATAGAGAGGTCCCGGGAGTAAATATGAACTAACCTGTTCAAGTAGAACCGAAACGCCATCACCGGTTTTAGCGGAGATTGGTATCATATCATCAAATTCAAATTTCTCACTAAAATTCTCAAAAATAGGCAGAAGTGTGAGTTTATCAACTATATCTACCTTATTAAGAACGAGAATTGTCTTCGCAATTTTGGCGCGACGTAACCTTTCTAATATCTTATCCTCAGTTTCTTCAGCGCGGTGTGCTGCATCAATAACGAAAAGCACGATGTCCGCATCACGTAATGCCCCATAAGCCGTTCTAACCATCTCTGATTGCAAACGATACTTCGGATCCATCAGTCCGGGTGTATCCACAAAAACCATCTGATGTGTGTCAGTCGTGACTATCCCGCGAATCTGATTACGCGTTGTTTGCGGTTTAGGGGTAACTATCGCTAATTTCTGTCCTAAGATGGTGTTTAACAGTGTGGATTTCCCAACATTAGGTGCACCAATAATACTCACATATCCAGACCTAAAGTTTTGATCTTCTGACACACTGTCCGAGCCATGAGTTAAGACTTCTGACATATCGCTTTCCTATATGAGAAGCAGACTAAATTCACCGTTTCGGACGCGCAGGTATCTTCGTTTCCGCAGACTCGTAAATCAGATCCATCAGCTCAGATTGTATAATTCCGTTCATCGGATTAGTGCGCGGTTCCGCTCTATCTAAAATAGCATCAATGAAGTTGTCATCTGGATTCCCTGCGGACATATCAGGTGTAATCGGAGGCGGATCTAATGCTTCGCCACCTTTCCAAACACGAATCCAACCACCACCCCAGCCATCAACTTCAATTCTGCCGTCATCAAAAATGAGTGCCATGTGTGTGCCACCAGGACTCGGGCAGTTTCCGCTTATCACCATTGATGCAAGCACACCGTTTTCAAATTTAATGTTAATTGAGGAATTGATGTCCACTTCTGTCTCTTGGTTGTCGGTATAAGCGTATACTTCTTCAACTTTCGCTTCCACAGTCCAGCAAAGACTATTGAGAAGATGTGCCCCGCTATCGTAAGCCTGTCCACCACCAGCGAGTTCCGGTTTTTGCCGCCATGCCCCGGTTGTCGCACGTTTCCAATTCTGTGTAATATAACCGACTATCAATTCCAACTTGCCAAAATCGCCATTGCGGACAATCTCGCGGATATAGTGAAAGTTAGCCGAACAAGGTGTATTGTAACCAATTGTTAAGATTAGCCCTGTCTCTTCAACCTTTTCCGCCAGTGTATACGCATCTTCAGAAGAGGTGACCATCGGTTTTTCCATCAAAACGTGGCAACCTGCTTCCAGTGCCTGCATCCCTTGCTCAAAGTGTAATGTATGCGGTGTAGAAATTACCACTGCATCCGGTTTTGTCTCTTTAAGCATTTTCGCTATATCATCATAAGCCTGCGGACGCGGGGTAAGGTCTGACAAGTTACGATCAATATAACCGTTGGCAATGTCAGTAGTTACATCGCATGTGCCAACAATCTGCACATCAGGATTTCCGTTCATCCGCCGCGCATGCCCTGAAGAATTGCCGCCACATCCAATCATGGCGATCCGAATTTTTGACATATTTTCTCCTTAATCGTAAAAAACTTTAATCTGTACATTTTCTTCTAACTGTATTTTGTAAACGCGCTATCAAGGTGCCCGACTAATTCTCAAGTACATCTACTTCTCATATCATATAGATTGATATTCTACGCAATGTTCTCTTCTGTAGGAGCGACCTCCCGGTCGCGACAACCAAACAAAGATGTGGAAACCAAACTAATAGTCTATCGCACCTAAGCAGTTTTCGCTAAATCTTCTACACTCAACGCATCTTCACCAAAAACACGTCTAAAAGATCCACCGCGATGCGAACGCGTGTCGCCATGCATGTAGCACACACTAAAAGCACGACGTGGAATATCAGTCTGATTTGTGCCGGAACTGTGAAGCATCCAATTGTGCAGCAGGACCACTTCTCCTGCCTCCAATTCCAATGGCAGCGGTGTAGCGTTCTCCACGATGTCGTCAATCTGTTCCTGTGTGAGAAATCCAGAGCCGTGGGAGGGATTAATAAGGTCGCTGTGTGAACCGGGAATAATGTGCACACATCCGTTTTCAATAGTTGCGGGGTCCAAGGCGGTATAGATAGTAATCTGCGGGTCACGGTCAAGGTCTGTCCATCTATCTTGATGCCAGACAAGGTAAGTGCCTTCGTGTGCAGGTTTATTCATAAACATGGCACGGAAACATAGTATTGGGACGCCTTCCCCGTAGATTTTTGCACAAACTTCCTTGAAGGTTGGATTTTGAAGATATTCTAAAAAATAGGGATCAAACTCAAGATTTTGAATTTTCCGATACAACAACGTTGCGCCTTTATGTCCTGAGGATTGAGGCCCGGGTCTGTCTGTTCCAGGTTCCCGGTCAAGTTGCATCATGATTTGGTTATAATCAAGCGGCGCTTTGCCGAGCATGATGTCGTCCATACGCTGTTGTAACCGCGCTAACTCTTCATCAGTGGCAACTTGTCCAATGCGAACATAGCCGTTTTCAGAAAAATGTTCCCACTGCTCATCTGTTATCAGTTGTTCCATTCCTTTCCTCCACCCACGTGAGTGTATAGGTTATAAAATCCTTTTCATTACAGTGTTCGTATATTAAAGTATAGCATGTTAGTATAACATAATTGCCAACAAATTGAAAAATTAATTATTTTTTCTTCTTCTAAATAAAAAAATGCAACATTCTACAATCTAAGGTGCGTCTAATTAATCAAGGGATGCTAAAACTCCGGAGGATTCCCATGAAAAAGAAAGATGCTGAACTGATTCAGCGAACATTAGACGGTGACCAATCAGCGTTCACCGCCTTAGTAGAAAAATATCAAAAGGGCGTACACGCGCTGGCATGGCAGAAAATCGGTGATTTTCATATCGCACAGGAAATTACACAAGACGCTTTTCTGAGGGCATACCAGAAACTCGGAACTTTGAAAAATCATAACCTGTTTTCTGGATGGCTCTATGTTATTGCTACACGCTTGTGTTGTGAATGGCTCCGAAAGAAACGCCTGCCGATGCAATCCTTAGAAACCGTTGATAGCAAAGAGGTGGACAAAGTGGCATATACACGATATTTAGAAGAGCAGCGAGAAACTGACATCAATGAAATTAGACGTGAATTGGTGAGAGATTTGCTCAAAAAATTGCCAGAAAGTGAACGAACTGTGATGACGCTCCACTATCTTGGGGAAATGACATGTGAATCTATTAGCGAGTTTCTCGGTGTATCTCCGAATACTATTAGGAGTCGTCTTAGCCGCGCCCGCAACCGACTAAAGAAAGAGGAAACGATGATTAAAGAAAACCTTAGCAGTTTCCAACTGCCGACACAAATGACAGAAAATATTATGAAGGAAATTTCACGACTTAATCCGGTAACACCTTCAAGCAGTAAACCACTCGTGCCATTAGCGGTCTCTGCTGCCTCTGCCGTTTTAGTCTTATTACTGATGGGACTTGGCACACAACGGCTTAGCAATTTTCAGAAACCGTATAACTTAAACGCACAATCAGAACGGACGATTGAAATATCGGAAGCGCAACTTGTTATTGATACTCCCGCAAAACCTGCAGTTAAGAATCAGGTTGGAGATATGGATTTATCAGGTGAGAGCAACGGGGTAGGACAGAAACCTGATGATCCACTATTCGCTGCAGCAAATGCAGATGAAACTGAAGTCTCAAAGGCAAAACCACAGTGGGTTCAAACAAAAGGACCTGAAGGGGGTTCAGTGTCTGGGCTCTTCACAACAACCCGTGGCGATGTATACGCAGGCACACGACAAGGTCTCTACAGACTCACAGATGATGGGACTGCGTGGAAACTGATTAATAACATTAAGGGACCTTCACACAATTTACTGACACCTATACCAACGTGGTGGCCCGTAGTAGAGCGTCAGGATACACTTTATCTTGCTACCAACACAGAGATTTTAGCATCCATAGATAGAGGTGAAACATGGGATGCACTCTGTGAATGTCCAGAAGGTAAACCTATCGGCATGGTAATAACGGATGGAATCCCTGGCGCACAAAGCGATCTGACGGTCTATATTGCTTCCACTGATGGAATATTTCGAACGGATAATTTTGGCAAATCATGGACCCCACTGCCCGAAGGGTTAAAAGACAAGAAAATTACTGCAATTGCCGCGATTGAAAATACCATCTTTGCGGGTACCGATAAAGGACTCTATCGTCTCAATTCAGATACGTGGGAGCAATTGCCTATCAATCCTGAGGATGGACAAGATGAGACACTGGATATCGCGGCATTAATAGCGACAGAAAACCATCTCTATGTTGCAGCAAAATTGGGATGGGTGATATTTGCTGATGACCGATCATATAAAGTCAGTGCAGAAAGTACCATCACAACTATTATTCCACCTCCTGATAAGGAATTGCCAAGCTGGATAGAATTAAGCGGAAATGAAGGCCGGGAAATCGCGTGGTCCCTTTTTCACTCAACCGACCGTGGTAATTCGTGGAAATCTATCACGCCGAGGCATGATTCTCCTGATAAGATACAGCTTCAGTACCGTCGTCCTTCAAAGAAAGAATCACCAGGAAATAAATTAGCAGAAGGCACTTATGCTATATCAGAAATAGTATGGGCAAAAATGACAAATCCAATGCTCAAGATTACCGCATCCGGAGAAAAAGTGATGGTGATAGACGGTGAGAATCACTTCTACTCAATTGATGCTGGTGAAGCGTGGACATTTTCAGTTGATGGAAGTAAAAAAATAAGTAGTGCTACCGCTGCAGTGTTGTCGAATGCAAGTACTTTCTTTACAAGTGGAATATACGGGATTCATCGATCAACTGATAGCGGTAAGTCGTGGCATCAATTTAATACCGGACTGGTGAATACAGATATTCAACAATTAATTGTACTTAACGGGATTCTCTATGCAAACACAGAAACAGGATTTGTGTATTCAATTGATGGTGGAGAATCGTGGACACCCTTTTCCAGCGATACGAGTAACCTCATATACATTGAAGAATTCAATGGAGAACTCTATGCAAGTAAAGGTAGAGAAGATACATCTCGTTTTTTGCGATTGACTTCCGAAGGAAATAGCTTCACAGATATTCCAGGAGTACCTGTTTTGAAATATGTACTCGGTTTGACAAAGAGCCAAAATTCGTATGAGTGGATTGAGATTAGGCAAAACAAAACCCACAAAACCGAATTTTTGATTGCACCCCGACCCAGAAGTCTCACGGTTACAGACACGGCTTACTATGTAAATTACCAAAACGAACTCTTTAGATGGCGTATTGGAACCCTGAATTGGTACGACACAGGAATAGCGGATATAGGTGGACCTTTTCATATAGACTTAAATTCCAAATTTGTCATTGCAGAGAATTTATGGTTTGCCGTTTCAGGAAAAACTGTTTATGTAGGCAAACGGAATGGACACCTCATGCAATCGTTTGATGAAGGCGACACTTGGAACGATGTTACTGCAAATCTGCCATTTTCTGTCGAACGGTTTCATGCAATAACTTCCGCTGGGAAAAGTGTCTATGTAGCAACAGACAAAGGTGTTACTCGGTCAAGTAATGGCACTGACTGGCAAACGCTCACTGATGCAGAAGGAACACCTCTCGTTATGAATAGATTCGCAGTGGATGGCACAACGGTTTATGGCGAATCTGAGCAAAAAATATATCAATTAGACGAAAATACTAACATGTGGCTGCAAGTCTCGCCGGAAATCCCATATCCTGTTACCAGTTTTGATGTTGATGGTAATACGATCTATGTTGGCACATTCGGACGGGGTGTGCTACGTTTTGCACTTGACGAATAGTATGTAGCAATCAGGTCAATCTACCTTAGGCGCGTTGGAAAACGCGCCTTTCTTTTTTTTACGAATCGCTTCCAACCATCTCAATAAACACGAAATCTGATTTACTATAGTTGGCAATCGTCCAACTATATGCTATCCTTATTAAAGCAAACTTTCCATTATAGAAATTTCTTCATGATTTTTCACTGAGAGAAACTGCATAAAATTAGTTTGTTTCTTTGAATCACGTACTTTTTTTTGCAAAAATGCAACCTCCGTATACCAAATAGCATCTTTATATTAAAAGATTAGTCTATTTGTGAGGTGTTCCATGAAACATGATGATGCTGAATTGATCGAACGCACACTTGAAGGTGATCAACAAGCCTTTACTGCACTTGTAGAAAAATACCAAGAACAGATACACGCGTTGGCGTGGCAAAAAATTGGTGATTTCCATATCGCGCAAGAAATCACACAAGATGCCTTCATCACAGCGTATCAAAAACTTGCAACGCTCACACATCACAACCGATTTGCGGGATGGCTTTATGTCATTACCAGTAACAAGTGTAACATGTGGCACCGAAAGAAAAAACCAAAACTACAATCTCTGGAGGAGACAGACCCAATGGAATTAGAAGAGGTGTATTATTCCGAATATACGTCTCGTCAACGTGAAGAAGCAGCGAATCAAAATCGGAGAACAATTGTTCGTAAGCTATTCAATAAACTCCGAGAAAGTGAACGGACAGTCGTAACGATGCATTACCTCGCTGGCTTAACATGTGAAGAGATTGGTAGGTTTTTGGGTGTATCGCCGAACACGGTCAAAAGTCGGCTACATCGTGCCCGAGAGAAGTTAAAGAAGGAGGAAGCAGTGATACAAGAAAACCTCAGCAGTTTCCAACTGCCAACACAATTAACAGAAAACATCATGAAGGGAATTTCACAACTAAAACCCACAGCACCGTCTGGAAGTAAACCATTAGTACCGTTAGCAATATCCGCTGCCTCAGCAATAACAGTCTTTTTGTTCATAGGTTTTGGTGCGCAAAATCTAATTCGTTTTCAGAAGCCGTATAGTTTAGAGGCAACATCAAAACCAACGATTGAAATCGTTGACGCGCCGATAGTCTTGGAATCCACTGCAAAACCTGCAGTTAACAATCAAGTTGGTCGTTCTGAGGTACTCAGTAACAATGATGGAACAGGGCAGAAACCGGATACACCGCTGTTTGCTGCAGCACAATCGGATAATACAGAAATTTCAAAGTCAAAAATGAAATGGAGGCAAACCAACGGACCGTATGGCGGAAATATTCGTACACTTTTTGCGACTTCTGACGGTATACTTTTTGCTGGAATAGGAAACCAAGGCATTTATCGCTCAACAGATCTTGGTGATTCTTGGGCACCAGCAAATACTGGATTTTACTACGTGCACGAAGGTCATAAAATATATCTTTCGGCTTTTGCACAGAAAGGAAACACAATCTACGCCGGAGTTCGTTCACCAGCAACATTATATATAGCAACATTATATATGTCAACCGATACCGGGAAAACATGGTCCCATGTTGCAACCCACCTACAAAATACCATAATCACTGGTATTGTAACTGTTGACAACCGCATATATATTAGTACCAGTCCAAATGGTCGTGGCGTAGGAGGTGTATGGTATACAGATGACGAGAAATCTTGGATACCAATGAACGATGGTTTGAAAGATTTAAGGATACGTGAATTTACAAATATTGGAACTACGCTTGTTGTTGGAACAGAAAACGGCGCTTTTCGGAAAAAAGTAACTGAAAATTCGTGGCATCCTATCCATTCAGGATTTACTAAGCAACTATCTTCATCAGGAATTCGCATCGACTCAATTGCTGTTATGGACAATCTGCTTTACATGGGTGTAAATATGGGAAAAGACGGAGAAGATGGTGGACTCTTTCGATCTGACGATGAAGGTGATTCGTGGACACGCATTACCGCAAAAGAAATGCAACGTAGTTTGGGAGCATTGGCAGTTTTCAAATCTACACTGTTTGCAAGCACTCGGGGTAGTGTTTTCCGTTCAGATGACAAAGGAGATTCTTGGGTTCCCGTTAGCAAGGGAATCATAGATAAAGTGGGTTCAGGATTAGTGGTGATTAGTACCGACACTGTTTTTGTCAACACTACTCACCAAAAACCTTGGCTCCGAATAAACGAGTCAGAAAATAGGCACACCATTGTTTTCATGCCAACGTTTGAAGGAACTATTTATCGCACTACAGATGGGGGTAATTCATGGGTGGAAGCAAATATAGGAATAATGGAGACTTCTGTGGTCGATTTAGAAGTTGTGGGAAACAGAATTTATGCGTTAACAGACAATAGACTTTTTTATAGTGCAGATGGTGGGGAAACATGGGAACGAATTGAGATTTCTCCAAAAATGTCTGAATTCCGCTTTGCCAAGATTTCCGCTTTGAATGGGAAATTATACGTTGGTGCCGCGAGATATTCGCGCAGCAATGGAGGACTCGTTGGTGGTGTCTTCCAATTAGATGAGCGAAACAACTCATTGATTGAAGTTAAAACGGACAGAGAGATGTATGCGATCGTAAGTATGCATATTGTAGGAACAGCTTTCTATGTTGGCACAACACATGGACAGGGAGTCTTTCTTTGGAATGAAGGTTGGAATTCGTGGCTTAACCTCGGATTAGAAGATCAAGGTATTGATATCCTTGAGATTTCAGTAGGTGAAACCAATGTCTATGCAAAGACACAGCATGGCAAAATCTATTGTCTGCAGGACCATCAAGGACCTTGGGAACTTATCAAAGATACGAAGGCATATAGGGAGGCACATAGACGGTTTGCAGAGTCAAGAAAGATTGACAATAAACACTATGTACTGTCTGCACGAGAAGGATTAATACGGTCGATAGATGGTGGTAATTCATGGACTCAACTAAACGCTGGCATAGAAGATATGTCAATTGCAACTGTAGAAATTGATGGTAATGAATTCTACCTTAGCACATCGCAAAATAAGATTTACAAGTGGAGTCATAAAGATGAAAGATGGGTACAGTTGGGTTCGCTAAGTCGTTCGGTTCAATCCTTAGCGGTATTGGACGGTTTCCTCTACGCTGGCACTCAAGCAGGTGTTCACCGTATTCAAATTGAGAAATAAGTTCTTTATAGTAGATTTACAATTTACACTGCTATTTGGTTCGCCCTTACAAAGCGCACCTACCAAAATAAAATAAGAACACGCCTACCAATAGGTGTTAATAACACTCTATCAGTAGGTGTGTTTTTTTATAATTCCCCATAAATCCTCTTCTCATTTTTGAAAAAATTGTTGTTCTTCCTTCCAAATTTGCATTTTTTTTTCAAAAATGTGCAATTCTATACCCAAAAATCGCGTTTTTAATTATAAAGAGTGCTATTATTGTAATTGCATTTTTCTATTTTTTCTATATGAAGGTGTACGATGAAAAACGATGATTCTGAACTAATTCAACGCACATTAGAAGGTGATCAACACGCTTTTGCTCAACTTGTAGATAAATACCAAGAGCAGGTACACACCCTTGCGTGGCAGAAAATTGGTGATTTTCACATCGCACAAGAAATTACGCAAGATGTTTTCATCACTGCATATCAAAAATTCTCGACCCTCACACACTACAGACAATTTGCAGGATGGCTTTATGTCGTTACAAACCGAAAGTGCATCGCGTGGCATCGCAAGAAAAAAATTGAAACGCAATCAATTGATGAGACAGATCCTATTGAGTTGGAAGAGGCATATTATTCAGAACATATAGCCCAACAACGCGAAGAAGCAGCAACAGAAAAACGCCGTACAATAGTTCATAAACTGCTCAGCAAGCTAAAGGAGAGTGATCGGACAGTGATGAGCCTCTATTACCTCGCTGAAATGTCATGTGAGGAAATTTCTGAGTTTTTTGGGGTGTCTCCCAATACAGTACGGAGTCGACTCCACCGTGCACGTAACCGATTAAAGAAGGAGGAAGCCGTGATACAAGAAAATCTTAGCAGTTTCCAACTGCCAACACAATTAACAGAAAACATCATGAAGGAAATTTCACATCTCAATCCAGTAACGCCTTCAGGAAGTAAACCTTTAGTGCCATTAACAATATCTGCTGCGTCAGCCATTTTAGTTGTTTTACTAATAGGCTTTGGTGCGCAAAATCTAATACGTTTTCAGAAGCCGTATAGTTTAGAGGCAACATCAAAACCAACGATTGAAATCGTTGACGCGCCGATAGTCTTGGAATCCACTGCAAAACCTGCAGTTAACAATCAAGTTGGTCGTTCTGAGGTACTCAGTAACAATGATGGAACAGGGCAGAAACCGGATACATCGCTGTTTGCTGCAGCACAATCGGATGACGCAGAAATCTCAACGTCAAAAGCGCAATGGGGACAAACCAACGGTCCTTATGGAGGATATATCGGGCAACTTTTTGCAACCTCTGAGGGTATACTTTTCGCTGGAACAGATGGCGCGGGCATCTTCCGTTCAACGGATGGTGGTGAGTCCTGGACCCCAGTTCTTACAGGGTTACACTACGCGTCGGGATTCTTTATGGATGTTACGGCATTGGCGCAAAAGAGAGATACACTCTACTTTAGTATGGTGACAGGTTTATTTGCATCAACCGATGACGGTAACACATGGCAGAAAGTGCCGGAACCCCAATGGCCTACATCAACCACAAGTATTTTGGTTATTGAGGATCGGATATATATTGGTACCATAAGAGCGGGTATTTGGTATACAGATGATAGTGTTTCATGGATACCAGTAAATGATGGATTGACAAATTTAAAGATAAATGAATTGGCAAATATTGGTACCACCCTTGTTGTTGGAACAAAAGAGGGTGGTGCTTTTCGGAAAAAAGCAACAGAGGATTCGTGGCATCCTATCAATTCAGGGTTTACTGTGCAACCTATTAACCAAGAACAGACCAATAACGCCCAAACTGAATCTGGGTTACGTTCATCTCAACGACCGCAATTGCCATCCAAAATCCGTGTTGACTCATTTGCTGTTATGGATAATCTACTTTTCGTTGGTGCAGTTTGGGATAAAGGTGGCGGACTTTTTCGATCCGATGACGAAGGGGACACATGGACACGCATCGCTGCAGAAGAAATAACAGATACCGTCCGAACATTGGCTGCGTCCGGGACAACGTTATACGCTGGCACCTCTAACAGTGGTATCTTTCGTTCCGATGACAGAGGCGATTCTTGGATTGCAGTCAACAATGGATTAACGCATCGGGAGATTTCGACATTGCTGGCAGTCAATGAAAATACTGTCTTCGCTGGCACCCAAGTCGGCGTTTTTCGCACCACAGACAGCGGTAATTCTTGGGTAGAAACCAACACAGGATTGACAAATACATCGGTATCTGATTTTGAAGTCGTTGGAAATAAGATATACGCCAACTTTTCCACTAACATTGGAGGAAAGATTGTTCGTTCAGTTGACGGTGGAGAATCGTGGCAGTCTGTAACAATGCCTATTGAGTACAGTTGGCCCACTTTGTCCGTCTCGGATGGTGAACTCTACATCTGTGCTTATAGAGATGACCCGCGCGACGAAAAAGGGGGATTCGCGGGCGTTTTCCGGCTGGATGAAGAGAACAACGCTTTGATAGAACTATTTGCCCAAAGTCATTTGGAGCATACCGCATGTATGGAGACAGTCGGCACCACATTTTATATGGGCACATGGGATGGCGGTGTCTTACGGTACCAGTGGGAAAGGGATTCGTTTCCAGAGGTTACCAATCTTGGTTTGGATGGGCATAATATATCTATGTTGTCAGTGAATAGAAAACTGATCTATGCAATAACTGGGGACAACGAAATTTATCGTTTACAGGATGAAGGAAGACCGTGGGAACGTATCCATTTACCAGATATGGCAGATGATGATATAACGGATATAAGTTATGTAACAGGTATAAGGTGGGTTGGATCGGTACTCTACATCACTTCGGATCAAGGAGTCTTCAGTTCCATCAACGGTGGCCATACATGGACATCCATCAACGACGGCTTGAATGGAACATTTATTTCGTCAATAGGGACAGATGGCACGGATCTGTATGTAGGCACAACGGAGAGAGGTGTTTACCGATGGATAGAAGATAAGAAGAAATGGAAACAGTTGGGTTCACTGCGTCGTCAGGTGCTTTCCTTAGCAGTTCTTGACGGTTTCCTCTATGCTGGCACAGTGTCGGGCGGTGTGTTTCGGATTAAGATTGAGAAATAAACTGTTTATAGTTGGTTTTCAGTTTACTATAATTCTTCTCGGCGCGCTTACATGAAGGTTAGTTTCTAATTCGGTACTTTTCTGTTCGCACAAGGCAGGTGTGCCCCTCTGCTGGCGAGGTTTCCTAACCTCGCTAAATTGCTATTTTTTTTTATAGTGAAATACAAAAATATATGCACACTTTTGTCTGTAGGACTTAAACCGACCTATTGGACTGTGCCGTAGCACAAACTTTCCAGTTTGTGCAGAGTGTGCGCAACCTAACAGGTTACGCTACAATCGTGTGCAAGTAATTATGGTTTCCACTATAAACTTCATCAAAGCGCGCCTACCAGTAAATCATAATGCACTCCTATATTAGTAGGTGTGCTTTTTTTAATTCTGCATAAATCCTCTCCTTATTTTGAAAAAATTGTTGTTTTTCCCTCCAAATTTGCATTTTTTTCAAAAATATGCAATTCTGCACAACAAAATCGCGTCTATATATTATGAAAGATAAATTTGCTATTGAGGTCTCAGATGAAACACGATGATTCTGACCTGATTCAACAAACATTAGAAGGTGACCAGCAAGCGTTTGCTGCACTTGTGGAAAAATACCAAAAACAGATACACGCTTTAGCGTGGCAGAAAATTGGTGATTTTCACATCGCACAAGAGATTACGCAGGATGCGTTCTTTACAGCATTCCAAAAGCTCTCTACGCTCACAGACCCTAATCGTTTTGCGGGATGGCTTTATGTAATTACCAACCGCAAATGTATAGCGTGGCACCGAAAGAAATCACCGCAACCGCAATCGTTAGAAGCAACAGACCCTGTTGAATTAGAGGAGGTGTACTATTCAGAATATATGACACAACAACGCGAAGAAGCAGCAAATCAAAAACGACGTGCAGTAGTCCAGAAATTACTCAGTAAACTACAAGAGAGCGAGCGCACTGTCGTAAATATGTATTACATCGCAGGCATGACATGTGAAGATATAGGGAAATTCTTGGGTGTATCTCCCAACACAGTCCGTAGTAGACTCCACCGTGCCCGTAACCGATTAAAGAAGGAAGAAGCAATGATTCAAGAAAACTTGGGCAGTTTCCAACTGCCAACGCAATTGACAGAAAACATCATGAAGGGAATTTCACGACTAAAACCCACAACGCCACCTGGAAGTAAACCTTTAATACCGTTAGCAGTTTCTGCCGCATCAGCCATTTTAGTTTTATTACTGATAGGTGCTGGGGCGCAAAATCTAATCCGGTTTCAAAAGCCTTATAGTATAGAGGCAACATCAAAACCAACAATTGAAATCGTTGAGACGCAACTTGTCTTGCAATCTCCGACAGAACCGGCAGTTAGAAATCAGGTTGGACGCTCGGAGGTAATCGGCCAAAGCAACGGTGAGGGACAAAAACCGGACACACCACTATTCGCTGCAGCACAGACAGACGACGTAGAAATTTCAAAATCAAAGCAGCAATGGTTGCAAACAAAAGGTCCGGAAGGTGGCATAGTTGCTACCTTGTTCACAACAACCCGCGGTGATGTATATGCAGGCGCGCTCAGTGGTCTCTACAGACTTACTGATGATGGACAATCATGGAAACTCGTCAACCGCATCAAAGATCATTCTTATACTGCACAATACGCTGGAAAAACATGGTGGCCCGTAGTAGAGCGGCAGGATGCCCTTTACCTTGCTGCTGGAACAGAAATATTAACTTCTACAGATAGAGGCGAAACATGGGACGTATTCTGTGAGTGTATAAAAGGTCAGTTTGTTGGTATGGAAATAACTGATGGGATCCCCGACGCTCAAAGCGATATGGCAATCTACCTCGCTTATACTAACGGTGTATTCCGCACAGATAATGCAGGTAAATCGTGGACACCGCTGTCCGAAGGTTTGACAGACAGGAAAATCCATGCAATCGCTACCGTTGAAAACACCGTCTTTGCTGGTACCGATAAAGGATTATATCGCCTAAAATCAGAGAATTGGGAACAGTTGCCAGTAGGCGGTAAAGTGGAAAATATACGTGCGTTGGCAAGTGCTGGACACCAACTCTATGTTGCGGTAGGGAAGGAAGTAAAGAATCAACTAACTTCTCAATTCTTGTCAATGATGACCACACGAAAGGCTTCCAAATCGCTATATCGCTCAACAGACTTAGGTAAATCATGGGAATCAATAGACCCCGAAAAAGGTCCTATGAAAATGTCTGGAAAAACAACTTTTAAGTTCTCTGACAAAAGTAATTCGGAACCTCTTAACACAGTAAGAATAGTTGCACACCAAGATAGCCTCTTAGTCATTAATCGGGGTGATTCTTATTATTCAAATGATTCTTATTACTCAAATGATTCAGGTAATAATTGGAATATCTTGCCAACAAGTTTTTCAGGTAGTGACTCACTACCCTTCATCGCCATTTTGAACAAAAACACATTTTACAGCAGTGGCAATGATGGCATCTATCACACAACCAATACCGGCAAGACATGGCGTCAACTCAAAACTGGATTGGTGAATACTTTCATTTTTAATATAGTCGCTATAAATAATACCCTCTATGCGAACATAGGACCGGAACTTGTTGCCTCATCTGACGGTGGTGAATCGTGGACATCTGTACTTGCACCTGTACTTGGAAAAGCAGGGAGCGTCAATGGTATGTTGGAATCTAACGGTGTTCTCTATGTTAAAGGTTCAAAGAATCTGACACCACGTCTTTATCGTAAAACTGTTGAGGACAACCAGATAATCCCTGTCCCTGGCATGCCAAATTTTGAGGTGCCGGACTTTAGTAAGTTAATGGAGGAAGAAATCGGCCTGGCATTACTTGCCACACTTGAGGAGAAGGCCAAGACAGACCTTGAAGCAGCAAAAAAGATTGATCCTGAACATTTTGATGCAGAAAAGTTCAATGAAACCTATAGTAAGATTGTGCAGGAAAACCTAAATAAGTCCTTTCAAGTTTCTTTTGGAAGTTTCGCTGTCAGCGGCAAAACCTACTATATGGAATCCGGGCATAAACTGTTCAGATGGAAACCCGGTACTGCTGAATGGTACGACACTGGTTTAGTAGATGAAAGTGGACCTGGTCACTTTAATGGCAAAATTGACGATTTTGATTCTATTGGTTTCAGAATCGCTGTATCGGGAAACATCATTTACGTCGGCAAAAGAGATGGACACCTTATGCTATCGCATGATGAAGGTGACATCTGGAATGATGTCACCGCAAAACTTCCATTTCCTGTTGGACGTTTCAATGATATTACATTCGCTGGACAAACTGTCTATGTGGCTACCGACAAAGGTGTTATTCGGTCTAACAATGGTTTAGAATGGGATATACTCATTGATTTGGAAGGAACACCTCTCGCTATGAGTAGATTGGCAGTCGATGACACAACGGTTTACGGCGAATATAACCATAAAATATATCAATTGAGATGGGAAACTGACAAGTGGCAACAGGTTACGCCAGAAATCCCACATTTTATTTTCTCTTTTGACGTTGATGGAGATACACTCTATGTCGGAACGGCAGGACGAGGTGTGCTAAGTTTCACACTTGACGATCCTACGGATCAGTAAACAATTCTTGTATATAGGAGAAACTCATGAAAATTCTAACATATTGCATACTCGGTCTAATGTTTTGCGTTATTGGCGGACTTGCTGTCCATCCTGATGAGGAGCATTCTCACACTAAAGAGGCAGATACTTTGCCGTGGGGAGAACACTTTATAACGTTTCAACAACTTTTAAATTTAAAGAAGGATTCGCAAGCTGCACATGCCGAACTCCAAAACGTGGCCAAAAAACTTTTCGTAGGACACATACTCGCCGAAGAGTGGGTAGCCCTCTACTTCCGAATTAGAAGTGAAGGAACCAAGCATCTATCGGATGTTAAACGTGTCTATGAACTCGAAATCCGAGTATTGACAGCTATTGGTGCTGAAAAGCACGCAAACCAGATTCAACTGCATCAAGAAGCACTTAAACATTGTAAAGACCTCCACAGAGTGGTTGGCGATCAACCTTTTAAAAAACCGATTAGCACAACTAAAACGTCGGATGTAGTAAATAATGCCTTTTTTCAGCTGCTCCCCGACAACCCTGAAACCGCTCGTGCCGTACTTGACATATTTGCCACACTTGTATTTGATAACCACAATCTCACCGAAGAATGGAAGGCACTCTATTTTCGTCTTTGCCGAGACAAAAAAGCCACCATCTCAGAAGCAATTCGCGTATTTGAATTAAAAAAGCAGATGCTCACAGATATTGATGCTGAGAAACATGCTAATGAAATCAAAAACTTAGCAGGTGTTATCAAACAAAGTAAAAGTGTTCAGAAAATATTAGAACGCCAAGGGAACCCAGACGAGAAAATGCCCTTCGACCTTGCACCGAAGTAATTCCAGGGTGCAACCAACACAAAAGGAGAAAACTATGAATACTATGAATCTGCGTGTCATCGTCGGTGGTTTGATTCTAACAGTCCTTATTTGTACAGGGTTTTGGCTTTATATCCAGTGGGATACAAAGCGGTTTGAAGAATCGCTACAAATCCCATCGGTTATGGAAGCACCTCGTGAGGAAACTACCGCAAGACAAACGAAACATCCACAAGAAATCGCCGAAACAACAGAAAATGCAATTTCGCCTACCCCAATGCGCGCCGCTGAAAAAGAAACGAATAAACCTGGCGCTGCAACTCCTTCAGAATCCGCTGATGTAGTGGAAGCCGCCTCGGACGGTGCTGACATTGACAGTTTTTTTGACCAATGGCTTCCGCAAACCATTAGAGACTCCACCGATGTTTCTAAGGAAGCTCCTTATGATATGGCAATTGTTAAAGCAGGGTTTGACGATTACAACGCTCATCTTCAAAGCAATCCCGAATACGCTTACCAACGTCTTGATGATGCTTTTCGCGAACAATACGGCGATGACCCTGATGTTGACATCCTCGTAGAAACTATCAGGCGCGGCAATAACGGTCCAACGACAATTGACGATGCAATTAAAGGGATGGAGGCGATGGTAAGACTTGTATCCAAAATTAGCCCACCTGAAGCATTGGAGAGTATCCAAGACGCTATTGAAATGCTCACGATTGCCAAGCAAATAGCACACGAAGACGGGATAGATATTGAATATGAGGGCAATTTCCACATCGGAGAGTAGCACACATTGCATGTTCCTCATATCTCTATTTCTGGATGTGTAAAGTTTTTGCCAAAATAAACCTACTGTTATTGTGGGTATGTGTTACTGTTCCCGCTTAGGTGTTGTTTTTATGCACTTTATTATTTCAAATATGCCATTTAGTCCCGTAGGGACGATATGTTTATAGAAAACGTTAACCCCACCTTAATTGAGTTCCGTAGGAACGATATGTGCATAATCAACTCGGACGATAAAGGACAACATATCGTCTCCGCCAAATACCATACGCTTATTTGGCGGAGATTCACGGACTAAAGAGTACAAAAGTTTATGCCTTTGTGCCAAACACACCCTATTTCTTAATTCGGTTTTACATATCCTCAATTTTGTGTTATAATATGAATAAGAACATACAAATTACAAACCCGAAACATCTTAAAACAAATAGGTGGTAAGTTCCATGAGATATAAAAATGCCTACATTACGACTATCCTATTGATGTTTTTTATCACCCCGCTTGTGATCAGTAAAGATGCTGGATATGATTCTACTTTTGGACATCCCGCGCTTTCAATCGGAAAAGATATTGAATATGATTTCACATTCGTCCGTTTGAAATATAGTGGGAGTTTTCGGCATAAGAGTTTGTGGCATATAGATTACCCAGCCGCAGAACGAAACTTACTCATTCAACTTCGCAAACATACAGACATCAAAGCGAGTCCTCTGGAAAAAGTCGTTGAGGTAGGTTCATCTGAAATTTTTGACTATCCGTTTGCATATATAGCAGAATTAGGACGACTTAACCTCTCTAAAGCTGAAGCTGAAAATCTTCGCGAATATCTGTTACGTGGCGGATTTATCATGACAGATGATTTTCACGGCACAGAACAGTGGAGAAGGTTCTATAAGCAGTACAAGAAGATATTCCCCAAACGCGAACCCATTGATATTCCGATGACACACCCTATTTTCCAATGCTTCTTTAAGATTGACGAACTGATGCAAATCCCCGCTCCCGCTGCCTATAGGAGTGGAAGAACACATGAAAAGGATGGGTATCAAGTGAAATGTATGGGTGTGTTTGATGACAAAGGTAGACTTATGATGATGATTAACTTCAATACGGATTTGGGCGATGCATGGCAGAATGCTGCCGAGTCGTTTTATCCGCATAAGTTTTCAAATATGGCATTCAAAATGGGAATTAACGCTATTGTCTACACGCTTACCCATTAAAGTAATAGCATTCGTTTAGCACTATTACTTTTTTCTCTCCACGTTAAAAAACATCAATTTCTTCCTTTTTTGCCCCACCTTTTCATTCCTTTCCAAGAAAAATTCATTTTTTTTCTCAAAAAATTGCAATTTTTTTCAAAAAAGTGCAATTATTGACCTCAAAAATGTGTCTATATACTAAAAGAACAACTGGTGCAAAGTGTCCAATAATTCAAATCTATCATAAATATGTATAAGAGTGCGAAGTCTCATGGGATAATGTCCAAATGACCGAAAAGAAAAAAGGAAGGAATAATGATGATGAAAATGATTTCTATAATATTACATAGATTTATCGTTTTGTGCCTAATCATACTTTGTAATGTGCTATTTACTCTGTCAGTATCAGCCGAGACTCTACAGTGGGATTTTAACAGAAATGCCAAGGACTGGGAAGTTACCAGCGGCGTGTGGCAAGTCAAAAACGGTGTATACCAGATTTCAAAAGGTGGTGTAGAACATGCCGTCGTCGGTGAAAAAGATTGGGGTGACTACGCTATTGAAGCGAAAGTTCGAATTGATGAGGGCAGCTGGGCAGGTATTGTGTTCCGCGCAATAGATGAAGAGCAGTACTACGCTTACCTTCTCAACACACAGTTGCGCATAATGCAACTGCATCAATTTAAAACCCGACCTCCTAACGCCATCGATCTGGCTTGGGGAGTCAGAGAAAGACTTGTGGAGCGGATTCGCCCTGTTGACAATATCGAGATCGCGAACGGCAAATGGTTTGATATGAAAGTAGAGGTTGAAGGTGATACCTTTAAGTTGTACCTTAATGATAAATTTCAGAAAGAACATAGTAACCATAGATACAAAACGGGTAAAGTCGGTGTTTGGGCAATGAAAACTGCAGCAAGTTTTGATGATTTCACTGTTTCTGGCAATAATATTAGGCTGGCTGTGGACCCAAACCGAAAACTTACGACAACTTGGGGACGTATTAAAATCAATCGTTAGTTACCTGATTTATGCGAACATCCACTTCAAGGGAGGCGTTTCGGTTACCAGGAAGTTCCTCCCTCTTAACTAAAATTCGTCCAAAATGGAACCCTCTTCAATTTTTGTGTGGGATATAGAATGCAATATGATGATACCAACCTAATTCAACGAACCTTAGAAGGCGATCAACAAGCTTTTACTACGCTTGTGGAAAAATACCAAAAACAGATACACGCGTTGGCGTGGCAGAAAATTGGTGATTTTCACATTGCACAAGAGATAACACAAGACGCTTTTTTAACTGCGTATCAAAAACTCGCGACACTCACACATCATAGCCAGTTTTCAGGATGGATCTATGCTATTACCAGCAATAAATGCAAGAATTGGCACCGAAAGAAACGATCAACATTTCAATCCTTACAAACAATAAATCCTGTTGAATTAGAGGAGGCGTATTATTCAGAGTATATGACCCGCCAACGCGAAGAAGCAGCAAATCAAAAACGACGAGCAATAGTGCAGAAGTTACTCAGTAAGCTGCAAGAGAGTGACCGCACAATCGTAAATCTATTTTACATCGCAGAAATGACATGTGAGGATATTGGAAGGTTTTTAGGTGTATCTCCTAATACGGTTCGTAGCAGACTTCACCGCGCACGCAACCGATTGAAAAAGGAGGAAGCAATGATTAAAGAAAACCTTAGTAGTTTCCAACTGCCAACACAATTTACAGAAAACATCACGAAAGAGATTTCACGTCTCAATCCGATAACACCTTCTGGCAGCAAACCATTAGTGCCGATAGCAGTTTCTGCCGCCGCTGCAGTGTTAATCTTATTGTTGATGGGAGCTGGGATGCAATACCTAAATCGTTTTCAAAAACCATATAGCTTAAACGCACAATCAGAACCGACAATTGAAATAACAGATACACAACTCGTCATTGACACGCCAACAAAACCTGCTGTGCGAACTCAGGTTGGGAGATCTAATGTAACTGGTAGAACCGAAGGCGGAGGACAAAAACCGGACACACCACTATTCGCGGCAGCACAAGTGGATGATGCTGCAATATCAAAGACAGCACCGCAGTGGATTCAAACAAATGTACCTGAAGGCGGTTCAGTCAACACACTCTTCTCAACAACGCAGGGCGACATTTTTGCAGAGACAACGACAACTCTCTATAAACTCTCTGACAATGGACAAAAATGGAAACCTGTCAAAATATGGGATGCGCCTTCACTTAGATGGACAGATTGGGCAATAGGTGGAAGACGGATGATAGAGGCAAACGATACACTCTACATCATCACAAATGAAGAAATTTGGGCATCCATTGATAGAGGTGAGACATGGAATTCACTTGGAACCCATCCAGAAGGTCCGCCAATAGGTTTGGTAATAACGGATGTGGGTTTTTATCTTGCTCTTGCCGATGGGATTTACCGATCTGAAGATGGTATGGCACCGTGGATACTTCTCAAAGACGGTATGGAACCAGGAAAAATTAAGGCGATTGCTGCAGTGGAAAACACAGTTTTTGCGGGGACTAATGACGGACTCTATTGTCTCAAAGCAGGTGTATGGGAAAAAGTATCAATTCGTGAGACAGATAATATAGAACAAAATCAAGTCGTCCATGCATTGGCAGTTTCTGAAAATCAACTCTATGTCGCAGCCGGAAAGAAGTTTGAATATAGATCAGGAAAACAGCATCAATCAGAATTTACAAACGATTCTTGGTGGTCGCTCTATCGCTCCAATGATTTTGGCAATTCGTGGGATTCCATAGATCCCAGGAAAAGTCCGATAAATGAGGTAAAATCGAATGGAAAATTATCAATCAATTATCCACCGAATGGAACCAATGTAGTATTAGGATCAACCATAAACATAATAGCAAAAAAAGAAAAAGTAATGGTTGCTGTCCCAACAGAGTTATTCTACTCAACCAATACCGGTGAAACATGGAATTACTTCAGTTTAAATGATAGGATGGATATCGGGATTCCCCCTCCTGTTCTGATGATGGACGGAGAGTGTTTCTATAAGGTTGGCGAGGCAGGCATTTATCGGACAACTGATGGAGTTAAATCGTGGCATCTACTTAATACTGGACTTGCAAGCACAACCGTTACAAAAATAGTCGCTGTTAACAACCAACTCTATGCAAGAACAACGAATGAAATTATTACATCAGTTGATGGTGGTGAATCGTGGACACCGCTTTCCATTGATGCTAAAAATATCTTTGTAATGGCAGGATTTAACGATGAACTATATATAAGGCAATATATGAGGAATTTAAAAAACGCACCGCCTATTCTACGTTTATCCACTGAAGACAATGAACTTACCTCTATTCCGAATATGCCTGTTTCTGAGGGATTCGATTACATTTTCCAAGAACGGGTTCCTCCTCCATTCATACATTTGGGAAGTTTTGCTATTAGCGGAGACACATACTATGTTGAATATGGACATAAACTTTACAGATGGAAACTTGGCACTACCAAATGGTATGATACAGGGTTAATGGGTAAAAAAAAATTATTACATCGCTTTAGTCCTCCCATGTCTAATGGTAATCCCTTTTACATGCCTCCATCTCTAATTTCGCCCGATTCTATGAGTTTTAAAATCGCAGTTGCAGGTGAAAATATTTACGTCGGCAAACGGGATGGACACCTCATGCACTCACTTGATGAAGGAAAAACTTGGAACGATCTCACCGATCATTTACCGTTTCCTGTTAAAAGTTATAACACAATCGTTTTCGCTGGAAACTTCGTCTTTGTGGCAACTGACAAAGGTGTCTTACTGTCAGCTAATGGCACTGACTGGCACACACTCACCGATGTAGAAAAGACACCTCTTGTAACAAATAGATTGGTGGTGGATGGCACAACGGTTTACTGTGAAACTAAGCAAAAAATATATCAATTGAACAGGAACATAGGCATCTGGCAACCGGTTACACCGGAAATCCCATATCCTGTTTCCAGCTTTGATGTGGATAATAACACGCTTTATGCTGGAACTTTTGGTGGCGGCGTACTCCGCTTTTCGCTTGATAATTAGTTTTGGAATTTATTCTTTTGAGTCTATCTTACACCATTTCTAATAATGATATTACATTATTTCATAAATCGGTTGTCCGAATGCAACACTCTCTTCTGTAGGAGCGACCTCCGAATCGCGACGAAACCACTAATAGTCGGGAGTCGGAGTTCCCTTCTACAAAGACAGACCATCTTCTGTAGGAGCGATCTCCGAATCGCGACCTATTTTATAGATGTAGACATTGCATTGTAATAATAGGGTGTGGGCTTCGACAAAAACTTCACGCACCCATCTCTTTCAAAGAAATCTAATTTGAAACAACATTAGATGAGAACCATCAAACCACTTCCATCCATACCCCCGGCACAAACCCTGGATACTTCCCTTCACTGAACGCGGGATAATATTCACCCTCGCGACTGAAATCGTGAACTGTCTCTCCGCCATCCGCATTTGGAATATGTACCCTGCACGTATAATCAGTTTGGTGGAACAGCTGCTGTGGTGTCGGTGCTGATTTATCAACACTATATTCTGACAATGCATCCTCATCCACAGAGACTCCCAGTCCAGGAGAATCTGGAACATGGATCGTCCCATCAACGACTTCAAGTCGATTTTCAAGCAGATCCGATTCCCACAACTCATGGCAGGTAATTGCTGGCAACTCCGCTTGCGATAGAACCGCACCGAGATGCACACAGTAAGCAGTGGTAATGCCAGTGCCAACCATCTGTAGCCAGAACGGTTGTCCAAACGAAGCACAGAGTGCATTCGTCCGCAGTAGTGAGTTGACACTACCTCCAACAACAAACCCACCACAACAGCGTGCATGTAAACAGGATTCATTGTAATGCTCTACGATACGTTTTTCAACAGCCTCCTGTAACCTTGCTGCACCCTCTATATCTGTTCCGAGATAGAACGGACTCTCGTAGATAGCCACATTCGGGTGTTCATCTAACCTTTGTAAAACAGGAATAGCGTTATCCGCTGTTAGCAGGAAACCGTTGAAGTCAATATCAAGTTTGTAATCCGCTGGTACTGCGTTGCCGACTGCGTCAACTTGTGCAAAGATGTCTCGCCATGGTCTCGCTTTGAGTTTGGCAGATGTATAACCTCTTTTGACCGATTCCTGCACTTCTGCAACCCAATCCTCTGGCGGCATGTCAATATCCCACCATGAGATCGGACACTTTTCACGCACCTTTGGACCAATCAGTTCAGACACGGATACACCTACCGTTTTACCAACAGCATCATAAAGCGACATCTGGATGCCGAACCCGACACCATCATCGTGCATACACGCAAAAGGATTTTTCCCTATCAATCGCTCAATACTATCCGATTCATCATATAAATTTTCGCCATACCCTATTACCCCATTACTAAGTTCAACACGGTAAACGTAAACCCGTTCTCCATGGGTTGCTGCTCGGTGCATGTGTCGACTTACACGATCGCAATAGAACGGTACATTCAATGTTATTGTTTCAAGATGTTTGATGCTAAGCATGAGATGCCTCCTAATCTATGGATTATTGTGAATTGTAGCATATTCTCAAAATAATCTGTTAAGAAATATCAACTTAATAATCTGAGCATATTTGAAAAATTTCAATATGTAAATTATTGAAGAATATTGGAGAAAATTGCAACAAACAAGCAAATCATAGCCATGAGATTAGATTTTAATTCTATGAGGAGAAACGACACTCAACTGAAACTTCGTCCGACATCGTTCAGGGTTATTTAGTTCTCTATATTTACGTTAATTTGTCCCGTATCCCTCTTCTGTAGGAGCGACCTCCAGGTCGCGACTGTTCGGCTAAAACAGATAGAATGTCTAAAACTAAATAATCTTGGACATCGTTCTATATCATTTGACACCCCTCCTATTTGTTGGTATAATATCAGTTATACACCAACATTCTATTGGAGAGGCGAGGAACACATAATGGCAAAAATTGAACCCTTTTTTGTCTCAAATGAACTGTTAGATCAACCTGAAAAACTCCGCGAACGAGCACAACAGGATGGCTATCTCTATTTTCGTCGGCTAATTGATGAAGAATCCATTTATAACTTACGCAGAGATTTCTTAGAGATTTGTCATCGGCACGGCTGGGCGCAAGGTGGAGAAGCATTGATGGATGGCATTCGGATAGGCGGACCTTTTATGGAAGGTGATGACGGATATTGGCCCGTATTAGACGAATTCCAATCTCTCGAATCGTTCCATGCATTTGCACATCATCCTGCAATTTTGGATATGTGTGATAAGTTGTTTGGTGAAAAAACGTTGGTGCATCCACGGAATATCGGAAGAATTATGTTCCCAGAAAACACAAAATATACAACGCCTGCACACCAAGATTTTATCCATATCCGAGGCACAGAAGATACCTATACAGGTTGGATTCCACTGGGCGCATGTCCTCAGCATTTGGGCGGATTATCTGTGTTAGCTGGATCGCATCGGTTTGGAATTTTCCCAGTGAAGCCAGCGTTTGGCGCAGGTGGACTTGGGATTGACACGGATCCATTAGAAGCGGACGGATTGCAGTGGGTCGGTGGAGATTACGAAATAGGCGATGCCATGTTCTTTCATAGCCATACCGTTCACAAAGCACTCCCGAACCAAAGTCCTGATAGAATTCGTTTGTCTGTGGATTATCGCTATCAAGGTTGTTCTCAACCCGTCACGGAAGGTTCACTCTTGCCGCATTTCAACAGAATGCCATGGGATGAAATTTACAACGGATGGCAATCTGCAAAATATCAATATTATTGGAACAATTTTAATCTCAATCGGGTGTAATCATTGATGATAAGAATGCTGATATTGCTGACGTATAGTGTTTTCTGTGTTACAGCAAGTTTGTTGTCGGAAGGTCATAACGACACTAAAACCACGACAGTTCCAACTGGAATGGCGTTGATCCCCGCAGGCGAATTTCAGATGGGAAGCACAAACGGTGATCGTGATGAAAAACCCCTACATACCGTTCATCTTGATGCGTATTACATAGATAAACATGAGGTTACAGTTGGAGAATACAAAAAATTCATCAATGCCACTGAACATCGCGCGTTATCCGATTCAGTTTTTCGGTGTTCACCTACCGACCAGCATCCAGTTATCGGTGTGAGTTGGCACGATGCTATGGCTTACGCAAAGTGGGCAGGGAAACGGTTACCGACAGAGGCAGAATGGGAGAAAGCAGCGCGCGGCGGATTAATTGGACAGAAATATCCGTGGGGTAATGCGATTGATACCAAAAAAGCAAACTACAATAAAAAAACAAAATCTGGAAAACATGATGAGCAGACTACACCTGTTGGAAAATATCCTGCCAATGCTTACGGTTTACATGACATGTCAGGCAATGTATCCGAATGGTGTCTGGATGCGTATCAGAAGAATTTCTATGTCAATTCACCTCAACGCAACCCTATCGCGGGGCCAGAAAACCTCAATCAGATTATCAATAATTTTAAAGATATAGCGACACGTCGTGTTGTGCGTGGCGGTTCGTGGAGTTTCAATGCAAAGAGCGTTCGTGTTGCAAACCGCATGGGTGAGAAACCTTCGCTTTTGAGCAGCGATGTTGGATTTAGATGTGTCCAAGATGTAAAACCCTAAAGATAAGACACTTGCATTAAGGAAAAATAATCATTGATTAAACTAAAAAACTTAGCACTTATCACATTCTGTTTTCTCATCGTATTGTCCGCATCGGCAGAGAACTATACTGGTGATTTTTTGACGAACGGCATCGGTGCACGCGCCCTTGGGCTTGGGGGTGCGTATGTTAGCATTGCTGACGATGCCACCGCTACTTACTGGAATCCTGCGGGAATAGCAGGCGTTTCACAAAAATATCAAGTCTGTATGATGCATGCCACACGCCGCTCTGGATTAGGAGCATTCAGTTATGTCAGCGGCATCGGAAAAATCTTACCACAACTGACACTCGGTCTCTCGTGGATTCGCGCTGGTATTGACGACATTCCAATCTATTACGATGTGCCAGCATTTGATCCCGATATTAGTGCTGATCAACGCAAAAACAACCCAAAATACCGACCACGAGAAGAAGATTTTATCCCTTCAGGTTATCTCAACGACAGTGAAAATGCTTTTGTGCTATCACTTGCAACGCGCTTTGCTGTTAGTCAATCATGGTGGGATAACTTCGGAAGGGATTCTATTCCCCCCGAATTTCTGTTCGGTATAAATGTGAAAGGTATCTTCCAGAATTTCAATGGAGTTGGTGATCTTGACGAGGTTACTTCCGTGTTTTCCACTTATGGCAGCCGCGGATACGGTTTTGATGCAGGGATGCTTGCACGTCTCCCTGATATGAATGCACTTTTCGGTTTGGAAAATGCAGGTGGATTAGCTTTCGGTGTGAATCTCCAAGATATATCACAAACGACTTTGACATGGAATACCGTGCCTGCACTCAAAGAATCAATACCAGCAAATTTCAATATAGGTCTTGCGTATTTCACGAAACTCTTTTTCAATCGCGAATTAATTATATCCTATCAATGGCAAGAACGTTATGGCGGGCAAACCCATCTCGGCATAGAATATCAACTTAGTCCTCCGTTGGCGTTACGCATAGGCTACCGTGATGCTCGGTTGACAAGCGGTATCGGTATTCAACTCAAACAGTTTCGTCTTGATTATGCGCTGCTCATCGGCGATCTGGTTAGTACCCATTTTTTAAGTGTGCTGTGGAATTTTTAGTCAGATTTAGGGTTAGACAAATCCGGTTGATTGCGTAAGAAAATCAGAAGCGGTGCCACTAACAACGGAACCATCACTAATCCGTCAAGCACGATAGGCAAACCGTATTTATCACCTAAAGCCCCAACTATTAAATTCAGCAGTCCGCCAACTCCCCATGATGCTCCCATCATAAAACTTGCTGCGATACTTTCATGTCCGCGTAGCATCATCTGTGCTAAGATTATATTAATCGTTACTGAGCTGGTGAGAACCATATTACCTAAAAAGAGAAGCACAAGAAAAGCGATACCACTGGTGTGAAGTGAGGCATAGAGCAGAGGTGGCGCAACGACAAGTGATAACAGCAGTAAGACAAGCGTATTTACCCGACTTAAAAACCAACCGCTTCCCATGATACCCATTGAACCAGCGAAGATATAGAGTGCAATCACTAATGAACGTTTCTGGTCAGAATAGTCCATGTCATCAAGATAAATAGAGAGAAAATTCTCTAATCCAGCAATTGTAACCGTTCGGAGCGATGCAATAATAAATAACGCAAGAAGTGGCAGAAGATAAGGTCCGGCAACATGCCAAAAAGATTGACGTTCTGTTTCTCCTTCGTGTGATAGCACACGAGCAGAGGCTGTCAAGTCAAGTTCATGTTCAAATTTCAATACCATTGGCACTAACAACGCGACAAATAATCCAAGTATCATCTCCCAACCGAGTATATTCAGGTTATTATTGAAGTGATATGGCAATAATAATAGTACCAAAGGTCCTAAAGCGCGTCCGACATTCCCACCCGTCAGAAAAATAGCGATACCCATCCCTCGCGTTTCTGCGGCAAGTGCCCCTGCATAAGTAGTCGCTTGTGGATGAAAAGCAGCGACTCCTGTGCCGCCAATGGCTAATAACAGAAATACGATCCATGCTGAAGGTGCAATCCCGACCAGACTTAAACCGATTGCTGTGAAAGCGACACCAAACGTTATAAAATGTATTGTCCGCACTCTGTCCGAAAGCCATCCGAACAGAATCTGTCCGAGAGAACTGAAAATGCTATACAGTGAGATAAGAATGCCAGCAAAACTATTTCGCGCACCGATTGAGGCAAACCTGTTCAACAGAAACGGCTGCAGGTGTGGAAAAAGTGTCGCGTAAGAGTCAAGGATGGTATGTGCGAAGGTGAGGAAGAAAAACTGGTTCCGTGTAGATGAATTCGTGTTTTTTCTATTGTTTTCCATTAGGTAAAATTTACATTCGGTTTTAAGTATCTAAGAGGGCATAAAATCTGCGATTAACTCTTTGCGACATGAACAACTGACACCATTACAGAAAATATTCAATGAAAGTGGCATAAATTGCATACACATCAAAACGCATTCGCAACAATAACCAAGTCCTGAATATTCACAACACCATCACCATTGACATCGGGTTCCGCTTTACCAAAAGCATTGGCGACTATAACTAAGTCTTGAATATTTACAACACCATCACCGTTAACATCAGCATCTACCTCAGCTTTCAGGTACATCTCACCATCTAAATCGGGAATAATGTGTTCAATAGCAGTAATTCCACTTTCAACACCACTTGATTTGACGGGAAGCTTAACGATCTGCTCTTTCCCGCTCCGGTTATGCACTGCCCAACCGTTGGTGAACTCCCGAATAAACAGTCCCTCAATTCCTGCATAAAGTTGCCCCTTCTCATCCACAGGTTGACCGAGATTAGCATCCCAAAAATCATTCCAGTAGTGCTCATGATGGTGAATATGTAAGAGATTATCATGCTGCTCTCTGTGTCTTATCCAATATCTTGGATTTCTACGGAATGCCGCGCCTTGATAATCCAAATAAGTACTATCATGTGGATGAGATTCACCCCACTGCACGCCCATTGTGTAGAGGACAAACCCATCAGAATGTGTAAGGCTGAGCGTTGTTAGGAGTCTCATGTCACGTAAGTTATTTGGACTTGTCGGCAGTTCGCTGCCTATCCCTTCTGCCTCCAAGCAATTGATTTGAGGTTCCCGGAAATTTTTTTCTGCCCATAATAACTCATTTCCCAGCTCCTTGAGACCTTCATGATTGTAATTTTTACTTTTACGCTGTGCCCTAAAAGTTTCCATGAAGGTTCCATTGATATAAGGTGCCGTATTTTCGGTAACCGACAACCCGTTGACGAGTATCAGAAAATCATCACGGACACCAGCACGGATACCTTTGAGTATTTCCATACGTGCGTGTTGTTCGGCTTCGTACGTACGATACCCGCCAAGAACGACCCCTTTCTCATTCCAGAAATCGAAGAAGATTCCGTCCCATAATCCACTTTCAGCAACCGCAATAACTTGATTAACTATTATTTTCTGGGCGAACGGATGTGTGAAATCAATGAGAACGTCTGTATACTCTTCAGGGGGACTTCCAAGGACTAACTCGCCATTTTCAACGATAAAAGGAAAGTCATCACCATCATAAAGTTCTTTCAAAGCCCATGAGTTAGGGTCGGTCCCTCTCATATTTATTGTACGTAGAAATATCATGTTTGGATTGAGTTCAAGGAGTTCATCTCGTTGTCTTCTTGCTTCAACGAAGTTACCGGCAAGTTGAACGTCAGGACCTGTCCGTTGGAAACGGAGTCCAAATGCATTGGCAAACAAAAGGTTGTGTGCAGCTATCATTTCTTCGAATGACATATCAGGCGTGTTAACGAACCAGTCAGACCACGGTGAAAATATTGAGGGTCGGCTTCGTCCTTCAATTTTTTCTTGAATAGAGAGTTCCCCGAATGCTAAGGCACTCAAAAAAATAAATAAAAAAATACTCAGAAATTTTTTCAATATGTAAGTTCCTTCATTTTAGTAGTCCAACACTACTTTAATCCTTGACACCCTCTGCGTAGATAAGCAGACCAACAATGGATAAAAGTAGTAACTGAATCCATAACCATTTACGATATATTTTACTTTTTATCATAGACTAATTTCTTTTCTTATAAATAGTTTACTATAGTTTGGACAATTCTTGTCTCGTGGATGTTGCGTTTTAACGGAAAATCTATTTTCTACGAGTTCGCATATCAATGAAACACAGCGAAAATACCGCACTCCAGATGAAGATTAAAAAATAAATCCGGTATTTTCCTTAGTCCCGTTAGGGACGCTATGTTTATAGAAAAACGAAATAAACGCACCTCTTGAGTTCCGGGGAATGCCTAAATGGCATTCATACCGTTGATTTAGTAGGAACGGCATAAAAAATAAACATATCGTCCCTACGGACTAAGGGGATGAGGTCGTCCGCGCTGCTATAAACATATCGTTCCTACGGAACTGAAGATCCCTTAAAAATGTTCCGAATATGCATAATGAAAATTACCAAAATAATAAATTAATCTTCATTTGGAGCGGATATGTCGGTTCATATTGTGGCTATAAACATATTGCTCTGCTGGAGCAAAGAAAGTTTCCATTTGTCTGTCGTGTGTTGATTTAGCAAATAAGTCGTGAACTAATTTCTAAAATCAGCTCACGTTTGAAAAAATTGTCCAAACTATAGAACAGTTTAATAACATTCTTACAAACCATGACAAACGGATGTCTTAAATCCAGCGTCATTTTTGAACCTTCCTCAAGTATCTACTGATTATACCACAACCTAATTCAAGTCTCAAGTTTTTTCAATTTCCGCCTTGCGCGCCAATACGCAAACTGCCGATAATAATAACCTATATTTTTCGGCATGTTCTCAAACTCTGGCACGAATTGGCACGTCCCACCGAGGACAACTAACTGCCCCTTCGCACGCGTCATAGCAACATAAAAGACACGCCGTTCTTCTTCAAGGATGGTATCCTTCCGAGGAAACCTCCGATCCAACGTATTGTGAACAAGAATAACCTTTTCCCATTCACGTCCCTTCGCTTTATGTATTGTCGTTACCTCTACTGGAAAAGATAAGGATTTACTTGAAAGTATCTCCTCAATCCGATCAACTTCGTAGTTGGTTCTGACAAGGATTGCTGTTTCAACAGCATCGGATAATTGCTCTAATAGATACTTTTTGATGGTTTCAGGTGTCGTCTCTATAATAACTATCTCTTTTTTCATCGGATTATGGGAACGTAGATTTTTCCGAATCCGAGGTGTATTTCGCTCAATTATAGCTCTTGCATGTTCAACAATTGTTGATGTGGAACGATAATTACGTGTAATTTCATATTTTTTCACATCTCGTCGGTTGGCGAATTTCTGCATAATCTGGGAATCACCACCACGAAAACTATAAATCGCCTGATCATCGTCTCCTACGGCAAATAGATTTTCGGATAGTTGAGAAATCAGCCGATAGTCAATTGGGGCAATATCTTGGAATTCGTCTACAAGCACATAAGGATATTTGTCTATGTATTTTTGACGGATATCTGGGTGAGTTTCAAACAGATGTGCGGCGTAGATAATCATATCCTCAAAGTCAACAGCATTCGCGGCAGATTTTTGATCTTCGTATTTCTTTGCAAATTCGCGTGCAACAGGATTTTGTAATGTATTTGGATCAAAAAGTCCGATTTCAACCAGCCGCTTTGCTCGCATGACTATCTCTTTTATCTCGTAGAAACGGTCACGCAGATTTTCAAAATCGGGGTCTCTATCCAGATGATCCGTGTATTGAACGTTAAAATGTTGACAGAACATCTCAAGCATAACTTGATTGCTAAACTGTTCTCGCATCGGGTCTGCGCGGTTGAACACTTCACCACAGTTTCTGTGATGTCTAATCCAGTATGCTTCGCGTCCGTTCGCCTCTCTTCCTTCAACCTGTTCTAATACCTTAAAAGTGAACTGCGTTTCACCTTCAGCACGAATGGCTTGACGGAGTCTATCATTTGAGGAATGACTGAAGTGTTCACGCCTCCGCCGTTCCGGATTTGTGGATTGTCCTATGTAACACTTGCCCGTCTGTTTGTTTTCAATTTTATAGATGAAAACCGTAGTCGTTGCGGCAGCCTGATCAATCTGGCTCTTTTCTTTAGCAATGACTTTGTCTATCTCACCCGACCAAATTTCGGGATGATATTGAAATCCTGCACGCCTGAAGTTTGTGGTGACAATATCTTTTCCAAAAGCGTGGAGCGTACGGATGACAGGCAAAGTGCCATTTGACTGTAGTCCAAGCACAATCCGAGTTTCCATCTCTTCAACCGCTTTTCTATTGAATGCTATGGCAAGGATTTTAGAAGGTGGGATATTGTGGGTTTGAATGAGGTTTAGAATACGTTCTGTTACGACTCTGGTTTTACCACTCCCTGGTCCAGCAATAACGATAGCGGGACCCGCAAAGTGGTTAACAGCTTTCTCTTGGTTTTTATCGAGATTCATATTTGATCATAGCAAGAATACTTATACCGTTTCTATATGATAATATTACATTATTTCGTAGGTCGGGTAGAAGCGTTAGCGAAACCCGACTTTTTATACCGTCATGTCCAATTATTTCAATAATTCACCATAGTATATCATTGGAAAGATGCAAAGTCAAAACGTTTGTAACATGAATGCAGAACCAGCCAATTCTAACGATCTCTTTCTTCACCAAAATTTCAAAAAATCGCGTCAACCACCATGCTGACAACAAAATAAACGCTCATCCAAGATGCAAAAAACGTATCAACCCCAACCTTTCCTGCAAACTTATTGTCCATATATTGGATATCTATTGTTCCGAATACCACATAAACTTCTGACCATCACCTACAATCAAGTATAATATCAATATGAAAAACACAACCACGCCCCAAACACAAAAACAGCCAGTACACAAATCTAAAGCAAAACATAAACGGAGAAAATGTTGCTCAAAACTATACCAATTTAGCCATAATATTGAAAAATCGTGAAAGATGTCCAGGTCATAATTGGAAAAAAAGTGCAACTACGGAAAATATGCCAGAAACCCAATCACAGACTGGGTTTAGAGCGAATTTCAAAAATATACCGTGGTATAAAAAAGTATACCGTACGGTATACTTTCAGTTGTAACGAATTCCAATCG
>JAPPCZ010000057.1 GCA_028824685.1 Candidatus Poribacteria bacterium
CTACCAAATCAACGCCAAATGCGCTTTTTGGCATTTGTCGGGACTAAATATGGGACAGTTTCAATCACTATAAGGGTTGAGAAGCACTCATCAAAACGTAGACATCTTCTTAAGTTGACACCCGGGGAATGCCTGATGGCATTCATACCGTTGATTTATGGGTTTCGCTGTGCTCTACCCAACCTACATCTATTCAGAAGCATCCAATAATAGTCAAAATTCATCCTAAGACGAAACTCCTGTATAACCTTTAGGCAAAGGTTTTCCTGCGACAAGGGCAGATTTAAGAGGACGCACATGTCGGCAACTACCACGATGGGTAAACCCAGGGCAATCGCATGTAATATCTGCTCCGACTACTTCCAGCGTATAAAACTTGCCTTTTTGTGATGAACTTTCGGCGTGATAGACAGACCGTTGTGGTCCAGTGAGGACTTCTGCTAAAATACGGATTGCCTCTTCTGAATACGGACGGAGTTGCTTACGCGTCGCTTCTTGCAGATGTGAGGTGTTCTCTTCAAGATATACGTCACCTGCTTTCTGAAGCACGTCATGGATATTGGATTCCTCAATTTTATTGGGTTGAACAGACAAAGCATTCATCATCCGCTTGAGTTCACTTAGCACATCCAACTGCAGCGCAGCTTCTCCACCCGGCACCATTATTGAGCCTTCAACGATGGCGTCCATCAACGCCGCTTTTGTTTCTAATACGGTTTTAACAAACGAATCGATCGTGCCATTTGCAATCATATAGGTGACGTTGACAGTCCCAGTTTGCCCAATACGGTAGGCGCGATCCTCCGCTTGCCAATGGTTAGCGGGCACCCAATCTAAATCGTTGAACACAACTTGTCGCGCTGCGGTCAGATTTATGCCAACGCCTGCAATGTGCATATTAGCCACAAACAATCTGATGTTATCATCGTTTTGAAATTGATCAACTCGGTCCTGTCTCTGATGCGCGGGAACTGCACCGGAGACGTAAACCGCTCTGTCCTTGAAGTGCTGCCGGAAACGCTGCATCGTATTGAGGAAGGATGTAAAGATAATCACCTTTTCACCCTGTTCCAAAGCATTTTCTACGAATTTGATGGTGTGGCGGCATTTGACAAATGCAATCGCTCGACGCACTTGGGTTATTCTACCCATGCCAGTTCCTAAATCGGTAGTGTCTATTGATTCATCTAATTCTTCGCTTTCTTCCGATGATAGACCAATGGATTCTGGTAATCCAGCAATAGCTTCAGGTGACTCAAATTTAGATAGGAATTCTTGTACTAATCGATTATAGTGCTGGATTGCATAAGGGTGCAGTTCAACGTCCATCCAAGTTCGCACCTTCGGTGGCAGGTCTAACACCTCATCTTTTGTGCGGCGCAGCATCATACCGTGTAGTTGCACGGTTAATTCCTCTATATTGCTTGCACCATCTGCCACTAACCCGAAATCTCCCTGATATGCCTCACAATAACGTTTAGCGAAACTGAGAAAACTTTTTCCGAGCGGATGATTCAGGATTTGTAACAAAGGGAAAAGGTCGCGGGGACGGTTTGTCATCGGGGTACCAGTCAGCGCATGGACAACGGGATCATCCTCAATCGATTCAACAAGTTTAGCACCGTTTTTACTTCGCTGGCTCTGGTAATTTTTTAGGTAGTGTGCTTCGTCAAAGACAACGCCTTTCCAGTCGAACGCAAGTATTTGATCAAGATTTTTACCGAGGATTTCGTAGTTGATAATAATCCAACCGTTGTAGTCTGTGGGAGGAAGTGGTGCAGGACCAACGATGGCAGGTTCGATATCTGGGAAGACGATTTTGATTTCGCGTGCCCAGTTACGTTTGATAGAAGCAGGACAGATGATGAGATAAGGCCCTTGCGGTTCTGCCTCAACCATTGCAATGATGGACTGACGCGTTTTACCTAACCCCATATCATCGGCAAGGAGAGCACGGCGGCGACCTAAAAGAAATGCAATGCCTTCTACTTGATGTGGAAATAAACCTTCCGCAATTTCTTCGGCACGCTTGACGCTTATTTCCTGCATGCAGTTTTCCTTTTGTATGGAGATTCCTAACGAGGGAACTTATCTATCAACGAGCCAAAAATCTCCGTCACTCACAATACTTAGCTGCTTTAGCATCACTGCACCGGGATAATCCGGTGCCATGCCGATGCCCATTGCAAAAACCTTTCCGTTCCCTTTGGCATGGCTGCCTACCAACGTAAGGTCTGGTTGCGTAATACTTGTGGGAATTCCATCGCTAAAAAGAACAACGATTGTAGGAGAAGTTTGGGCTGTCTCTGTCAATACTGTGAGCATATCGTGGTCAGTGCCTTTTGTCCGAATTTGTGATTTAATATCCACCAAATACGCTGACGAAACTTCAACTGTCTCCTCCGTCACAGGCACAAACTTATTCTGATAGACGACCAATTCGGTACTAAACGCCACGATGTTAAAACTATCGTGCGGTTCAAGGAAGGTGAGCGAATCTTGCATGATGTCCAAAATCTTTTTGAGTTTTCGATCAGCCAAATCCTGCATGCTTGCAGACAGGTCAACGCAGTAGACAATACGTTGTGGTCCCTCTTGTGCCTCAATAAACTTAACTAACCTACTCTTAATACGTTCAGGGGCCTTCTTTTGTTTCTTAATGGGTTGTTCAACACCTCTCTGAATGCGGGGTGCACCTTCAAATTTGACAGAGGTCGTACTAGGAGCGAGACCTTCTCCCAAATTTACTTTTTCAAAAGGTTCAAAGGCAGTCGCTTCTGCAGCAGACACAACACCGCGATGCGTTACGGGTTGGTTGCTTGTTAATATCTTCATCTGCGGTTGATTCGTACTCTGGGTGGTTTGTTTGCGGATTTGGGGGCGTTTCGGTTGTATGATGCGTTTTGTTTTCGGTTTTTCCACTTCTGTAAAGAACGCATCCATGGTGTCTTTATGTTGGCTTGGTACCACTTTAAACCAGTAAAAGAAACCAATAACACCAACGATGAGGTGTAATCCGATTGAAATGAGGAGCGATGTGCTTGATTTATATTTCATTTCGTTGTGTTCCAAAGTAAAGCCAATTATTTACTCAATGCTAATTCCATCTCTCAACAACAACCTTTTTCTGCGTAAAGAAATCGACGGCATCCCAACTCTGTCCATGCAAATCACCAAAGAAACTATCTTTCCAACCGCTGAATGGGAAGAACGCCATCGGTGCAGCAACACCGATGTTAATACCGATGTTTCCAATCTGTGCTTCATAGCGAAACTTGCGTGCTGATGCACCGCTGCTTGTGAAAAGACATGCCATATTACCATATTTACCGCTGTTGATGAGGGCAATTGCATCGTCAATTGTTTCAACATGGATGAGTCCTAAAACGGGACCGAAGATTTCTGTCTTCGCAATATCCCCTTGTGGGTCAAGATTGCCGAGGACGGTTGGACGAATGAAGTTTCCATTTTCACCGCCATGGATGTTCGGATACCGACCATCAACGAGAACGCGCGCGCCAGTATCTATGCCTGTTTGAATTACCCCTTCAATTCGCTTCCTGCTTTCAGACGTGATGACAGGGCCCATTTGCACACCATCTTCTAATCCATTCCCGACAACTCTGTCCGTAGCAATGTCGCTAATGGCTTTTGGAAACCAATCCCTTGCACCCCCAACAGCGAAGGCGAGGGACGCAGCAAGGCACCGCTGCCCAGCACACCCAAACGCACTATCAGCAGTTGCATTTGCAGTAAACTGTGGATCAGCATCCGGTAAAACAATCAACGGATTTTTGGCACCACCTTGACACTGAACACGTTTTCCATTTGCGGCAGCTTTTGCATAGATAGCCTTTGCCGTTGCAGTTGATCCAACAAAACTGATAGCACGTATTTCAGGGTGTTCCAAGATAGCATCCACAGTCTTTTGCCCACCGTTAACAAGATTTACAACACCTTCTGGTAGTCCAGTTTCTTCAAGAAGTTGGAATATCTTCTGCATGGTAAGCGGCACTTTTTCAGAAGGTTTGACGATATAGGTATTCCCACAAGCGATGGCATAAGGAAGAAACCAGAAAGTTATCATTCCAGGAAAATTGAACGGGGCAATCACAGCGCATACACCGACGGGTTGACGGATCATGAATTCATCAATACCCGTAGCGATGTCTTCCAAATTTGTGCCTTGCATCAACGTAGGAATGCCGCACGCGACTTCAACGTTTTCAATAGCACGCCGCATTTCGCCTTTCGCTTCGGCAAGTGTTTTTCCACACTCCATCGTAATCGTTTGCGCGATGTCATCAAGGTTTTCTTCTAAAAGGTTTTTTAGCTTGAATAGGTACTGAATACGTTGGACAGGTGGGGTGCGGCGCCATTCGTCAAGCGCAGATGCAGCGGCTGTCGCTGCCTGATGCACTTCATCCGCAGGTGACAACGGGACTTGTGTTAAAACCTCGCCAGTAGCAGGGTTTGTTACATCAAGCATGTTGACCGCTGCAGATTCGTGCCATGTGTTGCTTATATAATTCAAGATCGGCTTTGGGGGGTTCATCATCTTCTCCATCTTCAGAGTACTATGAGAGTTGTTAGTGCTTCGTCAACATATTATTATATGTCGCGATTCGGAGATCGCTCTTACAAGTGAAGTGTCCAATTATTTCAATAATTCATCATAATCAGTTCTGTCCACCTAACAACTTAAGTACTTTCATCTGCTCAACCGCAGCTAAAACCTGTGGGTCATGTTCAAGTTCATCCTTCGTGTTTTGCGTAACCACAGCGATAGCATACTTTATTCCGATGTCGCTGAGGACGATCTGTTCTTCAGTAAGGGCATCCGTCAATTTTCTATATGCCTGTAGAAGTTTTGAGGCTTCACGGTCATCCCGCGAGGCATGTTCAGCAGCTGCTAACTTTTCTAAAACGTCATCACCATTCTCATCAACAAAGGCGATTAGTTTTTCGTGATTGCGCAGTTTGAGCTGCATCTGCAGTTCAGATCCCGTAAATCCTGCAGTTTCAACATCCGGGATAATGCCAATTTTCTCAATATTCACATCGTTTGGTGTATAGTAGCGCGCAATCGTTAATTTAAGTGCTGCTTTTGAATCGCTGAGAGGAAAAAGTTTTTGCACTGATGCTTTTCCAAAGGTTTTACTTCCCATAACAAGGCCCCTTTTATGGTCTCTTATCGCACCCGCAACAATTTCGGAAGCACTTGCACTGCCACCATCAACCAAAACGATCAACGGGAGTTTTTCCCTTGCTTCTCCTTGTGCGTGGAAGGGTTTACGGTCCTCATCCTTAAGTCCTTGACTGTAAACAACGAGTTGTCCAGGTTCAAGAAAATCGCTTGCAATTTCAACTGCAGAACCGAGAAGTCCGCCTGGGTTCAAACGCAAATCAAGGATAATACCGGTGATATTGTTCTCATTGAATCCTGCTAAAGCGTTATCAACATCATTTCCTGTCGTTTCAAGGAACTGATTGATTTTGATATATCCGATATTATCACCAATAATGTCTTTTTCCACGCTTGGCATACGAATAACTTCTCGCGTGAGTGTAACTTCTATTGAGTTAACCTCTATTGGGTTATCCTCCTTCGGACGAATAATGGTAATTGAAACTGAAGTGCCGGGTTCACCTCTCAAAAGGTCAACTGCATCATCTAATGTCATGACTGCAGTAGATTCGCCATCAATCTGACTGATAATATCGCCGTTTTGTATTCCAGCAAGTGCGGCTGGGTTACCCTTGAAAGGTGTAATGACAGTTATCATATTTTTACGCATACCGACGGTCATACCGAGTCCGCCATAATTTCCACGATTCGGTGTGTTGAACGCGATGAGGTCAGGAATGAATTGGCTATATGGATCCAAAGTGCGGAGCATCCCTTTGATTGCTCCCTCTATCAGTTTCTTAGATTCTGGATTATCAAGGTGTTCCTGTTTTATATAAGCCAATATTTCAGAAAAGAGTGCCAGATTCTCTAATAGTATTTCATCTTCTGTTTTTGCGTTTTCAGTTTCAGCAAAACTCCAACTTAACGGAAGAAAAACCGAAACGAAAACTGTTAAAAGGATGATGCCAGTGTAATTCTTTTTCATTTTTTACTCCATTTCAATATTTCAAAGGTCAAACTTTATCATATTCTACTAAATTTAGAAATAATATTTCGAACTCTTGGGTTTAATGTGATGTAAAAAGCAACGATGACTGCTATTGAACCAAAGAGTAGGTCAAACCAGTCCATTCGGTCTTTCATGTGTTCCCATCTTGAGCTGTCTGAGTATACGGTTCTTGCTATAGATGTGGCTGCCTCATCCGAGAGGTTTGGTTGACTTTCTATTATTTGTTCTGTAATTTGCGTAACTGCATTCCATTGAACATCAAGGTATTTCCCAATGAAGATACCGATAACGGAGAAAACAGCAGCACCGATTGCAACCATCAACCACTGCTTTTTCTCATTAGGCTCAATGGCACCAGAACAAGTTAGAAGCATTCCAATGCCGCTGAATAAACCGATACCAATAGCAATCAACCCCGCAGTATTGCCTGTCCACTGAATATACTTCGCCCAGAGGACTCCGCCTAATATCGCTCCAATGAGTCCACCCAAAGGAGCAATTATGATCTTCATTATCTTCCTTTAGCGTGCTATATTGCAGGCTTCTGTAAATGGTGGTCAGTGTTTTGCTCAAAAGTATAAGCGACACGTAAAAGCGTTTCTTCATCAAAGGGTGCTGTAAGCAACTGTAAGCCGACAGGCAAGCCACTTTTTACTAAACCGCACGGAACAGAAATCCCTGGTAACCCTGAATGACTTGCTGGTGTTGTCATCACATCACAGAGGTACATCTGCAACGGATCCGCAGTCCGTTCACCAATTTTAAATGCTGGGGTCGGTGAGGTCGGTGTTGCTATCACATCAACCTTTTCAAATGCAGCATCAAAATCGGACTTTATCAGTGTCCGTGCCTTCTGTGCCTTACGGTAGTACGCATCTTGGTATCCCGCGCTGAGTGCAAAAGTGCCGAGCATTATACGACGTTTTACTTCCTCTCCAAAACCTTCGCTGCGGGTTTTCTTATACATATTGATTAAGTCTGCGGGTTCTTCTGTGCGATAGCCGTAGCGGACACCATCATATCTCGCGAGATTGGCACTTGCTTCTGCAGGTGCAATAATATAATATGTAGCGATGGCATAGTCAGTATGTGGCAGCGAAATCTCTTCAACAGATGCACCAAGTTTTTCGAACTCACCAATAGCGGCATGCACACAATCTGCTACCTCTGTGTCTAAACCTTCAGCGAAATATTCCTTTGGCACACCTACTTTCAGACCTTTCACATCGTTGATAAGACTTTGTGTGAAATCTGGTACAGGAATATCAACAGAGGTTGAGTCCATCTCGTCTTTTCCACAGATGGCGTTGAGGATCAACGCACAATCGGTCACATCCTTCGTAAACGGACCAATCTGGTCAAGCGAAGATGCGAAAGCAACAAGACCGTAACGAGAAACACGTCCATAAGTCGGTTTCATACCGACCACGCCGCAGAGTGCTGCAGGTTGACGAATAGAACCTCCAGTATCCGAACCCAACGAACAGATTGCCGTGTCCGCAGACACAACCGCCGCTGAACCACCACTTGACCCACCGGGAATCGTTTCTAAATCCCACGGATTGTGTGTGAGTTGATATGCAGAATTTTCCGTGGATGACCCCATCGCAAATTCGTCCATATTCGTTTTGCCAATCATCACAGCACCTTGCTGGTGAAGTTTTGTCATGACAGTCGCATCGTAAGGTGGCACAAAGTTGCTAAGGATTTTAGAGGCACACGTCGTCCGCACATTTTTGGTGCATATCACATCTTTAATTGCTATAGGAATGCCAGCGAGGGGTGACATCTCATTTCCATTTTGAAATCCTGCATCTGCGGCACCCGCTTGTTCCAATGCAATTTCTTTGGTCAATGTCAAATAACCTTTGACCTGTGGTTCTACCTCCTCAATGCGTTCATAAACAGATTCGGTTAATTTCACAGCAGTAATTTCACGCGCCTTGAGTTTGTCGTGTAGTTCGTGTGCTGTCAGTTCATAAAGCGACATTTCAGTTTCTGCTCCTTACTCCGTGTCAATTACTCTGGGCACACTGAAATACCCTTCTTCTGGCTCTGGGGCATTTGAAAGAACTGCATCGCGAGGTAACGAGGTTTTGACGACATCCGGCTTAGTGATATTGTGCAGCGGATGGATATGTGATGTCGGTGGAACGTCATCCGTATCCAATTCGTTCAACTTGCCGATATAGTCCAAGATTCGGGCAAGCTGCTCTGTGAAATCCTTTGTCTCTTCCTCGTTAAACTCAAGACGTGCCAAGTTTGCGACGTGGCTAACGCCTTCTGTGGTGATTGTTGCCATATAGTCTGGATTTCCTTCCTTTTTTCGATTTATTCAGCGATCTTCTGCAAAACACTTTTTCTGTTAGAATCTACCAATCAAATATATTCTATTTCCAAGATAGCCATGCTCCAAATTTTCCAACTACCGTTTTCTTCACGAAAAACATGAATAGTGTCAAGATTATTGTCATTGAAGTCAGGTCCAGCCGACTTTTGTGCAGAATATTTTAACCTGGCGATTGCGTATTCATCATCCTGTTCAATGTAGCGAAACACCAATAATCCATAATTCACATCATAATTTTCAAACAAAACAGTAGCCATTTCTTCCGTTTGAGAATAGAGAGGAGATTCGCTATGTATTGTGTTCAACATTGCATGCAGATCCTCTGCCTGGGTTGCCCGCAAGTTTTCCATTACAACTGCCTCAATTTCTTCTGCAATACCCCCGTCTTGAGATAATGCCACTGTCAGACCTAAACATGCCACCAACAATAGTGCAATTATTGTATAATACTTCTTCATTTTATTTATTTCTCCTTACAAAATGCCCTCGTTCAAATCAATGTAGAATGAATAGAAAACATTCAATTAAACTGCTTGCAGCTGCGCCAATGCAGCATCAAATTGCTTTGATCCAATACCAGCACGGTCAAATCGGACTGTTACATAAGTACCTGAGACGGATTCGTTGAGTTTCGTTACCTTCCCTCGTCCAAATTTTTCGTGGTGGACAATCTGACCAACTCCGAAAGATTCTTCTTGATGCTCTTCAATGTAACTGATTTCTGGCTGTGAGAATGGGGAGTTGTAACGGTCAACGTGCTGAATAAGATGCGGCGAAATTTCCTCAATGAAACGGGATGGGACTCTGTATTCCGCGCCGCTCCACGTTCTACGTGCCTGTGCATGCACGAGATAAAGCTGCTCCATCGCACGCGTGATTCCGACATAACAGACCCTACGTTCCTCCTCTAAACCCGCTTCTGTGCACTCGGAACGTTGATGCGGCAAATAACCTTCCTCCATGCCAACCATAAAAACGAAAGGAAATTCTAAACCCTTTGCGCTATGTAAGGTCATCAGTGTCACGATATTTGTTTCATCTGTATTGTCATCTGTTTGCATGGTATCAATATCCGCAATGAGTGCAACATTTTCCAAATAATCCGAAAGCGTTGGTTCCTCAGCAATCAGCTCGTATTCATAAACAGCGTTCCTTAGTTCCTCGATGTTTTCCACGCGATTCTGTGCTTCTATAGTACGTTGTCCTCTAAAGTTTTCAAGATAACCCGTTGTATCAAACACATGTTCAAGTGCGTCAGACGGCAGGTCATCTCCGTCAAACCCGTCAAAAATTTTTGCGAAGCGGTGGATTTTTCCTTTGATACCAGCGTTAATCGTTTCGATTTCGTCAACACGTTCAACAGCCTCAAAAAGTGTTATTCCTTGATTATCCGCAAAACCCATGAGTCTTTCAAGTGATGTAGCACCAATGCCGCGAGTCGGCACGTTGATGATGCGTCTGAGACTCATTGAATCGAAAGGATTGCACATGACGCGGAGATAAGCTATCAGATCTTTGATTTCCATGCGGTCATAAAAGCCTAACCCACCGACAATCTGATAGGGTATATTCGCAGCGCGAAGTGCCTCCTCAAATATACGGGATTGTGCATTCGTGCGATAAAAGATCGCAAAGTCCTTATAATCAACTCCTTCAGCGTTCCAATCTTCAATCTTTGTCCCGACGAAACCTGCTTCATCACGTTCATCCATCGCTTCATAGCAGGTGACAAGTTCACCACTCTCATTTTTTGTCCAAAGTTTTTTTTCTTTACGTTTCTTATTGTTTTGAACAACACTCCATGCTGCTTCCAATATATTTTGCGTTGAACGGTAATTTTGCTCTAATCGGAGGACATTTGTATTTGGGTAATTCTTTTCAAAATCTAATATATTATGGATGTCTGCACCACGAAATCCGTAGATGGATTGGTCATCATCTCCAACGACACACACATTCTTTTTTTCACCAGCCAAATAACGCACCAATTCATATTGGCAGCGGTTTGTGTCCTGATATTCATCTACCAGCACATGTTCAAACTTCTCTTGATAATGTTCAAGCACATCTGGATGTTTTTTGAACAGTTCCACTGTAAAGTTGAGCAAATCGTCAAAATCTAAGGCGTTGTTTTTGCGGAGTGTGTCCTGATACTCGGGGTATATTTTGGCAACAATCTTTTCATAATAACCGTCAGCCGTGTTCGCGTAAGTATCCGGTTTTATGGCGTTGTTTTTTGCTTTACCAATCAAATCGTGAATGGTGCGCGGATTATACATCTTGTCGTCCAAGCCGTGCTGTCTGATAATATCTTTCACAACTGTTACTTGTTCACCCTTATCATATATTGTAAAGTTTTTGGTAAAGCCGTCTAATTGCTCAATGTCTCGGCGTAGGATACGCGCGCAGGTTGCGTGGAAGGTTGCAACCCACAGGTTTTTGCTCGTCCCCTCTCCAACGAGTATTTCCAGTCGTTCCTTCATTTCGTTTGCTGCCTTATTGGTGAACGTCACTGCAAGGATACGGAAGGGAGAGACACGGTGGTGTTTCATGAGATAGGCGACGCGGTGCGTAATCACGCGCGTTTTACCGCTCCCCGCACCCGATAGGATAAGGAGCGGTCCCTCGGTGTGTTGGACAGCCTCTCGTTGTACACTGTTTAAGTTACTTAATAGATTATCGGACAAGAATCGTCTCCGCGGATGTGGGTTTGTAGTAATGTATAAAGTATACGCAATTTAGGTTTTGTTTGCAAGGGAAATTGTTGGTATTGCATTTCTGGTCAAAAGATGCTATAATTTGAATATAGTAAAAACTGAAGGAGCATGTCTCTTGCCGAAAAAGAAAACCCCAACCGACAACACCCAAATCACACTCCCCTTGGAATCCGAGAACGAGGAACATTTAGATGTATCCAAGCTTGAAACATGGCTATGGGATGCTGCTTGTGTGATACGAGGTGCAACCGATGCCCCAAAATTTAAAGATTTCATCTTACCGTTAATCTTCTATAAACGACTCTCCGATGTATTTGATGACGAATTTGCCAAACATAAAACAGAGTTCGGGAATGAAGAATTGGCATGGGAGATTGTTAAGCAAGACCATGAAGATGCACTTAAAACTGATCGTGACGACCCGATTGTCCGTTTTTATATTCCGCAGCAGTATAGTTGGGAAGCACTTCGCAACCACCCCGCTGACGGTAATCTGGGACAGTTTGTTACCGATGCCATGCGTGAGGTTGGGCGTGCTAATCCACGGTTACAGGGTGTGCTGGACGTAGAAGATTTCAACGAACGTCAAAGCGGACAGCGGCGTATTGACGACGAACGCCTCGAAAAATTGATTGAGGTTATCAGTCAACATCGGCTTGGACTACAAGATGCGGAACCAGATATCCTCGGACGTGCTTACGAGTATCTGTTGCGGAAGTTTGCTGAAGGACAGGGACAAAGCGCAGGTGAGTTCTACACGCCCAAAGAGGTTGGATGGTTAATGGCAAAACTGCTTAACCCCGAACCCTATTCTACTATCTACGACCCTGCTTGTGGTTCAGGTGGGCTGCTCATCAAAGGACGATTGCAATTTGATGAAATGCACCCGGACGAAAAAAGTCAAGCACCACACATCTATGGACAAGAATTAACCCCTACCACCTACGCGATGGCAAAAATGAACGCCTTTCTACACGATTTTATCAGCGCAGATATTCAAATAGGCGACACCTTCCGCAACCCCCGTTTTGTTGCGGATAATTCAAAACTACAACGTTTTGACAATGTGATGGCAAATCCGATGTGGAATCAAGAAGGATATGACGGTGATTTTTATGAGAACGATAGTTGGAACCGATTTTCTTACGGAATTGCTCCGAATTCCTCCGCAGACTGGGCCTGGGTGCAACACATGCTCGCTTCCCTAAAAGACAATGGACGTGCAGCAATTGTACTTGACACTGGCGCGGTTTCTCGCGGTTCCGGTGCAAAGCAGACCAACCGCGAGCGCGATATTCGCAAAAAGTTTGTTGAAGAAGACTTGATTGAAGGCGTTATACTGCTACCCGAAAATCTGTTTTACAACACACCCGCCCCGGGCATTATTTTACTGCTAAACCGCAACAAGTTAGCTGAACGAAAAGAACAGATCCTGCTTATCAACCTTTCTCAACATTTTGAGAAAGGAAAACCGAAAAATGTCGTAACTGATGACGGAATTGATGCATCAGCAGAGGTTTATCAGGAATGGGAGTCTCGTGAGAAATTGAGCAGCGTTATTACACTGGAAGATGCACGGAAAGCCGATTACAACCTGAGTCCCTCACAGTTTGTAGATGTCGGTGACAAAGTTGTACACCGTCCAGTGAATGAGATTTTGGCCGACTTAACGGTGGCACACATTGCACGTGAAAAAGCGGATAACGCTTTGGAAGATGTGTTGACACGGCTTAGACTTAATGGGAGAGGCAGCAGTGAATAATGTAAATTTCCCAGAACATTGGAAAATGATACCACTTGAAAAAGCGGTAAATGTCTTTGATAAAAAGAGAATTCCACTTAATGAGACTCAAAGGCAACAGATGCCAGGAGAATATCCTTACTGCGGGGCAAATGGAGTCGTAGATTATGTAAATGATTATCTATTTGATGGTGAGCATGTTTTGTTAGCAGAAGATGGGGGATACTGGGGTTCTTTTGAAAATTCAGCTTATTTGATGAATGGTAAGTTTTGGGTAAACAATCACGCGCATGTTTTACAAGCTAAGCAAGGTCTATCAGATAATTATTTTTTAATGTGTCAATTGAATTATCTTGATATAAAACCGTTTATCAGCGGAACAACTCGTGGAAAACTGAATCAGGGCATGATGAAGCGGGTACCCTTATCACTACCCACACTTCCCGAACAACGTGCCATTGCCTACATCCTACAAACAATCCAAGAGGCAAAATCCACCCGACAACACGAAATCGTATTAGAACGCGAACGCAAAGCGGCCTTAATGGATTTTCTCTTTTCACACGGCACAAAAGATGAACCCCGCAAACAGACTGAGATTGGTGAGATTCCTGAGAGCTGGGAAATGACAAAATTAGGTGATTTAGTAAAGTTGAAAAGTGGTGAAACTCGTCCAAAAGATATTGAGAGTAAACCCGATGCAGAACGTACTATTCCAGTATATGGAGGAAATGGCATCTTAGGTTATACTGGTAAACAGTTCAGCGATCAAAGGCTTCTTGTAATCGGACGCGTTGGTGCATATTGTGGTTGCGTACATATAGCAGAAGCCCCGAATTGGATTACTGATAATGCTTTATATTCAGAGAAATGGTTTAGCAACGAAGTATCTCTTGATTTTCTGGCGGAACAATTAGAGCATTTTAATTTAAATCAGTTACAAAGAAGAGGGGGACAACCATTGATCACACAAAGTATTCTCCATCAACTCAAAGTACCTTTGCCTCCATTTCCAGAACAATATGCTATTGCCGAAACCTTTTCAGCCTTTGATGAAAAAATAGCAGTCCTTGAACAAGAAGTTGAACTGATAGATGAACTATTCCATGCCATGCTTGAAGGACTGATGACAGGGCAAAGGTCTGCTGTGCCTTTACTTGAAAGTGGAGAGATACAATGAGCGAATATGAAGCAGTCCAAGAACCGATGCTTCGCTATAGCAATCAGATTGGCTGGACGCGCGTATCGCGTTCGCAAGCCATGCAGATGCGTGGTGGTGATACCGCCGCGCGCTATTTTACTGATGTATTGCAAGCACAACTCTTGAAACTCAATAAAGGAGTCTTAGACGAATCCAATTGTACCAACGTTATGCGGCAACTCGGTTTGCTTAATTCAACACTTGAGGGTAACCAAACAGCACTATCTTGGATGCGCGGAGAACAGTCAATTTTTGTTCCAAGTGAAAACCGCGAACTTAATGTCACACTTATTGATTTTGAGAATCCCGACAATAACCTGTTTCATGTCACTGATGAATGGGAACAACAGGGTGGTGTCCACACCAATCGCGCCGATGTCGTGTTCTTGATTAACGGAATACCGGTGGCAGTTGTGGAAACAAAAGATACTAACAAGCGGGACGGTTTAGCATTGGGTGTTGATCAGATCCGCCGTTACCATCGCGAAACACCTGAAATGTTCACCACTGCACAACTCTTCGCTGTTACACATCTACTCGGTTTTTTCTATAGCGTAACATGGAACACTAATCGTAAAAACCTGTTTAACTGGAAAACAGATGAACCTACAAACTATGAGCAGAAGGTAAAAACCTTTTTCGACCGTGAACGTTTTCTGCAAGTCCTGCAGCGGTTAGTTATTTTTCAGGACCGAGACGACCAACTCACTAAGGTTGTGCTGCGTCAACACCAAACGCGTGCAGTGGAGAAAGTAATTGATCGCGTTAACGATCCGAACAAACGGCGCGGGTTGGTTTGGCATACGCAGGGCAGTGGTAAAACCCTCACCATGATAACAATTGCCGCACGACTCCTACGCGGTAGGGAACAAGCAGAAAAGCCCACCGTGCTAATGGTTGTTGACCGCAACGAATTGGAAAGCCAACTCTTTAGAAATATCACCGCTTACGGCATCACAACGCTTGAAATCGCACAAAGCAAAGAGGACTTAGAAAGGATTTTAGCATCCGATTACCGCGGTTTAATCGTGTCCATGATTCACAAGTTTGATAAGAAACCTCCAAACCTTAACACTCGCGAGAGTACGGTCGTGTTAATCGACGAAGCGCACAGAACGACCGGCGGTAACTTTGGAAGTCATTTAATGGCAGCGCTGCCGAACGCTACATATATCGGGTTTACCGGCACACCGATTGATAACCTTGCTAAAGGCGAAGGCACTTTTAAAGCATTTGGCAAAGACGACGAACAGGGATATCTTGATAAATATGGTATCGCTGAATCTATTGAAGACGGCACGACTGTCCAATTGCATTACGCACTTGCCCCATCCGGTTTACAGGTTGATCCAGACCTATTAGATCAAGAATTCCTAAATCTCGTAAAAACTGAAGGTATTAGCGATCTTGATGAACTGAACGCAATCCTTGAAAGTGCTGTCAAGCTAAAAGTGATGATGAAATCTCCCGACAGGATAACGGAAATTGCTAAGTTTGTCGCCAAAGACTTCAAGGAAAGAATTGAGCCAATGGGATTCAAGGCGTTTTTGGTCGGTGTAGACCGTGAGGCGTGTGCATTATATAAACAGGCACTTGATAATTACCTGCCACCAGAATATTCAGAGGTCGTCTATTCACATAACAATGACGACTCTGAACTGATGAAATCGTTCCACCACACGCCAGACCAAGAGAAAGAAATTCGTAAGAAATTCATTGATAAAAACGAACAACCGAAAATACTGATTGTGACCCAAAAATTATTGACTGGATTTGATGCACCGATCCTTTACTGCATGTATCTTGATAAACCGATGCGTGACCACGTGTTGTTACAGGCAATTGCCCGTGTTAACAGACCTTATGAGGATGAAGATGGATTGGTAAAACCTGCGGGATTTGTGTTAGATTTTGTTGGCATCTTTGAGAAATTAGAAAAAGCACTCGCCTTCGATTCTGACGAAGTTGAGAGTGTCATTCAGAACATTGACGTACTCAAAGAGGCTTTTGCGAAGTTAATGCGTGAAGATGCACAGGAGTATCTGCCGCTTACCGTAGGTTCGGACGATAAAGCGAAAGATCGAGCAGTAAAATATTTTGAGGATAAGGATGTTCGGGAAACATTTTTCACGTTTTTCAAACAGGTACAAAATTACTATAATATCCTGTCCCCTGATGCCTTTTTACATGAATTTATAGAGGATTATCAAGCACTTGCATCATTATACGGGTTAATTCGTAACGCTTATACCGAGCAAATTTACGTTGATAAGGAATTAACGACCAAAACGCAGGAACTGTTAAAGACTCATACGGAAGGCAATCTATTTGAGTTGCCCCACGCTGTTTATGAATTGAACGAAACCACTTTGAAAGAAATAGATCAGAGCGATTCATCTGATACGGTTAAGGTGCTAAATTTACGGAAAGTACTACGTCAGACTGTAGCAAATGAAGGCGCAGCCCAGCCGTTTTTAAGATCTATTGGCGAACGCGCAGAAGCAGCTATAGAGGCTTATGAAAATCGTCAGTCAGAAACGAAAGACATTTTAGCTGAGTTCAGAAAGTTAGCGGAGGAATATTCAAGTGCCGCCAGAGAACGTAATGAGGTGAATTTGGATAATAACTCCTTTGCAATTTATAGAGAACTTAAAAACGTCATAGAAGATTTCACCCCAAAACAAGCACAAGCTATTAATAGTGAATTTGAGAAATTTCCAGACTATCAATGGGACGCACATGAAAAAATAGAGTTGCGAATTAGGCTCTATAAAACCTTAAACCCCACTGTTGGCACTGACAACTTGATCGAAACAACAAACAAATTGCTAAAGTTGGAACGCGTATGAATTCACAAAACAGATTGGATAGTCCCATAGATTTGAAAGACGCCGTGACGCAGTGGGCAGAACGCATCGGTGTTAAGGTGCGGGAAATCCATTTGCGTGAAATGCGGCAGAAGTGGGCATCTATATCAACCAACGGCAGGTTGACGCTCAACACTGAACTGTTAAATCTGCCAGAGCCGTTGACGGAATTTGTGATTGTGCATGAATTGGTGCATCTACTTGTGCCAAATCACGGTAAGTTGTTTAAGGGGTATATGTCAGCGTATCTACCAGATTGGGTGGAACGGCAAAAACACCTAAAAATCCTTAACGATGCAGATGTGTCTGATGCTGTCAAAACGTAGGAAATATGCTATAATCTCGGATATGTCAAGGCATTCCATCTTCACTATCAGCGACTTGTTTCCGAAGTCGTTCTAACTCAGTTTCTAACTCTCGGCACCGCTCAGTTTCCTGTTTAGCAAGTGCTTCTGCTTGCTGCCGCCGCTCTGCTTCTTCTGCTGCCATCGCCTCTGCTTCCTGTCGTAGGTGTTCTTCTTGTTCTCGCAGTTGCTGTTCTTGTTCTTTAAGTTGTTTTTCTTCCTTGTGGAATTGTTGTTCTTCCATAGAAGTTGTTATCGGAGTGCCATCAGGCAGGTACGGACGCAATAGCCTCACATGTGTCGTTAGGTCATCTTTCCATCGAAACCAGAGATTTAACGCATTACTGAACAATCCACCTTCGGCATCAGGTTCAATCTCAGTATAACTCCCAGAAGTACTCCGCTGCCAACCGCGAAATTCCGCCGGTTTCTCCATTTCAGGTTGATGGATAAAGTATTCTTGAACGCCTATCTCTGTCATATACAAGTCTACTTTTTTCTCCCGATCCAGATGTGCAGTTGAGTCAGAGAGAAACTCAAAAACAGCAACAGGCACCGCACCTTCTGCCCACGTATAGAAACTACGACGTAGGGGATATTTCTCAACACCAAACACGATGTGAATATCAGGGGCGACACATTTTGTGATGTCCCCTTCGCTATAATAGATAAAACTGTCAACGGCGATGTGAACCAGATCGTTGATTGCGAAATATCGCTTGAGTTGGTCGGATAACGTAATAATCTGTTCAGCATGAAAATCGGTTTCAGCCATAGGTTCGTCGTCCTCACACGGATAGCCTTCTATGTAAATGGTCGGTTTTCCACTCGCTTTTGGAAAAACTGGCATATACTTTTTTTGTTTGATTCTGAAATCGTTTAGCGTATCCATGATTATCTCCGTTGTGTATCAGGATCGGAACTATTTAAGCAACACTCATGCTGTTTGAAAATATCACAAAACAGTCTTATCATTTCTTTTCATTTTAACAGAAAATACATGATTTTTCAATGTAATTGTGTCAAAACAAAAAGGCGAGGCACAGCGACCTCGCCCTACAGTTTTTCAAGATTTGTGTAATAGCAAGCAGCCTACGCAAGATGCTCCTTCAAAAATCGTCCCGTAAAAGACTTACGCACCTTCGCAATTTCCTCTGGCGTGCCTTGTGCTAAAACCTGTCCACCCTTATGTCCACCCTCCGGACCGAGGTCAATCACATAATCAGCAGTTTTAATTACATCCAGATGATGTTCAATCACAATCACCGTATGTCCAGAATCTACAAGTCGTCCGATGCTATCCAAGAGTTTCTGAATATCCGCAAGATGTAGCCCAGTTGTCGGTTCATCAAGGATATAGAGATTATGTTTGCCGCGCTTGATTTTGCTCAGTTCGTTGGCGAGTTTAATCCGTTGTGCTTCACCACCTGAAAGGATAGGTGCAGGATGCCCAATTTTGAGATAGCCGAGTCCGAGTTCGTTCATAACACCTAACTTGTGGCATATCAGACGTTGGTCAACAAAGAATTCAACCCCATCCTCAATTGACATCTCAAGGATTTCGGAGATATTCTTGCCGTTATAGGTAACTTCAAGCGTATCCTCATTGTAGCGCGCACCCTTACAAGTTGGGCAAGTAACCTCAACGTCCGGCATAAAGTGCAGCTGCGTCGTGATTGTACCTTCACCGTGACATTCTTCGCAACGTCCACCTTTGACATTAAAACTGAACCGAGAGGCAGTATAGCCACGTAATTCCGCTGCAGGTGTGCTTGCAAAAAGTTTGCGGATATTGTCATAGAAACCGATGTATGTAGCAGGGTTAGAACGGGGCGAACGTCCAATCGGGGATTGGTCAATGTTAATTACATCGCTGATGTTTTCGTGCCCTTCAAGTTCGTCGTGTTCTCCATAAAGTGTGCGGCTATCGTGGTAGATAGAATAGAGTCTTTTGTAGATAATCTCGTTGAGAAGCGTGCTTTTACCCGATCCAGATGCACCCGTAATGCAGATAAACGCACCTAAAGGTATGTCAACACTGATATTTTGTAGATTATTTTCTCTTGCGCCAGTGACGCTGAGATATTTGCCGTTCATGGCGCGGCGTTCAACAGGCATTGGAATTTCACGTTTCCCGCTCATATACAGACCAGTCAAGGAATCATCGCTCTTTACGATCTTTTCAAATGGACCTTGCACGACAACATGCCCACCGTGAACACCTGGACCAGGACCCATTTCAATAATATGGTCCGCAGCACGGATTGTGCTTTCATCGTGCTCAACGACAATTACTGTATTACCGATGTCGCGCAATTTTCGCAAGGTTTCAATCATCTTCTCATTGTCTTTCGGATGTAAGCCGATACTCGGTTCATCAAGTACATACAGCATGCCCATTAACCCCGAACCGATTTGAGTTGAAAGACGGATACGTTGCGACTCACCCCCGGAAAGCGTCGCGGAACGTCTATTGAGGTTCAAATAGTCAAGACCGATACCGAGCAGTAATTTAATGCGGGTGACCAATTCTCTGATAACACGCTGACCAGCTTCGCGCTGTTTTTCAGGCATATCTTCAATACCTGATAGGAAATCGCGTAACTGTTCAAGATGTAATTCGCCAACATCGTGGATAGTTTTGTCATCAATAGTAACAAGGAGGCGCTGTCGTTTAAGTTTCATGCCGTGGCAATCGGGACAAGTGTGTTCAACCATCACTTTTCGGAGATAATCCTCCATCCCTGAATGTGCCTCGCCCTGTTTCCGGTAATTCCGATAACGCCTGTCAATGCGAGTAATAATGCCATCAAAACGGACAGGCATGCCGATATGCTTTTCCCGCATCGGTTTTGCGTCTGGTGCTTGGCAGAGTGGAAATTCCTCTCCCCGTGTGCCGTAAAACACAATATCAACAATCTCGTCTGGAAGGTCGGCAAAAGGCATATCCAGATCAATCTTATAGTGTTGGGCAAGACTGTACATCATCCGACCATCCCATCTGTCTGGCTCATAGTTAAACGCTTGCTTTACAAACGCGCCATCAGCGATACTCCGTGTTTTGTCAGGAACGAGTAGATTCGGATGCACCTGTAAGTAGGTACCGAGACCAGAACAAGTTACGCAAGCACCGGTTGGCTCGTTAAAGGTAAAATGATGTGGGCCTAATTCGCACATCAACACACCGTGTTCAGCACAGCCAAAATCTGCCAGTAGTTCGTCAACGTCAACGTCTTCGTCATCCGGCGGTTGCACATGAAAACGCATAAAGCCTTCCCCGACCAACATCGCGTGTTCAAGCGCGGCTAAAACCTGTTTATCAACGTCTTTTTTGACGAAAAATTTGTCAACGATGACCTGAATATCGTATTCTTTATCTTGATCTAATTCTATTTCTTCGCTGATGTCGTGCTCAACACCGTCAATACGCACATGTCTGCAGCCTTTAGTCCTAATATCGTCAAAGAGGTATTCATAATCTTCACCATAAATCTTGAAGACGGGGGCATGGATTTCTACTTCGGTGTCGTCAGGGAAAGAAAGGAGGCGTTCTAAAATTTGATAGTGAGACCGGATCGGGATTTCTGTCTCACAATATGGACAATGTGGTATACCGATAGTTGAAAAAAGCATTCGCAGGTAGTCTTGCAGGTCGGTCATTGTTCCCACGGTGGAACGGGGGTTCGCTGTAACCGTTTTCTGTTCAATTGATACAACAGGCGACAACCCGTCAATAAAATCAACGTCCGGCTTTTTCAATTGCGTAATGAACCTTTTGGCGTAGGTAGACATCGATTCAAGGAATCGGCGTTGTCCCTCAGCATAGACGGTGTCAAATGCTAATGAGGATTTACCCGACCCACTAATGCCCGTAACAACGACGAGTTGATCGCGTGGTATCTCTAATTCTATATTTTGCAGGTTATTTTCTCGCGCTCCTTTAACTGAGACCGTTTGCCTCATGTTTTTCCTCCTTGCTTATTATAAATCCAAATTGAAAAATGTCCGGTGTGAATGGTCTTCTTATATGCAGTTGTTAAAATGGAATTATCTGATATATACCATGCAATATTACGGAAAAATAACTCATATAGTTACGATTGACAACGTAGGTCTATTATTACCAAGTGTCCTTGTGGGAGGACTTGAAAACCTAACTAAACATCCTTGAGTTCCGTAGGAACGATATGTTTGTAGTAAACGTGGGAATATATTCTTTAAGCTCCGTAGGAGCGACATATAAATGAAAGCGTTACACACATTTCGCCCGCTGGGCTAAACATTGGGTGGGGCGCGTACTATAAACATTTCGCCCCGCTGGGGCTGTGATAATGTATGAAAAATGAAAATCCTGAAAATCATATTTAACGTGAGTTTGAAAAATAGTTAGGACTTCCACATTTCCTCTTAAAGTCCCACTGATAAGGGGGATTTAGAGGGCGGGCCCCCATAGCGATAGCGTGTGGGAAGATAAAAACACCAAAATAACGATTTTCTAAGCAAATATGTCCGTTCTCTGTTCAATTTGTGCCCGTCTTTCTAATTATCAAACTCACGTTAAACGTAAGTTTAGAAATGCGAAAATTGCTAAAGCTAATTTAACTCAGGGTGTTTCATAAATGCTTATTTATCATCGAAAACAGGTTTTATAGTGGACTATAGAAATAATTCTACATTTCCTCTGTAGGAGCGATCTCCGAATCGCGACAGAAACTTAGGAGCAGTCGGGAATCGGAGTTCCCTCCCGCAGAATGCCAAAAGCGCATTCTGCGTTGATTCACAGTTCAGGAATGTAGCGTTAATTCTAATCTCTACCATAATGTAAGAAACATTTCGGGTAGGTATCCCGTATTGGACATTCATTAACATTGATACCTGAAAAAGTAGGATACCGAGCCCAAAAGACGATTGGCTCTTCACATTACGCATCTGTTGGTAACTCCGTTAAAATATGATCGCGCACCTTTTGTGGATCTGTGACAGGTTGCACATAAAATCGGTCAATCGCTTGTCCACCTAACCCAGAACACTTACACATCTCAACGTTTAACTCCAATTTTGCCAAAATGCCACTAAAATAGTGGAGAAAACCGACCTTCTCCTCACCTGTTACCACAATTTCCGTATAATTTCGCGCTGTTTCTACAGTAACATCGTCTATCCGCCATGTGCCTGTCGGATCAACATAGTGCTTCTCAAAAATCTGTTCAAGTGTGACCTCTCCCGCCATCAAACTACGGATGTCAAAATCTAAATCGCGTTTTAATTCCTCGTCAAGTGGCAGCGGTTCGGCAGTAGAGTGTGGCGGTTGATGCACAAGACGATAAATCTCCAATTCAACATTTGTATCCTGTTTCGTATAAACGCGTGCATCGCGGACATCAATGTTATTCGCAAAAAACAGACCGCTTACCGTGTGCAACTTGCCAATACGACTATGCCCGCAAAGATGCAATTCTGTAAAACCCGGTTTGTCGACGAATTGGAGAATAGCCGCATTTGCTGTCTGATTCGCATCGTTAGAGGTTGTTGCTTCCGCTTGTGTAATCATTTTCATGTGCATGGGGATCTCCTCTGGCGGAATACCGATACGGTAAGTGACCGGCATCTGATGGAGAAAATGCTGAAATTCTGCTGGCGGTGCGGAAACACCCCACTGCGATTCCTCTTGACCAACGAAACGCACTCGCACAACTTCGTACAGTCGCTTAAGGTTATGTTTTACCAGATTACTAAAACTCTGGGAACCGTTCGCTTTTGAATCGCAATAAGTTAGTAGATAAAGCGCTGTTAAACGTTCTAACGAATTTACTTTTTCGCAAAACTCTGAGATTGTGCCCTCATCCCATTGATGGTAACGTGCCAATGTAATCATTGTGAGATGTTCACGAATCAGAAAACTTATCTCATCTGTCTGTTGCGGATTAAACCCAAATTCTGGGGCGATACGTTTCGCTTTTTCTGCTCCTGTCTCTGGATGAGTCGGGTCAGGCTTATCAATATCATGCAGGAAAAGTGCCATATATAACGATGCTGGATCGGAAAGGGAACGAAAAGCGGTGTTCAGCTCCTCCAATTCGGAGTTTGGAGAGGGTGTCATCGGTTGACCGAGGCGGGCGCCTCCAAATGGACTACTTGATTCAGTGCGGCGAATTTCATCAAGGTGTCCGATCGCGGTAAGTGTATGTTTCCCTACGGTGTATGGATCAAGACTACGTTCACTCCGTGTCATCATCGCTTTTTCAAAACGTTCTCCTCCCTCACCGAGTCGAGACAGAATCCCAAGTCTATGTAGACGTGTCAAACTCTTTTCTACATTGCCGGGTGTATTTATAAGTTCAGCCATTCTCGGTTTAAAACGTTCCCAATCAAACGCATCAACATAAGCGAAGATAAAGGTCGCAAGCGATGGGTCAATCTCAAAATCGTACTGTTGGAAATAGGCAAATAGTTTAAAGAGTTCATCTGTATCAAGTTCACCGAAATTGTTATCAATACAGTAAAGCACATCTGTTCGCACACCGAGTACATCGGAAACGGGTATTCCGTTTGCAAGAAACTTCCGTATCAATAGTTCCGCTTTAAAATGTAGGTACTTGGCTTTAGCGTAATAGTCCGCCATAAAATCATAACGAGATTCCTCCGTTTTGTCTGAATAACCGAGTGCTGTTGCAATTTGCGACTGAAGTGTGTCCTCTTGTTCTGGATTGTAAGAGAGCGAGTCGTGGGGTGCATCTGCTAAAACGTGTAACATATTCCGGACCTTGAACATAAAATCAAGAGATGGCATCAGTTGTTCATCATCAAAACGTTGGTAAAGTTCAAGTATTGAGGTGAACTGAGGAAGTCCGCACATCCAAAGGGCATATTGAAGTGTTCTTAACCCGCCTCGACCTGTTTTTATATCAGGTTGATTGAGATAGATCGTGTCCTCGGATGCTTTAAAGGAATCTGCTTTTGATTGAAGGAGGTCCAGCACAAGCGAAATATCAGATTTATCGGAATGTACCGCTCTTTGAAACTTTTCTGTCAGTGTCGTATCGCCAACGATAAACCGCATATCAATCAGTGCGGTCATGTCTTGGTAATTCCACTTAGTTATATCTGCCATCGGACGGTAGATAAAACTAAACTCAAAACCAGGAATCGCCGTATGTAGGCTGTCAAAAAAATCGTAGAACCAACGGATAAGTTCCAATGTGCCTTCATCATATACATCCTCAAGATCAACAGAAGATGTATACACCACATCCACATCTGAAAAGAAACAGAGTTCATTTCTTCCGTAGCTCCCTACACCATACAACGCAACATCAGGTGTCCATTCGTCAGGAAAGTCATCTGAGAAATCACTGTAATCAACACCTGGTATCTTAAGGAGTTCCTCAACCTGTTTTGTGTATTCATCCTGAATTTGATAGGAGGCAACTTCGTAAACTTTCTGGATAACTACATCCCATATCTGTGTGTGCATAGAACACGCAGTAAACCCACTCTCTCCCGCTAAGATATGTGCTTTAAGTTGTTCCCGCTCAGATTTTATGAAAGCAGCTAACTGTTCTTGCAACACTATTTGAGAGATATTTAGATTTGGAATGAATTGTGTAAGTCGGTTTTCAATCTGTATAGACATTGATTAAAAATGGTTTCTGTTTGAAAATAGCTCTTGGGAAACGTTTGTGAGGTTGGACATTTATTGTTTAAATACATTATACACATATAGTATGTAAAATACAAGACTTTTTGATGAAGTTGTATTATCTTTTTCCTTGACACACTTTTTGGAGATTGCTAATATGCAAAACGTTGGGAAACTATAGCAGATATTAAGATAAACAATATGTCGTTGTTCGGCGCGTTTGCAAAACACGCCTACCAGTGTTTTTAGTAATTAACCGTCATCAACGTTGGAGAAATCACTTATGAACGAAGAACAAAAATATCTATTTGATTTGACGGGATATATCATTGTTGAAAATGCCCTCTCTTCCGAAGAGGTTGAACAGTGCAACGCAGCGATTGACCACCACATAGAAAATCTCAGAGAACGTGAGAACTCATTGGCTGGTGGTTCAGAACCACTTTCTGGAACGGCACACCGCATGGATATGGGTGGCATGTTGGCATGGGAAAAACCTTGGTGTGAACCTTTCCGTGAGTTACTTGTCCATCCCAACGTTAAACCGCACTTGGAGGAAGTCTTAGGTAAACAATACCGACTTGACCACGGACCGGGCTTAATTGCTATGGAAGATGGCACTGAAGGTGGCACATTACACGGCGGTGGAATTGAACGTCCTAATTTCTCTGAGGCATATTTCTTCAAATATGGACGCATCTATACTGGACTCACCGTTGTGGAGTATATGCTGGCAGATGAGGGACCTGGTGACGGTGGTCTTGCGATTATTCCCGGCAGTCATAAGGCGAACTTGCCATGTCCAAGTGATATGAAACGATACGAAAAACACCAGAATTTGGTGCTTGAAGTCAATGCCAAGGCAGGCGATGCTGTTATCTTCACGGAGACTCTAACACACGGCACGCTTCCATGGAAAGCCTCGCATCAACGGCGCGCACTTCTCTATAAATTTAGTCCCGGTTTTCAGGCATATAGTGCAGGGGCACACCGGATTGAATATCCGGACTACATTGAAGATATGTCACCTGAGCAACGTGAAGTGATGGAAGCACCACACATAAGGCATTAGCGGAGAATATTATGGCAAACCTACAAGTCGCAGTTATCGGATGTGGTGGACGCGGACGCGGTCACATGCAAGTTCTCACTAAATTTGAGGATACCGACCTTGTCGCAGTCTGCGATCTGGTAGAAAACGCACGAAACAGTGCTGGTGATACGTTCAACGTCTCAAAACGTTATGACACGATAGAAGCATTGCTGGACAATGAAACACTTGATGCAGTTTTCGTTGCAACCCCGGCACATCTTAATGCAGAAGCCGCGGCACCTTGTTTAGAACGTGGGGTCAATACACTGCTTGAAAAACCGCCAGGGATGAGTGTTGAAGAGACAATTAATTTGCGGGATACTGCCAAGAAAACCGGTGCGAAAGGGATGGTAGGGTGGAATCGTCGTTTTCATCCGATTATTGTGGAAGCAACGCAGCAAGTTAAAGCGCGCGGAAACGTCACACAACTGGTCGGTGAATTCCACAAGAGTATTACCCGTTTAGCACAATCGCGTAGATTCCCCGAACACCTGATGGATAACATGTTTCTGGAAACACCTATACATGCTCTGGATACCATCCGCGCAATTGCCGAGTCAGATGTTCAAGAAGTGCATAGTGTTGTCCAACGTACAATTTCGGATTACAAGGATGTTCATGCCGCCTTGATTCTCTTTGAGAACGGCTGTGTTGCGCAACTCATCGCAAACTACACGACAGATGCACGCCTTGAACGATACGAGATTCACGGTAGAAACATCTCAGCATATCTTGAAGGCGTTTCGCATGGGACGATTTTCTGCGATGGCACACAATACAAACTCACTGATCCAGGAAGCAGCGGCAGCGTTGAGCAAAACAGGTATTTTCTTGATTGCGTTAAATCTGATACCCCCGTTTCACTTCCCGCGGCTAACTTGGACGAGGCAGTGAAAACTATGCAACTCGCAGCGGATATTTTAAGCGGATTAAAGTAGGCACTTGTGTTATAAGTTTTAGGAAGAAAAACTTTCTCATGAAAAACAAACTATTTTTCATTCTAACTGTCCTCTTGACGATATTTGCTTTTACATCAAACATCTTCGCTCAAGACCACACACGTTGGGGGTTACCCGAAGGTGCGAAAGCGCGGCTTGGCAAAGGACATAACCGTGAAATTGCGTACTCCCCAGACGGCTCTAAACTGGCAGCGGCGAATAGCTTTGGTGTTGGGATATATGATGCACAAACAGGTGAAGAACTGGACCAATATACTGGACATACAAGATATCTCACAAGCGTAGCGTTCAGTCCTGACGGGAAAACCCTCGCAAGTGGAAGTGGGGACAAAACTATCCGGCTGTGGGATATTGCTACAGGCGAAGAAAAAAGAATACTCAGAGGGCATACGGATTGGGTCTTTAGCGTAGCGTTCAGTCCGGATGGAGGGACACTCGCAAGTGGAAGTGAGGACAGCACCCTCCGTTTGTGGGATGTGGCTACAGGCGAAGAAAAGAGAATAATCAGAGGACATACGGATTGGATAGAAAGCGTAGTGTTCAGTCCGGATGGAAAAACTATCGCAACTGGAAGTAAGGACAAAACTATCCGTTTGTGGGATGTGGCTACAGGCGAAGAAAAAAGACAACCTAAAGGACATACGGATAGGGTCCTAAGCGTAGCGTTCAGTCCGGATGGAAAAACTATCGCAACTGGAAGTGGGGAAGTTTTCATAGGTCAGGATGTTACCACCCATCTGTGGGATGTGGCTACAGGCGAAGAAAAAAGAATACTCAAAGGGCATACAGGAGATGTCAGAAGCGTAGCGTTCAGTCCGGATGGAAAAACTATCGCAAGCGGAAGTCGGAATGGCATCCGTCTATGGAATGTTGCTACCGGTGAGGAAAAAAGAATACTCAAAGGATATATAGCATGGATAGAAAGCGTAGCGTTCAGTCCGGATGGAAAAACTATCGCAACTGGAAGTTTTGACGGTGCCATCCGGCTGTGGGATGTTGCTAACGGCGAAGAAAAGAGAATACTCAAAGGACATACGGATTGGATAGAAAGCGTAGCGTTCAGTCCGGATGGAAAAACTATCGCAACTGGAAGTCGGGACAACACCATCCGGCTGTGGGATGTTGCTAACGGCGAAGAAAAAAGAATACTTAGAGGACATACGGATAGGGTCCTAAGCGTAGCGTTCAGTCCGGATGGAAAAACTATCGCAACTGGAAGTGGGGAAGTTTTCATAGGTCAGGATGTTACCACCCATCTGTGGGATGTGGCTACAGGCGAAGAAAAAAGAATACTCAAAGGGCATACAGGAGATGTCAGAAGCGTAGCGTTCAGTCCGGATGGAAAAACTATCGCAACTGGAGGTTTTGACGCTACCATCCGGCTGTGGGATGTGGCTACAGGCGAAGAAAAAAGAATACTCAGAGCACGGACAGGAAATATAACAAGCGTAGCGTTCAGTCCAGATGGTAACACACTCGCAAGTGGAAGTGGGGACAAAACCATCAGGCTGTGGGATGTGGCTACAGGTGAAGAAAAAAGAATACTCAAAGGACATACAGGGGTGTTCGGGTGGATAAAAAGCGTAGCGTTCAGTCCAGATGGAAAAACTATCGCAAGTGGAAGTCATGACAGGACCATCAGGCTGTGGGATGTGGCTACAGGTGAAGAAAAGAGAATACTCAAAGGACATACGGATAGTGTTGAAAGCGTAGCGTTCAGTCCAGATGGAAAAACTATCGCAAGTGGAAGCCCGGACGGCACCATTCTCTTATGGGATTACGGATCCCATGCTGATGAGAAAGATGTAGATGAGCCGTCTTCCGTTGAGTCACGCGGCAAGAAACTTGTCACACTCGGGCAGATAAAGCGTAACCAACTGTTCCAAAACTATCCGAACCCGTTCAACCCGGAGACGTGGATACCGTATCGTTTAGCAAATGCCAGTGACGTGCAGATTACGATCTATGATGCACGTGGCACTGTGGTCCGCCAACTTGATTTGGGGCATCAACCGGCAGGTACATATCAAACGCGTGGGCGTGCAGCGCATTGGGATGGCACAAACGAGAGCGGTGAAAAGGTATCAAACGGTGTCTATTTCTATCAACTGCAGGCGGACAATATGTCGCTCTTGCGCAAAATGTTGCTTTTGAAGTAATACCATTTCTAACAAATAATGTCTCTTTTTGTAGCACAAACTTTTAGTTTGTGTCCTAAGATATTACAATCATAACAACCGTAAATGAGACAATAATTAATAGAAATGGTATAAGGTATAACAATAGACATTATAATGATTTAATCGAATGTGCATGATAACACTAAGACCGAAATATAGTCTAAATAGTTCAATAACGACTTGTGCTAGTTACGTGGGAGTTTTGCTGTTTTTCACAACTGTTGATATTCTGTAGGCGGTGAATGCCTAAATGGCGTTCATACCGTTGATTTCGATCTCCGAATCGCGACCCGTTGTAGTCGGGAATCGGAGTTCCCTCCTACCTTTGAGATCGTCAGGTATCGGAAAAGTTGCGGAATTCAGACTCAACGAGACAGATATGTGAAATATAAACATACTAAATGTTAACTGGCACAACGCGTTTCAATAGGAAGGAACAATGGCTACATTAGACCAACGCCTTAAAGCATATAAAACCGATGGCTTCGCTATCTTTGAGAAAGTTTTTGACGAAACACAGATGGAACTTTGGAAAGAGAAGCACCAAGAACTTTCTGCAGCACACGACGGGCAAACATGGTTCGGCAACACGCTTGAATTAGCACCTGAACTGATGTGGCCCGCTGTCTCACATCCGACTATACTTGAGTTTATAGAAAAAGTGATGGGGCCCTTTGTGCAGTTAGACAATCTAACGCTTGCCGCGTTTCCCTCAATTGAACCTGAAAAAGCTGAGGGTAGAGTCTCCGGATGGCATCGCGATCGGTGGGCGCATGTGCCTTTTACCGACGCTTATCATCGCCCCAATGCCATCAATGCAATCTCATACCTACAAGACCTCACGGATGAATTTGGTCCATTACGCGTTATTGTCGGTTCGCACCGAAAACCAATTACTATTGAAGATGCTGACCGTGGAATTCCACATCCTGATGAAACCATCATCCACATGAAAGCGGGTGATGTTGTTATTACACATAACGGTCTCATTCATTCTGGCACACCAAATACCTCCGGGCATCTACGCTTCTTTTTCAGTATCTATTACAATTTGACATGGCTCAAACACACTGATCACCACACCGGACCGCATACACAAAAACTGCTTGCGGATGCAAAAGAGGCAAACAACCATCAACTAATGCGCCTGCTCGGTGTTGACGAGCAGCTACAACCGCGATGCAACTCAGGCTTTCTCCAATCTGACGAAGAACGGTGGGAAGCATGGGCAGCTGCAGACCGCGCAGCTATAAAGGAGGAATAGGCAATGGCTGAAGGACCTGTAGTACCACCAACGCTCAACGTTGAACTTGATCACCAATTGCAGCAAGAGGTAAATTTCTTCCTAAAATGGGGTTACCTTATTGTCAATGACGCGGCAACCCCCGAACAGATTGAATCGTTGCGTAACGCGCTTGATGAAAGTTATGAACGACGCGACAAAAGCCAATTCATCGGTGAATTGCTTGAAGAGGATGATAGATTTGCATTTTTGCTTGACAATCCACCAGTGATGAAACGGATGGAAGCGATATTGGGGACGTGTGTGCAGCTGCACAGTGCAACTGCCCGTATTGTAGAACCGGGAACACCTGACCAAAACTGGCATCGCGATGGTCCATGGCCAGTTGACCCTTTTGGCACACCCTATGGAAGTTTACCTGCCCAGATAAACTGCGGCTACTATCTTGACGAAGTTACTGATGAAAAAGGCCCGACTGTTGTACAGCCTGGCAGCCATAGAGCACCGTTCCGTCCTCCGCCAAGTCCAGTCCAGCTTCCTGACGAAAAACGTGTGTTAGTTTCCCCCGGACAAGCAGTTATGTTTGATGGATGGACGTGGCATCGTGGTGCCGCTAATACTTCATCGCAAAGCCGACGCGTTTGTTTGATGTGTTATCAGAATGCCTGGATGAAATCTCGCGAACCCTTTAACGGGCCGCGCGTAACGAAACTTCGCGAAGAAGGTACACCACAGCAAAAACTGCTGCTCGGTGCTATCCCAAAATGGTAATGCAAGTAGTTGGCACAATCCTTTTCCAATCCTCTTGTAGGAGCGATCTCCGAATCGCGACTTATAAATATAAGGGACAAAACATAGGCACGAGGATTGTGCCATAACCAACGGAGAATTATATGAATATCGCTTATATTGTTATTGACACCTTGCGCTACGACCACATCGGCGCAAATGGCAATGATTGGATAGAAACACCTAACATCGATCGATTCGCATCTAAAGCATGGGCTTATGATCGTGCCTTCTGTGCAAGTTTTCCGACAATTCCTTACCGAACCGATGTTATCACGAGTCAATACGGTGCACCTTTCCATTCGTGGAAACCCCTAAGACATGAACGTCAAACATTGCCGTGGACACTCGCACAACGCGGTTATGCCACACAACTCATTCACGACACACCACATCTTGTCAATGGCGGACATAACTTTGATTGGCCCTTTCATGCATGGACATTTGTTCGTGGTGCAGAAGTTGACCGTGATTGGATTATGGATACCGTTCCGTGGCCAGACAATTGGGTTAAGGAATCACTTTTTGATTGCCTTGACGATCAAGCATTTCAATCAAATATGCTCCGAAGTTACGCGCGTGCTAACCGAAATCGTAAAAAATTGGAAGATTGGAACTGTGCCAAACTTTTCAACACAGCAGCGCAATTCCTTAAAGACAATGCTAAGCGAGAAAATTTTTTCCTTTGGGTAGACTGCTTTGATCCTCACGAACCTTGGGATGCACCACCAGAGTTCATGAAAAAATATGACAAACGCCCAGGCTATGATGGAAACATTGACCCTCGCAGTCTTGGTGGTAGGAACAAACCGAGTCTGTCTGATGAGGCAAAACAACACATCAAAGCACAATATTCTGCAAAGTTGACATGGATGGATCACTGCTTCGGGCAATTCTTAGACGCTCTGGAATCTACTGGACTTGACAAGAATACCGCTGTTATTTTAACAGGGGATCACGGCACAAATGTTGGTGAACGCGGTTCGTTTGGCAAAGGACAACCTGTGCGTGAACAGGAAGGACACGTCCCCCTTTTTGTACGTTTACCAGAGGGAGATGCAGGACGTAGCAACGTTATCGTGCAACCACAAGACTTCTTCCCAACTATTTTGAGCATTCTCGGTGAAGACTATCCCGAAGGCATTGTCGGACACGATTTTTTAACACCTGCCCGTGAAGGTAAATCAGGTGAAAGAGAACTTGCACTATCAGGTGGAAGCGTTGAGAGATGGAAACAAGCATCAAATAAAGAAAAATTCGTCCTCTTTACCGCTTTCGATCAAGATTGGAGTTTGGAAGTAGCCACAAAACCTGAAAATTCCAAACTTGTTAAACTCGGCGAGTTAGAATATGTTCAGGATCAACATCAGGATATTGTTGCGAAACTACACGCTGCTGCTGTTGACGAAATAGAAAGTCGCGGCACCGATCCCGCACTCATCGCATGGCTCCGAAGTGGTGGTGAGGATGCTTTCCCTGAAAATCCCAATTATTGGGATGGGTACCCTGGACCTGACGGATTCCGTCCCTATTTCGGAAAACTTTATTCTGGAGAGTAAACACCTATCCGACATTGTTGTGTAATAACCCAAGTTGCTACCTACAAAATATTAAAGCTGCAGCACCATTTTTAATATAGAATAGGGCATTTTTCGCAAGATTTCGTAGCGCAAACTGTTCGTTTGCGTTCCCCAGACACAATCTAAATGAAGATTAATTTATTAATTCGGTAATTTTTCATTATGCATATTCGGAACATTTTAAGGGATCTTCAGTTCTGTAGGAACGCTATGTTTATAGTAGCGCGGACGACCTCATCCCTTTAGTCCCGTAGGGACGATATGTTTGGAAGCACATCAACAAAAAATATGCCGTTCCTACGGAACTCAAGAGGCGGTGGGTAACATTTTTCTATAAACATTGCGTCCCTACGGGACTAAAGAGATTACCGAAATATTTATTTAATCTTCATACAGATTGTCTACATAGGTGGCAACTTAGGTATATAGTGGATTCTACAATTAACTTTACATCTGAACTGTAGAGGATCTCCGATTCCCGACTAACAGTAGTTTCGTCACGATTCGGAGATCGCTCCTACAGAATATATGTAAACTTATTTACATAATTTACTATAATATAGGGAATTGGTAATGCCGAAAACAGATTTAAAACAACAAGCAGTGATGTTAATTGAGCAACTCCCTACTGAAAAACTCAGTGCTGCTATTGATTATCTGACCTATTTGTACGATAAAGAAGCATGGAATGCCACACATGAATTAACAAGCAATGCAGAAATCATGAAAAGTTTAGAACTTGCTGAGGCTGATGAAAAAGTAGGTAGACTCAAAAATTGGAACGATGTTAGACATGACGTTTAAAGTTGATCAGCGTGCTAACAAAGCGCGCCCACAAGGAATTGGAGAAAAACATGCCACACACATATAAAACTTGCCTCATCGGATGCGGACGGATGGGAGCAACCATTGATGACGAAGTCGCAGGTCGTGCCGATAGTTTCATCTGGCAACCTTTCTCACACGCTGCAGCTGCTGTGGCTTGTGAAAGAACTGATCTTGTCGCTGTTTCGGATGTGTTTGCGGACAAAGCCGAAGCCATTCGTGAACGCTACGGAGCTGAACGTGCCTATACAGACTATCAAGAGATGATAGAAAAAGAAAAACCTGATATCATCTGTATCGCAACCCGGCCCGGCCCACATGCCGAAATCACTGTTTTTGCTGCAGAAAACAACGTTAAAGGTATTTACTGTGAAAAACCGCTCTGCTGTTCTATGGAAGAGGCAGACATCATGGTAGATATTGTTGAAAAACACGGTGTTAAATTCAATTACGGCACACAACGTCGTTTTATGCCAATCTACCGCAAGGTACGCGAACTTGTTGAAGCAGGCGAAATCGGAGACATTCAGTGCACTATTGCACAATACGGTGCAAGTTCTGCACTCTGGGGATTAACACACGCTGCTGATATGCTCCTCTTCCTCGCTAAAGACCCAGAAGTTGACTTTGTACAAGGCACGGTCTCATGCAAGGATTCCGATTGGGATGGTAATCGCCTAAATGTTGATCCAGCAGTCACCAGTGGGTATATACGTTTTTCAAATGGAGTCCACGGGTATAATACTGCTGGCACTGGACCCGAATATGAGGTTTGCGGTACTGGCGGAAAAATTCGTATCCAAAACAACAGTAGAGAAATTCAATTCCGGAAGAAACAGGGAACTTTTTATGAGGATGTGCCGTTTCCAGAGGTATCTCGTGCTACTGGCACCGTGATGGGCATCACAGATGTAGCGGAAGCACTTGACGAGGACCGTGAGACGAAAGGTCCTGTTCATCTCGCGCGACGCAGTCAAGAGACATTGATGGGGATGATAGAGTCACATCGGTTGGGTGGTCAACGTGTCTCGCTCCCGATGGAAAATCGGAGTCTCTATGTTGGCAGGCGCGACTGGTAATATTTGAAAAACTGAATCTGTATAAACTGTTAGGCGCGCCTACTTAGCACGCCGATAAATATGAACTTAGAGACCCAAATTCAAGAATTTCGTGAGACCTTCTATCGTGTCAAGACCGAAGTCCAAAAACGGATTGTCGGTCAAGACGCGGTAGTTGAAGGTGTCCTTCTCTGTTTACTTGCCAATGGGCATGCGCTGCTTGAGGGTATACCTGGGTTAGGCAAAACGCAACTTATTCGGACACTCAGCGAGGCACTCAACCTCACCTTCAAACCGATTCATTTTACACCAGATATGATGCCGTCTGACATTACGGGTACGACCTTTCTTGTTGAAGACGAGCACGGTAGAAAACAGTTTGAATTCCAGCAGGGTCCTATTTTTGCCCAACTTATCCTTGCAGACGAGATTAACCGTGCTACGCCTCGTACCCAATCGGCACTCCTTGAAGCAATGCAAGACCGCACTGTCACTGTCGGACGGACAAGCCACAAATTAGAAGAACCGTTTTGCGTTCTTGCAACACAAAATCCGCTTGAGATGGAAGGTACTTATCCGCTTCCAGAGGCTCAGTTGGATAGGTTTCTATTTAAACTACTGATCGAATTTCCTAATGAAGACGAGATAGTTCAAATTATGCGGCGCACAACATCTGGTGCAGAGATCACAATCGACAAAGTTACAGATGCCGAAACACTGAATCAGATGCGCCGACTTGTTCCACAGGTGATTATTGCAGAGCATGTTGAGCGACACATCATCCGACTTGTGCGTGCTACACATCCCGATTCGGAGGACGCACCAGAGATAGTCAAACGTTATGTGCATCTCGGCGCAGGCATCCGGAGCATTCAAGCGATAACTCTCACCGCAAAAATCAAGGCTCTCCTTGACGGACGTTATAATGTTGCCTACGAGGATATTGATAGTGTGCTTTTGCCTGCACTCCGCCACCGTATACTTCTCAACTTTGAGGGACAAGGTGAAGGCATTGTCCCTGATGCCGTTATCAATGAAGTCCACAGCACCATAAAACCTTTATCATCATAAACTTGCTGAATCTTTTACAACTTGAAGGTTGGAAAAATAAATCTTCCACGAATTGACAATACATAATTTGGGATTGTCAAAAATAGATAAAAATGATAAAATGAAATTTTCCATTGTCAAAAATAGATAAAAATGACAACAACAATTTTTATGGTCGTCAAAATAGGCAAACCAGGTAATATGAAAAACTTTATAGCGGGCAGATACAAACAACAACGAGAATATAAGAGTTTTACACCCTCCACCGTTAATCGTCAATTTGTTTGGGAAAATCCGCAGATAAGTCTTCTGATTGAACAAGCAGCGAAATTTTTAGGAGAATTCAACGCCTATGCTGAACTCCGTCCAGACGTTAATTTGTCTGTTCCAATGAATATCGCGAAAGAAGCAACGGACTCGAACCAGATTGAAGGCACCAAAACTGAACTTGACGAAACTATTTTACCGCAAGTAGAGATTAATCCAGAAAGACAGGACGACTGGCAAGAAGTCCAAAATTATATTAAAGCCATGAATTTCGCGATAGCAAAGTTGCCTGAACTTCCACTTTCAATGCGCCTACTAAAAGAGACTCATCAAATATTAATGTCCGGTGTCCGAGGCAAACATAAAGCACCTGGTGAAATTCGCAGGAGTCAAAACTGGATTGGAGGTTCGTCATTAGCAGATGCTTATTATGTTCCACCTTCTGCAGAGGAACTTCCTGATCTTTTAAGCGATTTAGAGAAATTCTGGCACAACCAATCACTACAACTGCCATATCTTATCAAAATCGCTATTACGCATTATCAGTTTGAAACCATCCATCCTTTCCTTGATGGTAACGGTAGGTGTGGAAGGTTGTTAATTGTTTTGCAGCTTATTGACGCACAGATACTAAACAAACCAATACTTTACGTATCCAGTTTTTTTGAGAAAAACAAGGTTTCATACTATAATTCCCTCACTCAAGTTCGCACTGAAAACGACTTGGAACAGTGGATTCTATTTTTCTTAAGTGGAGTCATAGAAACCGCTCAGCATGGACTCAAGACATTCAAAACTATTATTGAACTTCAAAAAGAATATGAAACCAAAATCTTAACGCTGGGCTCGCGTGCGAAAAACGCCCAAAAGTTACTACAACTCATGTATGCAACACCTATTCTTAACGCAAGATCAGTTGAAAAAGGGTTGGGTATAAGTTTTTCAAGCGCGAATCGACTCTTAAAATCTTTGACAGAACTCGGTGTACTCAATGAAACAACAGGGCATTCTCGTAACCGCTTATTCGTTCTTGAGAAGTACCTAAACCTCTTTAGAAGTTAGCAGTTAAATCTAAACCTTGAAATCCCTGCAAAGTTCCGCTATAATAAAGTTACCAGAAAATTATCGGAGGGAATCATGGCAACAAGAGGCGCGCAAACATTTCTGACACCAGAGGAATATATCACTTTAGAACGTAAAGCAATCCCTGACGCTGACACAGTCAGAAGCGAATACGTCAATGGAGAGATTATCACTATGCCCGGAGCAAGTTTCGTTCATAATCTAATTACTAACAATATCTCCGGTGAACTCCGCACTCGCTTGAAAGGGACTGGGTGTGCCGCATTTTCTAACGATATGCGCATTAGTATTCCCTCAGCAAATTCCTATTTTTATCCTGATGTCGGTGTTGTCTGTGATGCACCTCGCTTTGAAGACGATGTTTTTGACATACTCCTAAACCCAATTGTCATTGTAGAGGTGCTCTCTCCCACAACTGAAGCGTATGATAGAGGTGAAAAATTTTCGCACTACCGACAGATTGAATCTTTGCAAGAATATCTCGTCGTCTCGCAAGACAAGGTGAACGTTGAACGCTACCTCCGAAAACCTGATGAGTGGAGTATAACCTTCTTCCAAGAGCTTACGCAGCAAGTTGCACTTACTTCCATTCAGTGTGAATTACCGTTGCAGGAAATATACGAGCGCGTTACATTCCATGAATAAAGCTGACGCTAAATGAACATTACTCGGAGCAGTGCCTACTCATTTTGCGAACGAAATTTTAACTTCCTTTCATATTACCTTGCCTCTAACCTCAATTCATGCTAAAATACCGTTAGCATGAACCAACACGATTTAATAAATCCGCATAAAGAACTCCGTTCCGTTCTTGGAACACGTTTCAGCACAGACAGTGCCATCCGAGACGCACACGCACGGGATGCATCATATCATAGCGGCGCGCTGCCCGATGCTGTTGCCTTTCCTAAAACCAACTCTGAAGTTTCTGAGATCGTAAAAATCTGTGCAAATTATAGTATGCCGATAATCCCTTATGGTACTGGCACTGGAGTTGAAGGAGCGGTCGTTGCAGCTGAAGGAACACTTTGTATCTCTTTAAACGAAATGAACCGCATCCTTAGCGTCAACGCGGATGATAGAGATGTTACTGTGCAAGCAGGCGTTACGCGTTTGCAATTGAACACACATCTTGCTGAACTTGGGACGGAACTCCATTTTCCCGTTGATCCGGGTGCGGATGCCTCTTTAGGTGGAATGACAGCAACACGCGCTTCTGGTACAAGTGCTGTTTGCTACGGCACTATGCAGGACAACGTTCTCGGCTTAACCGTTATTACTGCTGATGGCACGCTTGTTCGCACCGGTGGCAGAGCGCGGAAATCCGCTGCAGGCTATGATTTGACCCGCCTCTTCATTGGCTCAGAAGGCACATTGGGAATTATCACTGAAATCACACTCAAATTAGCGCGGTTACCGGAAGCAATCGCCTCCGCTGTCTGCGCGTTCCCTACCGTAGATGCCGCAGTAAATACCGTCATTGAACTCATAAGATCAGGTGTCAGCCTCGTTCGGATAGAACTGTTAGATGAACTTCAGATGGATGCTGTCAATAAATACTCTGGATTAAATTACGAAGTTGCTCCGACGCTCTTCTTTGAATTTCACGGATCGGCTAACACTGTTGCCGAAAGTTCAAAGATCGGTGGTACTATCGCATCAGCACATGGAAGTGGCGATTTTCGATATGCCACAGATGAAACGGAACGTAAACGGCTCTGGCGAGCCCGATATGATAGTTACTACGCTGCACTTAACCGACGTCCTGGCTCCGTAGGATATGTCACCGATGTCTGTGTCCCAATCTCTCGGCTCGCTGAGTGTATCACAAAGACAAAAACATTGCTTCAAAATTCCAACCTCAGTGCATCTGTGCTTGGCCACGTCGGTGATGGAAACTTCCACGTTGTCTTTCCACTTGAACCTGGGAATAATGATGAATTAGCAGAAGCGCAGCAGATCAGCGACCAAATTGTAGACATTGCCTTGAAAATAGATGGCACTTGCACTGGCGAACACGGAATCGGTATTGGTAAACGGGCAGCATTAGAGAAAGAGCATGGAGACGCAGTTGATTTAATGCGTGCCATCAAGCATGCCTTAGATCCACAAAACCTAATGAATCCTGGCAAAGTGTTCTTGTAGGAAATGCTGGTAATCTTAATTTTAGGGAGCATCTTTTATGAAAAACTTAATTTTCATTTTGGTAGGTATGTTGATTTTAACCTTACCTGCCTTCTCAAAATTGAGTGACTCGGATATAGAACGTATCAAGGAGATTGTAAAAGTTGAGGGGACAGATTCAGAGCAACGTGTACGTGCAGAAATAAAAACTGCAATGACCAACTCTGAAAAAGGAATAAAAGAACACATAACACTAAAATGGATGGATTAGAAGATCTTCTGCATATAATAGGATTGTTGTTGATAGCCATAATATTATTGACAGTGGTAGCAATTGGAGTGCCACAGGTCTTTACTATGATCAAACAACGTGGACGAGAGGAACTGCGTACTGAACTTAGAGAACTTCGCGCAGAAATTGAACTCATAAAAGAGGGCAGTAAACCACATCCTGAATCACCCTAACAGCTTCAAGAAAACCAAATATGTCAAACAATTGGAAAGTTCTTATAACTGACTACGCATGGTCTTCTATTGAACCTGAACGAGAAGTGCTTGCCAAAATAGGTGCAGAACTTATCGTAGCAAAAACGGGTGACGAAGAAGAACTCCTAACGCTTGCACCGACGGTGGACGGTATCCTAACTTGTTGGAAACCGGTTCGCGAGTCTGTCATTGACGCAGCTAAAAAATGCCAAATTATCGCACGTTACGGTATCGGATTAGATAACATTGATGTAGAAACAGCTACTGAGAACGGCATTATCGTTACAAATGTTCCTGCATACTGTGTTGATGAAGTTTCTGATCATGCGATGGCACTTCTCCTCGCTTGTTCAAGGAATATATCAGTTTACAATGAAGCGATTAAATCTGGCATTTGGGACCAGAACATTGGACAACAGATGTACCGATTGCGTGGTAAAACATTGGGTATCATCGGATTCGGACACATTGCTAAAGCAATTATTCCAAAAGCGAAGGCGTTTGGATTGAATGTGAAAATCTATTCACCTCGCACCTCTGCGGAATTAATTCAACCTCAAGGTGCTGAAAAAGTCTCTTTTCAAGACTTACTCAAAACAGCAGATTTTATCACAATCCACGCACCATTGACAACTGAAACGCAGCACATGTTCAGTCATGACGAATTTCGCGCAATGAAATCGACAGCATTTCTAATCAATACTGCGCGAGGTGGTATTGTAGACACCGCAGCACTCACAGAGGCACTCCAAAACGGAGAAATTGCCGGTGCTGGTATAGATGTGTTGGAAACTGAGCCGCCGGAAATAGATGAGGTCTTGCTTACACTTGATAATGTGGTTATCACACCACACGCCGCATTTGTCTCTGAAGAATCAATCCTTGAATTGGAAGTAACTGCTGCAACCTGCGTGACACAGGTATTAACAGGACAACTTCCAGAATCTATCGTAAACCCATCGGTTTTAAAACGTCCAAACCTACGTGCAAAATCATTGATGCAAAAGAACTTATAGACGTTTGTTCAAGCAAAATCTATCACAAATTGGAGAACTCACATGCAACAGCTCCCTGACGCTACAGGACACTTCGGGCAGTTCGGTGGCAGATATGTCCCCGAAACATTAATGCCCGCACTCATAGAATTAGAAGAAGCGTACACATCCCATAAAGATAATCCTGACTTTCAAAAGGAATTTCGATATTATCTCAGTGAATATGTCGGACGTCCGAATCCACTCTATTATGCAGAGCGACTAACGGAAACACTCGGCGGTGCAAAGATATACCTCAAAAGGGAAGACCTAAACCACACAGGTGCACACAAAATCAACAGCGCAATCGGACAGATACTACTTGCACGGTGGATGGGTAAGAAACGTATTATCGCTGAAACGGGGGCGGGGCAACATGGTGTTGCGACCGCTACCGTCGCTGCGAAGTTCGATATGGAATGTGAAGTCTATATGGGTGAAGAGGATATAGAACGACAAGCACTCAACGTATTCCGCATGCAATTGATGGGAACAAAGGTTGTACCGGTCAATTCTGGTTCACGCACACTGAAAGATGCTATCAATGCATGTTTCAGAGATTGGGTCACGAATGTTCGGACGACGTATTTACTTCTCGGTTCAGTTGTAGGCGCGCATCCCTATCCGATGATTGTTAGGGACTTTCAAGCCGTCATTGGTGAAGAAGCAAGAACACAAATTTTAGAACAAGAGGGCGATTTACCGGATTGTGTTGTTGCCTGTGTCGGAGGTGGGAGCAATTCTCTCGGCATGTTTTATCCATTCTATCATGATGAATCGGTACGGCTCATCGGTGTTGAGGCAGCGGGTGAAAGTATCCGTAGTGGACGACATGCCGCACCGCTGACTGCCGGAAGTGTCGGTGTTTTTCACGGGGCAAAGTGTTATCTATTGCAAGAAGAAGACGGACAGATTACACCCGCACACTCAATCTCCGCAGGTTTAGATTACCCTGGTGTCGGTCCGGAACACAGTTATTATCGCGAAACTCGCAGGGCAGAATACGTCCCAATTACCGATGCAGAAGCAGTGGAAGGATTCCAGTTATTGTCGGAGACTGAGGGGATTATCCCTGCTTTAGAATCCGCGCATGCAATCGCATATCTACGTGAACTGGCACCGAAACTTGGGAAAGATAAAGTTATAGCGGTCTGCTTGTCTGGACGAGGTGATAAAGATGTTTACACCATTGCAAAGGAATTGGGTATTACCTTGTAGGATACAGAGAAAGTTACTCTGTTCATTTCATATCTAAAAACCGATTGTCATTGGATAGAATACATGCTATAATTCCACAATTTCATTACCACAGAGGCAGCACAATGGCACGCGAAGTTTCGGATCAATCTCTACAACAAAAGATTCGTAGATTGATTCAGCTGCTTTTACACAAAGACGGCCCCTTAAGGAATTGGCGGTATTTCCCGACGCGGTTGTTGCTTCGAAAATTGCGATCAGAATCCGCTGAAATGCGTGCCTATGCCGCTGAAGGGTTAGGTGGTGTAGGGGATGTGCATGCCATAGCACCACTCATTGATGCATTATCCGACGATAACACAGCCGTTCGTCGCTTTGCTATATCTTCCCTTGGACACCTCCGCGATGAACGTGCCGTAGACAGACTTATTCCGTTCCTGCAAGACGAAGAGCCAGATATGCGTTGTGCTGCGGTCGTTGCTCTGGGTGAATTGGGGCTTAGCGAGGAACGCGTTGCAAACCCGCCTGTTCAGGTGATAGAAGCATTGATAAGCAGTGTCAACGATATTGATAGATCAGTTTGTTCAGCTGCTGTTGTGGCTTTAGGCAGAATCGGCAATCCGCAGGCTATTTCAGCGCTCAACGCATTGGCAGAAACCACCGAAAGTGAATGGATCCGCCGTTACATCAGCGAAGCACTGCATCAAATTGAAGAACAGAATGCCTAAGAGGAAAAAACGCTTTTAGAAGAAATAAACAGTGAAAAAATGAATAAAGATCTAATAATTCTACAAACTGATTCAATTCAAGAACTTGCCAACTTTTGGGACTCTCACGACTTAACCGATTTTGAGAACGAACTTGAAGTGGTCCAGGAATCTGTTTTCGAACCTATAGTTCCACTTGCTTTAACGCCTGAAGAAGCCGCAGCTGTTACTGCCACAGCGAAGTTACGTGGGATATCGCCTGTGATGTTGATTCGAGAGTGGGTTGCCGAAGGCATTAAAGCATCAGCAAAATTGGAACTTTAAAGCACGTGGTCATCCGTTTTAAAAAAGGTAAAAATCAACATAAACACAAACCCGACACACTTACCTGCATTCGAGACGATGGGAGTGTCACTTGGACATATATTCATCGTGGATTTGTGCAACACGATTTCGCGCACTATGTTGTTGAAACTACGCTGGGTTTTCAAAATGCGTTCTTCGGACTTGTTGCGAAAGGTTACGGCATCCCTGATTTTAGTCTGCCTACATCAGAACGCCCCTTCAAAATTCCCAAAGAAGCAATGGTAGCAGAACCTATCGTAGCCTTGTTACAGGCAGAATTATGGGAAAGTTTCCCGAATCCGTTGCTTCAACCTGATAGCCGAGAACTTCCTGCCAATGTCACTCCTGTGCAGATTGAGATAATGCGACAGCATCTGCGAAAATTGTTGCAGCAATGGGACAATTTGGTACCTGGTGATTCAATGGATTTGCAGTTTGACACGTTAGGAGAAAAATAGAATGGACTTCTCGCATAGTATTCGTAGTGCGTTGTCAGATGCACAGGACGCACTCAATCAATTTATCCAAAACCCCGATAATATCAAAGTTATCGCTGAGACGGCCTCCTTGATGCAACACGTTTTTGAACAGGAAGGCAGAATATTTGCTTGTGGAAATGGTGGGAGTTTGTGTGATGCCATCCACTTTGCAGAAGAGTGTACAGGAAAGTTTCGTGATAATCGGAAACCGCTTCCTGTCATTGCGCTAAGTGATGCAGGACATATTACCTGCACTGCAAACGATTTTGGATTTGCGGAAGTATTCGCGCGCCCCCTGTTAGCGTTAGGTCATCCTGGCGATCTGTTAGTTGCCCTCTCAACGAGCGGGAATTCCGATAATGTTGTTCGTGCGGCGAAAGCAGCAAAATCAAGGCAGATGTACGTGTTTGGATTGATTGGTAGAGATGGTGGACAGCTTAAAAACTACTGTGATAGTTACCTAATTGCACCGGGTAGGACAGCGGATCGAATTCAGGAAATCCATATTATGGTTTTACATATCCTAATAGAACAAGTGGAACGTTTGATGTTTCCTGAGAACTATTGACAAAAATCTCGTATTTTGATACTATTGAGTATGCTCCTACTGTTTCCATTCCAAAAGTTTCCATGTTAATCGGAGGACAGTTTGTGAAACCATCAGAGAATAAAAAACTGTATTGGCGGAAAAATCTACAATATCTTGGTATCCTACTCGGAATCTGGTTTGTCACATCTTTTCTCTGCTCAATTGTATTTGTCGAACAACTTGATAAAATTCGGTTCGGAGGGTTTCGCCTCGGTTTCTATTTCGCACAACAAGCATCTATATGGATTTTTGTTGTGCTAATTTTTGTCTATGCTTGGTTGATGAACCGTTTAGATAAAAAATACCAAACTGATGAAGAAAACGCGGAGGATTCGGAATAAGTATGAGCGTACAAGCTTGGACCTTCGTGATGGTGGGTCTCTCCTTTGCATTGTATATCGGTGTAGCGATTTGGTCCAAGGCGCGTTCAACTGGGGATTTCTACGTCGCTGGTAGCAATGTGCATCCGGTTGTGAATGGCATGGCAACTGCAGCGGACTGGATGAGTGCCGCGTCTTTCATCTCAATGGCAGGGATGATAGCTTTCCTGGGACGCGACGGTTCCGTCTATCTTCTCGGATGGACAGGCGGGTATGTCCTGCTTGCACTATTATTAGCCCCCTACCTTCGTAAATTCGGCAAATATACCGTTCCTGATTTTGTTGGGGATCGCTATTATTCACAGTTGGCACGGATAGTTGCTGTTGTTTGTGCTGTTTTTGTTTCCTTTACCTATGTTGCTGGACAGATGCAAGGTGTCGGTATCGCCTTTTCCCGATTTTTAAATGTTGACATTACTTATGGTGTGCTTGTCGGGATGGGAATTGTTTTCTTTTATGCTGTACTTGGCGGTATGAAAGGCATTACCTATACGCAGGTCGCACAATACTGCGTCCTCATTTTTGCATTCCTTGTACCTGCTATATTCATCTCTATCCTTGTTACAGGTAATCCAATTCCTCAGTTGGGGTTGGGTGCAGCAGATGATTCAGGGGTATACCTCTTAGACCGCCTCAATGGACTACACGAAGCACTCGGTTTTGATAAATACACTGATGGAAGCAAATCAAAAATTGATGTGTTTTTTATCACTGCTGCACTGATGTTAGGTACAGCAGGACTTCCTCACGTAATTATACGGTTTTATACAGTACGTAAAGCTTCTGAAGCACGAGCCTCTGCCGGATGGGCACTACTGTTTATCGCGCTTCTCTATACTACTGCACCAGCAGTTGCCATTTTTGCGAAAACAAATTTGCTTAAAACTGTGACTTATGAGCAGGATGGTGAATTACAAGATATCAGATATGAAGACGTTCCTGAGTGGTTTACAAATTGGGAAAAGACCGGACTCATAAAATTTGATGATTTAAACAACGATGGAACAATACAGTACCGTGGTCCAAAATCTGACGTGCCAAATGAGTTGAAGATCAGCAACGACATAATGGTGTTAGCTAACCCTGAAATTGCCCAACTTCCCAATTGGGTTACAGGATTAGTTGTGGCAGGCGGTTTAGCAGCAGCACTGTCTACTGCTGCAGGCTTATTGTTGGTTATTTCAACGGCTATTGCCCATGATTTACTCAAAGGTTGCATTGTACGTGATTTATCCGAAAAACAGGAATTAATGGCTGCGCGAATCGCTGCTGGTTTTGCTGTCTGTGTTGCTGGATATTTTGGTATCAATCCTCCTGGATTTGTTGCACAGGTCGTTGCATTTGCTTTTGGACTCGCGGCAAGTTCATTCTTCCCCGCAATCGTCATGGGAATTTTCTCTAAGCGAATGAACAAAGCTGGGGCAGTTGCAGGAATGATTGTCGGTTTTACCTTCACAGCAGCATATATCATATTCTTTAAATTTATCAAACCCGACCTTAACACATCTGAGTACTGGCTGTGGGGCATATCACCGGAAGGTATCGGCACTCTTGGTATGGCGTTAAATTTTATTGTCTCTATTGTCGTATCTATTTTCACACCACCGCCACCTGAAGAAGTGCAAGTGTTGGTAGAAGAAATTCGAGTTCCATAAAAAGGAGGTTTCCGATGGAGTCCCAAGTTTTAGGACAAAAACACAATTCGTTTTCACAACTTTGGATAAACTTATATAAACTAATTATTACCATCTTCTTAATAACTAGTATCCCAGTTTTCGCTCAGGCAGCGAAGGTAACTGACTTTATTCCAAAGGAAAGCGTCGTTTATATACAATTAAATGATATTGATGAAATTTACAACGAAATTCAGGTTTCGGAAGATTGGGAGCAAACACTTGATCAAGTTTTGGACGAATCAGATTTACAAGAAATACAACAAGGAATGTTGGCAGCAGAAGCGATTATCGGAACAGATCTATTTGGTATAATTGACACTGTGGGATATCAAACAGGTTTTGCGATGTGGGATGTGGGGATAAATAGTATTCGGGGCGGCATTGTTATACATTCGGGTGGAAACCTTGCTGATCTGCAACGGTTAACCAAAATCTTGACCGGTGCTATGGGATTGTCTGGGGGAACATTAAAGCCTAATGCAGGAGAACATAGGAAAGTTAAATACGATACACTCCAAATGCAAGATGTCCTGTTTAATTATGGATTTGTAGGTGATTTTCTTGTCGTCGGTATTGGTGAAAACAGTTTTGAGAAATTGATTGATACCTACCGAAAAAAATCCTTATCTATTGAAAAAAACGAATCGTATTCAAGAGTCTCCAAAAAATATGAGATGGGACAAGTAACAGGGTTCATCAATGTGTCAGGTTTATTACCGCTGCTGCAAGACTTATCAGATATTGAACGAACACAACTGCAAACTTTTAAAACTGTTTTTGCTCAACTCAATCTATTGGAAGTTGCACCACTTTTTCAATTCTATACAGAATTTGATTCGACCCTCCCGGAAAGCAGAATTGGTCCCTTTCTAAAAGAAGGCGACGAACTGGAAATACTTAAGAGTTTGTCAGGAAAAGAAGACCTGTTTATTGCTATTGCTCCAACGATTTTAGAAACTGTCTGGGAATTGGTCCATACCGAAATTGAAAATACAGAAACGGATGACGTTTATGCATTCATCACCCTTCTGGAAGGCATCTTAAATCTCGATTTTGAAGACGATGTTATTGCTGGTTTGACCGGAGAACTTGCCTTGTCTGTTGATGACTTAACGCTGTTTGAACCGGATGATTTGGAAAGTCTTGATATTAACGATGAAACGTTCCAGATTGATGCGGGAAACGTATATACACACGGGAGTTTAATTTTCATTCCCAAAAACCCCGGCAAATGGGATCAGATAGGTAACAGTCTTTCTAATCTGCAGAATACTTCTGTTTCTAAAACAGATTATAAAGGTGCTACGGTGTCTGAGTTTGGATCGAATATCTACTATGCCGAAAGGGATGGACTCTCTCTTTTAAGTTTTTCTGAAGAGCAGATGCACTCAATCGTTGACACGCTTCAAGAGAAGAAGAAACCATCCTACTTAAAACGGCTGCCAAAAACACCTCTTGTAGTACTAAAACTTAATATTATGAATTTATTAGAATCAATTGAAGGTGTAGGACCGATAGAAGATGACAATCTAAAACCTGATGAAATCTCTCCGCTTCTTGCTTGGATTACAGTGAAGGAAAATGCAGCTATATTTGAAGTGTCGGTCTCTGACAAAGATTCACCACTTGAGGTAATGGCAAAACTTGCACCGTTTGTTATTTCTAACTTGGATTTTTAGAAGAATCTAAAATAATGTCTGAATGGATTAGCACCATCAATCAAAAAACAAAATGGATGAAGTGGCCTTGTGTTATTTTTTGCTTGCTAATAGGAATATATAATATTATTGATGGTTTTATATTGTTACAAGATATTCAAGGAGACCGATCAGGCATACTACTCATTATCTCTGGCTCGTTTTTTCTCTTAAGTGGTGTTTTTCAATTTTTACCGCGTTATCTTACTGCTAATATTGTAGGTGCTCTCTCAGCAGTTGTTGGGTTGATTATATTTTTCACCGCTTAATTTTGTTATTAAATAAAATCGTGTTTAGTGTGTTTGTAGATTTTAGAAATGAGTCTGTCTTTCCGATTAAGTGAAAAGCACGGAATTATAGAGGAAATAAAAAATGATAGATGTCTGTTTTTTTGCTGATGAAGTTTCCAGAGAAGATTTTGAGGAGGCTATCAAACTCGGTGTTGAAGCGGGTGCCACTACTGTGGAAGTGCGCGGTGGTGTTTGGGGCAAACACGTAACCGAAATTGACGATGACGATGTCAAACGTGCACAAGATGTGCTAACTTCTTACGATGTCCGCGTCGCGAGTGTCGGATCACCTTTTGGCAAATGCGCAATTGATAATCCGCAAGAGTATGAACGCCACCTGCGGCACTTTGACCGGATGGTTGAACTTGCACACGCCTTTGAAACACAGATTATTAGAGGGTTTGCTTTTTGGAATCCCAATCGGAGACTTAAAGAATCGTCGCGTCCAGATATAAACGACTATTTGGATCAGATTGTTGAAAAACTTTCACCCGTAGTGCCGATTGCTGAAAGTGCAAACGTTATTCTCGCTTTTGAAAACGAAGATGCTACACTCGCTGGCACTTGTGAAGAGACGCGAACTGTTATTGATGCGTTGGGCAATAGTCCTGCACTCGCTTCATGTTGGGATGTCAATAACGGTTTACACTGCGGAGAAAATCCATTACCTGAGGGATATTCGCATATTAAGGGACTCGTGCGGCATGTGCATGTAAAACCGAATCGTGAGAAAAATCTGGATCCAATTAGAGACACAGATTTGCGCTATGAACAATTGTTGCAAACATTAATTGATGACGGATTTAAAGGGGCTGCGAGCATTGAACACTGGGGAAACCCAGAACAGATGTTAGACGGTATCCGCCAACTTCGTGCTGTTGTTGATGCAATGTAATTCACACTAAAACTGAGGAGAAATATTATAATGCAGTTGAAACCTGACACTCCGAATTTGAATTGGCAAGGAGTTGTATCCCTTGAAAAAACAGATACATCTATTATGCCATGGCGTACACCTCACGAGATGCACGTGCTGTTTCCAGAACCGTTATTAGAACGTTCAGCAATGCCGGCGGGGGTTCGTATCAGTTTTCGGAGCAATACCACGCGCATTTCAGGCAGTATTGTTGAACAACGCGAATCCGGTATGCTTGATCTCTGTTGTGATGGAGAGTTCATTGCATCGTTTGATTTAAAGGGAAAAAACAGTTTCGTCTTTGAAAACTTGTCAGATCAGGATAAATTAATTGAACTCTGGCTACCACAATTCGGTCGATTTCAACTTCGCAATTTAGACATAGAAGATGGTGCAACATTAGAACCGTTCATTGACAAACGTCCCCGATGGGTTACTTATGGAAGTTCTATCACCCAATGTCGTTCTGCAGCATCACCGACACAGACATGGCCAGGTATTGCCGCTCGTGATCGGAATTTTAACTTAACGTGTCTCGGTTACGGTGGACAGTGTCACCTTGATGCAATGGTGGCACGAATGATTCGCGATCTACCTGCAAACTATATCTCCATGTGTCTCGGCATTAATATCCAAGGCGGATCCAGTTTAGGACCTCGTGCGTTCCGTCCAGCGATTATTGGTGCAGTTCAGATAATACGTGAGAAACACACAGAAATACCTATCGTCCTAATGTCACCAATTTATTGTCCAAACAGAGAGGAAAATCCAAACGCTGTCGGTTTCAATCTGCAGAAAATGCGTGAAGAGGTACAGGCAGCTGCTGATGCACTTAAGTCTTATGGAGACGAAAATATACATTACGTCAGCGGTTTAGACGTATTTGGTTCAGATTTTGTGGATTTACTTCCTGATAATCTGCATCCCGATGCAGAAGGTTACCGGGTGATGGGAAAGAATTTTGTAACTGAGGTTGCTAACAAATTTTTCGTTGAATAGTCTTAATTCTATGAGTTCCATTCGAATTTATCAAGGACCGGGAGGATACCAATGAAAACATATCGCGCCGCTGTTATCGGTTGCAGCCGAATGGGGGCATTTATTGACAACGAAGTTCCCGATTACGAAGCGATTAAGTTGCCTTATTCCCATGCTGCAGGCTTTTTTGCCGAAGAACGAACTGACCTTATTGCATGTGCTGATCTACGCCCGAAAATAATGGAGCATTTTGGAAATCGTTATAATGTCCCTAAAGCGAATCACTACACCGATTATCGTGAGATGCTTGAGAAAGAACAGCCGGATATTGTTAGTGTTGCAACACAACCTGAACATCGCGCGGAAATTGTCATTTACGCTGCTGAACACGGTGTAAAAGCCATCTATGCAGAAAAAGCGATGGCGGCATCAATGGACGAAGCAGCTGCGATGGTTTCTTCGGTGGAGAAAAACAATGTCGCCTTTAACCTCGGTACAAATCGCCGATGGCACACAGGTTTTGACAAGATGAAGGAAATCATTGACAGCGGTGAAATCGGCAAGCTGCGAACACTGATTATCTATGGTAACGGTTCGCTTTTCAATAGTGCAAGCCATCATCTTGATCTGATTTTACGCCTGAATAGCGATGCACCTGCAAGTTGGGTTTCCGGTTACCTTCCGCAAGGTGATTCAGTTTTTGATGGCGACGTACTGCAAGTAGATCCGGTTGGTGGTGGGACTATCCAATTTGAAAATGGTGTGACAGCACATGCGCTGTTGACACCGCGCAGCAGTGAATGGGAAGCAATTTGTGATGGTGGAACCGTTACATGCTGGAACAACGGTTGGCAGTGGCATCTCCGTAAACAACAAGATGTACCGGGATGGCGAGCGTGTAAAGTACCTGATACTTTTCCTGATTTTGAACGTACCAGTAGTACCGCTAACCTAATTAAAGATCTCGTTCACGCATTAGATACAGGAGAACCGACACGAGGTGGGGTGCGATGCGCGTATGCCAGCACTGAACTGATTTTCGGTATCATTGAATCACATTTACATAACGGAGCAAGGATCGATCTTCCATTGAAAGATTCTAAAATTCGTTTACAAAGAAATCCATCTGCAAGACAACCACGGATTGAGTAACCACAATAATAGTGGAATTACTCTCCTTGGGTTGTTTTAAAACCTTTGTTGAAACTTCTAACTAAAGTATATAGTAAACTTTAGAATTAACAGGACATTTTGAGACGTAGGAGGGAACTCCGATTCCCGACTATCAGTGAGGTTCGTCGCGATTCGGAGATCACTCCTACAGAAAATATGTATCTTTTTTTTAAAGTTGACTATATTTTCGTTACAAAAGGAGGAATTCCCGATGAGACTTACAACTTTCTGTTTGCTTGTGATGGTAGTTATGTTAATAGCACCTGTCGTTTTAGCACTTCATGATGAAGACAAAGGACCGGAAAAATTTGGAATTTACGAATTCAAGGAGCAAGACATCAAAGCGGCAACGGATGCTTGTGATGCTGGCGGTCAAGCAGGTCCCGAATTTGTGCCAACGGTTCGGGATAAACAACCGAATTTGGCACTACTGAAGGATGCGAAACCAGAGGCTTCTTCGCTAATAAATGGGTGGTGTCCTCAACGACACTGCACCGAATACCTAAACGACGGTTTCTATAACAACTGTCGTAGTTGGATTATCGGTGCAATACCCGGTTGGGCACAGATTGACATCGGTGCAGTCGCTAATGTAAACCGCATCTATTTCGGTAGCGATCATGCGCAAAGTTTTCTTGACCGGATGGCGGTGGACTTTGATATCCTTGTCGCAACAACTAAAGCAGACGCGAACTCGGAAGCAAACACCTGGAAAAAGGTCTATACCCACAAAGGTGCAGCAATAAGCAAAACCACTGAGATAACATTTGACGATGTAGAAGCACGATGGTTGCGCATCCACATTCGCGCCAATGGTGGTGCTCGTATTGATGAAATAGAGATTTATGGTGGCAACGATCCGATGGCAGTTGAACCAACAGCCAAACTAACGACAATTTGGGCACAAGTTAAAACTAATAAATTCTAACAATATGTAGGGAACTTGAAGCATAATGATGCAAGCAAAATCTGTAGCAAACACGAATCGCGGTGTTAATCCTTTAGCCATTGGTATTGTTGGTGCTGGCACGATGGGCAGACATCACCAAAACGTGATTACTAACTACGGCGCACGTGTAGTCGCTGTCCACGATGTGCGGCTTGAAGCAGCACAAGAACTCGCAACACATGCTCGCACTGAACTTGCTACTGATGCTCTGAATGTTTTTTTTGATGTAGAAATGGACGGGGTGGTGATTACAACGCCACCCCCCATTCGTTTAGAGCCTATCCAAATGGCGTGTGAAAATGGCATCGCATTGATGGTTGAAAAACCGCCTGCCCTGAATATAAGTGAGGGACAAAAATGTTTTGAATGTATTGAGGAGGCGGGTGTGATGGCAGCTGTTGGGTTTCAACTTAGGTATCACCCGCTCTACGAACAACTGAAAACATTAATCGCTTCGGAGACAGTTCATCTGGTTAGAACAGTATGCACAGTCAATTACTATCTCAATTTTCAAATGAAAGATTGGTTTCTGCAGTCTGAGATTAGTGGCGGACCCTTAGCAGAACAAGCCGTGCATGTATTGGATTGTGCGCGATTTGTGATGGGAGATCCAAAACCGATACAAGCACATGCACTGGCTGCGAAAAATATGGCGTTAGAACGTACTGAATTTGACTCAGAAAATGCGATTCAGATGACTTACGAATTGGACAATGGTGTTTTTGGAACGCACATGAATCACTGCGGCACCGAAGGGTTTTGTTTTGATGTTGAGGTCATAGGTCCGCATTTACGCTTGCAAGCGAATATGACGGAAAATGCAATTCGCGGCTATCTTAACGGTGAAACAATAAATGAACCTGCTGTTTCACAAAACAGTTTGGGTTTAGACAAAACAGAAGCGTGGCTACTTGCTATTGAAACGGGGGACAAGACACTGATCCGTTCTACTTTCGCTGACGCACTTCAGACGCTCGCATTAATTGACGCGGCAGTAAAAAGCCGTAACACAGGACGATTCATTCAAGTGGAGGAATTATGATGATAGACTGGATCTATTTTCGGAATAGCTGAAACTCATGCAAAAAAGTGCAAGAGGTTCTTGACACACATAATTTAGAGGCAGAAGACAGAACTGATGCCCGAAAAGAGAAGTTAGAAGCAGATGCTGTATGGGATTTAATGGGTTCCGCTGAACGGATAGTTGTTGCGAAAGGTAAGAGTGTAGCAACCTTCGTTCCCGAGAAAGATGACCGTGATGCAATCTTGAAATCGGTTTTGGGACGTAGTGGTAGTTTGCGCGCACCAACGGTTAAGACAGGGAACACCTTTTTTGTTGGTTACAACGATGCACTCTATGCTGACGCCCCCTTCGCAAATGGATAGCTAAAACAGATGTCTATTGAAAAGATACTCATTACTGGCGCCTCTGGATACCTTGCACAATTCATAATTGAGCGGTTGCATCCCCAGTATCAATTGACGTTGACTGATATTGTTGAACCGAAAGGCGATTTGGATGGAACAACATTTATCAAAGCAGATGTAACAAATGCATCAGAGATTGAAGCGGCGTGTGCGGAACAGGATGCTGTTGTTCATCTCGTTGCATTGGTGCGGGAACGGCACGGTAAACCTCACTCTTTATTTGCTGACGTGATGGTAAAAGGCACATGGAATGTTGCGGAGGCTTGTGTGCGGCAGGGTGTGCAAAAATTGGTTAACATTTCCAGTATTTCTGCGTGTCCACCTGCTCCCGGAACAAAATTGCCGTATCAGGTAGATGATGCGTTTCAGTTCGGGGCTGGTGACCTTTATTATGCACTGGCGAAACATCTCGGTGAGCAGATAGGTTTAGCCTACCATCAGGCACACGGTTTGAAAGTCATACATGTCCGTCCGGGCGTCATTGCAGGAGACGGACTTAATCCAGGTCCTTCAGCACCTGAAGTCGTAACCGATCCGTGGTTTGTCTATGTTGATCCGAGGGATGTCGCACAGTGCGTCGAACGTGCGATTGAAACGGAAACGGTGAGTTATGGCGCGTATAACGCAGTTGCTGGACGGGCAGACTCTCATTATGATTGGAAACAGGCACAAGAAGAATTAGGATATTCACCAGAACACAATTGGGAAGAAATACCGGATAGCAACTTGTAAGGTATTATAGAAGCACTACTCCCGCGTATTTACACCCGTCAAATATGCAATCTCGCGTTTTCAAGTGGTAAGGTCACCAGTGTTAATTGATAATCAAGAACGTAGATAATCGTTCTATAGGATGTAGTGTCAATCTATGGGTCTGTTTGACTATCGGATGTTTCCTGTTCCAATTGCGTAAGACGTTGATCTAATGCTTGCTGCTGCCTCCCCAATCGCAACAAGTAGAGCATAAAAACCAACCAAATAACGAGATAAGCGGAGACAAGGTATTTGAGGCGAGTACGTTGGTCTGACTCCAATTCCTTAACTATAAGATTAACAGTTTTCTTTAGTGTCTCTTCATCCGCAATGTTCACTTGTGATATAGATTTTACATCATTAATTGCCTCTTCAACCTTTGCAATATCTATAATTGGAACTTGAATTGCTAAAAACGATAAACCGATTACAATTAAACAGCTGAGGACAATAACAATTCGCATCAGGTGAGCTCCTGTAGGTGTTTTCGTCTAATTACTTCGTAGCGAGACTCAGTCTTTTTTGTCTGATATTGTAGGATCAATAATACCAAAAATAATATGACGAATGTCGCTAACACTGTCATCCATGTATTCAACATTGTTGGAAGCAGGTCAAATTTTGAACCCCGTTCTGGATGCATTTTGGTTTCCCAAAACTTTGTTGCAAAATGGACAATCGGCACATCAAAAAAAGCAATAATGCCAAGTACTGCAGAATAGATTTTTCGTTTGTCCTCAGTTAATGCAGAACGGAGTATAAAATAACCGACATACATTAACCAGAGTACAAGCGTGCTTGTGAGACGTGCTTCCCAAGTCCACCAAGTTTTCCATGCATATCTTGCCCAGATAGGTCCAGAAAGAAGCACAATAGTACAAAAAACAAGGCCTATTTCTGCTGCTGATGCTGCCAACAAGTCATCATCAGACTTACGTTTAATCAGATACTTTATGCTAAAAAGAAAATTTACGCCGAAAGCTAAATATACAATGATTGCGGCTGAAACGTGCAAATAGAAGATTTTCTGTACCTCTAACATTGTCTTTTCCACTTGTGCATATCCGAAGATAAGATAAAGAGCAATGAATAGTAGGATAGCGGTGGCAACTGTAAGTATTTTTACCGATTTTCCCATATTGGACTCCCTGTCAGTATTTCGGGACCATCTGAAAGAATAGCCACCGTATGCTCAAAGAGCGCAGACAAACTCCCATCTGACGTTACTATACTCCATCCATCTCCCAAAGCATCTACACTTGAGTGTCCAGTATTGACCATTGCCTCAATTGCCAGCACCATTCCTGGTCTTAGACGAGTACCGCGTCCTGGCTTGCCAATTGTAGGCACTTGTGGTTCTTCATGCAGGTGCCGACCGATACCGTGCCCGGAAAAATTCTGAATTACGGAGAAACCTGCCTTTTCAGCAACGTTTTGTAATTGGAAAGAGACATCACCCATACGGTTGCCTGGCTTCGCTTCTGAAATTGCAGCATACAGCGAATCTTTTGTTACATCAAGTAACTGTTGTGCTTCAGTAGAGATTTTTCCTACCGGGAATGTGAAAGCATTGTCTCCGTGAAAACCGTCAATGCTTACAGCGGTGTCCACACCAATGATATCGCCCTCTATGAGTTCCTCTGATTTATCTGGGATGCCATGAATGACTTTGTTATTGACAGAGACACAGATTGTGGCGGGATAAGGACTGTGTTCCGGTATTATGTAGTTCAAAAATGATGATGTGGCGTTCAGATTAGCAATTGCTTTACGAGAGACCAACTCTAATTCATAAGTCGTTACGCCTGGTTCAATTGCATTGGCAATTGCCTGCAAAACTTTTGCTGCGACTTGTCCGCTCCGCTTCATTTTCTCAATTTCTGTTCTGTTTTTGATTCTAATTTTTTGCATATTTACAAATAGTTCTCAGTTAAAATGTATTATGTCCAAAATACCTTAACCAAAGACCAATGCTAATAACCGATAAACTATATTATCCAGCAATTTCTCCTATCAACGTATGTGCTGTAGCAGAATGGATTTTCACATTCACAATATCACCGATATGAGCGTTTTCCTTTGGAAAAACTGTCGTTTTGAATGTGTCTGTCTTACCGTGATACTGCTCAGCATCGCGTCGACTATCTCCTTCAACTAAAACGGAAGCAGTTGTTCCAACCGCAGCTTGATTGATGTCGGCAGAGATTTCTTCTTGCAACGCGATTATCTCGTTTAGTCGTCTTGCCTTTTCTGTTTCGGGAACGTCATCCTCTAATGACTTATTTGCTAAAGTGCCTTCTCTATCAGAGTACTTAAACATAAATGCTGAATCGAAGCGGATATCTGCCATTAGTTGATAGGTTTGCATAAAATCTTCTTCAGTTTCCCCACAAAAACCGACAATAATATCCGTTGAAAGTGCAATCTGAGGAATACGTTCCCTGAGTTTTGAAACCAGTCCACGATATTCTTCTGCTGTATAGGTGCGCCGCATTCGTTCTAATACCTGTGTTGAGCCTGATTGTAACGGAAGATGAAGTTGTTTACATACCTGCGGGCAATTTTCCATCGCATCAATCATACTATCGGTTGCATCTGCGGGATGTGGCGATGTAAATCGCACCCGTTCCACGCCCTCAACTTCAGCAATTGACCATAGGAGTTCACCAAAATCGTGACTACCATCGTGATAAGAATTTACCGTTTGTCCGAGCAGTACAATCTCTTTGAATCCTTCGTCAACAAGTCTTTTGACATCATCTGTAAGGTTTTTCAGCGGTATACTCCGTTCTCTACCTCTCACAAATGGGACAATACAGAAGGTGCACATCTTATCGCATCCGCGCTGAATAGTGAGCCATGCCCGAATTCCTTCTTTACGAATAGGGGCAATATCTGCGTAGTCCTCACTTTTATCCAATTGTAAACCGAGAAATGGATCGCCGCTCGCTACAGCATTGAGTGCCATCGGTAGGTTGCGATAGGCATCAGGTCCCATCACGAGGTCAACATACGGGGCTGCTTTCAAAAGCTTGTCGCGCAGATGTTGTGCCATACAGCCGCAAACCCCAATAATTAGATTACCTTCTCGTCGCTTCCGATGATTCAAATGTTCAAGCCGATTGATAACTTTAGTTTCAGCGTTCTCTCGTATTGCACAGGTGTTCAGTAAAATTACATCCGCATCATCAATGTTGGAAACAGTTTGATGTCCGGATTGCGTCAAGATACCTGCCATCAGTTCGCTATCGCTGACGTTCATCTGGCATCCATAAGTTTCAATGTAGACATTGCGCGCAGATTGTTCATTGACACTTGCGGAACTAACACTCATTTCAGATTGGGGTAATGAGGAATGGGAATTATAGATGGGGAGAGATGGTTTATCTTTCATGAATTTTCAGGATATTTGGCTATCTCGTCTTCAGAAACGCACAGTTTTTACTATCAATATATTTTTCATAATAGTCCGACACATCAAAGGTAAATAGGTCTCCAATATAGATAAGAACGCGATAATTTAACTCCCGTTTCTCGTTAGCATTTAGGGAAAACGGTGCTGTTTGAGCGAATAAAGATCCTTTGTATGTATCTTCAGCAAGGAAAACTGTTTGTTCGTTTTCCAAGTGTGGCAGGATTGCTACACCAATGGCAGCATCGCTACTAATACCGCACAATGTTGCCCACTCTGATTCTTGCCCGTTTACTTCAGATTCGCCAATTTTTCCACCTGCGTTCGCTGCTTTTCTATGCTCCATCTCAACGGCATGGTAACCTAATCCAATTTCACCTTCAAACGTTATAGGGTTAGAAGCTGCGTGTAAGATTACTTTCAGGTCAAGTATCCGAACATCATTATGGAGTGGATAAATTGCAACTTTACATTTTTCTGTCAACACGGGATTAGCGGCTTCCCAAGTTGTTTCACTAACAAATTTCACTGGTTCTTCAGTTGCAGAAGACCTAAATGTTTCACGATCAAATGCTGGATTACTCCGTTGCAGTTTAATAGGTTTTCCGTTATCATCGTTCACTGTACCAAGTGTGAAATAGATACCCGATGGATGTCGTTGTTCAGTTTCTTCCGTTACGACTTGTCCATTTGGGGCATAGAGCGGATGAAAGTATGAACACGATACCGACTCACCATAGCAATAGGTGAGCACAGACTCACCCTCTTCTGTTACAGTTAACTGTTTTCCGGGCACTTCGTCCAACATAAATATCATGTGCTATATTATACCATGCATGCCCTATAATTGCAAACGAATTCCAGAGGCATTCAATTGTCAAGCTTCCCATTTGATTGTATTGTAGGAGGGAACTCCGATTCCCGACTATCATTGTGTCCTGTCGCGATTCGGAGATCGCTCCTACAAGAAGAAACAGATGTAACATGTGTGATTACTGGAAAATTGAATGACTCTGAAACGAATTCAGATTGACTTGTTATCTATCATTCAAATAAGATATACTTAAAACCTAACAAAACAAGAAGAGGATAGAATATGGCACCTAAAATTGGAATTCCAGCCGTAGACGAGACAGCAGCAAGCAATTTCAAAAACTATGAAAAAGCAATTGAAGAGCATGGTGGGGATGTAGGTTTTCTAATCCTGGGTCAGCAGTCTATTACGGATTTTATCGCTGCGATTGATGCGTTATTGCTCCCCGGCGGTGGTGATATACATCCAGACCATTTCAATCAAGAGTGGCATCCTAAACTAAAATATGTTGATGAAGCGCGCGATGAATTAGAACTATCGTTATTTCAGGAAGCAATTCAAAAAGAGACTCCTGTTTTTGGGATTTGTCGTGGAATACAGGTTATGAATGTTGGTATGGGAGGAAGTCTTTATCAAGATATAGAATCTGAATATCCACAAGATGCACTCACACATCCTAAGGTACAAAGCGAGGATTCTCAGCATCAAATTGAGATTAAACCTGAAAGCATGCTTGGGAAAATAATAGGGGAGAAGATAGATGTCGTCAACTCAGCCCATCATCAAGCATTGGACGAAATTGGCGAGGGATTTGTTGTTACCGCGCAATCGCCAGATGGTATTATTGAAGCAGTGGAAGATCCGTCAAAGCGGTTTGTAGTAGGCGTGCAATACCATCCTGAACGGATGCTGGAAACTGATGAATTTCGTGAACACAGACGCAAACTTTTTGAGGCGTTTATTCAGGCTGCCTCTGAATAATACTGCCTAAAAATTCGCGATCAAAGAAAATCGGTGTGTTAGCCCTAAATCACCGAATGGTATAAGTGCGTAATCAATTTGGAATCTTCGAAGAGTCAGTCCAAAACCACCTCTAAGTCCTGAAGTTGCGCCTAAATCGTTTCCCCCAAATTTGTAATTGTACCCTGTCCGTAGTTGCATTACGTTCCCTATTGTGTAAGCACCTCCTATCCCAATTGAATTATCGTTGTCGGTGGGACGAATGAAATCCATTGTTAAGATGACAGTCTCGTTCCAAAGTCGATATGCTGTACCTAATCTTAAAGTGAAAGGGAGTTCAAACGCATCCTCAACGTACTTTACTCGCGGTCCGATGTGTTGCGCGTTGAAACCGAATGAAAGCGGAACATTAGAAAAAGCATATAAACCACCCAGATCAAACGCTATTCCTCTGCCGCTATCGTCAGCAATCTGTTCCCGTAAGAATTTTGCATTTGCACCAAAAGCTAAGGTATTTCCGATACTACGTGCATAAGAGAGAACCACTGCTAAATCGTAAGGTCGGAAAAGGGTTGTTTCATTTCCTTCTTGGTCGCGTCCTTGCAATTCACCGAAGGATAAGAAGTTTGCACTTGCACCGACAGTGTTATTTCCTATCGGAAGGGCAAACCCGACAAACTCGTGATTGATTCCAGCGAACCACTCGTTATGCATAAGTGCAAGTTGCGGTTTTTGAAGACTCGCAAGACCGGCGGGATTCCAAAATGATGCGTAAAGATCATCTGTTGCAGCAACTTGAGATTCTCCCATTCCCATTGCCTTTGCACCGACACCTATTTTGAGGAATGTCATTGCACGAGTTCCAGCATTTTCGTGGATGTCTGTACTATCAGCTGCAACGGGTATACATAAGAAGATGGAAGTTATGATAAAAATAGAAGTGAAGATGTAATTCATAAAGTGTTCTTAACTATCAACAAGGTTCGGGAGGTTTCTGGATTCGCTCCTAAATTGTATGTGAATATTATATCATATAGGTTTGTTGGAGTCAACTTCCATTTTATTTATGGATGTGTAAATATTTTGTAGAAATATGCAGATAAAACTTGTAGGAGCGATCTCCGAATCGCGAACTGTCGGGAATCGGAGTTCCCTCCTACAAAATATATTCGGTTTATAGTGAAATCTAAAATAACTTTTACAGTTCTCTATGGTTTGATGCGTTTGTAGTCGCGCAATTCATTGCGCCTCTTCCTGTAGGAGCGACCTCCTGGTCGCGACTTTATAGTGGAAACCATAATTACTTGCACACGATTGTAGCGTAACCTGTTAGGTTGCGTACACTCTGCACAAACTGGAAAGTTTGTGCTACGGCACAGTCCAATAGGTCGGTTT
>JAPPCZ010000002.1 GCA_028824685.1 Candidatus Poribacteria bacterium
AAAAAATGATAAACAAGCGGTAACTTAGTTTCTGGGAGCTTTTCGACTAACTGCTGAACCTGATCGTATGTGATCGCTTCCATTATGTCCCCTCCTTATTCAAACCGTATTGTATTATTAAGAAACTCTAAAAAATTATACTACAATCTTTCGTGAGATGCAACGCAAATTCAGATTAAAAATCCCTTGACACCCATCGAAAAACCGCATACAATAATACCCAAATAACACAATTATGCGGAGATTTCTCATGTCAACAATCGAAAAAGTATTTGACGCTCCTGGGCATAAACCCAACGGACTACAAGCAACAGAAGAAGGACTTTGGATTATCGACCAACATGTCAACCAAGTTCATCTTGTCTCTTATGATGGAAAAGTAAAAAAGAGCCTGGAAACCGGTTCCGATAGAGGTAGCGGTATCACCCACACTGGTACAAACCTCTGGCTCGCATCTACTTACAGTTGCGAAATTTTGTCTACCGATCCCGAAAGCGGAGAAACGCTTGCTTCTTATGAGACACCTGGTGCTGGACAAACAGGCGCGCACGGCTTGGAATGGCGCGACAACAAACTGTGGGTAGCAGTACCACCCACTGCCACTATCTACCAAGTAGACGTTGAAAACGATTTTACAGTGATTCATACCATCCCTGCTCCAGCCGATAGACCACACGGCATCGCATGGGTCGGAGACGATCTCTGGTGCGTTGAAACTAATCATCGCGCAATCTATCATCTCAATCCAGAAGACGGCAGCCATCTCAACAAAATTGAGATACCCGAACCACATCCCGAACCGCACGGCATGACCTACTGGGAGGGATATTTCTGGTATTGCGATGCACATACGACCGCTGTCTGCCGAGTGGCACTATCCTAATGGAAAGTATTGGACGTCTCTTAATTATGGGGAAAAACTGCGCGGCAATGAATATGGCAATTGATGAAGCAATTTTGACCGCGCAGAACGAAAAACCCAACCCAACGTTACGATTTTACGATTGGACAACACCAGCATTCAGTTTCGGTTATTTTCAGGATATTGCTGCAGAAGTAGATATTGAGGCGTGCCATGCGGAAGGGATTGAATTGGTGAAACGGATGACCGGCGGCGGCACCGTCGTGCATGGATGGGATTTGACCTATACACTGATCCTTCCCCGCCAAGTAGGAGAAATGGGAATTTCTGAGACCTATCAACTTTTAGGAATAAGTCTCGTCAAAGCGTTTGAGAAACTCAATATCCCAGCGGAATGTTATACTAATAAAGCAGACTCCACTCAATCATCCGAAAATATTTGCCTGACAAATCCTGCCGAAAATGATGTGATGTGCAACGGTAAGAAACTGGCAGGCGTATCGGTCAGACGCAATCGAAACGGGATACTGTTTCAGGGGTACATCTCTTTAGATATGCCACCAGCCCCCATTCTCAAACGCGTTTCAAAACACTTGAAAATTCAAGAAATGCTACGCGAGAAATCTGCAGCTATAAATATGGATGGACGTTTTACTACCAGAAATTCGCTTATCCAAGCAATCTGTGAAACATTCGAAGTGGAAATTACGTTTAATTCGGGAAAACTATCAGAAACAGAAAAAGCACAAGCAGAAGCGTTAGCAAATACAAAATATGCAACGAAAGCGTGGAATTTTCACTGATATTGATCTTTTCATTAGAACAATTTTGACATTGACAAGAATGTAAATTCAATGTAGACTTTGCAAATCAAAGTGCTGCTCATATAGGGGAAAACAATGGACCCGCTATGTTTAGAACACTGTATAACCGAATCGGAAAAACAACATTTTGAAGACAATGGCTATTTTGTCGTTGAGGATGCCGTTCCACAGGAAATAGTTGAGAAGTTGATTGTCGCTTTTGACCGTGTTGGTGCAGAGCACTTGGAAAAAGACGAACTTCCTCCCGATGCAAACTACAATATACTTGACTTCGTTGGAAGAGACGATATCTTTATTGAGATGTTGGATTGGCACACAACATTTCCAAAAGTATGGGGGATTTTGGGGTGGAATATCAAACTCTATCACTCCCATTTAATAGCACTACCCCCACTTCCACCTGAAGAACGAAACAAAGAGCGCCGTCTTGGATGGCATCAAGATAGTGGACGACTCAACATTGAATTGGAAGGTGACCCGCGCCCGCGTGTATCTTTGAAAGTGGCATATTTTTTGACGGATACGTCGGTGCCGGGACGCGGCAACTTTTCTGTGATACCGGGCAGTCAAAAATCAAATAAGGTAAAAATGCCTGACGATGACAAGACTGACCCCGAAAACGCTACGTCTGTTTTTGCTAAACCCGGAACGGCTGTGTTTTTCGACCGTAGGCTATGGCATGCAGTGGGACGTAATACATCTGACATCATGCGTAAAGTGATTTTCTATGGATATAGTTACCGCTGGCTGCAACCGCGAGACGACATGACGGTGGAACACTATATGGAAAAATCGGACCCGATTCGTCAGCAGATTTTAGGAAAAAGCACAGGTGGAATGGGGTACACGTCTCCCGGTGATAAAGATGTGCCGCTCCGCGCATGGATTCAAGAAAATCTCGGTTCAGAAGCAGTTGCACGTTAACAAAAAATAGCAGGAACACGACCTGTCCCTATCGAAAAAACACGTGTTACCTACCAATCCCCTCTCCGATCATCCCATAAATGCGCCGTGACGACATCCTCATTTAATTCTGTGCCCCACCCAGGACGCGTCGGGATTCTCATATAACCATCTACAATCTCTGGTGTCCGTGTCGTCAAATCGTCTTTCCACGGGACATCATCTATATCTACTTCCATAATGCGTACATTTGGCAACACAGCACAGAGACTCGCGCTAATGTAAGTGGCAAGATGGCTATAATAGTTGTGTGGTGCGACATTGAATTGGTACACATCCGCTAAATCACCGATCTTCTTAGACTGGGCAAATCCGTTCCATGGCACATCTATCATGAAAACATCTGCAGCCCGCGCCTCAAAATAGGGGAGATATTCGCGCATGTAGTATAGGTTTTCACCAGTACATATCTTTGTTGTTGTGGAATCCTTGATTTGACGAATCGCCTCGTGGTCATACATATCAATCTCTAACCAGAGCAAATCATAAGGTTCCAACACCTTCGCGATGTGCATACATGCTTCAGGTTTAAAATTGAAGTTCAGGTCAAGATTGAGACCGACATCAGGACCGATTGCATCTCTAAAAGTGCCAATGAGTGTTTCAATATGTCTCAGAAGTTCAGGCGTTACATTTCCATCGGTAGAGCCAAGTCCGCCACCAAAGCCGCTGAAATATACAGAGGCAGGGTCCCCCGGAATAACGATGTTAGTTTTAAGGGCTGTGAAACCTTTTTCGACGACTTCACGCCCTAATGCTGCGATGTCCTCCATTGTTCTTAATGGCGGCACGCCTATCAGTTCAAAGTTCCGCGCACGAGATGACCCACAGTGCGACCAGTAGACGCGCACATCTTCACGTGTCGGGCCACCAAAGAGTTCTACTACAGATATACCCAAAGCCTTTGCTTTGATGTCAACAAGCGCACATTCAATGCCAGCAATTGCCTTCGCAGCGATGCCGCCTGGACTCTGCCGTGAACCACGAATCATGTCCCAAAACCGCATTTCATACGGACGCGGATCGCGTCCAATCAGTAGAGGCGTCAAATCTTTAATGGTTCCCACAACACCGTTAGGGTTTCTGCCATCGCTACATTCCCCGTATCCCGTAACACCTTCGTCAGTTTCCACCTTGACAAAAATCCAAGGTCGCCATCCACCATCCACAATAAAGGTCTCAATGTTTGTAATCTTCATAAGCTCCTCGGAATTCGTTTTCGATTAAAGGTTTACGATCTCGCCTCGCTGATCAGATTCAAGCAACGCATCACAAACACGCATCGTATTTACTGCCACATCTGCCCACTCTGGCTCAAGGTTTTTAGACTGCACTATTGCCGAAAATCGCTCAATCATTTCGATTAAAGGTTTACGATCTCGCCTCGCTGATCAGATTCAAGCAACGCATCACAAACACGCATCGTATTTACTGCCACATCTGCCCACTCTGGCTCAAGGTTTTTAGACTGCACTATTGCCGAAAATCGCTCAATCATATTGACTTCTTGTATGCAAGCACCCGTTTCGTGCTTTTCATTTTCTGAACCATGTATCCAAAAACGAGCGGATTCTTCCGATGTTGGCACAGTGAAATCATCACAAACTAAGGATGCCTTTGTTCCAGCGACCTCAAACCACTTTCGGAGACTTGTATCAAACCCACAATCCAAAGTTGCAATACGTTCATTTTCAAACCAGAGAATACCGGCAAGGTTGAAATCCACGCCGACTTTATAGCGCGCTGTTGCAAATACTTTTGTCGGCATCCCCTCAAATGCCCACAGAATAGCACGAACACAATAATAACCAAGATCACCAAGACTCCCACCTGCAAGTTCCGGTTTAGCCCGTATATTATCAGTTGGAATTGTATTCCAACTGAATGTAAAGGCAGCAGTGACTCGCCGAAATTCTCCTAAATCTCCCAGTTTCTGCTTCATCAGCACTGTACGTTCATGATGCACCCACATGACCCCGTCCATCAGTTGCACGCCGTTTTGTCGGCAAGCATCTGCCATCATGGTTGCTTCATCAGAATCAGCGGCAAGTGGTTTTTCACAAAGGACGTGTTTGCCGCGTTCTGCTGCTCTGATTGTCCACTCAGCGTGCATTGAAGGGGGAAGCGGGATGTAAATTGCATCTAAGGATGAATCAGAGAGGAGGGCATCGTAGTTACCATAAGCAATTGGAACATTGTGTTTTTGTGCCCATGCAGTCGCACGTTCCTCAGTGCGACTTGCGATAGCAACCAATTCTGCATTCTCAGCGAGATTAATGGCTCGGGCGACCTTCGTGGCAATATTCGCTGTGCTGAGGATTCCCCATCGGACAAGGTTTTTAGATTCTGTTTTCATAAGTTTCCGTTTAATGTGAGACTTTTTTGCTTATCTTCTGTTTGCTATACTATACCGTATCATCGCAAAATGGTCAAGCGATAGGAATTGTGTTCCAGAGCAATTCAACTTGACTTGCAACACAGCAATGGTATAATAATAATGATGCTAAAGAAGAAAGCATACCCTGTATGCCATAAGTAAACTAAATATAAGACACATTTTGTGTTATCAAAGGAGTTTTATGAACATAAGAAACATCTCAACAATGACTATTGCTTTCACAATTATTACTATATTTGTAGGTTTATCTGGCTGTGAACGGATTCAGCAAATCGTTGAACCTACCCCAAGTGAAGAAATTGCTATCGGTGTTGTCTTAACCCAGACAGGAAGAAACGCTACCGCATTTGGAAAATACGTAGAACAGGCTTTTGAATTGGCTCTCAATGAAATTAACGACTCACAACTCGCAGGTTTGAATCTTAAGTTTATTACTGTTGACGACCAAGGTACCGTGGAAGGGGCAATTGAGGCTTACAATAAACTAATTAAAGAAGATGGCGTTTCTGTTATCCTTGGCCCCACGACCTCTTCAGCGACCAAACAGACTTTTCCCATTGCAAAAGAATATCAGATTGTGGCAATAAGTCCAACATCCGCTGCACGTGGCCTCAGCGCAATCAGTGATTTTACTTTTCGCGTCGCACTAACCACAGATATTTTAGTACCTAACGGTGTTGAAGCAACGCACGCGAAACTTAACTATCAAAATGTGGCTACGTTATATGATGAAACCGATGATTTTTCCACTGATGGAGACAAAGCAGTACAAGAAGAACTTATAGCGACGGGAGTTATAATTCTTGGTACTGAGACATTTCGGGGTGGTGAAACCACCGATTTTACGGAGCAGTTAACGCGAATAAAAGCGTTAAATCCTGATGCTATCTTTGTCTCATCTTTACCGGGAGAAAAACCTGAAATACTTCGCAAAGGTCACGAACTTGGAATATCCGCGCCATTTATTATTCGAACGTTAACCGACGCTGATGTTGAAGCCGCAGGCGAAGCAGCCGAAGGCGCAATCACATTTGTAGGCTGGGGTTCTGCAGTTGACACACCGGGAAACCAAGAGTTTATAGAGAAGTATACTACTACGTACAATACAGCACCAAATAATTATGCTGCGCGTGCTTATGCCACACTTCATATTCTGGCAAAGGCGATTGGGACTGCAGAATCCCATAATGCAGCAGATATTCGAGACGCACTTGCTAATATCAGTGACTTTGATACAATTTTAGGCAAGTTTTCATTTGATGAAAATGGGGATGCAATTTATGAACCGAAGATTTTGATTGTCAAGAATGGCAAATTGGAACTCTTTTAGAGCGTATCTCATAAATAGGATTTGTTGGTTCATTATCAGTTGATTCTCTTTGTAGGAGGGAACTCCGATTCCCGACTATTAGTGGTTTCGTCGCGATTCGGAGATCGAAATCAACGGTATGAATGCCATTTAGGCATTCACCGC
>JAPPCZ010000066.1 GCA_028824685.1 Candidatus Poribacteria bacterium
ATTTACGGCGTGGACATCCAACCGATTGCCACTACTATTGCCAAACTCCGATTCTTTATCTCACTGGTTATTGAACAGGAATCAAATGATGATCAGCGTGCAAACTATGGTATTCGTCCACTTCCCAACTTAGAGACAAAGTTTGTAGCAGCCAATACACTTATCGGCTTGAAAGAACTAAACGAGGCTGAATTTCAACTGTTCCTTGAAAACGAAGATATCCAGCAGCTTCGGCAAGAGATCACGGAACTTCGGAGCAAACATTTTGGTGTAAATACTCGCCAAACCAAGTTAGGGTATATAAAGCGAGAGAAAGAATGTCGAGAGCAATTGGCAAAAGTGTTGGCAGCAAAACACGCTAAATGGTGTGAACAGCAACAGAATAGAATAGAACAAATGGTAACTAATATGCCATCAGAACGAGCACAACAACAGCTGCGGGAAAGGTTGCAAAGAGAATATACTATCAACGAGGCAAAGCTCGCTGCCGGACTTGCGGAGGCGAACAGGATTGCCGACTGGGATTCGTATGACCAAAACGTCGTTGCCGAGTTTTTCGAGCCTGAGTGGATGTTCGGCGTAAAAGACGGATTCGACATCGCCATCGGCAATCCGCCCTATATTCGACATGAGAAGATTCGGCATCTCAAACCCACTCTACAAATCCAGTTTGAGGATTTCTTTACTAGTAAGGCAGACATTAGTGTCTATTTCTATAAAAGTGTCGCTGAATTCCTGAATGACCATGGTATCCTCACATATATCAGTACCAACAAATTTTTGCGGAGCGACTATGGTGAAAATCTCCGACAATTCCTAACAACAAACATGTTGCTTGAGATGTTGTTAGATTTAGGAAATGTTCCTATATTTAAGGCAGCTGTAGACACATGTATTACACTCATTAAAAAGTGTTTACCCACTGCTAATCACTCACTAGGTGCTGTAACACTCAGAAACGTATCGGACCATTTTAACCTTCGTAGTGCGTTTGAAAAACAGTCATTCCCAATAGAACTTACTAATTTATCTTCAGATGTATGGGCTGTAGCACCCCCAGATGCCCAGGCATTGCTAAAAAAATTGCGGTACACCGGTAATACTTTAGGTAAGTGTTCCAAACTCCATATGGGCTTGAAAACTGGACGCAACGAGGCGTTCGTGATAGATGCTGACACACGTGACCGACTAATTGATGCGGATGCTCGGAGTGAAGAACTCATAAAACCGCTCTTGAAAGGGGAAACTGTTTGCAAATGGAAAACAGAACCGCCAGATGAGTATCTCATCTTAATGGAAAAAAGTAATACTAATAGATTATGGCCCTGGTCGGACTCAGATGATGAATTGGAAGCAGAAGAAATATTTGCCGAACACTATCCAGCTATTTTTGATCGCCTAAGTGCTGATAGCGAAAAGCTAAGTCAACGCCAGGACCAAGGTAAATATTATTGGGAACTTCGTTCATGTGCCTACTACACTGATTTTGATAAACCGAAAATTGTCTATCCAGATATTAGTAAATCTATGCGCGCGTGTTATGACACCACACAAGTGTTGTGTTTACAGACTGCCTATATTTTACCTACCGATGATCTTTCGCTGCTTGCGATTTTGAATAGTCGAATTATTGATTGGTATGCGAGGTATAGATTTCAGAGCCTCAATGACCCATGGTCAGATGGAGGTTTACGCTTTTTTGTCCAATATATGGAAAAGGTTCCAATAGCAAATAGAACACCGGAACAGAAAACTGAACTCTCACAGTTAGTAGAGCAGATTTTGGAAGATCCTGCGAATGAGAACGTCCGCGCGCTTGAGAAGGAGATAGACGCGTTGGTATATCGGTTATATGGATTAACGAGGAACGAGATTGCCTTAATTGAGCAGACCTATCGGGATGCGGGAATGGCGGTGTAATATGAAGATAAAATCAATTAAACTGACAAATTTCAAACGTTTCACAGATCTAACGATAGAGGGGTTACCTGAAACAGCGAAGCTTGTAGTGATGATAGGTCCAAATGGAAGTGGTAAGTCTTCGGTGTTTGAAGCTCTAGATTTCTATATCTATATCATCAAAAATAATGCATATCCATTTGATGATACATTTGTTGATCTGTATGACCCTATGCACATGCTGAATTACTATCTTAAAAATGACCAACCTGATCCGTATGTTCACATGTCTCCTGAAGATGTTGCTTCACGCGGAATGGAAGTAGGTAAGGCAATTCTGGCTGATTGTGTAAATATAACACTTCATTATGCGCAAGAAATGGAAGCAAATGAATTGAAAGTACATACGCGTTCCTCTTCCAGAAGTTATTCGCTTCTTTTTTCATCTGATCTTCTATCATCGCTCAGCGTTGAAAAACTACAACTTAAACTACGTAGATTGCCTACTGAGAAAGCAATTGATCACATGTATGCATTAAATCATTGGATGTTATTCATGTATGAAATGGTGCACCAAGCTTCGATGGCAGTACTATCCAGAGACTCTCAGCTTCCACTACCACAAGAGTTAAAACAATACGCGGAAACGGTCTCAAGTTTCAAAGACAAAATTCTTGAAAAAACGATCAATGCTATGACTCGATTATTCACTGATCCAAAGTCAGCATTGATGTTAAAAAAACGATTGCAGTTTAACTTAGAAAAAGGAATAAATTCGTCAGGTTCATATTTGAATCCATCCACAGGTGAAATAGCAGTACTTGATCTGCTCCTGGATATTGTTATCAAAAGAGTTGTAGATGACGAAACTGTGATTTGCATTGACGAGCCAGAACTCCATATCCACACGAAACTTCAGGGACAACTTCTTGAGGGACTCTACAACCTTATTTCTCCTAAATCACAACTTTGGATTGCCACACATTCCGTCGGCATGGTACGCAAGGCACAAGAGCTCTATCAAAAATATCCGAATTCTGTCGTTTTCCTTGATTTTCGTAAAGATCATTCCGGCAAAGACCACGATTTTGATGGGCCGGTGACAATCAAACCTGTCAAGCCTAATCCGAATTTCTGGGCGCTCACTTATGAAGTTGCTCTCGGTGATCTTGCTGAATTGGTAACACCGCAGCGGATTATACTTTGTGAAAGCAAAGCCCAAGATCCTACCAAAGCCTTTGATGCTGCATGCTACAATCAGATTTTTGGGAGCCGTTACCCTGATACGCGCTTTATTTCTATTGGTGGCGAAAAAGATGTAGCAAAAGCCGACACACATTTGATTCCTGTGATTGAGGCTATTGCGGCGGGTGTAGAGATTCTCAGACTCCGGGATAGAGACCGCGCAACCAAGCAGGATATAATAGATAACGCCAAAAAGGGCATTCGCATTTTATCTCGTAAATACATTGAAAAATACCTCACAGACAATGAGGTGTTGGCGCAGTTATGTGTGAGTCGAGAAAAACCTGATAAGGTTGAGGAATTCCTCGCGGCTAAGGATAGAGAAATCGAACAAGTAATGAACAATGATAAGATTCACGATAAACGGCGACCTATTGTTCAACGCATCCAACAGCAAGCGGAAAAAATTTTAGGGTTATCTCATAGTGGGGATACGACAGAAAGTTTCATGAGAGATATTCTCGCCCCGCTCATTCAACCCAGTATGAAGGTTTATGAGGAGTTACACAAAGACATCTTCGGCGAGTGACTCGTTGACTCATCGTAGCCGTGCTAATTTTCCCACAGTCATAGCAGTAAAAGAAAAAACTGTCCCTTAGCAGATGGCTTGACGTTACAGAGAGTCAATCCGCGAAATTCGTGTAATCCATGATAATCCGCGATCCAGAAGGTTGCAAGGTTTCAACCGCAAAGAAGTTGCCATTATGGAGGTGAACGAAAATGTCAAATCAATCCAGTACATCAAATGATAAACAGCTTACAATTTACGACATCATCCGCGAGATAGAGGAAAAATCGGCTGATGGAGATTATATCTTTCGAGGTGAACGTCAAAATATAGATAGGAAAGTATCCTCTACACTTTACCGAGATTTTGATGATATAGATATGCGAGAATTTGATATAGAGGTTGTCCAAAAAGAGATGCTTAATGGTGCTAAAAAACACACAGGACATCTACCCCATACAGGGGACATACCACCGGATTTTCGCCCGATTCTCGCAAAAATGTTTAGCGTGAGAGAAGAAGATACTGCAGAGGTAGATTTTGAGATCCTTACCGAAATCCAGCATTATGGCGGTAAAACTAACCTTATTGACTTCACAACTGACTACTTAGTTGCCCTATTCTTTGCTTGTGATGGTCACCATGATAAGGATGGCAGGCTAATTCTTCAAAAAACTGACGAAATAAAGGACATGTTAAGATATCCTCGGAATCCACGACATCGCGTTGCCGGACAAAAAAGTATATTTGTTCGTTCCCCAAAAGGTTATATTGAACCCAATAAAGACAATATAGTTATTATTCCTGCCACCTTAAAAAAATTGACACTTCGACACCTACGAAAGTATCATGGTATTTTTACGGAAACTATCTATAATGACCTTTATGGATTTATAAGAAGCCAGGATACCCATGCAGGTGCTAACACAGAGATTTATAAAGGACTTGCTTGTAAAAATAGAGGAGATAAAGCTGAAATTCAAGAAGAAAAACAAAAGGAATATGAAGAAGCCATAAAACATTATACTAAGGCAATAGAATTGAAACCCGATTCAGCGGAGGCATATTACCATCTTGGGGTTGCTTATTTCCATTTAGATGATTTTGACAGTGCCATAACGAACTTTGCTGAAATGATTAAACTCGAACCTAACGAGGCCAATGCTTACCTTTGGCGCGGATGGGCTTACAAACACGAGGACAATTTTGACGAGGCTATTGAAGACCATAACAAGGCGATAGCCCTTAAACCTGATAATCCTGATGCCTATTTTAATCTTGGTGTGATTTACAACCAAAAAGAGGATTTTGATCTTGCTATCGAAAATTTTACAGAAGCGATAGCACGTAATCCGAATTTTGCAGAAGCCTATAACCATCGCGCGGTTGTTTTACGTGATAAACAGGGTAATTATGAGCTCGCCATTGAAGACTTTACAAAAGTAATAGACATGAATTCTGATAATGTTGACGAAATTTATAACAATCGTGGAATTGCTTACAGAAAAAAAGGGGACTATGAACGAGCCTTAGAAGACCATACTAAAGCAATAGAACTAAAACCCGATTCTGCTCAAATTTATTATTACAATCGCAGTATAGTGTGGTTATTCCGTAAAGAATGGGAAAAGGCTAAAGACGACTTAATAACTGCCAGAGAAAAACAAGAAGACATCAATCGAATTGAATTTCGTAAGGACTACGAAAGCGTTTCTGACTTTGAACAGAAACATGAGACTAAACTACCGGAAGACATCGCCGCAATGCTAACTCTTTTGTAGACACAGCAGTAAAGCAAAAAATTTCCTCTTAGCGAGCAATCTGATGTTACAGATATTCAATCCGCGTCATCCGTGTCATCCGCGATAATCCGCGATTCAGACAGTAAAGAAACTGCCATTTAGAAAACAAATCCCGAACACACAAACCCACCTCTTTTCTGAACACGTAACCTGATACCGATGTTTCGCGTTTTCCATTGACAACTGAAAAGCTGTATATTACAATGCGTATAAAATAAACATGATAAAGCTACGTTTTGTGCAGATTTTGGTGAAATTATTTGCACCACTTAACATAAAATGGTATAATTAAAAATATGATAGAATTTTCTATAAAATGCAAGACCGAATTCACCACTTACCAAATTTTCTCAAAAATGGATGAGGGGGTGTCACAATCGTGTTAGGAGAACGGTTGAAAAGATTTAGACTTGCTCGTGGTATGTCCCTGGGGAACTTAGAAGCTGCAATCGATGGATTAGTTAGCAGTCAAACACTGTCAAAGTATGAGCACGGGAAGCTTCAACCGACAGCAGCAACGCTTAATCAGATCGCTGCCGCACTTGGTGTCAAGTCTGCCCAATTGTGGGGTGAACCGCCTTGTGATGTTGAATGGATCGCCTACCGGAAGTACGCTCGTCTGGGTAAAAGGGAACAAAAGCGTATACAAGCTTTAGTAGCAGAAGAGATGGAGAACCGTGTCTGGCTACAAGAACAAATTCAAGAACAAGACATCTTTGAGTTTCCGATTTTCGGTGCCACTGTCAAAAGCCTCGAGGATGCTGAGGAAGCTGCTACTGCCCTTCGGCACGCATTGAATTTGGGAATTAGCCCAATTGAAAACCTGATAGAGACGCTTGAAAATCACGGTATTCATATTATTGAGGTGGATGCAAGCGAAACCTTTGATGGCATTTCTGCTGTGGCACGAGATATTGATGGCAATCTACTCGCAGCAGTAAGTGCAACACGTAGTGGTGTGCCCGGAGACCG
>JAPPCZ010000042.1 GCA_028824685.1 Candidatus Poribacteria bacterium
TTTTGCAAACACGAATGGTTTTTCCATCAACCTCATGTTCATATAGTAACTTCACACCTGTGCGACCAGATATGGGACAAGTACCACGCCCATTATTGTATAGACCTTCATGGACTGTTCCGTTTGGATCAACATATAGATGTCTTATACCGCTTCCACGATGTGTTTTCGCCATGTGCTTCTCCTTCTAATTTTGAGCAGATCTAATCTGCACGTTACGTTATGAAGTTGCCCGTATCTCTTCTACGGCTTGTAGGACTGCTTCAAGTATTTTTGTATATCCGGTACAGCGGCAGATGTTTCCACCGAGTGCATGTCTGAATTCCTCTTCGGTCCGATCAAGATTTTCATCTACAAGTGCTTTTGATGCCATGATAAAACCTGGGGTACAAAACCCACACTGATAGCCGCCTGTGTCAATAAAAGCTTGTTGAATAGGATGAAGTTCGCCATCGCTGGCTAAACCTTCAATGGTGGTAATTTCTTTTCCAGAGGCGGTAACCCCGAGCACCATACAAGACGTGACGGCTTTGCCATCAACGATGACGGTGCATGCACCGCAGTCACCTGTGCTACATCCTTCTTTGGTACCTGTCAAACCAATTGTATCGCGCAGTACCGCGAGTAATGTTTTGCGCGGTTCAATAAGTAAATCGTGTTCATCTCCGTTAACTGTCAGACTGACAGGATGTTTTGCCATATTTTTCTCCTTGACTTATAGTATACGACACGAGGTGAGAGAGTCAGTCCTCGCGTTAGGTATAAATGCTTTTTAACCTCATGCTCTGTCTGCTGCAATTTGCAGTGTTCGCCTTGTAAGAACATCAACCATTTCCCTGCGGTGTTCAGCAGAACATCGTAAATCGGATATCGGACGGGTTGCGGCTGCAGCTACTTCACCTGCTTGTTGCAGAAGTTCAGGTGTAGGGATTTTTCCTTTTAGCAGATTTTCTGCTTCTGTTGCGCGAATTGGTGTAGGGGCAACAGCGGCAAGTCCAATTCGTGCCTCTTTAATAACGCCGTTTTGCAAATTGATTGCAGAAGCAACACCGATAAACGCCAAATCCATTACTTCTCGGATTTTGTGTTTGATATAGTGAGAACCAGATGCGGGACTCGGAAGGCGAAATTGGGTTATAATTTCTCCCGGTTTTAAGACAGTCTGTCCTGGTCCTGTGAAGAGTTCATTAATCGACACCGTCCGTTCGCCATCGGCACTTGCAATGTCAACTTGTGCGTCAGCAACAAGCAAACCTGCGACTGTGTCTGCGGCAGGAGAGGCGTGAGCGATGTTTCCACCGAGTGTTGCGAGGTTGCGAATTTGGATGGAGCCGATTTCTGATGCACCTTCCGCGAGTGCTGTATGATGTTTCAGTATATCTTCGGACAACTCTACTTCCCGTACCTTTGTCATCGCACCAATGGTGATGCCGTTATCAGAATCGGCAGTGATACCCGTCAATCCCGGTATATTTTGCAGACTGATTACGGATTGTGGCGTTTCGGTGTATGCCTTCATGCCGATAACAAGGTCTGTCCCACCTGCAAGAAGCTGAGCGTGCTCTTGTGCAAACAAGCGAGACGCTTCGGCAAGGGTGGTCGGTTCAAAAAACTCAAAATTTTTCACATCTGTTCCTCCGTTTCGTTTTCTCTCTTCAAGATGTTCTGTTCTATCTTCTATCGCTCTGTAACATTGGATAATTCTTTATTATAAGGATACCTAATTTAAGCGTAATTGTCAACATAAATTCATTGAGGAATTTAGAGAATATGATTTTGTTAATGGAAAAATTTAGAATGTAATGGGTTAGGGAGGGTTCGTGTAAATAGGTAGTGTCAAAAACGTGTTCATGATTGACATTCTACGCTTTACTTTTCAGCATTGCTGTCTTGTTTTACTGACATTAGCGTATTGAAGCATAGACAGGTCGCGGTTAGCTACCACCTCGTGATGCATATCCGTATTTTAGGGCATCCAATTGCCTCATAATCTCATTGGTTTCAGTAAGAGTTTGTTTATAGGGCAATATATTACTGATACCAAGTATCGCAAATGAGTATCAAACTACCAGGGTCGTGATACCTTTTAATACCCATTGATGTGATGTATTCGTTCATGACTTGCTACTTTGTGATGGATTAAAAATTTCGTATAGAGATACCGAGTAAAACCAGCAAAACAAAAACGACGATGCCTAACAACATAATGTATATAATCCTAATAGTTTTTCAAATAAGTATTTGAAAATGCTTTGATTGCTGCATCTTCTGTGCTGAAATGTTCAAAAATGTTGATGAGTCGGCTTTGGACAATCAGGTTTTTGATGTGTTTGCCGACATTGATGATTGCGATGCGTCCTCCTTTCGCCCTTACCATGTTATAGACTACGATGAATGTTCCGAGGCCGGCACTATCCATTTTATGGACACGTTTAAGGTTTATAAGGATGCGAGGTCTTTTAGATTTATCTATTTGTGTTATCAGGACTTCTCGCAATTCCGGTATGGCTTCCCCTATTATTTTCCCAGCCGGTTCTAAAATTATGATGTCATCTTTCCGACGAATTGCAGTTGACATAGGATACTCCTTCTTGTTTGCGTTTAATTGTAGTTGCAATGATTTATGAACCCTTCTACTACTTATATAGGTCTTAAACAGAAAAAGTTAATAGCAAATCGCAGATTTTTCTTACAATTTTTCAAAAATATTGTGAAATACGAAGAAAAAAGTGGAAATTGCTGGTTTTATTTTGCTTTGTTGTGATTCCTAAATCAAATTCTGTTATTCGGAATAACCTCCTATTTCAATTAGTTTTGCTTTATCAAGAAACAATCTGTACAAAACCAATAGCATCTACTTACTACTGGTTTTGTACAGATTGTTTAAATTAAGTTATCCGAACGGAATATGAGACTGAGTTTCATGCTTCTCGTTTGTAGTAGGATCTTTGCCTTTGGCAAATCCCTTCGCATTACACTCGTCTATAGTTATTTCTTCGTCATTATCACCAGGAGGCGAATGCATAACATATACGTCACGACTTACATCGAGTTCTCCCTGAAAATCCCCTTTAACATGCTTCCTGACACCATTGGCGACTGCCCTGACTTCATAAGAACCTGTATAGTCTTCATTGCCACCGCCATAGTAGGCCCAAGCGTCCCAATTATAGGAAAGAATGTCACCGTCTACAACATCAAATAAATCCCATACCAACCATGCGTCAGTTTCTGCGCCTGAGCTTAAAGGACCATCACTGTCATTTGCCCATCTGAAAGTCCCCTGCGTAAGCCAGGTCTCATATTGTGACTGCCCAAAATTGTCATTGTAAGATGAAATCACAAATTGGACTGCACAGAATAATAATACTGCGATAAATATCGCTGTTCGGAAACTACGATTTTTCATGAGATGTTCTCCTTATTGAATTATAAATATGTGAAAGACTAATGTCTTTCTAAACCCAAAAATTCATAGGGATCAATCCCGTCACTATCTAATGACGAGATTTCGACCCCAGCTGGTATATCCTCCTCGATCAACAGAGGCCGCCTGCGTGTTCTTAATTCCACAGGTGTCTCCGATTGACGAGCCTTTGCATTACTTCTAATTTTGTCTCCGGTTTCTGGATGTGCGGACATTCCTGATATATATCGAGTAGGCACACCGTTAATATTAGCATAGCTCCAGCTCACATATATTCTGTCTTTACTTGTGAGCCTGACTAATCCTGTGTCATGGTCTATAGTTCCACCAGAATAATACTCTCCTTTGTCTGCAAACATTTTAATACGCACACGCTCAATTAATTCATGCCCAATTGTCTGATTATTCACAAACCCCCTGCCAGTCCATCCTTCTGGTATTTCAGGAAGAGGTCCTAATCCAAAAGGTGACATCCGAACCTCCTTTTTTCCTATTACTGGCATCTGGGACATATCCACGTTCTCAGATCGTGCGTCATCTAATGCATTTTCTGATTCCAAGACTGAATCACTTGTATTAATAATCTCTTGCGAAACCGAATTATTAGTTACTTCTGAATCTGTGGAATTTTCTAAATGTTGAGAATTGTTCACGCTTGGAATATCTTCCGAAAGCGATCTGACAAATTGCTCATGTTGTGTATTTTCCTTGCGAATTTGAAGTGTTACGGATTGATAATACAGGACACATGCCGCACAAACAAATATAAAGATACATACAGCGATAATAAAAGGTTTACTGGTGAACAACGATTTTAACATGGTTTTGACCTCCCTATATGCAAACTGAGTGTTATCAGTGTATCATAATAGAACTTATGTGATGATTTTTGAATGAACCTCTCTCAGTTGTGTACTTATATATAGGTCTTAAACAGAAAAAGTTAATAGCAAATCGCAGATTTTTCTTACAATTTTTCAAAAATATTGTGAAATACGAAGAAAAAAGTGGAAATTGGTGATTTTTATTTTGCTTTGTGGTAGTTGTTATGAAAGTCATTCTTCAGGACACAAACTGGAATTTTATGCTACAAAAAGAGACATTATATGTTAGAAATGGTATAACAACAAGCATTGAAATAGTTGTCGGGTATTGTTAGGCGCGTGTTGGGTGCTTAAACAAAAAAGGCGATTGCACACCAGCTGCACTGCTGGTGTGCAATCGCCTCTACAATTGAGGCATGATTATTTCAAATAGAATGACCGCCCACGCTTTGCTATAGGGAATTGTGGGTATTCGCTCTTAGTTCTATTCAATTAATCCTAACGTCTGGCACTCCTTGCGCAATTTCTGTTCTACATTCCGGACCAACTGACTTATTCGTGGTGGGCTAAGTTTCAACATCTTAGCAATATCACAATTTGACATATCCTCACGAATGCAGGCAAAAACTTGTTGTTCACGGTGCGTCAGTGCTTCAATAAGTTGAGGCAGGACTTTCTTAAAATTGGCAACAGATATTTCCCAAATGATCCTATCCACAAAACATTCGGCATTGGCATCAGGAACATTTAAAATAAGGTCTATATCTTTTCCGGCGTTGTCATTTTGATTTAGTGTCTTGTCGACATCTGACCTCATATAGCATTCAGAGCATTCCCGCTCATGATGCCTAACTTCCTTATGTTTGGCATCCATCAAACTTCCGCAAATCCGCGGGCGGATGAAAGTTCCGAAACTGGCACCACTTTCATGTAAGGGATTGAACGCGGGTCCTTTTTTTATCAGCGTTACGGAAGCAATTTGTATCAAATCGTCTCGAAACGCGGGGAGCGATGGTGAACCATACGCAATACAACTTGCACACCGACGCAAATCAGGTAAAAGACCGGTAATTGTTGCGTTATCCGGTTGGAATTCACCCTCATGTGAGTAAGGTGGACATTTCGCACCTTTCAATTGACATTTCAATTTCATGAGAGGCCTCCTTCATTTTAAAATACCTATCTCTTAAGACATCCTTCTAATCTTATATAGACCTTAAATAGAAAAAGTTAATAGCAAATTGCAGATTTTTTTCTATTTTGTGCATTTTTTAGGATAATAGATATGGTTTCTACCATCAAAGAGGTTTCTGCATCACGGTTTTTTCTTGCAATTAGTCTAACATCTGCTCCTTGGTAAAGAGGGTTGAAAGCATCACAAATTGAATTTTATTAAGGATACCTCATAAAAGAGGTATTTTTCAACCTTAAATTAATGGTATTAGGTTTGCTGAATAAGCATAACTTTCGGAAAACCGAATGTTCTTTATGGAATAGGCCACCCTGGTGTCGGTTCAGTACGGAGTGCTTCTATTTCGTAAAGTTCTTCTACACTGATTTCACGCTTCAGTTTTGCCGACAGAAGCGCGCCACTCATAATCTCTGTAACCTTCAGGCCAATATCACCATTGCTAACAGGTTGTGCATCGCTACTGCATGCGTCAATAAAATCACGGAATTTATCTGGGAAGTGCATATCTGGCAGTTCCAACGGTGTTTCAACGAGATTTTCGCGATAGCGGCGTCGATTGCCTTGATCGTCGATTTCCCATTCACCTTTTTCAAGGAAGAGTTTATCGTTGCTAAACGACCCTTTGGAACCGAAGATGAAGATACCTTGCGGTTGCCCTGCCATATTGCATGACCAACCGTTTTCATACGTAAACGACATGCCGTTTGTAAATCGGACGAATACGGATGCGAATTCCTCAACATCGTTTATCTCCTCACCGGTGTATTCGGGCGGCATGCCGCGGTAGGCAATACCGCTAATCGTTGCAGGTTGCGGTGAACCGAGCAGATAGATAGAACGGTTGATAAGATAGACCGCTGTGTCGTATAAGGTGCCGCCACCGCTGTACATTGAATTGAGAAACCATTTACCAAATCCAAACATATCAACATTGGGTCTACCACGAACACGGTAACTGGTAAGTCTGCCGTAGTGGACATCTCCGATTTTTCCTGATGTGACATACTCTCGGATAGCGTAGCTTCTCGGATCAAGACAAGTGCCGCCGCTCTGGTATGCGAGTTTTACGCCTGCCTTATCGCATGCGTCGCGCATGTTTCTTGCCTCAGTTGCGGTGCGTGCCATCGGTTTTTCACAGAAGACGTGTTTTCCTGCGTTTGCAGCTGCCACTGTCGGTGCTTCATGGGCAAAGGGTGGTGTGGCAAGACTAACTGCGTCTAATTCACATTTCTTCAACATTTCGTTATAATCACTGAAGATTTCAACACCGTTGTCTTTATATTCTGCCCAACGTGCAGCGTTCTCTTTCAAGCGATCCCGTGCTTCTGCAGTATCTGCTTTTTCGGCATCAGCAATAGCAGAGTTTGCGCGTGCTTCTGCACCAGAAAGCACTTCCGCGGCTCTTCGTTGTGCGTTTGCGTCAACTGTATCGCAAACAGCAACGATTTCCGCGTGCTGTGGATGTGCTAAATATCCGTTGACGTGTGAACCGGATATCATGCCGCATCCGATTAGTCCAATTTTTATCCGTTTTGACATTGTGATGCTCCTTTAGTAACGTGAGTTTGAAAAAGTTTTCATCCGCAGCATTCTCTGTTATTTTTGGCAAAAACGGCACAACCTAACAGGTTATGCTACAAAAACAGTGCTTTTTTTAGACTTGAAAAGTGTTTAGAGCAAACTCACATTTTATTATCAAACTCACGTTAGTAGTATTCTAACAACAGCAAGTTCGTGCGCTACATTCTTTGTTTGGAATTGTCGTTCCTACAATGAACCCGATGGTGAGCGTCCGGCACCAACTTTGACGTGTGTATCTGCCAACTGAATTTCTACATGTGCAATACACTCTTGAAGGTTCTTAAAGGGAGAACTCGGATATGATTCTATGCTAAAATTTAGGTCGTTTTCACCGAAAGTTACCATATCTACGCCCGGTTTGGCGAATTTACGGACGTTTATAACTGCATCAACAGACTCTATTTGTAAGATGAGAATGCCAGTATTGTTCCACCACTCAGCGTATTCGAGACGGTCCATCCCCCGTTTAATACCGTAACCATTACTGGGACCCCAACTCCGTTTTCCCATTTGTGGATAGTAAAATGCATCAATGGCTTCGTCTACTGTTTCGACTTTTTCGACTTGTGGCACGACAATAGCGAGGGGACCTAAATCCAACAAGTTACCTATGAGATAGGCGTTCCGGGTGTGTTTGATTCGAAGTTGCACACCTACATCAAATTCGCTCGCCATCGTACAAAATTCAACGAGTTTGTCTTCATTTGCGGCTGCGTGCTGATGGTCGGTACCGATTAGATCGTAGTTGTCTCGACTGAGGACAGCTTCCATTTCGTCGCGGATGCAACCGAACGGAACACCGGACGCTATTTTAATCGGCTCTTGGTTGCGGATGCGTTGTTTTAAGGACATTGGGAGGACCTCTTTGGGGTTCAATCAGATTGTGAAGTCTATTATAGGTGTTTCCTGTTTTTTGTCAAGTGTTATAGTTAAATCTCAGCAACCATCCCTTGTAAATTTTGGGTAATTTTGATAATCTATTATTCAACACAACAATTAACTGTGGAGTAATTAATGTATACTATTCAATCCACTTTAACCGAGGAGGAAAAGTGGTATTTTGATTTACAAGGTTTTCTTGTCTTACGGAATGTTATTTCAAAAGACGAGATTGAGGAGATGTTGAAAGTGCTTCAGCATTGGCTCACAATTGATGAATCTGACATCCCACCACCGTTGCACCGTGGGAGGCAAGAACCGTGTAAAACACATATAGGACATATCCAATATGGACATCGTTTATTTCAAGACCTCGCGATGAATCCTGACATTATGCGGGTTGTAGCGGGATTAACCATGAACGCCCCGCGCCTCTTTCACAACAATTTCACGATGATGACAAAGCATGACTATCCTCAACATTTTCATCGTGATGATAGCGGTTTTAAGTTTCCATCAGGGTTTCGCAATCCGCATAACGATTATCAAGCTGCTTCGGGGCATATCTATTGTAATCATCTTGCGACGTGGGTTGCATTGGTAGACGTGCCACCCGGAACAGGATTTTGTCTTATTCCTGGGAGTCATAAATCCCTATTTCAAACGCCGGAACATCTATCTGTCAGGCATGATCCGCCGACCTCAATTACGTTACCGATGCAAGCAGGTGATGTTGCTATCTTCTCAACGAATCTGCTTCACGATGCAAGTCCGTGGACAGAAGATTATCCTCGAATGAATATATTTCAACGGTATCAACTGAGTGTCTATTTCAATGAAGGCGGAAAGGGAGGGTATCCGTTTGAGGAACATCGTGATAAAATTTCGGAAGAACAGTATGAACTGGAATCGTTTTCAAAAGAGGTGAAAGTGGCTGTCCAACGTATTTTACCAAATGGAGGTGAAGAATGAAATTGAAGGAACAGGTTTGTATTATTACAGGGGGTGGCAGCGGAATTGGTCGTGATGCCGCCATCAAAATGGCACAAGAAGGTGCTACAGTTATTATTGTTGGCAGAACAGTATCAAAGTTAATTGTCGTTAAATCTGAAATAGAAGCAATGGGTGGCACAGTAGTGAGTTGCGTACTTGATGTAGCAGACTATGATGCTGTCCAACAGATGGTCAGCGATGTGCTTGAGAAATTTGGTCGGGTTGATGTGCTTGTGAACAATGCAGGACACAGTTCGCACAATCGGCGGCTCCTCAATACGACACCTGAGGAGACACGCTCGGTCATTGACTCAAACCTAATCGGCACGTTCTTCTGTACACAAGCGGTTGTGCCTGCGATGCTGAAAGCGAAATCGGGGACGATTATCAATATATCGTCGCTTGCAGCGGTTACGCCCGGACCTTTCAGTGGATTTGCTTATGGTGCTGCAAAATCAGGGGTAATTAATTTTACGGAGTTTCTGAACAATGATTTGAGGAATACAGGTGTTAGGGCAAGCGTTATCATTCCGGGTGAGGTAGCAACGCCGATTCTGGACAAACGTCCGATTCCGCCCGATGCCGATGCACGGACAACAATGGTAGACGTTGCTGAAACATCAGCATCAATCCTTCTCATTGCGACTTTACCACAACGGAGTAACATACCGGAATTGGTTATTCGTCCGACAATGCATCGCGATATGGCAGGCGAAGTCGTTGAATTAGACGATTGATAGATTACGGTTTGTAAATTGTTGTTTCGGGATAGTAGCGTGCCCACGCGAACCAGTAGATATTGACAGCGGATAGCCGTTGCAAACGTGCCCCCTTGTGTTTACCCGATATCGCTTTACCTGTAATGAGATTCCATTCTGTGCCGGAATTATCTTGAGCGAAATAACCATCCTTAGATGTAAAAATTATCGCCTTATTGTCTACGGCACGTTTAAAAACAGCGGTTGCAAACGACTCCTTGTCGTGAAAGATTAACAAAGGCACACCGTTAACTGAATCGTTGATTATAGCAGTTTTCGCAAATCGTGTAAGCGGATAGGCGCGATAGTACGTCTTACCAGCATCTTTGGTCTGGGTATGTGTAAGATTACTTTGTGAACTGCCTCGTCCACCATCACCGCCATCGCCTCCGCGTCCACCAGCTGTGCCATCCTGTCCATCAGCGCCATCTTTTCCATCAGCACCGTCATGTCCATCTATACCATCGGCACCGTCTTTTACCTGTACTTGGACTCCGATCACAAGGGATTTGTTAGGTAGCCTTTTATCGGTGTATCTCGTTCCACTCACACCTGTATCTTGACTGGTGTGATACCCCTCATATACGTCACCTCGTGGAGGACTTTCGCGCTTACCCACAGACAACACTTTTGTCTTGGGGTAATTCTTCCGCCATGTTTTCCATGCGATTTGCGGCATAGAGGCAAGTGGTTTCAATTGCTTGCCTTTTAGTGGGCCCTCTATCGCTTCTCCTGTGATGTGAGACCAGAGAGAACGGGTTTGATGGTCGTACATCAACAGTGCATCTCGCCACAATTTGCCACTAACACCGAAAGTATAGGTTTTACCGTCGAGTTCCCGGCTATACACGATAGCCGTTTTACAGAGTGGTCACCATGTGGTGGCGATTTTCTTTCCGCCGACAACATCGTTGACGATCTCGTGTCCATTCAGCAGATAGAGTGAGTAGGCGTGGCTTTCACCGTTGAATGTTACGCCAATGACCGGGGCATCCGTGTCTAATTTTGCTTTGGCGGCAGGCACGAATTGCGGTTTTGTGATAGCGGGGATTGCGTCAAACTTCAGTAAAGTTATGATTGGGTCTTTGTCGTAATCTGATGCGGTTGCGCTGAGAGTAAAAGAGAGTAAAAGAGTGAGAATGATGTAGTTTCGCAAAAAGTAAAGTGTGCTTTTGGCTAATGTCGTATTTGTATTTTTCGCTATTTTGTTTGTTTTTGTCATTGGTATTATTCCTCAGATATACATTATTCGTGCTTAGTTATTCACTGGTAGATGTTGGAGGTTTCTGCATCGGTTCGTAGTGAAGTACCATAAGCTGTGAAGCACGAAATCCGAGGGATTCGTAGGTGCGCCCATCTCGGTCCCTAAATTCAACTTCAAAAGCGTCCCCGTTTGCAAGTATCTCAACAACTGTTCCGACCTGTCCTCGCCACAGATTATGTTCAGGCATGTCATGTGTGAGCGCAACAACATCAAAAAGTTCAATTATCTGAACATCTGTTTGCTTTGGCTGGTAATCAGGCAAATTCCCGAAATGTGCATTATTTGAATAATTGGTTTTCACAGTTTATCCCTTCTGAATTTACAAGGCATTGGGTTTTTCAGATTGTACGACCTAACGCATTATACCAATTTACCAATCTATTTGTCAAATTTCTGATAGCAGTACAGTTGCGGTTTGGTAGCTATTTTTTGTAACGTTTTCCTTTAATCTGAGCCAAAGCCATAAGAGCCTCAATCCGTTTCAGGTTACGAGTTTCCAATTGGTTTAACAGCATTTGATACTCGGTGAGTTCATCATCGTTTATGGTTTCATTTTCACACTTGTGCCACAGCTGCTGATAACGTGTTTGATCTTTTTCCGGTAATCGTGAATTTTCTTGAATTATCGCTAACAAAGAGTCTTCTTTACCAATGGACTGTATTGATGTACAGTCGCTGTTGTGATCTTGTGTATTTGTATGTTTCATTGCTCCCGTCCTTCGCTGACAGTACCGAGAAGAATTTAGGTAGTAGGTGTTTGCGTAAAAGTATTAACGCATTTTAATGTCCTTTTTACGATTTAGTATAGCATTCCATTAGATTCAGTGCCAAATAAAAAAGAAATTATTGTTCGTGTTTACACCACTAACGTAAATATTGTTATTAGCGTTTACACCACTAAACGCAAATTATGACACATAACCTATATTGACTGTGAAACCCGCCCAAATACCATACGCGCGGCGTTGATTCACTAAGATATTTATCAAATCCACGTTACTTATTAGGTATTTAGTAAGTGCCAACGTGCGTTTTACTAAAACTCACCTATACGGGTTTTCTGTCTTGTTTAATCTAATCCTCTGTTAACGAGACTGATTTTGCTCTTTCAGTCATTACCACGCTAAGGATTTCGTCTGCTATAAATACTCGGTTGCGCCTTTGTCCTGTCATTTCCCTGAGTTTTCCCTTTTCAACGAGATAATCCACTCCACGTTGAACGGTAGGAAATGTTGATTTCCATGCTTTCACCAATTCTGAAATTGAGATAATCGGACTACCAAACAGATGCTCAATTAACAGGTTTACTGCTCTCGGCACACGTGAACCTGTCACCATTTCTTTATATTCCTCTTTTAACGCAAGTAACTTCTGGATCGTCAACAAGGCATCTTCTGACTGTTGACAAATACCTTTTAAAAAAAATCTAAGCCAGGAGTCCCAATCACCTTTTTGACTTACATCCAATAAGAGTTCATAGTAAGTATCTCTATGCTGCTCAAAAAAATCAGAAAGGTAGAGAAGTGGTTGTGATAGTGAACCTTTTTCAATTAACAGGAGAATAATCAGGATTCTGCCGATTCTTCCATTTCCATCAACAAACGGGTGAATTGCCTCAAATTGATAATGAATCAAAGCGCTTTGAATCAAAGGTGGTTCTTTAGCGTTGGAATGGATATACTTCTCCAGTTCTGAAAAACACTCCTTCATCTCTGGTACTGGTGGGGGTACATAGGTCGCGTCCATCAGAGTACATCCGGGTTTTCCAATCCAGTTTTGGCTTGTACGCATTAAGCCTGGTGATGTATGTTCACCACGGACACCGCTCATTAAAATTTCGTGAATTTCGCAGAGTAGTCTTGAACTTAGCGGTAAATGTTCGACTCTTTCAATTCCATATTCCATGGCGTTAACATAGTTGACAAGTTCTTGAACATCAGGGATGCGTGGTGATTCGGTTTTATCTGCTTCAAATAGAAAGAGCTGGTCCAGACCGGATTGGGTATTTTCAATTCTGGAACTCATTACCGCCTCTCGTCGAATAAATGGACGGATTAATAAGTGTGGATTTGGCAATAGTTGGCCCGTTCCAGATAATTCTCGAAGTTTGATGTTTGCTTCTGAAAGAAGATTTACCAACTCCCAGTCTACTTCGATTTTGGGGGGAAGTGGATTGGGTACATAAGCCCAATATGGGTAATGACCTATGCTACGGACACACCTGCCCGCACTTGAATTTCTAAAGTTTTCTGGATTCATTTTAGTTTACGAAACGTTAATAAGGAAAAGTCTTATTAACGTTTATACCCGTTTACACCACAAAACGTTAATAAGGAAATAAGATCACATCGGATGCGAAGTCCACTTATAAGTTGGTACAAAACCAGATTCGTGTTATAATCTCGCTAAATTATACCACAATTATTCAAGGAATACAACGATGAGTGAAACCTCAATAGAACTACTTAAATCATTAACACAAGCAGACGGAATCCCTGGTTATGAAGCAGAAGTCCGAGATATTTTTCGTGACGCTGTCGCTGATGTCGGTCCAATTGAGACGGACAAGCTGGGGAGTATTTTCTGTACACGTGCTGGAAATGCTGAACATCCGCGAATAGTACTTGATTCACATTTAGACGAAATCGGGTTTGTTGTGACAAATGTCACGGATAACGGATTTGTCAAGTTTCTGCCGCTCGGTGGATGGTGGGCACATACACTTTTGGCGCAGCGCGTCAATATCACAACGAAATTAGGTAAAATACCGGGAGTCATTGGTTCAACGCCGCCGCACCTACTTTCAGGTTCTCGTGATAAGGTTTTAGACATAAAAGACCTTTTTATTGATGTCGGTGCAGAGAATGAAGAGCAAGCAGTGGAGGAATATGGCATCTTACCCGGATGTCCGATTGCACCTTACGGTCCCTTTATGCGGTTGAAAAATGAAAAATTGCTCACTGCCAAAGCGTTTGACAATCGGGTTGGAGTTGCCCTTGTGATTGAAGCACTTTTACGGCTTGAAGAACATCCGAACACCGTAATCGGTGCAGGGAGTGTGCAGGAAGAGATAGGATTGCGAGGTGCGAAGACAATGGTGGCAAGTGTTGAACCTGATCTCGCTATTGTGCTTGAGGGACCGCCTGGCGATGATACCCCAGGATTAAGTGTCGGAAATTCACAAGGCAAACTTGGTGGCGGTGTACAAATTCGGATAATTGATTCTTCAATGGTTGTCAATCCGAAGTTGGCTGATTTTGTGATTGAAACAGCAAAGAAACATGAGATACCTTATCAACTTGGTGTGCGTCAATCTGGTGGGACAGATGGCGGTGCAATTCATCAATTTGGTAGAGGTGTGCCTTCCGTTGTGCTCGGTGTGCCATCGCGTTATATCCATAGCCATGTCTCAATAATTAACATTGATGACTACAATGCAGCGTTGGATTTAACAATGCATCTTGTGCGTGAGATCGACGCATCTGTTTTGGAAGGATTCCTATTCGGTTAGACTCGTTTTTGAAATGTGTTCTTTCACTTGGAGGGAAACATGGTGACCTTACCAAAAGTCTCATTTTGTAATCATCAAATCAGTAAGCTGTTGATTGGGGATAATCCTATTTACGGCTATTCTCACTTTAATCAACTGCTTTCACAACACCAAAAGGAGTATCATACGCCAGAGCGGGTTGTTGCGACACTCAAACGGGCAGAGGAGGTTGGGATAAATGGTTGGCAGAATAGTATGACAGACCGATCTATCTCCGATCTTCAATTGTACCGGGATGCGGGTGGCACGATAAACTGGTTCTGCCTCAGCCAAGGTTCCCGTTGGCACGAGGATCCCGACCATGTTTTTGAAGCCGCGAAATACGATCCGATTGGTATGGCACCACACGGTGGTGGTGTTGGGCAGAGATGTTTGCGCGAAAACAGGCTCGATTACTTGCAGGATATCCTCAAACGGATTCGTGATACTGGAGTGCTTGTTGGTTTATCGGTGCATGACCCAAAACTTGTGCATATTGCTGAAGATGAAGAGTGGGATGTAGACTATTATATGACTGCACTCTATAACCTACACGGTGGGAGTCAAAAGTTTACAGAAAAGTTTGGCTACGCGCCTTTAGGTGAAATTTACGCACGCGAAGACCGCGATGAGATGAGCGAAGCGATACAACGGACAGATAAACCGTGCATCATCTTCAAAGTGCTTGCAGCAGGTAGGACAATCGGAAGTCCGCAACAGATTCGCGAGGAAGTAAAGTTCGCTTTAGAAAATTCTAAGCCGATTGATGTATTGTTACTCGGTATGTATCAACAATTTGGTGACCAGATTGGTGAAAATGCAGCGTTGATTTCCGACCTTTGTGCGGAATTAGGATAAATCACATCATAGTTTGTCTTGTTTATACACGATGGAGACTGTCATGGAAATGAGGACGTGTGGTAAATCTGGTATTGAGATTTCACCGATGGGAATCGGTTGCTGGTCGTATGGTGGTGGCGATTACTGGGGACCGCAGGCACAATCGGATGTTACCGCTGTCGTGCATGCAGCCTTGGACGCGGGTATCAACTTCTTTGATACGGCAGAGGGATATAACGAGGGACGGAGCGAAGAGGCACTTGGTGTTGCGTTGAAAGGCAGACGACATGAGGCGATCATCGGCACGAAGGTAAGCAGACCAGATCCTGACTCTATACGTGAACATTGCGAAGCAAGTCTCCACCGATTGCAAACGGATTATGTTGATATTTATATGATCCACTGGCCCCACGATGAGATTGCCATTGAAGAGAGCATGGCAGAATTAACCCGACTGCAGGAAGATGGACTTGTTCGTGCTATCGGTGTAAGCAATTTTGGTGTGTCTCAACTGACAGCGGTAATCGAAACAGGAACAGAACTTGCCGTAAACCAGCTCTGCTATAACCTTTTATCCCGTGCAATAGAGATTGAACTTCTCCCGTTGTGCCAAGAACACAACATCGGTATTTTGGGTTATATGCCGCTGTTACAAGGTCTATTGACGGGTAAATATAAGAGCGCAGAAGAGATGCTACCGGTGCATTCTCGTTTTCGGCATTTTCGAGATGACCGACCAATGGCTAAACACGGTGAGGAAGGAGCGGAGAAAGAGGTGTTTGAGACGTTGGAAGGCATCAGGAAAATTGCAGAAGATGAACAGATTCCGATGAGTCGACTTGCAATTACTTGGACGATGGCAAAACCGGGAATTACATCTATGCTTGTTGGCACTCGCAATGTAGATGAATTGATAGAAAACTTGCGTGTTATTGAATGGGCACCGTCTGCTGATGTGATTGATCGTCTTGATATATTGACTGCACCACTTTTGGAGAAAATGGGAGCAAATCCGGACTATTTTACGGGCGGACGTATTCGTTAGTTTTAAATAAGTCGGGTTAGAAACCCTTCTACATGAAAGGAAAAGAGGAATGGATTATGGCAGAACAGATAGGTATTAGATTTAACAAAGATTTCGGTAATCCGATGGCGACAAATGCCTGTGACATTACGACAACAAACGCTGACGGCAAACCCGTTATCCCTTTGACACAGGAGCAGAAATACCTTTTTGACAAGAACGGTTGGCTCTTAATTCCGGGTGTGTTGACGGATTCGGAGATAGAGGAGATGCGAGATTTTTGTTATCAGTTAAAACGTGATCCCGAGACGATTAATCCTGGGTGCCACCGCAATACTTACGGCGGTCCATTAGAGGCACTGATAGATCATCCTGCTGTTGTAGCATTCGGAAATGAATTTCTTGCATCTCCGTATTTGGCATCAGAAGATTGCTACGGATTTCGGATGGAGATGAGTTTTATGGCGTTGCGTTCTGCATCGGATGATCCGCCCTTCGCATTTGGTCCGCATAACGGTAATGGCATGTTTCGGATGCCGGGTGATTGCCATCAATACCAATGTTTACCTGGACAGGCGTATAGCGGTCTGACACGCGTCGTATGGGAACTCAATCCTGTTGAGAAAGGGGACGGTGGAACGATGTTCATTACAGGCAGTCATAAGGCTGCGTATACTGCGCCAGAGGTGGCACAGACACAAGAATGGGAATTTTGGGATACCTATTCCTGTCCTGCGGGGTCTGTGATTATATTCACGGAGGCGATTACACATAGCGGTCAAGCATGGCAAAACCCCGACACGGACCGAGTCGCCATTTTCAACGCATATAACTCGGTTGACAAAAGATGGACGCGCTCACAACCGCCGCAAGCGTTGCTTGAAACGATGCCGCCTAAACGTCAAACCCTTTTCCGTGATGCTTTTGTGAAAGGCAACGTGACAGGAGCAGATTTCAATATGTCATTATGAGTATCTAACTATCTGTAGGTCGGGTAGAGCTTGCGAAACCCGGCATGAATATTGTATTCAATAATACGCGTCCAAACCAACACCAAAAACGCATGTAGCATCTGTCGGGTTTCGCTACCGCTTCTACCCGACCTACGAAATAATGTAATATTACCATATAGAAACGGTATAAGAAACGATAGCGATAAGGGAAACATAAATATGACACCGAAACAACGTTATCTATTTGATGTAACCGGTTATCTTCACTTAGAAAACGTCATCACTGGTGATGCGTTAGCGGAGGCTGCTGAGGCGGTTGATAGATATATCACGACATCACCAGACAAATTGCCACCTGGATTTGAACAGCGGGGACTCCATCAGCATGGGTTCGCCTTTGATAAATCGCTTGAATGCTTGACGATGCATGCTGCACTATGGCCGATTATCAAAGAGTTGACGGACAATCAACCTCGGTTTGGTAGGGGTTCACTCAAGCACGACAAGCATGATTTGTGGAAAGCGGGAGAGAACGCGCATGTAAATCCAGGTGGACTGCACTGCGCTCGTGATGACTACGGATGGTATAGCACTCGTTATGAGGCAAGTAACGGGCGTATCTACTGTGATAACTTCGTCTGTTTTCCCTATTTTACGGATGTCTATCCGGGTGATGGTGGTCTCATCGTGATTCCCGGTTCACATAAGAGTGAGTTTGATCGTCCAAAGGAGTTGCTGACACTTGACGAAGCAGATGGTATTGATCCGATTGATGACCCTGTTTTTGTGAATATCACACCGAAGGCTGGCGATATTGTGATCATTTCGGAATTGCTAACGCACGGGGTGTTGCGGTGGAAACCGAAGGATCGGGATCGGCGTTTCCTTGTTTTGCGATATTTTCCACAATACGCTGGCACGCATGGTTTGCCGCAGCCTATTTTGGATCGGTTGTCTCCTGAGACGTTGGAATTGGTGGCGTCTGAACCTTATGGGCATATCAAGGAGATTGTGAAGCAGGATGCTGTTACGCTGACGGTGTAGAAGTGCTTTGTAAACGTTTGAGTTCCTCTTGGAGTCGTGCAACTTCTGCTTCTGCTGTTTCGGCTCTTTCCTCTGCTGATTGCAGCCACTGCTCCGTAGCCGGATCATAAACGCCAAAAGTATCATCCTGCAAATGGATCGTCAAGTTCAACGTTTCTGAGAAAAACCCACCATCAGGACGTGGTAAAATCTCAACATACCTCCCATCAACAAGCCGATACCCCATCAAGTATGATGGCAGATAGCGTCTTTCTGCATCATAGAGAAAGTATTCCGATATTCCAATTCTGGCGTATAACTCCACTTTGTTATCTAAATCGTCTCGATAGGTGCCTTTACTTGAGAACTCCATTACAAAGTCAGGAGGTTTTCCTTCTTCCCAAGTCTTATAGGTGCGGCGGCGTTTTTTGCCGATGCCAAAAGTGACAAGTATATCGGGTGAGACGGACGATTGAATGACATCCTCTTCGTAATACATCATGATATTGCCAGAGATATAGACATCCGGTTTTTCAGCGAAATGTGCTTTAAGGATATGTCGCATGCGGATGATTTCTTCTATATGGAGGTCAGTTTCTGCCATAGGTTTTCCATCCGATTCGGGGTATATGATATCCGCTGAGTCTGTTGGCGCATAAGGGAGGGAGCGTGTATTTGAGTCAGTTGCCATCGGAGGTTCTCCTTGAAAGTTGGGTTGTATCTGTTTTCGCGCGCGTTTGGGCATGGATTTATGGTTAGTATACCTGAAAAATTTGTATATGGCAAGCGTTTTACATCTTGACATTCTCCATTGAATCGGTTATCATATTGTTAACAACATGTTCAATCTGCAGGACAAACCATCAAAAGGAAGCATTTATGAAACATAGAGATAAATTATTGTGGAAGTTACCCCAATTCGCTATTGTCGTTCTTTTCCTCTTTAGCACAATCAACATCGCACCTGCCCAAACCACCTTACCTGCCGAAGATATTGCCGAAAAAGCATTAGCAGCGACAGTATATTTGGAAATGCAGGATAAAAATGGTAAAACGTTAGGTATTGGTAGCGGATTCTTTGTGAAACCCAACCTTATTGCTACTAACTTCCACGTGATTGAAGGCGCAGCAAAAGGCACTGCAAAGTTAGTTGGTAAGTCCACAACATACAATATTGAAGGCGTTACTGCAACTGACAAGACAAACGACCTTGCACTGCTAAAGGTAACGGCTTATGGTATAAAACCGCTTTCTCTCGGTGATAGTGATAAAGTTCGGATTGGTGAGACGGTCTATGTTGCAGGCAACCCGAAAGGTTTAGAAGGCACGTTTTCGGATGGGATTATTAGCAGCCGCAGAGATAAGGACACGAAAGAACGTTTGCAGATGACTGCACCGATTTCTCCGGGTAGTAGTGGCGGACCTGTGCTAAACCGTAAAGGTGAAGTTATTGGTGTATCTTTTGCTGGACACCGTGCTTTGGATGCACAAAACCTCAATTTTGCGATTCCGTCAAAATATCTCAAGAAACTGGTGGAGCAGAAGAAGCCAGCGAAACCTTTATCACAAGGAAAACAACTTATATCTGTCGAAACCTACTTAAGATGGGGGAATGCTAAGTACAAACTTGGGAATTATAGGGGTGCGATTGCAGACTATACCAAAGTTATCCAACTTCAACCTGATATTGCCACTACCTACGTCAATCATATTGCCATTGCATACGTTAATAGGGGGACTGCAAAGCGTGAATTAGGACAATACTTTGCCGCGATCGCCGATTACGACATTGCAATACGACTTAAACCCGATGATGCCTATGCTTACGTCAATCGAGGACTTGCGAAGGGAAACTTGAAACAACACATTGCTGCGATTGCGGATTATAATATTGCAATACGACTTAAACCCGATGATGCCATTTACTATTTCAATCGAGGTGTCGCGAAGCATGAATTAGAACAGTACTTTGCTGCGATTTCTGATTATGACATCGCAATACGACTTAAACCTAAGTATGCTGATGCATATCTAAATCGAGGTATTGCTAAGGCTGACTTAGGACAACACATTGCTGCGATTTCTGATTATGACATCGCAATACGACTTAAACCTAAGTATGCTGATGCATATCTAAATCGAGGTATTGCTAAGGCTGACTTAGGACAACACATTGCTGCGATTTCTGATTATGACATCGCAATACGACTTAAACCTAAGTATGCTGATGCATACCTAAATCGAGGGCTTGCGAAGGGAAACTTAGAACAATACTCTGCTGCGATTTCTGATTATGACATCGCAATACGACTTAAACCTAATTATACCATGGCATATGTCTTTCGGGGATATTCAAAGTTGATTTTAGATCGCACATGGGATGGAAAGAACGATCTCCGCACTGCTTTGAAACTTGCTACACAGATGGGTGATAAAGACCTCAAGTCTCATATCCAACAACAGCTTCGTGAACTCGATTAGCAAGTAAGGCGTTTTGCAAGCGCGCTGATTGAGGCATATCGTTAATTGTAAAATCTTTACTGGATAAGCACAAACTGCGTACAATTATCTAAAACAAATAATATAGAAGGAGAATTAGTATGGATCAAAGATTTGCAAAATGGAAACGTTGGCTTGTAGGTGATATCTGTGAGGAAATTGTGGAACTGGTTACTAACAAGCACATCTTCTGGGAAATTCAGGACATGATCAAACGAAACCCAAATATTCAGAAGCCAAATTCATTTTATCGGTTTATAGGACAAACCTACTATGACTATGGTGTAATTGCGGTTCGTAGGCAAATCAAGTGTGATACACAGAGTATTTCATTCGTTAGGTGCTGAAAGAAATAATAGAGACTCCCCATCTGCTCTCGCGCGAACGGTTTGTGAGTTTATTTCCTGCATGTATAAGAGATGAGGCGAATCCGATTTTTGATGAGGAATTTCCAGGAGGATGTGCAGATCATGTTGATCCTATCATGGTTCAACATGATCTGGACGATTTGAAAAGGCACGGTGCCAGACTGGAGGAGTTTGCTGACAGAAGGGTTGCACATCACGACAGAAGAGCACCGAAAATTATACCAACTTACAATGAGTTAGATGCTGCTATAGATTACCTTAAGAAACTCACAAGAAAATATGTGCTCCTATTTGAGGCAAGAGATTTAGGCGATAATTTAGTGGCAAGGTTCATTGAGGATTATTGGGAAGAAATCTTTAGTCAACCGTGGATAGTAGATACAACTGAACAAAACATATAATACTTTAGAACCAGACCCATAAGGAAAAATATAGATTATGAATTGCTTGCAACTTTAATACGATTTTGCGCACGGGCAAGTGCCGCTTCCGCACGCGAGCGATTCAAGTCCGGTGCATCTGTCGCAAGTTGTTCTTTGGCACGTTCAAGTGCACTTTCGGCATGTGCTACGTCTTACATCATCCAACCGTGTTAATTTTTCTTGTGAGGTGTTGCAACGGGGAGGGTGGTATATTTCCACCCCTCTTTTTTACGTTTTACCGATTCTGCTTGCAAATAATTATAGAGTTCTTTCTGTGTTTTGAATTTTGCCGCGAATTCATCCTTCATTCGATAACATTCTTCAAGGATAGGATCCGTCTGTGTCCCAAGATTCTCTTTCATTTGTATCTCCTCAATTAATGATGTAAACTTTCGGTTTTATTGCTGCGTAGTGGACCATGAAAGAATGTTTTTGTCAAAGGAGCGATGCTTACGAATTACTTGCAACTTTAAGACGGTTCTGTGCACGCGCGAGTGCCGCTTCTGCACGCGGACGATTTAGGTCGGGTGCATCTGCTGCAAGTTGTTCTTGTGCACGTTCAAATGCGCTTTCGGCACGCGATACGTCAATATCCGATGCCCATTCTGCTGTTTCAACTAATGCAGTAACACCAGTGCGTAGCACTTCAAAAACGCCTCCACTTGTCGCGATTGACCGAGGCGTTCCCGATTCTTGTACCCGTATTTCACCGACATCTAATGCTGTGAGGAAAGGGATGTGTCCATATAGAATCTGAAAGTTGCCTTCGATTCCCGGCGCGTTAACGCTGGTCACATCGCCTTCAAAAATCAATTTTTCTGGTGTGCGTATTTCAAGGTGAAAACTTCTATTTAGCATTTTTTAACCTTGCGCCAAGCGTTCGGTTAGGTTTCTCTTGGCAAATAATAATTATTTACGTAATCCGTTTTGCCAGTTTGGCAAAACTACATGCAGTCTATAAGTTGGGTTTCGCTGGCGCTCAACCCAACCTACGAACTAATCTGCTGCTTCTTCTAATTCTGCTTCTTTTGCTTGCTCAAATGCTTCGTCAATCGTACCGATATAACGTAGCGACTGTTCGGGCAGTTCATCGCAATCACCATTAAGAATTGCTTGACAGCCTTGCACGGTATCCTCAATTTTGACATATTTCCCCGCGCGTCCAGTGAAACGTTCAGCCACAAACATCGGTTGTGTGAGGAACATCTCTATCTTCCGTGCCCTATTAACAACCAACTTCTGATCATCCGACAATTCATCTACACCGAGGATAGCGATAATGTCTTGCAGGTCACCATATTCCTGTAGCACCTGCTTGACCCTAAATGCTGTCTGGTAATGTTCTTCACCGATAACCTCTGGTGTCAAAATACGTGAACTTGACGTAAGTGGATCTACTGCGGGGAATCTTCCCTTCTGAACAATGCTTCGTTCCAATCGTGTTACCGCGTCAAGGTGCGCAAAGACAGACACCACAGCCGGATCGGTATAATCATCAGCCGGAACATAGACCGCTTGAAATGAGGTGATTGACCCGTGTTGTGTAGAGGTAATACGTTCCTGCAGTTCACCCATTTCCGTTGCGAGTGTTGGCTGGTATCCGACAGCGGAAGGCATCCGACCCAGAAGTGCTGACACCTCACCACCTGCCAATGTGAAACGGAATACATTGTCAATAAAAATGAGAACGTCTTGTCCCTGTTGATCGCGGAAGTATTCCGCCATAGAGAGACCTGCAAGTCCAACGCGGAGACGTGCACCTGGCGGTTCATTCATCTGTCCAAACACCATCGCTGTTTTGTCAATAACACCGTATTCGTCAAGTTCAAGCCAGAATTGATTACCTTCGCGTGTGCGTTCACCAACGCCGCAGAAGACAGAATAACCACCGTGTTGTGTGGCGATATTGTAAATCAATTCAGCGACCAGAACTGTTTTACCGACACCAGCACCACCGAAGAATCCGACCTTTCCACCCCGAACAACAGGTTGGATTAGGTCAATAACTTTGATGCCTGTTTCTAACATCTCAGCAACTGTGGTAAGTTCAGCCTGTGGTGGTGGGGGTCTGTGGATAGAGTATCGTTCGTCTTCACCGACATCGCCTCTTTCATCAATGGGTTGACCTGTAACGTCGAAAACGCGCCCGAGCACTGCATCACCGACAGGGACAGTGATGGGGCCGCCGGTATCCGTTGCGAGTGTGCCGCGAACTAATCCATCGGTTGTGTCCATAGCGACTGCACGCACACGATTTTCGCCTAAGTGCTGTTGAACTTCAAGTACCAACTCGCTTCCGTCGTAACGTTGAACTTTAACAGCGTTTAGGATATCCGGCAATTTGCTTTCCGAAAAATCTATATCTACTCGTGCGCCGACAACTTCTAATATTTTTCCTTGGTTCATGAGAGATTCCTTTTTATTAGTTACGGCACGTGGAACGTGCCTACTACCTTTAACCTTCCAATGCTGCTGCGCCACTGACAATTTCTGATATTTCCGTTGTAATCTGTGTTTGACGTGCCCTGTTGCGTTGTAAGACTAATTCGTCAATGAGTTCCTTCGCTTTTTGTGTGGCGTTTTCCATTGCTGCCATTCGCGCTGCTTGTTCTGCTGCATTTGAGTCTAAAAGCACCTTCCACATTTGCATGTTCAGATGTTTACCAAGCAGCATTTCAAAGAGTTCCACCTGTCCCGGTTCATAGGTATAATCTAAGAATAGCGTGTCGCCTTCGGGTTCTATCGGCTCTAATGGCAGAAGTTGTTCAACAAGCACCGTTTGGAGAATGGCAGATTTGAAGTTATTATAGATAACCTCAACCTTGTCAATCTGTTTGTCAATATAAAGGTGTTCAAATTCGTGGACAACGTCAACAGCCGTTTGAAATTCGAGTTGGCGGAAAATATTAATATACGAATCCGTGATGTCGTAACCGCGTCTGTCAAAATGTTCTTGTGTGCGTCTACCGATGCAGATAAGCGTCACGTCTGCACCGCTTTCTTCGTAGTGTTGTATCCGTTCTGTGGTCGTCCGGATGACGTTGCTGTTGAAACTGCCACATAACCCGCGATCGCCAGAAACAGAAATGATACAGGCATGTTTGACCTCACGTTCTTCAAGCAAGGGGTGTGTCAACGCCTGTTCCTCAACATCCATCTGTGAGATGAGGTGTCCGAGGATAGTGTTGAGTTTATCCGCGTAAGGACGCGTTGCAGTGATATTTTCTTGGGCACGGCGTAGCCGCGCTGCAGCAACAACACGCATCGCATCTGTGACTTGCTCAATGTTTTTAATACTGGCGATACGGCGCCGAATTTCTCGTAACGTTGCCATCGTTATTCACCTTCTGTTGGTGCTTCCTCTGCTGCTGGCACTTCCTCAATTTGTGGTTGCGCTGTTGGTGTATCACTCCAATTTTCTTTGAATGCCTTTGCTGCAGCGTGCATGGTTTCAAGCAATTCATCACTCAGCAAACCTGTTTCTGCAATTTCAGAGAGGAGTTCCGCATGATTCCTGTCAAGGTATTGCAGGAATTCGGACTCAAACCGAGCCACTTCCGATTCAGGAACATCGTCTAAATAGCCGTTTGTGCCGCAAAAAATAGAGGCAACTTCGCGTTCAACAGGCATCGGTTCGTATTGCGGTTGTTTCAGCAATTCTACAAGTCGTGTGCCACGTAGGAGCATAGATTGCGTTAATGCATCCAGATCCGATCCGAATTGAGCAAAAGCAGCAACTTCTCGGAAACTTGCGAGGTCAAGTTTTAGTGTTCCAGCAACCTCATCCGATTTCATCGCTTTAACCTGTGCATCGCCTCCAACACGGGAAACAGACGTACCGACATCAATTGCGGGTCTCACGCCTTGGTTAAACAGATCCGTTGTGAGGTATATCTGTCCATCTGTGATAGAGATAACGTTGGTTGGGATGTAGGTCGTTAAATCACCTTCAAAGATTTCAATAATGGGTAGTGCAGTGAGTGAACCACCACCCAAATCGTCGCTCAGTTTCGCAGAGCGTTCTAACAGACGTGAGTGTAGATAGAAAACATCACCAGGGTATGCTTCACGCCCCGGTGGTCTACGCGAAAGCAGTGACATTTGGCGGTATGCCCATGCATGTTTCGTAAGGTCATCGTAGATGATAAGTGCGTGTTTACCGTTATGACAGAAGTATTCCGCCATTGATGTGCCAGAGTAGGGAGCAAGATATTGCAGCGGTGATGGCGCACTTGCAGGTGCTGAGACGATGGTCGTGTATTCCATTGCATTATGTTCACGAAGGGTATTCGCAACTTGCGCCAGCGTAGACCCTTTTTGACCGATAGCGACATAAAAGCAATAAACATCTGTGTTCTTCTGGCTGAGGATTGCGTCTATTGCGATTGCAGTTTTACCGGTTCGACGGTCACCGATAATGAGTTCTCGCTGTCCTCTGCCAATCGGTGTCAAACTATCAATGGCTTTTAAGCCAGTGTAAAGCGGTTCGCTAACGGGTTGTCGTTGGACAATGCCTAACCCTTTCTGTTCCACGGGGAGTCTGTGTTCAGTTTGAATGTCTCCCAAGCCATCAATGGGTTGTCCGAGGGCATCAACGATCCGTCCGAGGAGTGCCTCTCCGACAGGGACTTCAGGCAGCCTATTTGTGCGTTTAACGGTATCGCCTTCATGTATAAGTTGGTCTTCACCGAACAGCACACAACCGACGTTGTCTTCTTCAAGGTTAAAAGCGATGCCGTAAATATCGTTAGGGAATTCGATCATTTCGCTTGCCATTGCGTTGGCAAGCCCATGCACCCGTGCGATACCGTCGCCGACTTCCAGCACAGTGCCAGAGTCGTAGACATCTACGTCTTGTTCAAACTGTTGCAGCTGCTGTTTTAATATATTAGATATTTCGTCCGGTCGGACTTCTCTTGCCATATTTTCAATCCTCTGGAGTCGTAATTGTCTTCATTCATAAGGGAAACCTGCGAATTTCGTGTTAATCACTTCTGCTAATAGATATGTCGTAGGTCGGGTAGAGCGCAGCGAAACCCGACTTTGTAAGTTCCTTGTTGGGTTTCACTACCACCTCGCTGGAATGTGTAGGTATGTAGTTTTCAGATATATTGGTTTTCAACATTCTCTTTCTCTGATCCGTTCTACCCAACCTACAAGGGATTGTATATATTTTACCCTTTTGCGAGTTGTCGTTTCAAACGTTGGAGTTGTGTCGTGACACTTGCATCAAAAACGGTGTCACCTAACTGCACAATAAACCCACCCTGAATCTGTTCATCAGTTTCGGTTTCCAACCGCACCTGTTTTCCCGAATATGCGCTTAACTGTTGGACAAGTTGTTGCTCTTGATTTTGTGTAATCGGCACTGCTGTCATTACTTTTGCGACAACTCTGCCAGCAGCTTCATCAACAATTGCTGAAAAGACATCCATTATTGCGACAAGATAACGTTCACGTTGCTTTAATGCAAGAAGTTTGAAGAAATTAATGGTCAGCGGATGCACACCGTCAGTAAATAATTGCTGAAACGTATCGCTTTTAATTTGTGGAGTCAGCAGAGGCGAATTAATAAATTGTGTAAATTCCTCTGACTGCTCAATTAGTTCCCGCAGTTTTTCAATATCAGCGGTAATAGATGGTAGCACCTCTTGCTCAACAGCTGCTTCATATAGCGCGCGAGCATAAGGTTTTGCGACCCGAATGTCTCTCATTGTCCGTTTTCACCTTTAATGGTTTTCAGTCGTCAGTTATCAGTTAAGAAATTTCCATCTACAAGCATTCCTTATGACTGACTACTGATAGCTGTTAACTATTCCGCTGATAACCTGTTAATAGATGCATCAATAATATTTTGATGTCTCTCAGGGGTCAGTTCCGCACTGATGATTTTACCCGCTGCATCAATCGCGAGTTCAGCAACAACACCTCGCAGTTCAGAGATAGCCTCGTCTTTTTCGCGTTGTATCTCTGCGCGCGCTCTTGCGATTTCATCTTCAGCCTCTTGCCGTGCTTGTGCAACGATTTGCTGACGTTCTGTGTTTCCCTGCTCAATAGCGGCTTGGATTTTGGCTTGCGCCTCGTTTTCAATGTCACCTAAACGTTGCCGTGTTTCAGCGGTGAGTCTGTCCAATTCTTCTCGGTCAGTCTTCAATTGTTCCAACTGCGTAACAATCTCGGTCCGCCGTTCCTCTAAAAGCCCACCTACCTTGCCGAAAACGAACTTCCAAAGCACCAAGAGTACAACAAGGAAACCGATGACTTGGAGGATGATCGTCTTCGGATCAATCCCGAGCAAGCCTAAAAGCCCACCTTCTGCGGGAGCATCTGCGGCGAATACATTGGTGAGACACATCCCCATTAAAATGAGACAACATGTATATATCTTTTTTCTCATGAGTTCTTGGACTCGCTAATAGGTCCTCAACTTTTTTGGGGCATTTCTTTCGGATGCCCCAATTTGTTGGAGGTTGCGTTTACTGGTTTTCGCCTGCATCTTCCATTTCAACACCGTTACCGTTAGCGGCGTCTTCCTGCACCTGTTCAACCGGAGCATTTCCTGCATCGGCATCAATCATTCCTCTCAGCATGTCGCCTTCGGGAAGTTTTGCCTGCAAGATAAAGAACATTAAAAGTGCATAAATAACAAGCGATTCGATGAGAGCCAAACCGATAATCATCGCGGTTTGAATTTTTCCAGATGACTCAGGTTGACGCGCAATACCTTCAAGAGCAGTACTTGTTGCCTTTCCTTGCGCCGTTGAGGCAAAAATAACAGCAATGGGCAACCCTAAAGTTACACCAAACGCTAACACTGCTAAATAAATCATGAAATGTCCTCCTTGGACGGATTGGGCAAGTTAACACTTGTCCCGTAGAAATTAATGATGCGCTTCATGCGCTTCGTCGTCGTGTTCTATGAACAGCACGATATAGATAGATGTTAAGATTGTAAAAACGAATGCCTGCAAAAAGCCAGCAAACAACCCAAAGAACAGCATTGGTATCTGAACTGGTATTGGGAGAAAGAATGATCCTATGGAAATAATTCCCAGAGCTGTGAGTTCAATAACAACCGATTTTTCGCCAAAAATATTTCCGAAAAGCCGGACAGCAAGTGAACCAGCGCGCGATAACTGCGCAATAACTTCAAGTGGGAACATCAAAATCCCTAACAACGGAGGATCACCGGCTAAATGTTTCAGATAGCCTCCTATCCCAAGCTCTTTAATAGCGATAATTTGAACACCTAATACAGCGGCTATGCCGAGGGCAAGCGTTGTGTTCAAATCTGCTGTTGGTGGTTGAAGCCCCGGAATGATTCCAAGAAAGTTCAGGAAGAGAATGAAGATGAATAAGGAGCCAACGAATGGAACATACTTTTTGCCGTGATCGCCTAAAATACCTCCGAAGAAGTCCGTGATACCGCCCACAAACAACTCTAATAGGGTTTGTCCTTTCCCTTCAGGTATCCGTTTCAACTTCCGGGTGGCGAAGATAAAAAGCAGTACTAAGACGAGAACAGCAAAGTATGTGTTGGGGATTAGATCGGGTTGATGCCATCGAGTCGGTTCAGGGATCAATTCATCCGGTAAAAGCTTTGAAATTGGAGAAAGCAAACTACGGTGGCCATTGTCGGCTGCGAAACTCCCGACTCCTGTAGCCAAAGTGAGTCCGACAACCAAAAAGATAAACGATATTTTTTTCATATTTTGTTTTTTTATGTTTATTAAATTTGGGATTACTTCATCCACTTTTATGGTTGATCAGGATCTTTTTTTCTAAGAATATTTATCATTAAACCGATTGCTTTGATAATGATTGCAGCTTGAACTAAAACAATTCCGCCTGCGAATGCGTAAATATTCATCCATTTCATTTTAAACAAGAAAAATAGTAGCACACCGAGTACTGTGTATTTACCGAGAGCGATAAAGCCAAGCAGATACTTTGTTTTCTGGGTTTTTCCTGGGCGAATCAACCTCCGTATCACGAATTCTATTGACCAGAACATACTAAGACCAATAGCACTGCCGATAAGAAAACTTGGGAGTGCGGGACGTTTGAAGCCTAACAATATACCTCCAATAACCACGGTGAGGCAAATTGTTAAGATGTAAACTTGTCGAATAAACCGGTCACCAAATTCAAGTGTGGGACCCATTTAAGTAGGTGACTCCTTTGTCAAAGTAACGGCGAATCATTGTTGATCCTCAATAGGTTTCCTGTTTTATGTCGTGTGCTTTTTGTGCATCGCGGCGTTGCTTTTGCAATCGAAATCCCTGCACAAGGGTAGCAGCGAAACCGAAAACTAATCCGATTGACCCTCCGACTTCTACGTTGTCCAAAAGTCCTCCAATCCATTTGCCCACGAAATAACCGATACAAAAAGCGAGGACAATTATTAGCCCGTTCGAAGCGAGGGCGAACATCTCTAATTCTTTTTTGTTACCTGTTTTTTCAGCAAGCCAGTTGCTTACGAAAAAAGTGCCGCAAATTGTTACGCAGGTTATGAGTGCAAATACGATATCGGTTGAAGCGAGCAAGAAATAAAGTAGGAAATAAAGTAGCACACCGAGCACTGTATACCTCGGAAAAACGATAATGCCCAGTAAGCGTTTTGTTAACTCCGTTTTATCGGAAAGAACAACTTTCCGAGCTATCAATTCAATAGACCAGAATAAACTGAACCCGATAGCACTTACAATCAGAAAACCCGGGAACGCAGAAGATTCACCCTTTAACAATGCTTCCACAACGACAGATACGATGAGACAAAATGTTAGGAGATAGATGTTGCGGATAAACTGGTCTTCAAGTTCCAAAACGGCACCTATTATAAACAACTCCTTAGTGAAAATAAGGGTGGATCTGGGTTATTTTAAGCGTTATTCTCCTTCATCTTCTTTTGCTTGTTGTGCGGCATCACGTTGCTGCTTTTCCATGCGTTCCATTTTTCTGTTCCATCGTGCTACAGACCGAAACATCTCCATAAATCCGGCAGCGACTCCGAGCACGAACCCAATGTACGATCCAATTTCTGCGTAGCCTAATTTGCCTCCGATCCACTTACCTCCGAAATAACCGATAGCAATTGCGAGTGCAAGCGTTATTCCGATCGAAGCGAGATCAAACATTCCTACATTTTCATGTTTGAATTGGTCTAACCGTCGTTTAAACATGACGTTTGCTCCCACAAAATGAAAATGGTGTTAGAACAGATTTCCTCCTTAAGCAACGCTATAAATTATACTACAAGATTTGTGTTAATGCAAAATTTTGACACATTTTCTTTGCTGAAACTTCATTTAACTTGTACCAAAACTGCCCAATGCGCTTCGGTCGGCGCGGTTAATGTTATGGTATCGCTGAAGGGAATTTCCTCCTTCTGTCTCCATCTGCTGTGGTGGATACTTAGCCATCTGATTGTTACAGTTTTTGTATCTGTCTTTCCACCGGCACTCAAGTTGAGGTCTACTGAACCACCTTTAGGGAAGTAGACAGCATATTCCTTTCCAGGGTTTGCAAGGGTGTACGCTTCGTTCTCTTCTCTGTTAGACAGCAGGTCATTGCGGGGTTCGCAGGTGAAAACGTCCATTTCGTCTGTGATGGTTCGCATACTCTTGATGCTTGCCTGTGCAGTTTCGGTCAAACCGAGTCCATTGGGCGGACGATGGAATCGTGCAGATGCTAATCCTCCGAAAATATTTCGCCAGAACCGTTCCAACCCATTTCGCGTCGTGCCGTATTTCCCAGTATCAGCACCGTAAATCTTTACATTATTCATGGGACGGATCGGTAAAAGTTCTGCCCTATATTTCTGAGCGTTATCCCAATGTGTCTGCTGCTTCTGCATATTATTCTGTGATATATCGCAAAACGAATATATTTCTGGATGGTCCTTTGTATTGCGATGTTGTTCATGGTACAATTCCCACGGATTCCAGCTTTCAGTTGTTTCGACACCCCGTTCGACTTCAGCTGCTCGCTTTTTGATATACGTTGACCAGTATTCACCCCATGCAGGTGTAACGGCAGTTTCGTTATCCATACAGTAGAGTATGTGCCCATAAAGAAGCGTCTCTGAAAGAAGCTTATCAACATATTTTTGTTGATATTTCAGGACGATTTCCTGATTGTTCTTTTTCGGCACAGATCGGAAAAAGTCATTTTTCGCTGCACTTGGGTGGCTATTGACGACGGTGGGTAATCCTGTCTCTTCTGCTGTGTAATTGCTGTTATTTTTCGGATTGAATGGATTGACATCCCAATAATCTCTATAATAGTTGAAAGTTGCCCACACTTCAATCTGGACGATAATATCCATCTCGTGGGTCCATTTGATGAGGTTGCGAAAACGGGTCCAGAATTCGTCATTCCACTGATTTAGGTCGTATTTATCACCAACTTTTTTGTGGGGAGGCACATCTACTGCCTCAGTCCATCCCATTGTAGACCTAACATAGTTTCCACCGACAGACTTCAATAACTCAAGATGCTCTTTGAGATTCGGTATCTGAAACAGATTGTCATCAACAGAACCGCCGATTAGCAGTACGGGTTTTCCTTTATATTGCCAGTAACGCGGATTTTCTTTATAAATCTGGATTCTGTTTTTTTCCATCTCTGTATCCTTTTTGGCTTTGGTATCCCACGCTACTGCTGAACAAACGAACATAGATATAAGTGGAATCAACACAAATTTGTTGATAACCATGTGTGGTCGCCACAGACCTTTCATAAGATTGCCTCTTAAGTTATGAATACATCTCATTCTACTTGAACCAAAACTACCCAATGTACTTCGGTCTGTGCGTCTAATGTTATACTATCGCTAAAAGGGATTTCTTCTTCTGTTTTCCATTCGCTTTTGTTGATATTCAACCATCTGATTTTTACCGTTTTGGCATCCGCGTTTTTACCAACACTCAAGTTTAAATCAACTGAACCACCTTTTGGAAAATAGACGGCATATTCCTTTCCAGGATTTGCAAAGGTGTATGCCTCGTTCTCTTCTCTGTTGGAAAGTAGATCGTTGTGGGGTTCGCAGGTAAACACGTCCAATTCGTCTGTGATGGTGCGCATACTCTTGAGGTGTGCTTGTGCGATTTTGCTTAAACCAACGCCACTGTCCGGACGGTGGAACCGTGCTGAGGCAAATCCACCGAAAATATTTCGCCAAAATCGCTCTAACCCATCTCGCGTACTACCGAATCGTCCGCCATCAGCACCGTATATCTTGATATTATTGATGGGGCGAATCGGTGAGAGTTTCGCTCGGATTTTCTGGGAATTATCCCAATGCCGCTGCCTTTTCTGGTGGTTATTCTGTGATATATCACAAAACGAGTAGGTTTCGGGATGGTCAAAAGTCGCTTTATGCTTCTCATCGGATAGATCCCACGGATCCCACATCTCTGTTGTTTCAACGACACGTCCAGCATCTTTTGCTTTCTTTTGAATGTAGGTTGCCCAGTATTCACCCCATGCAGCCGTAACGGCAGTCTCATTGTCCATGCAGTAGAGTATATGTCCGTAAGGAAGCGTCTCTTCAAGAAGTTTATCCACAAACTTTTCCTGATATTTCAAAACGTTTTCTTGATTGCGTTCTTTTGGGACCGACCAGAAAAAGTTATTACCCGTTGCAACAGGATGGTCTTTGACAACAGTGGGTAAGCCCGTTTCCTCTGCGGTGTAATTGCTGTTATTTTTTGGATTGAAGGGGTTGACATCCCAATTATCTCGGTAATATGTGAAGGTTGCCCACACTTCTATTTGGACGATAATATCCATTTCGTGGGTCCACGTTATGAAGTTCTGAAAACGGTTCCAAAATTCTTCGTTCCATTGATTTAAGTCATATTTGTCGCCGACTTTTTTAAAAGGTGGTATATCGCCTTCATCATTCCACCCCATCGTAGACCGCACATAATTACCACCGACTGACTTCAACAACTCAAGATGCTCTTTGAGATTCGGTATCTGAAATAGATTGTCCTCGACTGATCCGCCGATTAGCAGAATCGGTTCACCTTTATACTGCCAGTAACGCCGGTTTTCTTTGTATATCTGGATCCTGTTTTTTTCCATTTCTGTGTCCTTTTTGGCATTTGAATCCCATGCTACTGTTGTAGAGCAAAGGGATACGAATATGAGTAGAACCAACACGAAATTGCTGACAGCAAATTGTCGTCCCCACAGATTTTTCATAAGATTGTCTCCTGAACATAAGGGGTTATATTTTGCAAAAGTTTTATGCACTGCTGTAGGCGCGATTTGAAATCGCGCCTACCAAGAAGCATTTACATATTATACCATGAGGTTTAGGGCAAACAACCAGACCATTCATGAAGAACACACGGATATCCGTGAAATTCTAAAACGCACGGATAACTTTTGCTATTAGACGTTGTTTGAATTCTGGGGCGTTTGGATCACCGAGGATGATGAAAAAGTCTGTGCCAGCATAGCCAGAGCGGCGTAATGCGAAGTAGATATTAAATCCTTCTGCTTGCCAGATTAGACGGCTACCAAGGCTTAAGGCAGGACTGAAATCGTAGCCGAGGGTGAGAATCTGTTGGTAGCGTCTTTCAAAATGCCATTGAATACTGGAGGAGAGTCCTGCGGTGAAACCGTAAGCGCGGAGATTCAGATTTCCACTGATGCGATGCAGCCGCTTATCCGCTTGTTCACCCCAGTTATAGCGAATACTGATATTGTTGAACTGATCTGAGGTGCGTGCTCTTAATCTGATGCTAAAAACGCTATCAGTGAATTCTTGAAATCGTCCACCAAACCAGTTTATAGAAAGCCCGTAATCACTATGTGTTGAGAAATTTGAAAAGACAGAGAAGTCTTGCTGAAACAGTTCACCATCGTAATTGTTAGCAGCTATGAAATTCGCTCCAACGAAAATACTACGGACTAATCCTTGCCGCCATTCGTTTGAGATAATTCCTTCTATACCACCGCCACGGATGCCGGTAAACGGTCTATAGCCGAGGTTATTTACGAAATCTGGATCCACAAAATATCCAAATAACGTTGATTGAAAAAGCGAACCATTGTATTTTACATAGGCATTTCCTGTTCTTCCATCTGAGTTCCCTTCCCAACTTTGGGTGAAACTTGATTCTGCTGAAAACTTACCGCGTCTAACACTTCCTGAAAGGTGTCCTACACTGTTTGCATCTGTATCGGGACGATGGTGCGTTAGAAACCCCGCGATGATGTGAGAAGTTGCCGTTAGGGATTGTTTTGCGCGTAAAATGAAGTTCTGGTTGTTGCGATGATAGGTGCCTAATGTGCCGACTGATGTGTTTTTTGCTACTTTTCCAAAGAGTTTAAGTCCTCCATCCATATCCATTATCCTACGCGAATAGAGGAGATTGCCGAGATGATATACATTTCCACCTTCGGAAAAGAATGGACGCCGGTCACTTACGTAGCGTTCACTATAAGAGAAATCAATACCTTCCACAGATTGTTCAATATTATCAAAATCTGGGTTAGCTGTACCGATGAGTCGTAGTTGTGGTGTGACTTCATAGCGGAGGTCTGCTCCTGCACGGGCAGTATATTCTCGTCGCGACTCGGAGGTCGATCGGACAGAAGTTTCTGTTTCGTTGATGCCGCCAATCAGATAAGGTAAGAATTTTAGGTCGCGTTTTCTCGGTGGGGGTAGCACATCAAGCCAGTGTCCATCGTTTTCACGGAATTCCTGAACGCCAAGATTACACCACCATGAACGTTCTCCGGTTCGTTGTTGCTCTCTGTCAAGATTGATACCCATCCGAACAGGTTCTGTTGTGTTGGGGTAGTCCAGTATCTGCCATGGAATTTCCATCTCTACGACCCATCCGTCTTGGACAATCTGTGCTGCAGCTTTCCAAAGTCCGATCCATTCGCTTTTTGCAGCACGTCCTGTAGCGAGATGTGCATATTTCGTGCCGAGTGGATTTACGATGAAGAAATTCCTATCAGAATATTGGTGTGTGTGGAATGGGTCGATAGTGAAAGAAACCCAGTCTTCTCCACCGATTCCGGTTTGATCTTTGGTTTGACGCGCCACAATTTTATCGGGCATATCATCATATAGATGAAGTCCAACATAGATAGCTTCGTCTGTGTAAACAACCCTACCGACAGATTGACTCTTAGCAGGTTTTTCGGTGCGTTGATCCGTAAAACCAACGGCTTTGGGGGCGTCTTGCCAGCAGACATCGTTGAGGATGCCATCAATGGTGGGTGGTTGTTCGGTTTTGACTGCGGGGAGTTCTTTCTTAACGGTTTGTGTGTTTTGTGCCGCTACGTTCTGAAGATTTATGATTAAAATGAGCGATAGTGTGATGCTCAACACTATCGCATAAGTTTTTTGTAGTTTCATTAATTGGTTTTCTCCGTGATTGGTGCTAAATATCTTTTGGGCTGGTAGGTGCAGTTTCCTAACCTCAGCATAGGTGTCAATTTAAGCACATAATTACCAGATTATTTCTTGTGGGAGGGCTTTCCAAGCCCGATTTATTATCCAAAGGTAAGCGCGTTTACAATACGCTCCGTTTATAGCGGTTGAGTCTTGCCCTGCGCGTTTACGAAACGTGCCTACCGGGGTGGTGAGCCGCTAAATTGACAGTTATGGTTCGGTTAGGAAACCGGCACTTACCACTGCAAATAATCAAATGTCCTATTTCTGTCCCAAAACCTTCAGAAACTCTGGATCATCCTTGACATCCGAAAATTCGGGTGTATTAACGAAAGATGAGTAGTAACTATCACGAAAATTATAGGAAGCTACAGCATAGTCTTCCTCAGCAATCTTGAGATGATGTAGAGTCTTCTCACGGTCCTTATCTGATGCCCAGATACTTACAGCAAGCATGAAGTGTCCATAGTGATTCTCACCTCCCAAATCACAAGCGACTTGTAAAAAACTTCTTGCTATACTGTACTTATTTATCCACACCAGACAACAGCCAATGTCGTGAGAAAGCCAGATGAGATCACCAGTATTTACCGGTTGACCCGCATTATATTTCTTATACTCACCTTCCATATAGTTCTTGAGTTCCGTTATGATTTCATCAAAACGTTCCGATTCATTCCGTCTGTTATACAGTAGCAGACGATTTGTTTTCACAATTAACCAAAATCGAAAATAGTGTTTCCAATCCTGTTTAGTATTCGTTTTTTCCAACTTTTCGAGTTCAATTAATGCCTCATCCGATTTTCCGTTTGCTCGAAGTACTTCTGCACCGATTTGTAGAAATTCGCAGCGGTCAAGATAACTTACATCAGGTTTTTTTAGACGTTCCGATGCCTCACGATATAGTTTAATCCATTCATCAATTCGACCTTCTGCAGACCAAGATGCTGGGTTCTCAAGATTAGAACAGAAAATATGTAATACATCCTTATCTGGCATGTCGTTTTTGCATGCCCATCGGTAAAGTTGTAATTGTTCCTCTACTGATTCTCGGTGTCTCCCAAGAAATGCAAGGCTTGAAGCTAACTCTTGATATGCCCAAAAACGTTCTTTATTATCTGGTGCGTCATCCAAGAACTTATGTAGAAGAGAGAGTCGTTTTTCTATTCCCTGCTTACCCATGTGTGGGTATATATCATCAACCACGAGATGCACTAACTCAGGTGTGATTTCACCCTTAAGCGCATCTTCAATCTCGTTGGATGCCTCTTTAAGAATATCCTCTCTTGATGCAGGATCAGATTTTACCTGTTCCATGAATGAATTGAACTTGTTGCGAAGTTGCTCTAATTGACTCATAATATTCTCCTTCAGATTATCTGATAATTGTAAATGACCAAAGAATTCTTGATCTAAGTATTCCTGATCAGTTTGTAGACGTTTTCGCGCGCGTTGGAGTCGGCTCGTTATAGTATTCACCGATACTCCCATGAATTCACCGATCTCTTTCGTTGACATTTCGTCAAAATAGTAAAGTGTTATGACCGTGCGTTCGTTTTCTGGCAGTTTTTCCAAGAGTTGTTGGACAAGCTCATGGCAATACTCAGTTCTCTCTGTCATCCGTTGTTCCGACAGATGTTGTGTATAAGAGGATTCATCGATTTCTTGCGGATGTGTTTCTTCCAGCGACTGCATCACAGGCTTTTGCCTGCGTACCCAATCAATGCAAAGTCGTTTTGCGATGACATGGAGCCACCCGGCAAATTGATTGGGATTCTTGAGTGTCGGAAGTTTTTTATATGCTTTAAGGAAGGTGTCTTGCATAATTTCTTCAGCATAGTGAAAATCGTGAATTTTCCGCCACGCAAGGGCATGAATGCTCTCTTGGTATTTTTCGACCAAGATGCTAAAAGCAGCATCGTCACCCGATAAGATTTTGCGAATCAGTTGAACATCGTCATCTCTTTCCACGAAACTTCTCTCCTATTGAAAACGGTTTATCCTTCTAAAATTAAATGACGAAAGTTTAAGAAGAAAACGTGCATCATGCTAAGAAAAAATGAAAATTCAAAGAGGGTATGTAGAATTTTGTCCAAAGTTATGTAAAAGTATATTTTCTTTGGCTCTATACACATTTCGCCCCGCTGGGGCTATAAGACTGGAGAGAGCACTTTTCTATACACATTCCGCCCCGCTGGGGCTACTATAAAGCAATCAAAACACACAATATGAATGTAAGAGGCGCAATGAATTGTGCGACTACCAAAGCGTTTCTTGTTAATGCGAGACTATCAATTAGAATGAGAAAATAGAACAGTTAAACACTATACACTACGAATCAACACTAAATGTACACATTGCATTTAGCGGGTTCGGAAAACCGCATGTACCATTTCTGGGTTGATTATCTCGGCATAAATTCATAAATTGACGGCTATGGGTAGAGCGTAGACGAAACCCATAGCCGTCAATTTGCGGAGAATCAACACCGAATGCAAGTATAGATGACGGGAATATCTATACTACTTCTGTCCCAGGACTTTCAGAAACTCTTTTTCGTCCCTTACATCAGCAAATTCAGGTGTCTCAAGGAAGGCAGGATAGTACCTATCTTGATTCCAATAATTTAGCACATAGTCCGAAGCCAGTTTTAAGTAATGTAACGTCTTTTCTCGATCCTTTTCCGTTGCCCAGATGCTTACAGCAAGCATGAAGTATGCATAATCGTTCTTATTCTGTAAATCAAGAGAGATCTGTAGATTGTGTTTTGCTTCCTCATACTTCTTCATCCACACCAGACAACAACCTACATCGTGAGCAGCCCAAATAAGATCATTAATATTCACAGGATAGCCTGCTTCATGCTTTTCCACTTCCAGTTCAATGAACCTTTGGAGATCAGCAAACACTTGATCAAAACGATCCCAGTTACCTTGTTTTCCGTATATCAAAAGTCTATTTGTTCTCACAGCCAACCAGAATCTGAAATAATGCTCCCAATCCTGGTCTTTGTTAGCGCGTTCCAACTTTTCAATACCAAGCAATGCTTCGTCAAAGCGGTCATTGCCTCGTAGCACTTCTGCACCTATTTGAAGGAAATCGCATCGTGAATAGTCACTCACTTCAGGCTTTTCAAGACGTTCAGATGCCTCATCAAAAAGTTGGAACCATTCATCAATACGCCCTTCTTCTTTCCAACATCCCGCGCTGGTGAGATTGGAAACAACTTCCAACACATATTTATCTGACATATTTTTGCATGTCCAACGGTAAAGACTTTTCTGTTCATCAATAGCCTCTGCGTTTCTATCCAGACAAGTTAGGCTATACACCAAGTGTTCATGTGCCCAGAAACGTTCCTCATCATTGGGTGCTATGTCTTGATACTTTCGGAGCAACGGGATCCGTTTTTCCATACCGATTTTGCCATAATGCGCATATATCTTATCCACAGCAAGATGCGCCAGATCAGGTGTAATTTCACCCTTGAGAGCCTCTTCCACCTCGTCATAAGCTTCCTTGAGAAATGCCTCACCTGAAAGAATATCCTCTCCAGAAATCGGATAAGATTCCGCTTTTTCCATGAATGCATTAAACTTGCCGCGAATTTCCTCTAATTTACCAGACATTATATCTCCTTTCTGACCACCCCATATCTCGCGAATCGTGTGTTCCTCCTTCTGCAGACGTTTACGAGCACGGTGGAGCCGACTCTTGACCGTGTTAGGTGAAACACCTAAATACTCGCTAATGTCCTCACATGATTTGTCATCAAGATAGTGAAGCCTTACAGCAGCACGTTCACTTACTGGCAACTTTTGAAGGAGGTTATTGACAACTTCGCGTTGCCGTTCACTCACGAATTCTTCCTGTTGATGTGTGTGGTATTGTGTATAAGCCAGATCTTCCAATTCCTCTGTTGGCATCGCATCTAACGATTCCATTGGGATACGCTTTTTTTCAAACCAAGCGAAACAGTAGCGTGCCGCGATCACGTAAAGCCATCCTGCAAAACTATTCTGATTTTTCAAGGTGTTGAGTTTGTGATAAACTCGGAGGAATATATCTTGCGTGACTTCTTCAGCGATGTGGTAGTCACCGATTTTTCGCCATACAAAAGCGTGGACTGGCTTTTGATATTTTTGCACAAGTGTATTGAAAGCAGATTGGTCGCCTGCCAATGTGCGTTGAATCAATTGTGCGTCATCGTTTTGCATGCCTCAGCTCCAAAAACATTCTGTCTTTCATAATGTTAAGATAGGTTATGGAAACTGCAGGGTTGCATAAAATGCGATAGATAGGAAAAATGTTAATTTTTTTTCTTACTTTCTGGTTTATATAGGTTGAGCGGGGATATAGAGACCTCACCCATAGGTGTCAATTTAAGGATATATCCTATTGTTGGAGGGGTTTTCAACCCCGATTTAACGGATTAGGTTTCAAAAAATCGGGCTTACAAAGCCCTCCAACAAGAAAATCAGGCACTAAATTGGCGCTTATAGTTTCGCAAACTCTATACACAACGGGCCTGTGGCACTAAAATGCCCGAATCACTTTTGCTACAAGACGTTGTTTGAATTCCAATGCATTCGGATCGCCAAGAATGATAAAGAAGTCCATGCCTGCATAGCCAGAGCGACGCAATGCGAAATAGACATTAACATGCTCAGCTTGCCATATTAAGCGGCTGCCGAGACTTAAGGCAGGACTAAAGTCATAGGTGAAAGTGAGGATCTGTTGATAACGCCTCTCAAAGTGCCACTGGATTTGGGATGTTAATCCAGCAGTGAAGCCATAGGCGCGGAGATTTAGATTTCCGCTGATACGATGAATCCGTTCACCTGCCTGTTCACCCCAATTGTAGGTAATACCAACATTATTGAACCTGTCAGAAGCACGCGCACGTAATCCAATGCTGAAAACACTATCGCTGAATTCTTCAAATTGCCCGCCCCTCCAGCCGGCAGCAAGTGCATAGTCGCTATGTGTTAGGATAAGTGAAGATATGGACAGATCACGCCGGAAGACCTTGCCTTCGTAAGTATTAGAAATCTGGCTTTGGACAGAAGCGGAGATTCTGCGGAAGAATCCTTGACGCCATTCATTTTTAATGAAGGTCCCCATACCTACACCGCGGTAGCCGGTGAAGGGACGGTAACCGAGTCTATTGACGAAATCCGGATCCACAAAAAATGCGGACAGGTAGGGTTGGAAAATCTGTCCGTTGTAGCCTAAACTGATAAACCCATTCCTTCCGTCCGATTCGTCTGCCCAAGTTTGGACAAGATTAGAACCTACTGAAAATTTACCGTGGCGTACATCTCCGGAAAGATAACCTACATTGTTCAATCCAGTGTCACGGTGATGATGGGACAAGAACGCTGCATTTATATTAGATGTCGCCGTTAGAGACTGTGAGGCACGGACAATAAAGTTCTGATTGTTTTGATGATAGGTGCCTAAGGTGCCGATTGAGGTGTTTTTTCCAAGTTTCCCAAAAAGTTTTAACCCGCCATCCATATCTGCTATCCGCCGCGAATGAAAGGAATTTCCAAGCCTATAGACATTTCCGCCTTCAGAAAAGAAGGGGCGGCGATCTGGTACATAACGTTCGCCGTAAGAGAAATCAATACCTTCTACTGCCTGTTCAATATTATCAAAATCCGGGTTGGCTGTGCCGATAAGTCTTATTTGAGGTGTAACCTCATAACGAATGTCACCGCCTGCGCGGGCGGTATATTCCCATCGCGACTCGGAGGTCGCTCGGACAGAAGTTTCTGTTTCATTGATGCCACCAATTAGATACGGGAGCAACTTCAATTCACGTTTTCGGCGTGGTGGTAGCACATCCACCCAGTGTCCATCGTTTTCTCGAAATTCATTAACGCCCAGATTACACCACCACGATTTTTCTCCTGTACGCTGCTGTCCTCTATCTATGTTAATCCCCATCCGAATAGGTTTGTTTGTGTCTGGATAATCCAGCATCTGCCAGGGGATTTCTATCTCTACAATCCACCCATCTTCTACTATTTGTGCTGCAGTTTTCCAGAGTCCGATCCATTCGCTTTTTTCCGCGCGTCCGGTGGCGAGATGCGCATATTTCGTACCGAGTGCATTAACAAGAAAGAAATTTCTATCAGAAAACTGGTGTGTGTGGAACGGGTCAAGGCTAAAGGAGACCCAGTCTTCGCCTTGAAATCGCGTCTGATCTTTGGTTTGGCGTGCTACTATTTTGTCGGGCATATCATCGTAGAGATGGAGTCCAATATAGATGGCTTTGTCGGTGTAAACGAGGCAACCAACGGATTGATTTTTTGCCGGTTTTTCAGTGCGTTCATCGGTAAAACCAACGGCTTTCGGGGCATCTTGCCAACAAGCATCGTTTAGGACACCATCAATAATAGGGGGTTGTTCGGTTTTGATTGCGGGGAGTTCTTTTTTAACGGTTTGTGTTTCTTGTGCATGTGCAGTTTGTCCGTTTGTGATTGATATAAGCGATAGTGTGATGAGTAAAACTATTCCATAAATAATTTGTGATTTCATCAATTAGATTTCTCCGTTTTTAGGTATTTTATAGATGTTAACTCTGTAGTTAATGAAGATTAAAAAGTGGTTTCTTAATCTTCATTAGGACGTTTTTACTGAAAGGTTAAACCCTACACGTCCTTATATGTCCATACTGATAACAATAGACGTGTAGGGATTTACTGCTACCTTTATAGAGACCTTACTCTATAAAAGGATAGTGAGACAGTGTTTTATTTTGAGCACTGAATACAATGCTAAGTATTGCTGTGCATTGTGCTGGAATGAAATTCTGAGATGCTTTCAACACCGCGGAGCAGCATTTCATCACTGAGGCCGAACGCTTCGGGGATTTTCATTGGCCGCTTAATTGTGTCAAGAAGCCGTTGGTTCGGCATTACAAGAACAGAATCAGCGTTTTCGCGAAGTTCCTGCAGTCCCTGTTCTGCACGTTCGGCGCGTCGTTCGCCCTCAAACTTAAACGGACAAGTGACAATGCCAACAGTCAAAGCACCTTGTTCCCGCGCAAGAGAGGCAATCAGCGGTGCGGCACCTGTGCCTGTTCCACCACCCATGCCAGCAGTAACGAAAACTAAATCCGCGTCAGCAACAATTTTGTGGAGCGTATCTCTGTCTTCTTCAGCTGCTTTTTTGCCTATCTCTGGATTTGCTCCACAGCCAAGCCCTTGTGTAGTGTTAACACCAATTTGTACCGGTGTTGCGTCGGTGCATTTATCCAGTGCTTTTTGATCTGTATTTACAACGTAAAATTCAATGTCTGTCAAACCGGCTTCTACCATTCGTTTGACAGCGTTACCTCCCGCTCCACCGACTCCGATGACTTTAATTTTCGTTGGGATGCGTTTGGATTCTTTTGGTTTGGATGACATAATTCTAACTCCTTCAGGTTCGACATCGAACTCCTTACGCAGGAGTTCACGTGTCTGTCTTAATTTGGTTTTGATTGTTCCTATCGCTAATCCGAGTTCAGCGTGGATCTCTTTGATACTCCACAATTCCAGATAGTATAACTCCGCGACGCGGCGCACTTTATCTGGAAGGTGATGCACTGCTTCTGCTACTGCCTCACGAAGTTCTGTTTCTCGAAAACGTGCAACTGCATCCCGATCAATTTGATCGGTTAAGTAAGCATCATTACAAAGAATTTCACCCTTTGAATGGTGTCGAGAAGCGTAGTATCTCTTGCAGGCGTTGTAAGCGATGCGGTGTAACCATCCACCAAAACTCTCAACGTTTCGCAGGCCGCTGATGTTTTCCCAAACAGATCTCCAGACGTCCATGAGAATTTCTTCAGCGTCGCGACGTTGTCTCGAATTTGCAATAATCACTTTCCAGATGCGTGGGCTATAACGCAACATCAGTTCTGTTAATGCTGACTCATCACCGACTTGTGCAAACCGGACGAGTTCATCATCTGTCAGATCCGTGTGCGTTGATAGATCATCTCGCATAAACATTTTCCAATTAGATTTAACCTAAAGAGTGAACTTTTTGGGGAGGTGGTTTAAAAAAAGAAAATTATTTGAGGGTGTTTCATAAATACCATAGTAGATTATGTAAATAAATTCACATATATTCTGTGAATCAACGCTGAATGCACTTGGCGGAATGCGCGTGGTAGAATGCGCGTATGGCATTCTACATGATTCCGCATGATTCAGCGGGAGCGATCTCCGAATCGCGACAAAACCACTAATAGTCGGGAATCCAAATCAACGGTATGAATGCCTTTTGGCATTCCCCGGAGTTCCCTCCTACAGATCAGATGTAAAGTTAATTGTAAAATCCGCTATAATAGAAAACAGACATACTTTGGGGATACCTATAGATTGTCCTTTCTATCAGCAGTGACCTGCAGCGCATCTTGAATTTCTGAAATCACTTCAGAATCGTTTTCACACACTAATTGAGTTTCCAATGCTTGTTCAGCATTTTTCCCTCCGATTTGCCCTAATGCCCATGCTGCATGTCCTCGGATTAACGGTTCATCGTCTGTCAAAGCCTTTTTGAGAGCAGGCACGGCAGCGCGTGACCGCCAATTGCCGATAGCGACAATAACATTCCGCAAGAAACCTCTGCGCTTTGCACGTTTGATGGGGCTTCCCTTATATTTCTTGCTGAATTCGGTCTGTGTCATGTTGATGAGGTTTAGCAGCTCAGGAGCGAGGTTTCCGTCGCGTGGTTGAAATGCGGGTTCTTTCGTAGGGATTGCTTTGCTGTTCCAAGGGCAGACTTCTTGGCAGATGTCACACCCAAAAATCAGATTTCCGATTTCTGGACGGAGTTCCTTCGGGATGCTATCCTTCAATTCAATCGTCAAATAGGAGATGCATAACCTTGAATCAAGCAAATTCGGCTCAATAATTGCGTCTGTCGGGCATGCTTCAATACACTTCGTGCAAGTGCCGCAACTGCCACGGAAAGGTTGTGTTTCTGTTTCCAATTCAATGCTAACAAGTACCTCTGCAAGAAAATACCATGATCCCGATCGCCAATTAATCAGATTAGTGTTTTTTCCTATCCAACCGAGATTGGCTTTTTGGGCATATTCCCTTTCCAGAATCGGACCGGAATCTACGAAAACACGACTTTTGAATTCTGTTTCAGCGGTGTCTTTAATAAATTCAACAAGTAGTAGTAAGCGTTCACGAATGACATCGTGATAGTCATCCCCCCACGCATAACGGGATATTTGCCCACGACTCGGGTCTTCTGCTAACGTTTTCGGTGTGTCCAGCGTATAATAGTTCATCGCCAGACTAATAATAGATTTTGTCTCTTCAAGGAGTCTTCGGGTATCTTCTTTGAGCGGTAGGTGTCTTTCAAGGTAACCCATTTTCCCCGCATATCCGCTCTCAATCCATTGTCGGTAGCGTTGAATAGTTTGGCTCTGTTCGGCAGGTATAATTCCGACAAGTTCAAAACCGAGTTCGTGTGCGCGAGTCTGGATTTGTCGGGTTAATGTATTTGTCATTGCTCTCTATAAAGAAACTGAAAAAGGTGCAATGAATTGCGATTATAGAAAAATCTGAAAATATGTTCACATTTCAATGAACAACAATTCCCACACCATCGCCGCTGGCGAGGTTTCCTAACCTCGCTAATGTAAAGTTAATTATGGGTTTTACTATAAACGCGTTTTGTTAATGGGGAGTCATCATTCAGAAATGTATTATTTTGTGCCGCGTGGGTAAGAACCGAGGATTTTGATATCGCGACATAAATCTTCAAGGTGTTCAAAAACAGAATGAACTTTATCATCGTCAACATGTCCATCAATATCGGCAAAAAAGATGTATTCCCACGGTGCGTTCCGAGAGGGAAGCGATTCTATATAGCTCAGGTTTCGTTGATGTTTTTTCAACACGCCCAAGATTTCATACAGTGCACCGACTTTGTCTTTGATTGCAAAGAAGATAGATGTACAATCATGACCACTTTTGCCAACTGTTTGGTCGCCAATCACAAGAAAACGGGTCGTGTTATCCGGCTCGTCCATGATTGAATCCGCTATAATCGGGACTTGGTAGATTTCACTTGCAAGTTTACTTGCGATAGCAGCTGAGTTTGGTTCATCTGCTGCGCGTTGTGCAGCATCGGATGTGCTAACAACTTCAACCTGCTCCACTGATTTCAGGTGTTTATTCAACCATATTCTACACTGCGCGAAGGGTTGTGTATGTGAGTAGATACGTTGAATTTCTGAGAGTGGAAACCTTGAGATCAGATTATGTCTGATAGGTTGAAAAATTTCAGCGCAAATATTTAAAGACGTGTGTAAGAAACGTTCTAAAACGTCTCGGACAGTACCGTAAACTGAATTCTCAATTGCTACCACGCCAAAATCAGCGCGTTCCGTCTCAACTTCGGTAAAAATATCAATCTGTGGAGTGATAGGTATCATTTCTGCGGAAGTACCGAAAAAAGATAAACTTGCAGCATGTCCAAAACTACCCGATGGGCCGAGGAAAGCAACTTTATTTGGGATTTGCACGGCTCGTGAAGCAGTGAAAATTTCAGTCCAAATTTTGTCAATCGAATCTTCGGGGTATATGCCGAGATTCTGCGTTTTTAGACGATTTCGGATTTCATGTTCGCGCTGCGGTACATAAATGTTATCGCCTGTATCGGCTTTCAAAGAGCCTACTTTTTTTGAAATCTCTGCCCGTTCTTGGAGAAGGTTTAGAAGTTGCTCATCTATGCTGTTGATCTGATCACGTAATTTTTTTAGCTCCAAAGAAGTTATCTCCTATGAAACGCTGAAAGCGACTTTCACTCAATACTGTTTTGCTCAATTCTATGTCTATATTTGCATATAGGATTTTATAGTAAAAACAGATACGTTAACATCTACCGAATAGGCGCGATTTTAAACCGCGCCTACCATAGAACGTAATTAGTGTACCGGTAAGCAAGGACCACTGAATAATTAGGTATTGCCTTTGCATGCAAAAGGTGTTAACTGTTCAACTTTTTCATGGCAGCAATCATCTCATCATCTGAAGGATTGCTTTTTACCATTTCAACAAATTCTTCAGCAGATATGTTATGTTCCTCCAGGAACATTTTGTCTTGCGGTCACGGATATATGTATTCACCGATGATGCCTTGCAGTTTTGCGTTGGCTTTGTCAGAAATTCTGGCGAGCCAAGGGATACCACCGATAACCATATCCCTGTGACGTGGTTTCCAATCGAGAGACATTTTTTCACCTCCTTCTGTAAATTATAGCAGTTTTCACATGTTATAGTGAATTATAAAAATATGTTGACACATCTTCTGTAGGAGCGATCTCCGAATCGCGACGAATGCTGTGATAGTCGGGAATCGGAGTTCCCTCCTACAAATCAAACTGTCAAGTTAATTCTAAAATCCACCATAAAATATGGAATTCTTTGTCTACTGTCCAGCGTTTTCCTGAAGTTGTTTCAAGGTTTGCTCTAAGAGCCTAATATTCCGCCCGTATTCTGCCCAATTGCCGTTGCGTTGTGCATTTTGTGCGTTGTTATAATAACTATTCGCTTGTTCAATTAGCCCACGCAACGATGTTGCGGTTTCTGGAAGTTCGGTTGCTTCAAGTGTAACATCAGTCGTAGCAGTGAGTTCGGTTTGTAGGCCTAATTTCTTCACGAACATCTCTCTAAGTGCCTCATCAAGAGTTTCACCCCAAACGACCTCATTCTCATATCCGATGACAACGCGCCGCAATTCAGGAATAGCGGTCTTTTCATCTTCAGACTGGATATAGATAGGTTCAACATAGAGCAAAGAGTCGTTCATTGGAAGAATCAGCAGGTTCCCTCTCAAAACGCGTGACCCTTGGGTATTCCAAAGACTAATTTGTTGGGAAATCTCCGGTTCTTGACTAATAAAGTTTTCAACTTGCATCGGACCAGCAACCTGTTTACCTTTCGGGAAACGGTAAACAAGAAGCTGCCCATATTGTGGTAAATCGCATCGTGCAGCAAGCCACGCGGTAAGATTCGGTTTATTAAGTGGTGTGAACGGCAACATCAACATGAATTCAGCTTTTTCCTGTCCTGGCAACCTTATAACAACATAGTACGGTTCAACCAGTTGTCCGTTGATACCTGAACTCTGGACTGTCTGTTGTTGTGCGCCAAAAGGCTGTCTTTGCTGCTGCGGAGGTGCTATTTGTCGCGTCTGTGCGTCTGTATGATCATAAAGTTCCTTACCAATTTCCCATTTATCTTCGTTAGCATAAAAGGTTATTGGGTCCTTCATGTGGTAGTCTTTATAGACTTGTGCTTGGATGTGAAACATTGCTATCGGATACCGAATATGTGCTTTCAGTTCATCTGGCATCTCTTCAAAGGGTTTGAAAAGATCAGGGAAAATTTTTCGATAGCATTCCGCGATCGGATCCTGTTCCCGTTCCATAATGTAAAAATCGGCAGTACCATCGTAAGCATCAACAACGACCTTGACAGAATTTCGGATATAGTTTCCCCAATTTTTCTGTGAAACGGAATAAGGATAACGGTGCGTAACAGTATAGGCATCAATCATCCAGACGATTCTACCTTCATGGAGAATAATATAAGGGTCTTTTGATTCATATTTCAAGAACGGAGCGATCTTTTGAACTCGTCTGATGATATTTCGTTCATAGAGGATTCTACTTGTAGATGAAATTTCGCCGGGTAAGATGAAGTTTATCTCGTTATCAAATTTCAGCATATACACCAGTTTTCGCCAGAAAGATTTTAGAGGCACGCCCCCCTTCCCTTGATAGGCATACTGAGCGTATTGTTGCCCCTCTATTGGAAAATCAAATTCAAGAAGTTTTGCTTCTGGGCGGTCAGGATCCACAATTACATAGCGATTGGTACGTTCTCCATAATAGATGCGAGGTCCCGGTGTTTCGGTAAACCGATGTTGCCACTGTTCTTGGTATTGAATCGGTGGTAGTCCTTGAATATACATGTTTGGTTTGCCGTTATCAATTTCATTCACAGGACTAACGACAGCACCGTACCCGTGGGTATAAACATAAGTTTCCTTAAACCAATCATTCCTGAATTCTGCGGGCAGCTCATTAATATTTAGTTCTCGTCCCGATAACATTACCTGTCTAATTTCATCATCAACGATATATCGATCAATATCAACATCATAAAAATCGTATTGGGACCGCAATTCTTGTAGTTGACGGAATGTTCTACGTAAAGGTCGCCAATCCCAGAGGCGAATGCTATTGAAAACAGGGGCATTTTCTTGGCTTGTGATGTCATCGTAACTAATCGCCTCTGTCAGAGGGTATTCTTCTTCCAATACCTTATTTTCTGCTAAGCCATAAGCTTGGAGTGTCGCTTTGATGTTGTAGTTAATATAGTCAGCCTCTAAGACCTGTTTTCTGGGTTCAACACGCCATCTCTGTATTATTTGGGGATACAGTTGTCCGAGAAATCCTGCGATTATGAACACAACAAACGCGCCAAAAGCATAAGTATTGCGGCGTAAAAAGATGCTAACGATGAAAACAGTAGCGCACAAAACGGTTATTACCAACATAATCCATAAAACAGGAAGACGTGCATTGATTGCAGAGAATCCACCACCGCCCCGCACAACATCGTTTGAAGTATACAACAAGTCATACATGACAAAGCGATAATTCCACGCGCGGAATAGAAGTGTCAACCCCACGAGTGTGAATAAGTGCGCTTTCACTCGGGCAGGTGGTTGAAATCGAATTTGGTTTGTGTCACCCGTTATCAACCCGTGGAAAAAATAGATAATCACCGCAAAAATTGTGACTAATAGCAAAATACCAAACAGTGTGCCGATGATATATCGCTCCATCGGCATTTTGAAAACATAATAAGCAACATCCTTATCAAAAATTGGATCGCGCGCAAGTGATTTGAAATACGCTTTTTGTCCCTGCTCTATTTGTACCGGTGTATTTAAGCGGATACCACCCTGTTTTACTTCTTCAACTTGTGCTGTAATTGGATCGTTCCGTTCAATGTGAATGCTTATTTCATCTCCGACCTGTATTTTTTTTGCCGCAAGTTCTAAAGGTGAGACAGTAATTTCGCTTGAATCGAGATTGTCTTCAACTATTATAGGAGTAGCAGCCTGGAAATTCAGCTCCTTAGCGTGTGTATATCGCAAATAGATTTCCCATCGGTCAGTCGCTGAATATCCCATTAAAATACTGAAAAGGACTGCAAGCAGCAGGAGTCCGCCATAAACCATCTTTCGGGTATTGGTTTGTCCGCCCGTGAATTCAGTGCCTCCCATGAAGGCAGGACTGAGATGGGCAGGTGTCAACCGATAGACTATGTAGAGATTAGTTAACAAAATTGCAAGGTAGGCAATGCCAACAATTACACCGACAAAGATTTTTGTCGTGAGAATTTTGGTGTAAATGCTGTGGTATTCTACCATATCAAACCATAACCAATCCGGATATATGTTGACCCAAGCGGCAATAATACCACCGAGGACTGCCAAGATTGATATCGTAATAATAAAACGTTTGACCCGTGATTCCATTTTTTCTCCTTGTTTGGATTATGTCTTTTTAGAACGTATCTGTAATGTTCTGTTTATATTCAATATGTGTGGCTGAGATAAGCCGACTAAAACGCTTGTCCCAAACCAAATTGGTATTTAAATCCCGGTTTGATGCTTGCGAGGTCTGTATGGCGTGCGGCAGCAAAATCAATCGAAAATAGACCGAGTTTTAATCTAAGTCCAACACCTACTGATCCTTTTATATCTTCAAGACGGATGCGGCTACCATCGCGTCGAAGTGCTTGGAAAGGGTTATCGGAGCCGTATTGCCAATCTGCCCATGTGCCGCCGAAGTCAGCAAAGAAAATGCCGCCAATACCACCGATTGACCAGCGAATCGGCCATCCGAAATAGAGGGCATCTATGAACGGAATACGGAGTTCAACGCTGAACAGTCCGATCCGAGAACCGACGAAATCTTCATAATTATAGCCGCGCAGCGTATCAATTCCACCGAGGTAAAAGAGAGATTTGTCAGGTCCGAAACTACCCCCGAGCAGCAGTCGAGCGGCAATAGTAGAACGTCTTCCTAAACCGAAATAATTTCGGAAATCAAAAACCGCATTTGTGAGAGCCAACCGACTGCCAATGGCTGGAAATGAACGTTCTATTTCAAATCGGTAACGCGTGCCTCTATAGGGCGCCCATTCTCTCCACATTGTGTTATCACTAACAAAAGCAATGGAACCGAGTGAGAGGAGTCCGCGTTCATAATAGTTAAAAGGTTCATTTGTCTGGAAATTATAGGAGAACGGCGTTGTATACATTGAATACTGAAAGTCTAACCGATTATACCGGTCAAACGGATAACTCAGATAGCCGCCGAGTCCTGTAACACGTTGTAAAATTCCGCGCTGATTTCGTATTGAACCGAGAAGATGATATTGGTGGTAGTTGTAAATCACTGCGCCAACATCGGCACGGTGGGTCAAAAATCCATACTGTGCGATAAAATCAGGAAGAAGGTATCCACCAGACTGATTGATCACACTCACTTCAACGCGATGATTTCCTAACATGTCGCTTGCACTCATTTGAACTTGGCTGCGGAATAGTCCGTCAGCGCCGTAAGTAAATTGCGGGAAAATGGCATCAAAACGAAAAGAAGATCTTGTGCTGTACTTCCGTTTGGCGATCCTATAGTTTGGTTCAGAGGTGTCGGAATCTAAAACGAACGGAACTGGCTGTGTCTCTAACGGAGGTGTTTCAATTTTCTCGTCCAGTATATTTGCTGATTCCATAACACAAACATCATATTTCCCATTTTGATAAGCACTAAATAGAAACCGCTTTTCATCAGGCGAAAAACTTGGATTGAAACAACCTGTCATGAAGTTTGTGAGACGTGTCACCTGCATGTCAGCGAGATGGAGTTTATATGCATCAAATACGCCGGTCCGATCAGCACAGAATAAAACAGATTCGCCATCAGGCATCCACACCGGACTAATAGCGTTTGAAGATTGTTCTGTGAGTATCTGTTTTGTTTGCTGATCAATATCAACTAAAACGAGTCTATTTTTTCCTTCTCGTTCTGAAGCGTAAACAATTGTGTTTTTTGTTGGATGCCAAGATGGATGGGTATCGTTAAAGGGGTCTCTGGTTAATCGACTGATTGTTTCTGTTTCAAGTTCTATAATGTAGAGGTCTGTTTGCCCTTCCTTTAAAGCGGAAAAAACGATGCGTTTACCGGTACTATCATAATTAGGTGAAGTGGCATTATCAAAATCAAGTTTGACGTAATGTGTCAGTTTGTGTGTAAGGATATTGACTTCTAATAGGTAATTATTGTCGTGGTGTTTGCCGATAAAAACTATATGGTCCCCATCTGGTGCCCAGGCAAGGCTTTGATCAAACCCGCTGATATCGGTACGGATGTCCTCATATTTTTCACGGAAATAACGTTTGGTAATGCGGTCTAATTTTTGTCCAGTTTTTGCGGACATGAGGACAATTTCTAAGAACCCTTCATTGCCGGTAATATAGGCGATAATATCACCGCTGGGTGACCATACGGGTTTGATGTTGTGTGAAAACTTGGATTCTTCGGTAAGTTTTTTTGCTACGATGTCGGGCAACTCTCTATCTTCTATCAACGGCCAATAACGTTTCCGAACCATCTGCTGATATCCTGTATCAAACTCTTTGAGGCTGACCCCCAAGACATTTTTAAAAACTAAGTCTAAATTTTTTCTTTTACTCTGTCTTAAGCCTTGCATAATCTCAGCGATTTTTTCTCTTCCGTAAGTCTGTACGAGATAACCAACAGCTAACTGACCCATCTTATACCCGACATAAGGTGAACTAAGGCGATTGAAATTCTGTAACTCTGTTAGAGGCACAATGTTATTATTCATACTGGCATCTCTCAATACCATTTCACCGATAGCATCGTTATCCTCAGCAAAATAATCCGCCATTCCTTCCATGAACCAGATAGGCGGTGAGTAGAGGAACTCTCCGCTGTAGATACTTGCGTGGGGTTTTTGATAGATAATATCATATTGAAAGATGTGTATGAGTTCATGAAAAATAACCTCACGAAAAGCTTCAAGTGAACCTGTAAAAGGTATGACAATACGGTGTTTAAAGAGTTCTGCGAAGCCCCCGATACCTTCATGTAGTTCCTGAAGTATGACGTTAGTTTCTTGAAAATCCTTATGTGATTTATAAAGGATTAGGGGCGTTCTTCCTTCAAGTTCGTGTTCAAAGTCTTCACTATGTTTTTCATAAGCATCTTCTGCGATGGCAGCCATTATCGGTACAAGTTTTGCTTCGCTTGGATAGTAGTGGATATCAAAATGTTCTGTCCGATGGATATGCCAATCAAAACGTTTGGCAGTAATTTTGTTTTTTCCAAAACCTTGTGCCAAAACACTTGATGAAATGAGCATTGTTAGACCTAAACAGAGGAAAGAAACCGTGGTTTTGATATTAACGAAAGTATTTTTTGAGATGGTATTTTTTAGAGTATTCATCGGTCTTCCTTTGTGTGGTTATTTTCATCGCGAGTTTGGGATGTATGATTAGGCTTTTCAGTTGGCGGCAAAGCAAATATCAAAAGTATTATCATTACGGTGTAATCTACTTCATCAGGAATCTGTCCTCTTGTTCATAGTGTGGTGATATATCGCGTGTGAATTGGGAAACAGCACGTTTACTAAGCTCCCTCATGGTCATTTCTTGTGGTGCCATCTGCGAAAAGACGAACGAACCTAAACTATGCGCGACTGCAGTCTGTTGTTGATATGCTTCATCCCAGATAATTTTTTCGGTATCAACATCTATTATCATCACACGAAGTATGAGTATATATCTCTTCTGCATATAGTCTTGATAGTCCATGACATAACGTTGTTGACGAACTGAGTATCGTTCACCGTAGTAGCGTCTTGGTCGGGTATCTGTATGAAATCGGTAGCTGCCAACGATGATACCTTTGACTTCAAAGTACCGACCTAATTCGCCCAAGCGTTCGGTGTCCGTAAGCAATTCTTCTTCTACAACTTCTCCAGTCATTATTCTTGCGGTTTCTTGTTTGTCTACGACCTCAAAATGCTTTTGTCGTGCTAAACCACTTCTTAGGATTTGCGCAATCTCGGTTCCTATTTCAACAGTCAATTCACCCATCTTGGTAGATGCTTTTTCACTGACAAAAGGCAGCACGGCAAAGTTTGAATAGGTATTAATGTCAATTTCGGATTGTACTTTGATAGGAATAGGAACACGCGCTACCTTGCTACCACAAGCACAGAAGATTAGGAATCCTATAACCAACATACAAGTAATGCTGTGTTGCTTTAGCGGTTGCATCCATTGCGTATAGGAAGGCAAAATGAGAAGTATTGTTTTTTTCTGCATCAGGAGAGTTCCAAGGTTATTTTTCTACGTGTTCTTCGGAGGATTCAGGTAGTGTTTCTTCGTTGTCGGCACCGCTTCGGCGAATATGTAGGCGGCATCTTCGGTAATTGATACGGTAATATTTACTTTCGGGATCAAGTTCGGTTGCTCGCTGATATGCGGACACTGCCTCAGTAATTTTTCCTAAAGCCTCGTAGCCGACTCCAAGGTTGTTATGCGTAGCAGCGTTATCTGGGTCAATGGATACAGCCTGCTTCCAACGAAAAATTGCCTCATTCCATAGACCTGCTTGCGCTGCTTTTATGGCAAACTGATTATACGCTTCTACACTTGTCGTGTCGTGAGATGCACATCCGATCAAGGTCAGGACTATGAAAATCGAGAGTAACTGGATTTTGATGTATGTTTGTTGCATTTTGTTATCATCCTTGTTCATTTTATTTTACAACGAATCCGTTTATGATGTCAAGGAAATAGTAAGATAGATTATAACCATTTAATTTCAGTAAGGTGCAGAAAAATATTATAAAGTTTAATTTTATTTTCAAAAAAACGTGTTTTTTCTTGACAATTTTTGATATTTTTTGTAAACTATAATTGACGTTATGAATCTGCGAGGATACGCGGGTTACGTCAGGGCAGCTTACCTAACTTCGGTTAGGTGCGCCGCTGGTGCAGCAACACCAAGCGACGCTTAGCACTGCCATTTGGTTACGAAATGACAGCGCTGGTTCCTATTTTAGCAACGACAGGACAATCTGTCATGTTAAATGGGAACCAGCACCCTATATTAGGGAACAAGTTGCCAGAAAACCTCCTCTTATGTTGGCTTTCCTGTCAACGATCCTCTATGCTGTCAAAATATGTTAGATTAAGATTGTTTATTAACAACCTATTTGCTAAATATAGCGAATAGACATCTCTTTATAAGGAGAATATGATGACACGTAGAACTTATTGGGGCATAGCAGCCTTGATTGTTATACTGATTGCTGCAAGTGGCTTTATCTATTATCAGTGGGCACAAGTCGCGCAGCTCAAAGAACAACTCACACAAGACGAAGAACGATTTGAAGAAAAGGATAAACCGGTCGCGGAGAATGAACTCCCGCCTGCCCCAGCGGGATACAAATGGGTGCAACATGGCGACCATCACGACCTGGTGCCAATAGACGCACCTGATACGCGGCAGGATTCGCACATCTCACCTGAGACAGCTAACGTTACGCCCGTTTCGTTAGACACATCTGAGGGCCCGCCAATATATGAGGAAGTCGCTGCCTCAGACGAAGTGCCAAAGTTTGCTGAGTTGAAGCAGATGACAATTGAAGAATTAGGCACGCTTATGGAGAAATCCATTAGAAAGCGAAGATTATCTGCTGCTGAACATAGCAATAGACTTAAAGCATTGCGTGATGCTGAATCTAAACTGACACGAGATGCTAAGACGAATGCTGAATACCATCAGATTTTGATGGCGAATCAAGAGAAGCTGAAACCGCTTGAAGCAGCCGAGCAAGCTGCTTTACGAGAAATGTATGTCCACCAAATAACAGGATCCAGAGCCAACAGGGTTCGGACTTGGCTTACTGGAATAGAGAGGCAGAAGACACGACAATTCAGCATAAGTTGGACATTACCAGAACCTTTTGATGAGTAAGGAGCTATTTACAAATGAAAAGGTCATTGAGCATTGCGATACTGTGTCTATTCTCGTGTCTGTTGCTTTTCGGTAACGTTAACCAACTTCAAGCTTCCAGTGCGGATTCAGAAAAACTGAAGGAGGCGTGGGACACAGCTGAAGAAGCAATAGAAACAGCAAATGGCAAAATGGAAGAAATAAGGGTAGCTCGTAAAGGTTATGAAACAGAGCAGGATACCTTAAAAGGTGATTTACCCTCAACAATTTTGGGTATGATAGGTAGAGGCTTTTCTGCTACGTTAGCCACTTTATTTGGTAGTAAAAAAGGTGTGCGTATTATAGAGTTAGACGCTTTAATCATGTATACCTGGGTTCAAGCTGACATCTTGAATGTAGAGCTTTCTCGGCTGGATGCTGAAAGAGATTTAGCACTTGCGGCATACAACAAGTCGGGCAGTCATACTGCAAACGAGAAGAATCAACCTGATTACGAGACTATTCCTGTTGTGAGTGTGCCTTGTCCGAATATGTGTGGTGCAACGTTTACCTCTACGGATGCGGGTGGTCTGCGTAACTTGAAAGATTACATGGAGACCAAGCATCGTGACAGGTGTGGTGGGACGTATGCCACGCCAGCTGGCTGTGGTAAAGGATATTGGACGTGTGGTGGTAGGAAAGAGGATGGCACTGAGCTACATAAGCCTCGCACGTGCGGTAAAATGATAAAGTATAAGACTCACGCCAACAGTAGGATTTACAGTAAGAAGTGCGGTGCACAGTTCCGAAATTGCACAAATCCGAAGATTTTGCATAATGAATACTTGTCGGGGACTTGGCTTGAATTTAAAACGAAGCATGCAGAAAAAGAGGGTAGCAGTGACACCACAGCCTCAGCGAGTTTATCGCCCTCAGGTGGCAGTTATACTGCGTCTGCGGGTTCTACGCATACTGCGAGTGTGAGTGTGCCGTCTGGCTATCAGTATGTTTATTGGTATATTGCTGGGCCGGGCATTGACGGTTTAGGGTTGCTGAAAGAGACGGACTCTGGCTATGGGAGCAGCACGACTGCCGATTTCAGTTGGAGCATCCCCTCTTATACATCGGGTGATCATGTTATCACGGCTTATACCTATTTATCAGATGGGTCTATTGTTCAGCCGAGTTATACGTTGTCTGTCGGCAGTGGCAGTAGCACGGACACAACGGACACAACCACGACAGACACATCGTCAACGACTGATGACGATAGTTCCACATCGTCATCGTCTCCCTATAGTCTTTCCATCTCCGATACGGACTATTCTTACTATCCGGGTTCTACTGTGACGCTGAATCTTTCAGGCAGCGAATCGTATTCAAGTGTGACTTGGGAAGTGGGGGTGCCTGGGTCAACAAGCTCTTCCTATTACACTACTGAATATCCTGACGGATACTCATCGGAAGCGAGCACCAGCTATACGTTTCCAACTGGCACTACGGGGGAGTACCTGTTTAGAGCGATCGTTTACACAGCGGGAAACGGGACTCGTTATGAGCATACCTATACGGTGTCTGTGTATTAGTCGGCATTCTCATTCTCAACATTTCACAGGCAGGTATCCGAAAGGGTATCTGCCTTTTCTTTTTATCAAAACCGCGCTATGTTGACATAAAATCTTATGAATTGCTAAAGAATTCCATGACCTGCCAGAGCATGATTTCTATTGGCATAAAACTGAGAATCTGCTATGCTTACGAAATGGAATTAGCGAATAAAAGGAGAATTTGAATGTCTAACACAACCCCAGTGCGTACAGTAATCGTTGGATGTGGTATGATTGCAGCAGGCGGTTATCAGCCACGATGCCAAGCGTACCCTAATCAAATTGAATTGGTCGGTTTTTATGACCAAGACGAAGCGCGCGCATCAGCACTCGCAGAGAGGAATGGTGGAAAGGTCTATCCATCACTTGAAGCCGTTTTGAATGACCCAAATGTGGAAGCAATTGTTAATTTGACTCTCCATATTTCACACTATCCCGTGTCGTTAGCGGCACTAAAAGCCGGTAAGCATGTCTATTCTGAGAAACCGATTTCTATCAAGACTGATGAAGCGAACGAACTTGTAGAAACAGCAGAAACTAACGGCTTAAAACTGGCATGTGCGCCATCAGCAATACTCGGTTATGTGCAACAAAACGTTTGGAAACGAATTCGCGATGGAGAGATCGGTGATGTAATTTCGGCACTTGGCAACTTCGGTGGTCCATTAGAACATTGGCATCCAAGTGCAGATGCGTTTTTGATGCATGCGGGCCCCTTCCGAGATGTAGCACCTTATCCTTTAACTGCGATGACAACAATGATTGGTCCAGTTAAAACAGTTCATGGATTTGCGAGAGTAGCAGTTCCTAAACGGGTATTGACCCAAGGACCGCGTGAAGGCACTGAGTTTGAAGTGACTGAAAAAGATCACGGGTTTGCTGTGCTTGAGTTTGAAGTGCCTCAAGCGGATGGATCACAAGGTTTTATTTATCACAGTTTTACCGTAACCTCACAAATTCCGCCTTACGAGATACATGGAACAAAAGGTGGATTCTCCATTCAGGCTCATGATGATGGGCGGGGCATAAAGAAGTTCACACCACAATCAGGGTGGCAAGATGAACCATCTCCACCGAAGGCATTTACCGGTTTGGATTGGGGAAAAGGTGTAGCGGACTTTGCCGATGCAATCAGAAATGATCGCATTCCAAGATGTAACGGTGCGCAAGCGCGGCATGTGTTAGAGGTTTGTGAACGGGTGATTGAGTCGTCAGATTTAGGAAAACCTGTTGATGTATCAAGTCGCTTTCCAGCACCGCAAGCAGTCGGTGAGGTTGCACCGTGGGAAGCGGACTAATACCAATTAACCTACTTAGTAGGCGCGCTTTAATGAAGATTAAAAAATAAATTAGGTATTTTTCTTAGTCCCGTAGGGACGATATGTAAAAAATATGTCGTTGACGGACACATATCGTCCCTACCAAATCAACGCTATGAATGCCTTTTTGGCATTCAGCG
>JAPPCZ010000046.1 GCA_028824685.1 Candidatus Poribacteria bacterium
CTCCTTTTACGCTTATGTCGTGAATTGTATCATAATTTTTTATATTTTGAAACAAAATTGATTCCTTTGTAGTGGTAGGTTATACAAAACACCTGCAAAATTGTAAGATGCGTAGTATAATGTTTGAAAAGCAAAATGGAGGTTGTGTATGAAACTTGGATTTGTGAGTGCAATTTTGCCTGACCAGACATTAGCAGAGGTTGTTCAATTTGCGGCTGATACAGGCTATGATTGCGTTGAACTGATGTGCTGGCCGAAAGGAAAAGCGGAAAGACGTTATGCAGGTGTGACACACGTTGACGTAGCAGCACTTTCTGAAGCAGAGGCAGACCAAATTTTGCAATGCGTTTCAGATGCGGGTATAACGATCAGCGGCTTAGGCTACTACCCGAATCCGTTGACACCGAACGAAACAGAAGCGAAAATCTATAGTGAACATCTAAAACAACTGATATTAGCAGCGAAGCGTTTGTCAATAGACATTGTAAATACGTTCATTGGTAGAGATCAGACACGTACAATAGACGACAATTGGCCACGGTTCAAGCAGGTGTGGCAACCGCTCATCCAATTTGCTGCAGACCATGGCATCCGTATCGGCATTGAAAACTGCCCGATGTTTTTTACCGAAGACGAATGGCCCGCCGGACAAAACCTCGCGTATTCTCCAGCAATTTGGGAACGCATGTTTGAGGAGATTCCGTCTGAGAATTTTGGACTCAATTTCGACCCGTCACACTTTATATGGCTTCAGATGGATTACCTAAAACCGCTTGGCACTTTTGCTGATCGTATTTTCCATGTGCATGCAAAGGATGTACGTTTAGATAGAGAACGGCTTGATGAGGTTGGTATTCTCGCAACGCCGCTTGCGTATCACACACCGAAACTGCCGGGGCTTGGTGATGTTGATTGGGGTCGTTTCTTCTCTATTCTGAACGATACTGGTTATGATGGGGCAATCTGCGTTGAGGTTGAGGATCGCGCTTATGAAGATACGTTGGAATCACGACAACGTGCTTTAAGGCAGAGCCATATATTCTTAAGACAGTTCATCGGGTGAAAAGATGAACTACCACGATTGGCTACAAACAGAATACGCTGAACTTGAAGAAGCGGGATTGCTACGGCACCTCCGCACTGTGATGAGTCCTCCAGCAAATACAATCACTCTTGATGGACACTATGTTGTGAACCTCGGTTCAAACAACTATTTGGGCTTAAGCACACATCCCAGAGTAATGTCCGCAGCAGCCTCTGCAGCAATGGTATATGGTGCTGGTGCAAGCGGCTCCCGTCTGCTTTCGGGCAACATGCATGCCTACACAACTTTGGAAACTAACCTTGCAGAAGCAAAAGGCACTGAAGCATCGCTTGTCTTTAGCTCGGGTTATGCAGCGAATACAAGCATCATTCCTGTGCTGGCGGGGGAAGGTGACCTTATTTTGAGTGATGCACTCAACCATGCAAGTATCATTGATGGATGCCGTCTCAGTCGTGCTACTAAAAAGATATACCGTCATTGTGACGTGGAGCACCTAAAGACACTATTAGCGGAGTCTTCTGATTTTAAGCAGCGACTCATTGTGACAGATGGCGTTTTCAGTATGGATGGCGATATAGCGCCGCTTCGTGATATATATGAAGTTGCCTTGAATTATAATGCGATATTGTTGGTAGATGATGCCCACGGATTTGGCGTTTTAGGAAAAGATGGAAGCGGTACTGTGGCACATTTTGGATTAGAAGGACAAGATATTATCCAGATGGGGACGCTCAGCAAAGCAATTGGTGGACTGGGAGGATTTGTCGCTGGGAGTCGTGTGTTGATTGATTTACTTATCAACCGAGCGCGCGGCTTTATTTTTACGACAGGACTTCCCCCCGCGACGTTGTCAGCGGCAGATGCAGCACTCAAGGTCATGCGTTCTTCACGGGATTTGCGGCGACAACTACTGAAACATGCAGAGACCATGAAAGATGCGTTAACAAATTTAGGGTATACCCTATTGCCGAGCGAAACACAGATTTTGCCCGTGATATTAGGGGAACCGCAACGCGCAACAGATGTCGCTGAGGCGTTGCTCGCAAAGGATGTGTTTGCCCCCGCAATTCGTCCACCTGCTGTGCCAGCAGGGACAAGTCGTCTACGTGTCACCGTAATGGCAACACATACAGATTTAGATATACAGCATGCGTTAGATGGGTTTGCAAATGTGCGTTCAGTTGCTTGTGGTGAATGAAATAACCTATCTCACAAATCCTTTATTCCCTACAATAAGAGATGGAAGTTTTGTCAAAACCTTACATACTCACGACACAATTACTTGTTGAAATTATTGTGTATTTATGTGAAACTATGACAAATCCAAACTGAAAGAGACCTACCAAAATGAGCGCAAAAGCACATGTAATTGATTTTGATAAACAGAATCCTATTGACCGCGGTACTGGTGTCCAAACAGTGCCGTTAGCAGGTAAGTGGCTGGATTCAACATCACTCACCAACGGCATAACGATGTTTGAACCTGGTGCAGCCATTGCACGCCACTACCACAACTGCGATGAATCTGTGACAATTCTTGAAGGTGAAGCGACCTGTGAGGTTGACGGTGAAGTTTTCACAATGAATGCTTATGACACAACGTTTGTTCCTGCTGGTATCCCGCATCGGTTCTGGAATGAAAGCGATGCGCCGATGAAGATTTTGTGGACTTATGCCTCTGTTGAAGTAACCCGCACCTTTACAGATACCGGTGAAACGGTTGGACATTTGTCTGCGGGTGACCAAGCAGTTGTTACGTAAATAGGAGATATGATTAATGTCCGTACAAACCTATATTAAGGACAATCAGGATTCGTTGTGTAAGCTACTACAAGAACTCGTCAGGATTCCTACCGTCAATCCACCAGGTGAAAATTATGCTGAGATTGTTGAGTTACTTGAGGCGAAGTGTGAAGCGTTGGATATGAAAACAAAAATTGTGAAAGTGCCAAAACGGCGTGCAGATCAGGTTATTTTAAACGCATCAAGCCATCCTCGCTTGAATCTGATTGCACGCTGGGATGTTGAAGCAGCAAAGACGGTGCATTTCAACGCGCACTACGATGTGGTGCCAGTTTCGGGGGCGTGGCGTTTTGATGATCCGTTCAGCGGCAAGATTGAAGGTGAATGGCTTTACGGGCGCGGTTCGGACGATATGAAGGATGCCATCGCTGCACTGCTATTTGCAATTCAAGCAATCCAAAAAAGTGGTGTTGAACCGCTGTTTAACATTGAATGCTCGTTCACTTGTGATGAGGAGACTGGTGGGCAGTTAGGCGCGGGATATATTGTTGAGAAGGGATTGATCAACGCGGATTATGTCGTCAGCTGCGAAGGTGGTTCAGAGATGAACATCGGCAACGGACATAATGGCGTGCTTTGGTTGAAAATTGATGTACACGGAAAAGCAGCACACGGGTCTCAACCTGACAAAGGGATAAATGCCTTTGAAAAAACAGCTGAACTTGTATTCGCGTTGCAACGAATCAAACGGGATTTGAAGTCACCAGAACGTGCATTTAAACTGCCTGATGGCGGTGAACGTTTTCCAACTATGAACATTGGTGGAACGTTTCGTGGTACTGAAGGCGATAAAGTGAATACTGTTCCTGCACATCTCACGTTCTCAATTGACAGGCGGGTTACACCAAATGAAAAACTGGAGTTTGCTGAACTTGACTTACGAGAAGCAATCTCTGGGGCATGTGAGTACTATCCAGATTTGAAGGCAGAGGTGCGAGCAATCTTGCGAATTGAACCTTGTTTAACAGATATAGATTCTGCCTTAGCGCAAGGTTTCGCTGATGCGGTGCGTACTGTTCGTTTCAACCAACCAAAATTTAAGAGTACTGCCGGGTTTACTGACCTGCACTATTTTGTGAATACGGGTTTGCCGGGAATCGGGTATGGACCGAAGGGTGAGGGTGGACATGCTATAAATGAACGTGTGCATATTCCCGACCTGGTTCGTACTTCTGCTATCTATGCGACCTTTATGACACGCGCTGAACTGTAATCAAGAATCAATTTAATTCCAATATCTATGAACAAAAAATTCCAACGTCACATTGAAGATTTTACATGCGGGAATTGCGGTGTGTTTGTGAAAGGAAATGGTTACACTAACCACTGCCCGGGATGTCTTTGGAGTCAGCATGTAGATGTGAATCCGGGAGATCGTGCCGAAACATGTAAAGGGTTAATGGAACCAGTAGGGTTCACCGTGAAACAAAGGGATTATGTTTTAATTCACCGTTGCACAGTATGCGGTATAACTAAAAAGAATAAGACATCAAAGCATGATAGGTTTGATGCCATTATTAGTCTACAAGGAGGATAACATGGGTACAAAAGGGATCATTTCAATCATATCTATAGTTGCTGCTGTTGTTGCTGCCATTGTTTTGGCGTTTTTGTTCTATTCTACTTCTGGCGAACTCAAGCAGACACAAGCAGACTTATCTACCACCAAAACGGCACTACAGACAACTGAAACTGCAAAGACAGGCTTAGAAAAGAAGTTAGCTGAAACTGAAAAAACACTAAAAGAGACGCAGACAGAACTGAGCCAAACGAAAGAGATATTGGAAAATGCAAGCGAAGCTGCCCGGAAAATTGCTGCAGAACGGAACACACTTCAACAAGATAAAAGTAATCTTGAACGTGAAAAGGAGAGTCTTCGTGCAAAATTGACTGAAATCGAATCGGAATTACAGCGGATTCGTGAACAATCCCAACGTTCAATTGCATCTATCCAAGAAAGATTTAAAGACACAGTCGGTGCCGTGTTGGATGAAGCAGGACGGTTAACGCTTGATGTCAAAGGGAAAATTCTGTTCGAAACAGGTAGCGCGACCCTTAGCACAGAAGGAAAAGCACTGCTTGACGCAATTGCGGAAGAGGTGTTGCTAAACCCAAATTACTCAGATTACGCGATTCGTATTGAAGGACATACGGATAACAACCCGATCGCGGGGTCGGCACTTCGGAACTGGGACCTCTCTACTGACCGATCAATCTCCGCAGTAAAGTATTTGCAGGAAAATGCTGGTATTGATCCGATACGTTTATCGGGAACGGGATATGCCTTCTACCAACCGATAGATACGGCAGAAACAGACGAAGCGAAGGCAAAAAACCGCAGGATTGAAATTATTCTTGTGCCGCCGCAAGATTTCTCTTCGGAATTGCTCAAGTCATTACAAAGCGTGATAGAATCTATTGAGGCAAAGCAATAGATTCGAAAAATATGTCTACTGTTCTGATGTCTCATCTTCTTTCGTTGGTTTGCTTTTTGCTTGGCTTGCAAGTTTCGCTGCTTGCCGGGCAAGCCGTTTTGCAGCGTCAATCTGTTCTATCATTTGTGCATTCGTCCACGAAATTGAAACAAGATAGCGTATATCTTCAGGTGTGTTCAAAGTCTCAACACCGAGCGCGAGTGTAAGTCCACTATCAGCAGTGTACCGCAGACCAGCATTTGCACCCTTTCCATCAAATTCCAGACTAATCCCAATATCACCTCTTGCGAAAGCAGGATGGAGTTCTGTGCTTACACCCGCGAATAGTCCGATTGAACTATCATTAAACGCGAAACGGTGATTGCCGATACCGATATGTCCCGAAATAAGATGAATTCGCGGCAGATTAAAAGTCTTACTAATTACAAGATATGTTGAATTAGCCTGATAGGTATTCCACTTTAGTCCAACATTATCTCCGAGATTGTCAACACCGATTGCTATATTCGGTATTTTTCCAGTTTCATATAAAAGTTGTGCTTTTACGTGTCCTAAAAAAGAACGCGATGCATCATTGTCCTGCGGGAGTATGTGTGATGCGCCAAGCTCAATTCCATCAAACATCCCGAAGTTGACACGGAACGCAACAGGAGCCCGTTTGAAATGTGTTGTATTTTGGAAAGGGGCATATACCCCTACTCCGAATATGCCGTGTTTTAGTACCTCACCTGTTGGGATATCTACCAATCCACTGTCCGTAAAAATCTCGCTGCTAACATGGCTGGAAAAGATGAGCAATATAGAAAGTAGTAAACAGAAAAAGATTAGATGTCGGTTCATTGATACTACTCCATGTATTTGATACCAGAAGACGTGCCGACGATAATTTTATCAGCGCGATCCACAAAAATACCGTTCTCAACGACACCGGGGATATTGTTTAGTTGTAATTCCACCGTTTTAGGTTCAGGGATTCCATCAAAGTGGCAGTCCAAAATATAGTTGCCGTTATCCGTAATCAGTGGGTCTTCAATTCCGCCTCGGATATCTGATTTTCCACAGATTTTATCAACTTCGCGCTGTGTTGCCTCCCATCCGAACTGCACAATTTCCACTGGTAGCGCAAACGAAGTACCAAGCACACGAGAAATCTTGCTTTCATCAACTACGATTAGGATTCGTTTGGAAGCATTCGCAATAATTTTTTCCCTAACCAGTGCAGCGCCCCCACCCTTAATTAAGTTCAAGTGGGCATCTACTTCATCAGCACCATCAATTGTCAATTCTATTGTAGGATGTGCTGCAAGTGTTGAAAGCGAAATGCCTTGTTCTAGGGCGATCTTCTCTGTGCCATCGGAGGTTGGGATTCCGACAATGTTAAGACCCTCTCGGACCATCGCTCCGAGTTTCAAGAGCGCGTAGTAGACGGTAGAACCAGTACCTAATCCGACAACCGTCCCGTCTCGGACTTCCTCTGTGGCTTTTTCTGCGGCGATCTTTTTCTGCTGTTCTGTATTCATTTTATAGTTCTATCCGTCTATTTTCGTGTATTGACTGTGCTGAGGCAAGACTTATCCGAATTGCAGAAAGTGCCACCTCAGCGTCTGCTGAATAGAGGGCATACTGTGTTGCGTTTTGAATTTCGGATAACCACAGTTCCTGCAGTGTAGGTTGAGGCGTTTTTGGAATTGTCAACTCCGTAACCCCGTTTGGTGTTGAACATCGCCATCCGCTCCCATCATCGCTTAATGTGCCTTCCGTAAGAACATACCGCTCCTGCTGTTCCGAGGTGTTAATAGCAATGCCTCCTGCCCAACTCCACTGTCCAATGCCACCACTTTTGAACCCAACGGTCACAGTGTTGACAAAACGGTCATATTGCCCAGATTCGGTTAAGCCTTCGTAGCACGCAGCACCTTCTACCCACGCAGCTTCACCGAACAGATCGACAATTGGATAAATATGATAGATAAAGAAGTGTGCAGGTGTCCCCGACGTAGGTAGGTTGAAGAGAATTTCAGGACGCACACCACGACCAGGGGTTAAGCGCACAAATGAGGTGAGCAGCAATTCACCCAGTTGACCAATTTTCTGCTTGAGCGCAGCGTGTGTATTAGATACAACTTCCGGATGGGAAACCCGTAGGACACAATAGCGTGTTTTAGCGAGATTTAAGGCTTCTTCCCCCTCATTAACATCGTTGGCAAGTGGATATTCTACAAATACATGTTTATCTGCTTGCAACGCAGCGATCGCAATTTCACCGTGGCTATTGTTATGTGTACATATCACAACGCCATCTATATCGTTTCGTTCTATTAGTCGTTTCCAATCGGAAATAAATGTTGCAGCATGTTTAGCCGCAAGTTCGCTCCCTGTTTGTTCGTTTCTGGAGGCGATTGCTACGACTTCAGCGGTTTCCAGTGATGCAAACCGCTCAGCGTGATGCCGCGCCATGCCTCCTGACCCGACAATACCGATTTTTATGTTCTTCATGCCCAGCCTTGACTTTCGCCACCGACGCGTGCTTTACTAATCTTCTCGTAGTAACCGCTCTTTCGGTATGCTGTCAATGGATGCGGATCTCGCCCCATTTCTAACCGAACCTGCTCAAGTAATGGGTTCACGTCTGTTTCGGACGCGCGCTGGAGGATGCTTTCTGCCTCAACCAAATCCGCTGCATCTTGTGCTGCTGCTAACGCCTCTCGGTCAACTAACAGTGCCTTCGCATACGCTTTTTGTAGGTTGCATACCGACTGGATACTCGCTTCCACCTTCGGTTTCAAATTATGGCTTTGGTCAATCATATAGGCGATGTCGGTTTCCGTTTCAGGATCGAGTTCTGCGGCAACAAGTTCGGTATAGATTAGGAAGAGTTCTTGTGGATTGATAGACCCTACCGTCAAATCATCGTCCGCGTATTTTCGGCTGTTGAAGTGAAATCCACCCAGTTTACCTTCGTCAATTAGGTATGCGACAATGAATTCAATATTTGTGCCTTGCGGATGGTGCCCGAGATCAACGAGGACTTGTGCTTTCGTGCCCAGTTTCATTGCCATCAGGTAAGCAGTTCCCCAATCCGCTAAATCGGTGTGATAAAATGCCGGTTCAAAGAACTTATATTCAATTAGCATACGGGTAGCATCGGGAAGTGCATCGTAAACCTCACTTAACGCTTCTGTCATCCACTGCTTACGTTTTCTGAAGTTGGCTTGACCGGGGAAGTTCGTGCCGTCAGCAAACCACAAACTCAGTAAATCTGACCTTGTTTTTTTCATTATATCAACACATTCCAACATGTGATCAATTGCGAGGCGGCGTATCTCTGTACTCGGATTGCAAACACTACCGAGTTTATACACTTGGTCTTGAAAAACGTTTGGGTTAATCGCACCGATTCCGATACTGAGGTCTGCAGCATATTGTTTCAATCCCTCCCAATCATCGGTTTTATCCCATGGAATATGGAGTGCTACGGTAGGCGCGACACCGGTGAATCTGTGTACAGTCGCCGCATCTTCCAAACGTTCTGCGGCGTTCCTCGCCGCGCCGGGTTGTTCAAACACGCCGAATCGGGTTCCAGAATTGCCGTATCCCCACGAAGGTGTTTCAATATGTTGTTGTTTGAGATGCGCCTTAACTGTCTCTATTTGAATTCCCTGTTTCTCTAAAGTTTCGGCTAACAAGTTATATGCTGGGCTGCTACTCATATATGTTCTCTCCTGATTGCAGTTGGTATTTTGAGAATAATTATAGCATATTTCCGATTTTTTATGTAAAGATTGTTATGAAGCGGAGCATGTAAAAATCGTCTGAATCGCGGATTTGCGCGGATTACACAGATTTCGCGGATTAGGGATATGTTACGACCTACAGAATACCATGTGCATATTCTCCGTTGATTCAAGGTCTTCCTACAAAGAAGGTAACCGACTATATACGCACAATGAATTGCGCGACTACAAACGCCCAAATCTAAAGAAAATAGGCAGGTGAGGATGGCGATATGGATACTCGCTTATCTCACCTGCCTTAAAGGTTAATGCTTAACTCAGACACGTTTACCGATTGAAAAGGAAAGAACGGGATGAAATCAGTGCCCAGAGTATATCCTCTGTGTCTTCGCGCCTTGTAGAATCATCGGTAAGATGTGTCATAGCCGTTTCAAGTTCCGTTTCGGAGGGATGCCGACTCAAAGTCATTAGATACAATTCCTTAACCAATGCTTCTGGTTGCATCTTTTCGCCCGTCTTCGGCTCAAGAAGTTGGGTAATCGTGCCGTTGCGGCTTTTCAACTTGCTATTCACATAATTGGAATTGATAATGTGGAGTGCCTGTGTGAGGGTCGGTTCAAGCAAGGGGTCTAAGTTGCCTAAGAACTCCCTATCTGAACGTCCGAAAAGATTAAGGAAACGTGAATTGACTGGAAGATCTACTTCAATGGACCGCATATCTTCCGGATACCTTCCATATTTCTCCGATGTTCCCGTAACATCGTTTAGCACATCAAGCAACACTTGTGCCATCAAAGGACGCGGCATAAAGCGAGAAAAGAATCTATCATCTAATTCATTCGTCTCATTCGGTGCTGCGGAAAGTTGATAGGTTCTGGAATTAAGAATCAATTTTATAATATGTTTGGTATCATATCCGCTTCGGACAAATTCTTCCGCCAACGCTTCTAAGAGTCCTTCAACACTTGCAGGAGTAGTAGCGCGCATATCGTCAACAGGGTCAACAACCCCTCTACCGAAATAGTAACTCCATAGACGGTTGACGGTCGCTTTTGCGAAATATGGATTAGAATCAGCGGTCATCCAGTCTGCAAGATGCTTAATTGCATCCGCTCTGTGCGTCTCTGGGAGCGTTTCTCCACCAAGAAATGTGGGTTGTGCTACCTGTCCTCGGTTGCCTTGAACAGATTGGTTAATGACGCGTCCTGCTGGGTTGTGGTAGACGACCAGTTCTTGGTAGACTCCACCTCCACGGGTGTTAACCTTACCTGTGAATGCAGCGAAGTTCCAATAATCATCAGTTGTCCACTCATCAAAAGGATGTTTATGACAACGCGCGCAACTGAGACGGATACCCAAGAATACTTGTGCAGTGGTTTCGGCTCTGCCTGAAGGTTGCCGTTCAATTCGATAATAGTTAGTAGGTCCGTTTTGATAGGTACTACCGGTGGCTGTCAAAACTTCGCGTACAAACGCATCATAAGGTTTGTTTTCCGCAACAGAATCTTGGATGAACTGGTGGAATAGGACAGCAGCACGTTCACCAAATTGTCCGTTTCCTAATCTACGTGGATGCACACGCAACATATCTCCCAATTTCAATGTCCGCAGATCAACCCATTCTGGTGTTTCCATCAACGTATCAATTAGGTGTGAACGTTTTTCTGGGTTTGAATCATCGAGGAACTCCGTAACTTTATCGGATGTAGGCAATTTCCCGACAGTATCCAAATAAACTCTCCGAATGAATTCGGCATCTGTAGAGAGTTCAGAGGGACGCACATTTAATTTTTTAAGTTTTGCTGCAACGAATTCATCAATAAAATTGTTTGTTAGGATTTCAGGGTAAGATTTTTCGTCAGTCTCTCTCGGAACGGTGATGAAAGATGAGGAAACAACCCCTAAATATCTTGCTAAGATAGCAGTCCCACCCCAACGTTCACTTGTTACGAGTCCAGATTCCGTGACAGATGCGACTGGTTCATCTTTGGATTCATAAACAGCCTGCTCTGTAACATCCTCTACTGATCCGTCAGTAAAATGTGCAAGGACCTTTAGCTGCTTCGTTTCACCGACAGCAGTAAACGTAGACTCACTTGGTTCAATTTCAAGTTTTTCTAATCGGGGTTCATCAGGTGAAAAGGGAGCGCCAGCGGAGATCCATCGGAGAATAGTTTCCGCTTCATCAGAGTTAGCACCAAATCTCACACCACCCTCATGCGGAATCTGCCCAGTTGGTTTCAGATAAAGGAGACTCTGCTCAGGATCAAGTAGATTGATACGTCTTCCCCGGTTATGATGCACAATCGGTTCATAATCACTTTCTGGGTTTAACGTAAGCAAAGATAGATTTAAACCACCTTGTCCACCAAATTTTCCATGGCAAAGCCCCGCGGAACACCCTTGCTTGTCGAGAATAGGGGCAATATCCTTTAGAAAAAGAGGTGCTCTGTCTTTTGCCTCGTTATCAATTTGCACATTTTCTGCATTTCCCCAACAGGTTGAGGTAGTTAACATGGTTGTATATGCAGCAATGGCACATACTATGAGTAAAGGAACTATACTGTTCCATCGAATGCTTTTCATGTCATTTCTCCTTACCTTCTACAAGGAATTCACGATGTTGTGATCGCCAATTTAACGAGGGTATATGACACCTCGGGCGTCCAATGTTGCAATTTTACACTGCTGCAAGGTCAATTGTCAACCTTTTCTGGCTTAAACCTTCTATAACGACTTGTGCCAGTTAACTAATTGTTTTTTGTTGTTTTCACAGATATTAGGTTTTGTCATATAAACATATCGTCCCTACGGGACTAAAGAGGGTATTATTGTCGTACTTCTATAAACATATCGTCCCTACGGGACTGAAGAGCATATCAACCAGTAAGAAACACTAACAAAAAGTTGTGTTTATGTGGAATAGTATTTACGAAGAGTTATTTAGCACAACTCGTTTCTATAAGTTATACAAATACCTCAGAAAAGACTTCGTCCATATCTTCAACAAAGTGGAACGCAAGCCCTTCTTGGATATCCTCTGGAATTTCAACAAAATCCTTTTGATTGCCTTGTGGAACAATGACTTTCTTAATACCTGCTTGCTTAGCGGCGAGGATTTTCTCCTTTACACCGCCAATAGGTAGTATTCTACCTCTTAAGGTCAATTCACCCGTCATAGCGACTTCAGGGTCAATGCCGCGCTTTGTAGCGATGGAAGCGAGGGCAGCGGCGATTGTGATACCCGCAGAGGGGCCATCCTTCGGAATACCTCCAGCAGGCACATGAATATGAATATCATCTTGGAGTGTGAGTGTGTCAAATTCCAGTGTAGATGCCTGGGATTTGACATAAGTGAGTGCGGCTTGTGCCGATTCCTGCATGACATCACCTATTTGCCCAGTAATAAGGAGTTCTCCCTTTCCACTCTGCTTTTGGGAGGCAGTCGCCTCAACAAAGAGGATTTCACCCCCCGCAGGTGTAACTGATAGACCAGTAGCAACACCGACATCAGCCGTTCTGCCAGCAATTTCAGAATCGAACTTCGGGGGACCGAGATAGTTCGGTACTTCCTTAACACCAATGGAGGTACGGTCAGCTTCCCCTTCTGCCACGCGGCGCGCAGATTTACGACAGAGCGTACCAAGTTCGCGCTCCAAATTCCGAACGCCCGCCTCCCGGGTATATTCTTTAACGACTTTTCCAATTGCTGCGTCGGAAATCCGCAACTGTTTCTTAGTAATCCCGTTTTCCTTAAGTTGGCGCGGGATGAGATACTGTTTAGCAATCTGCTTCTTCTCGTTTGATGTGTAGCCGGGCAACTCAATTGTTTCCATTCGGTCACGAAGTGGTGGTGGAATTGTGTAAATCTGGTTTGCCGTTGTGATGAACATTATCTGTGACAGATCAAACGGAACATCTAAATAGTTATCAGTAAATGCGTGGTTTTGTTCAGGGTCAAGCACTTCAAGCAGTGCAGCGGCTGGATCACCCCGAAAATCAGAACCGAGCTTATCAATTTCATCAAGCATAAAAACAGGATTATTGGATTCCGCTTGCCGTATTCCTTTAATTATACGACCGGGCATTGAACCGATGTAGGTGCGCCGATGCCCGCGTATCTCCGCTTCATCGTGCATACCACCAAGGGAGATACGAGCAAATTTTCTACCGATAGCGCGAGCGATAGACTTACCGAGAGATGTTTTCCCCACCCCTGGCGGACCCACAAAGCAAAAGATAGGTCCCTTCATGTCAGACTTGAGTATCCGCACTGCAAGATGTTCAACAATACGTTCTTTGACTTTCGTTAAATTGTAGTGGTCTGCATTAAGGATTTTCATCGCTTTTGTAAGGTTAATAGAGTCTTTTGTGTGGACTGACCACGGTAAATTAAGAAGCCAATCCAAGTAATTTCGCGAAACAGCTGACTCTGGAGAAAAGGACTGCATTTTGGAAAGACGATTAAGTTCTTTAGTAGCTGCTTTATGCGCTTTCGGTGGCAATTTTGCATCTTTCAATTGTTCACGCATTTCGTCAACATCAGAAGCTAAGTCATCTGCCTCACCGAGTTCTGTTTGAATTGCTTTAAGTTGTTCACGTAGAAAGTATTCACGTTGTCCTTTATTGATAACCGCTTGTGCGTTGGACTGAATTTTGCTTTCCAATTCATGCAGATCAACCTCTCTTGCGAGGATAACAGCAAGTTTATTAAGCCGATCAGGAATAGAGACTGCCTCAAGTACCTGCTGTTTTTCCTGGGGTTTGAGGTCTAAGACAGCAGCAATATAATCGGCTAACCGTCCAGGTTCATCAATGTTTTTGGTCATGATCCCATGTTCTTCTTGATAACGTGAGGAGAGTTGAACAATGCGCTGGAACATTTCGTCAACGCTTCGGACAAGTGCTTCAATCTCTAAATCATCTTCTGATACCTCTTCCTCTTCATCTTCATCTTCCAGCAGACGGACACGGGCTTTTAAAAACGGTTCATTGTGGAGTATTTCTTCAATTTGAACCCGGGCGCGACCATTCGCGAGAAACAACACATCTTCATCATCTTTTTTCGCGCGGAGAATGTGAATTAAGCTGCCAATGGGGCTTAATTCTTCCAAAGTCATATCTTTGACTGCGCGAGGGTCTATATCAAGGCTACGTCCTGAATTAGTTTGGAAAATGCAGAGTACCCGCTCGCCGTTTAACATCGCATCGTCAACAGCATCCATGACCATCTTTCCTGAAAGCGCAACATGATGCGGTGGAAAAGGTGGCACCGGTGGCATATAAGGGAAGATGACAAGATCATTCACCGGAAGTATTGGTAGTTCCGCTGTTTCTAAGATTTCTTCAGAATCCTCATATTCATCATGTTCTTCAGATTCTGCAATAATTTGGTGTTCGTTTTCCATTGCTATCTATTCTCCTTTCCATATTTTTCTCAGGGCATCGCTAACTCTTTGGATAATTCATTACGTCCTACTGGGATTTATCTATACTGTTGATCCATCCGCGTTCTCCTTCAATAATTACTTCTGTATTGAGTTCAGCGCACCGTTTTTGATAACTTTGCAATGTCTCTACGGCAGATTCCTCTAATTTTTTATCGGTAGCCTCTGCGGAAGCATCTTTGGCTTTGAGAAGGCTCGGTTGAGGAATTGACTGTCCCTGTTTATCTACTAAAATAGGTATTAATTCAATAGATTTGAGAGTTCCCCCTCCAAAAGTCACTTTGGGAATAATTGTACGCGCGTGCTGTAATGAATAGGTATCATAGATGAAATCTGCGAGACTATAAACAATCGGTTTCCCATTGTAGAGTTCAATCCCACCAAGTGTATGGAGTTGTTGACATAAAACCAGATCAGCACCCACATCAATAAGTGCTTGGGCAAAAATGCGTTGGCGTCCAATACTCGCTTGTTGTGTTGTCGACTCTGCGTCTTTTTTACCCCAATGTAGCCAGACGATGACAAGTTCAGCATCATCATTTACCTCTTGAACAGCACGGACCATTTGGCTATAGGCAGCAGAAGCGACGGGGTCTAACGATGCCATATTGAATTCATTCCCGCGCAAATATGCGAATAGGGCGATTTTTTTAGAGTTCACGTCCAACCATGCAGGTGCATTTGCTGCTGCGGGTGAAATTCCCGCACCTATTGATTTAACGTTGTACCACTCCAAATTGGTTACCGTATCTTCAAGTGCTTCGATTCCAAAATCCATGATATGTGGTGTCGCTAACGAAACCGCATCAAACCCTGCATTTGCGAGTGCGCGTGCAAGTCCGGGGGCAGCGCGGAAACGCAGTTCTTGCTTTGGGTCTGGCTCTCCTCTATCTGAAATGCTGGTGTTGAGGGATACTGTGGCAACATCCGCTGATTGAATGACCGAGGTTGTGCCTTCAAAAAATATACCTGCTCCCTGCCGTTCAATGAGTGGTGTTAAGTTGCTTCCGATTGTTATGTCGCCAACGGCAATGATGGAAATTTCTTCGGAGTCTAAGTCCGACGCCGGGGGAGATGCTGCTAATGTAATGCCACACGGTATAAGTAGAAATACAAAAATGAGGTAATATGTAGTGCTTTTCATGATTCTTTTTTTAGTTGCGTGCCGATTGTTATCAGAGCATTCGCAAGTGCTTGTCGATCAGACTGACCGTCATTTTGGAGCATTTGCGTTTCTGTACGAAGTCCGTCAATTTGTGCCTGAAAATCAGTTGCAAACTCATTGATGAGCATTGACAATTTTTCAAGATCGTTTTCACTACGACTAATCAGTTCGTCAATACGATTATCAACGCGCTGCGCTATGTTGTCTGGTATGTCACCGTATTGTGCTTTAACATCTGCTATTTCCTTCAACAACCTCGTTTCAACGTCAACAAGACTCTGCTGAACGTTTTCAAGTTCTTGGGTCAACCTCTCAATTTTCTCATTGTAATTACGAAAATCATCTCCAAAGATACTGTCCCTGAGATAGGATTCTAAGTTCTGCGGTTTTGTCTGTTGTGCTTCTTCTTCAATCACAGGTGTTTGTGGTGTTTCTTTCATTAAATATCTCCCTCGCAAATCTTAGTATCTAATATGGTATGGAGTCGTTTCAAGGTTAAGAGTATTATGGATAGTTATATAGATTATCCGGTGTGCGGTTATCTGGTTCAACGTCTAATGGTACTGTAGAGTCATGCTGTTCTGCAGACTCATCTGTAGACTGACTTCGGTTGGCGTTAAATTCACGGAGGATACAGTTGACAATTTCTTCGCTATATGCTTCTGCTGATACTTGTCTCTGATTTGCTTCCCATGCCATTCGGGCTACCGCTTCAAAGTACTCAGCATGTTTATATGCATCTAAAAGGTCTGCCCCCCGTGAAAAAGTACCATGCCCAATCCAGTAAAGAATATGGCGCATTGGTTCGGAACCGTTTTCAAAGAGCCGCAAACTTTCATAAGATAATTCTGGTATTCCTGGCACCCGTTCCTGAACAAACCCAATCCCGCCAGATGCATCATAAATAATCGGCGTTTCCGGTTCATACCCTTTTAGAAAACTGTAAAAACGATCCGGATGACCGTATTCTGTACGCGATATCAGGTTTAGAAACTTCGGCTGCAAGTGGACTAATGCTTGAAACCCGTGTTTTTCAAGCTGCTCAAAAATTAGGAGATAATGAAACATTTCACTTGTTGGCACACAAGACTGTGAGGCATTTTCCGACTCCGTAGAATTATTCATCTCAGACTGTGTTTGCGTACCAAAACGCATCCGATAATGTGTTCCATCCGGTTCTACTTCAATGACAGTGAGATTTAGTGCAGGATGCTCTATACCTATCAGGTCCAACCGAGACCCAGATTTAGTCAAAAGCACATGTCTTCCTGCTAACCCCTTCACAACAATTGCCGCAGGTAAAGCGTGCCGCGGTGCATCCTCATAGGTGATAAGGCATTTCGCATCTACCGGTTCTGATAGTATCACCCCCATGTTACCTGCTGAAGCCCATAGGTAGTCGTGTGCATGTGCATGTGCGCCTACCCATCCCATCTGACCAATACATGTCCCTAATTCGCTATCAGGTGAAATAGGATGAAGCCCCGGTTGATAACCCCTTGCTCGCCACTGTCTGTATAGGTAACTGTGCGCTGGCGGCGGTTGCTGATGCGTCAAGTAAGGATTGATTAATGTTGATACCACTTGTGCCTTTTGGGTATAAATCTCTATTCAAGATACTTTATCTTAAAATATACCATGTTTTCTGTGGCTTTGGCAAGTTAAATCGCTGAATTGAGTGTGTAAGTATTTTGTTAAAAGTTAGATTAGCACATATTAATCAGGGATCATTGCTTTTCTTCTGAATCGCGGATTTGTGTGGATTTTAGGTAACTTTTGTCAATCAACATCAATATATCGGGTTGAAAACCCTCCTACAAGAAAGGAAAATGTTAATGACAAAAACTTTACATACCACATAAAACGCACCGCTTGACACATGCTTGTTTTTGCGTTAAAATTGAATTCGCTAAACATAAAACGCAATTATTTTAAAAGTAAGAGGAATTTGATGAAAACACGAATAGAAAAAGATAGTTTAGGTGATGTAGAGGTGCCTGAGGAAGCATACTGGGGTGCGCAAACACAGCGCGCCCATCTCAATTTTGACATCGGAGACGAACATTTTCCACCGACCTTCATCCGCTCACTTGCGATTATTAAACATGCAGCTGCTACCGTCAATGCTGAACTTGAAGGGATCACCCCAGAAATCGCCAACCTTATTTGCCGTGCTGCAGATGAAGTTGCTGATGGCAACCTCGCTAACCAATTCCCACTTCGGATTTGGCAAACTGGCAGTGGCACACAAACACACATGAATATCAATGAAGTTATCGCAAACCGTGCAAATGAACTGGCAGGTGGCAATCGTGGCATGAAATCCCCAGTGCATCCGAATGACCATGTGAACCGTTCGCAGTCAACGAACGATGTTTTTCCGACTGCCATTCATATAGCGGTTGTGACACAGTGCGTTGAACGTTTGTTGCCCGCTGCTGCTGCGCTACAAAGTGCGTTGGAAGATAAGGCACAGGAATTTTCGGATATTGTAAAAACAGGGCGGACGCATCTGATGGATGCAACGCCTTTGACATTAGGACAGGTATTCAGTGGGTATGCACAGCAAATAGCACATGCACAGGAAGCGATTCGGAATACGTTACCACATCTTTATGAACTTCCGATCGGTGGTACAGCAGTCGGCACAGGATTGAATACACATCCAGATTACGCAGACTCGGTAGCATCTCGTATTGCTGAACGCACCGGACATCCGTTTGTAAGCGCACCAAATAAGTTTGAAGCTTTGGGAAGTCGAGACGCGCTCGTATCAACAAGCGGTGCAATGAAACGGCTCGCTTGTGCATTGTATAAGATTGCTAATGACATTCGTTGGTTAGGTAGCGGTCCCCGATGTGGTATCGGTGAATTGATTTTGCCGGAGAATGAACCAGGAAGCTCCATTATGCCTGGAAAAGTCAATCCAACGCAGTGTGAGGCGATGACAATGGTTTGTGCACAGGTGATTGGCAATGATACCACGATTTCACTCGCTGGCAGTGCTGGTAACTTTGAACTGAACGTCTTTATGCCTGTGATTGCTTTTAACAGTTTGCAATCGATTCGGTTGTTGGCAGATGCGTGTGATGCGTTTCGTCAGCATTGCGTTGTTGAAATTGAAGCAAATACATCGGTAATTGCTGGCTATCTGGAAGCATCCTTGATGTTGGTAACAGCGTTGACGCCACGGATAGGTTACGATGCGGCGGCAAAACTTGCACAGAAGGCACATAGGGAAGGGGCTACACTCCGCGAGGTAGCAGTTGAAGAGGGTGTGTTAACAGCAGAAGAGTTTGATGCGCTTGTTGTGCCAAGTGAAATGGTTGCACCAAATTTATAGTAAAACCAATAATTATTACCCTGCTGTAGATTCGGGATTCCGCTTATATTCTAATTAGTATTGGTTAGCTGAGTCTTAACAATTTCATCTATAAAGTCAAAATCAATCTCTTGCAAATCATTGACAGGTAATCTAATTTCCAACTTACTTAAACGCCTTGAATTAAACTTTCTGTAATAGTTATATCGCCATTTTTCACCATTTATAGCAGCACAGATGAAAATTCCAAAATTTTCATATTCTTTATATTCATCTTTTATATGCAAAACAAACACATCTGGATTTGCGGCATATTCATAATCGTGGTAAAAAGCACAACATGATCCACCATTAGATGATATTGTAATTGTTCTCGGTGGATAAATGATTTTAACACTATTTTTATCAACAAAATTTGAAATACCATTGTTAAATTCAGATGTGCTAATTAAGGGCAAATGACCTGATGGAAGTATTTTTGCACGTCCACTATCTCCCTTTTTGATAGATTTGAAAAACGTTGTCAAATTGAATAGTCCACATTTTGGTAATCTTAATTCCTTTTCTTTTCTTTTTCGATCTATTATAGATTTGCCATCAACAAGATTATTCTTTACAAATGAAACATCACAATGATAGTTTTCTGTATCATGTTGACTGATAAATACCTCAGGTGCACATTCTAAACTTTCTATGTCTAATAAACTACAATCAAGTTCTTTTCTAACAGAGTCAGGAACTGTTTGCGTAGCAATATAATTACCAATAGCTTTTGCAACAGTATCCATATTACCTTTTGCTTGTGATATGTTTTGAGTTTTAGTTCTTACTTCATCATCTTTTAGTATCGCCCATATTACTTTATCTGTAGAAGTATTGTGTGGACGATGACATTGTAAGATAATGGCATGTGTGCCTTTACTTACATTTGGATAAAATAGATCTTCTGGCAATGTTATTACGGCTTTCAACGTATGTTCTTTTAACATATTCCTGCGCCAACTAAGTTCTTGACGCTTATTATCTCCAGAAGTCATAACAGATGTAGGGAGTATAGCAAAAAGCAACCCACCATCTTTGATAAACTTAAGTGCTACATCTACAAATTTCCATTCAAAATCTTCACGCGCAAATGGCGGATTCATTAAAACTTTATCCACTTTAACATCTAATTCCGAATTTAGACTGTCACCTTCTATGATATTACTACTTCCATCACCGCGAAATATCATGTTGACAATAGCTAATGTTGCAATTACTGGGTCATTGTCAATACCATAAAAGTTGCCTGATTTGAATGTATCTCTATTGTTTTCATCTTTTTTCACTTTATCTAATGCCGCAACTAAAAATCCTCCTGTGCCACATGCGGGATCAAACACTATATCATCGTATTTTATATCAAGTAATTTTGCTGCCCATTCCGTTATATGACGAGGAGTAAAGACAATTCCAAGTTCATTAGCATCATTAGCATATTTTAGGAATTGTTCATAGAATTCACCGAGCACATCTATTCCGCTATCAATAGCTGATGCTATATTCAAGTCACGTAATAAGTCAATTGTTTTAGATAAGGCAGCACTATATTTTATGTGATTGTCTTGTGACGGAGGTAAAGTGATCTTTATTTGATCAAAATACTCCCTTTTATTATGCTTTTCAAGAGTAGCGACTGCTCTTGTATTAATATCATTAATTAGACGCGTAGCGTTTCTACTTAAAGATAATTTCTCATCTTCTGCTAAAGCAAGCAATATACAAGCCATTACACTGGCACGATCTCTCTTATTAATTGCCCCATCATGCAGAATTTTATTGATATTTTGAGTTTTTGATTTGAATCTCTCATAATCTCCCATATCGTATTCATCTAACCTACCTGTGCCATTCATGATTAGAGAATCCATTTGTTTTGGAGATATAAACCCTGTTGCCCTTCTACCGTTAATAGTTAGTGTGTTCCACGATTCCCCTACTAAGCATTTTGTTTCTATGTGATATGTCGAATCAGGACTACCCGCAATACCTGTAATTATTTTGCAATTTAGTTCTGATTTATTATTTATATCGCCAGCATATCCTATAGCTTCTTCTACTGCAAGGTCAAGATCGCTAATTGCACTTTTTGCTTCAATAGTCCAATATTCACGCTCATTTAATTTTACAATATATTCTGGACGTTTCAATCCTAAAGCTAATTTGAGTTGTGGATCGTTTGCAAGTTCATTTTGTGCAAATACTTGTCCACCATTCTTTAGCGATTGTGTTCTCCAGCCAAGTTCTTTAAGCTTATCAAGAATAAAGCCATATAATCTAAATTCGCTATCTTTTATCTTTTTGTTCATGATATATGCTCCTTTAGTATAATTTGATAAACATAATATCACATTTAATAAAATGTATCAAATCAAAATCATGCTTTCAGATACGAATTTAGAAACACTTAAAATAGAATGGCGAGGCACATAGACCTCGCCCTACAAGTAATTCGGCATCCGGGAGGTTATTCCTCAACCGTCTCAGCAATCAATTCAGGTTCAGCAACCGGTTCAGACAGTTCTTCTGGTTCCGGATTATCAATTGCATCCCGGGCAACTTCAAGTTCCTGCCACTCAGAGAATCCCGTACCTGCGGGAATAAGGCGTCCAAGGATAACGTTTTCCTTTAGACCTGTAAGCATATCCGTTTGCCCTTCAACAGCGGCATCGGTGAGGACCTTGGGTGTCTGTTGGAAACTCGCTGCAGAGATGAAACTATCTGTACTGAGCGATGCCTTACTAATGCTCTGCAAGACAGGTTCACCTGTTGCAGGTGTGCCACCTTCTTGTTCAACACGTCTATTCTCCGCGTGGAATTTGTGTCGGCTGACTTCATCGTTCGCGTAGAACTTTGTATCTCCAACAGTCAGAATACGTATTTTTTGCAGCATCTGCCGGACAATGACTTCAACGTGCTTGTCATTGATGGTATTCGCCCCATAAACTTTCTGTACTTCATCAACAAGATATGTCCAAAGTGCTTCTTCGCCTTCAAGAGAATGCCCGTTAAGGGTCGTTCTACCAATGGCAAGGATATCGTGCGGATTGAGGTATCCTTCAGTCAGTGGTTCTCCAGCCTTGACCCACTCGCCATCGTCAACCTCAGGGAGACGTTTTTCATCCGGAATAGAATATAGACGACTTTTGGTAGCACCGTCTACGATTCTATATTGAGGCACGCCAGCTTTCTGCCCAGTAAGTTGCACGTATCCATCAATTTCGGCAATTTCAGCAGCGTCTTCACGTTTTGGACGCCGTGCTTCAAAAAGTTCCGTCACACGCGGAATACCAGCAACAATATCAAGGTTGGTCGTTTTTTCGTGTAACTCTGCCAATGGATGTTGCGCTTTAACGCTCTGTCCATCCTTAACAGAAACCGAATAACCAGCGGGAATAAGGTGTGACACACTCCCACCACCTGTGATGTCAACATCAATTCGGAAAGTCTCAACTAATCCGTCTACATCAACACCTGCATATTGTTCAAGTGCAGTCGCATATTCCCAGTCTTTCAACTCTTGATCGATAGTAAGCGTACAGTTCGGGTGTATCACCTTTGTCACTCGATAGGTATTCTTTGAAGTGGAAGCCGATTCTTTTTTATAGTCGGCATCGCTGAGAATATCCCCTACAGCAATCTCGGAATCGGTTTCAGATACACCTGTTACCTTAAAAGCGCGTTCAGTATCAAAGCCTTTATAAAGCCGTTGTGCGCGTTTATATTCTTCCTCATCAATCCGTTGTCCAGCAGCAAAAGGACACTCGGCGTGATGAACGGCAAGGACGTGATACACCAGTTTTATGTTAGGTAGGGGCGCATCCGTGTCTCGATGCTGTTTAACAAGTGCCTTGTAGTCCGCTTCTGTCAAAGTCTCCTCAGTTTCAGAACCTTCAGGGACATGAAGGTAAAGCTTCTCAAAATCAAATCCCTTATAGTTTCGTCGATATCGATTGGATTCCGATTGCGTGATGAATTCATCAACAGCAACAGGAAATTCAGGATGATGTGAGGCAGCAATGCGGTAGAGCCGTTCAACCTCAAATCCTTCTTCATTCTTAGTAACATCAACTTCAAAACCGGGGAATTCCTTCAGTACTGCTTTTTTCTCATTTTCGGTGAGCAGTGTTTCAGATTCCAACTTACAATCTGGATGATGCACAGCAGTAATTCGGTATTTGAGGCGTTCTGCGGTAAACCCACTGAATTTATCTCGAAGCGTCTCTAATTTTTCGATCTCAATGAGTTCGTCAGACCTTAGCGGACATTCAGGGTGCATCACTTTTGTAACACGATATAACTGCGTTGACGGACGTTGCACGTCAAATGTCCTAAACGTTTCTTGTGCGCGTCGGAATTCTGCAGCAGTCAATTCTTGATCCACAGTTAAGTCAATACCTTCGCTAACTTCGGTCACGGTATATACCGGTTCATCAAGTTCCATGTGGTACTGACTCTCTTCGTCTGGAGAAAGTAGCTTTCCTTCCTTAAACGGGCAACTCGGATGCGTTACCCTCTGAATCTGATACTTCATCTCCGCTTTAACACTGTTCTGTTTCTGTAGATATTCACTTTCAGTAAGGATAGCACCCTTTTTGGTTTCATAGACCCATTCACCGTCAAACGGTCGAATTTCGGCACGCCATGTATCCGCTTCGCTTTCTGTCAGCAGTGTACCTTCCTTCAGCGAAGTCTTCGGATGCTTCACACTTTTCACACGATAATGTGGTTCAGAACATCGGAACGGTGAGAACTTGTGAAAATAGGCGTTGTATTCTTGTTCAGTTAGATAATGTCCTTCTTGCAACGGGAAATCTGCTCCACCGTTTGCCTCAACGACATCCGGACGGGTTACTTTGACAACCTCATAGGCAATAGGTTCTACTTCAAACCCAGGAAAGCGCTCAAGATTTTCTTGGTGCTGTTTCTCTGTGAGGAGTTCATCAGGTTGTAGTTTGCACTCAGGGTGTTGGACGGTCTTAACCTTATATTTAGGTTGATCAAGGTGTTCAGCGACCTGTTCTACAATCCAGAGTCCGTCTTTTTCATGAACGGTGCGTCCGGGAATAAAATCGCGAAACCGCACTTTTCCGGTAGCCTTCGCCATAATCTTACGTGCGAGGCGTTCACTCATATCTTCCACCACACCACCTGTATGGAAAGTACGCATTGTCAACTGCGTTCCGGGTTCACCGATAGATTGCGCTGCGATGATGCCAATAGCTTCTCCAACATTGGCGAGTTGCCCTGATGTTAAATCAGCACCGTAGCATGCAGCGCAGACACCTTTCTCTGCCTCGCAAGTAAGTATAGATCGGACTCGAACGCTCGGAACTTCAGCAGCCTCAATAATTTCTGCCATCTGCGGTGTAATGAGTGTATCACTTTCAACCAGCGTTTCCCCGGTCGTGGGATGTATTACAGGTTCCACAGCAACACGACCACTGATTTTGAAGCCGATAGAGCCAGCGTTTGTAGTAAATTTGAGGATTCCGTGGGTTGTTCCGCAATCCTCTTCGGTAATCATCACATCTTGCGCGACATCAACCAGTTTCCGCGTGAGGTATCCAGAGGCAGCGGTTTTCATAGCGGTATCCACCAACCCTTTCCGTGAACCATAGGTTGAGGTAAAGTAGTCAAGTACATCCAAACCTTCGCGATAAGAAGATTGGATCGGCGCAGACAGAATCTCACCACTCTGTTTAGACTTCAATCCAACGATAGCACTAATTTGTATGAAAGGGTTTTTGCGTGCGCGGGCACCACTATCTGCCATCAGATGCACCGGACTAAACCCTTCTACCTCTTTATCTTGTTCAACCAGATACGTTTCTGTCGTTGGAAGTTCGGTAAACATTGTCTCTTCAATTTCTTCGATAGCGTCAAACCATATCCGAATCTTCTGGTTCTCTAACTCCTCTGCCTCAAGATTTTCTTGCTCGCTTAAACGCTCAATTTGTTTACTTGCCTTACCAAGGATATCCGTTTTGTCAAGCGGTATCAAGTAATCTTTTATACCAGGAGAAATGCCACTGCGGGTTGCGTACTCAAAACTAAGTTTCTGTAACCGATCTAACAGTGATACAGTTTCTGCGGTACCAAGTTCGTTAAAACAGCGTTTGATAAGTTCCGACAAACGTTTGCTACGTGCTTCCTCGTTGAAAAATGGCAATTCAAGCCCTGTAGTCTCATCTTTCCAGGTGAGTGAAGCAGTTCCATTTGTATGCGGAAGAACCTCATTGAAAATAACACGTCCGACGGTTGTGAGGATCGGTTCGTGATGTTCTTTGAAAAACAGTAGAACCGAATCATGTAGTTTAAGCGTGCCACAACCATGGGCGTGTGTCACCTCATCTACAGATGTAAAACGGCGCTTCGCCCATGCTTCACTTTCCAGTGATGCGAAAACATTATCTGATTTGGCATCTTCCGATTTTTCGGTGTATGCAGCATGGAGTTGTGATGCCCGTTCTTGATGTTCTGGCAGTTCCTTTGTTAGAAAACTTGCACCTAAAATCATATCAAGTTCCGGCACCGTAATTGGTTCACCGTGCGAAGGTTTGAGAATATTACTGCTACTGAGCAGTAACATTTTCGCTTCTGCTCGTGCTTCAATAGATAGCGGCACATGAACCGCCATCTGGTCACCATCAAAATCAGCATTGAACGCCTTACAAACAAGGGGTGGAATCCGAATTGACTTCCCTTCAACAAGCACAGGCATGAACGCTTGGATTCCGAGTCTGTGAAGTGTCGGCGGACGATTTAACAAAACCGGATGGTCAGCGATAACTTCTTCCAATGCTTCCCAAACAGGTGAGTCCGGTGTTACGTGTTCAGTCAAATATTTTCCACGTTTGATAGTCTGCACTTTTCCAGATGTCAAAAGCTTCTCAATAATGAATGGCTTGAAAAGTTCAACAGCCATTAATTTAGGCACCCCACACTGGTGAAGTTCAAGCTCGGGACCGACAACAATGACGCTTCTACCTGAATAGTCAACACGTTTTCCGAGGAGGTTTTGTCGGAAACGTCCAACTTTACCTTTGAGGATGTCAGATAAGGATTTGAGGGCACGTTTGCCGGGTCCGGTCACGCGACGCCCATGTCTACCGTTATCCAAAAACGCGTCAACGGATTCTTGGAGCATCCGCTTTTCGTTTCGGAGGATGACTTCGGGAGATCGAAGATCAATAAGTTTTTGCAGTCGATTGTTTCGGTTAATTACGCGGCGATATAGATCGTTGAGATCACTCGTTGCGAATCTACCTCCTTCCAGTGAAACTAAAGGGCGAAGATCAGGGCTAATCACAGGAAGCACATCAAGAATCATCCAATCAGGATGCATCTCTGCTTTGTCAAAACCTGCCACCATCTTGAGCTGTTTTGAGAGTTTAACTTTTTTCTGGTGACTGGAAGTTGCCTCAAGCTCTTCTGTGAACTTTTTTACATCTTCTGGCAGATCAATTTTGCTTAGGAGTTCCTGAATTGCCTCAGCACCCGTTCCTGCTCGGAACGAATCCGGGTGCTCACGCAGCTTAGCACTTACTTCCGCTTCTGTAAGTATATCTTTTTCAGCCAAACCGCAACTATCATCAATGACCTCTGTGACAATAAACGCTTCAAAATAGAGAACGCGCTCAACTTGTCGGGAAGCAAGCTCAAGGAACGTGCCAAGTCGTGATGGAATTCCTTTGAAAAACCATATATGGGAAACGGGGGTGGCAAGTTTGATGTAACCGAGCCGCTCTCTTCGAACTTGTGATTTTGTCACCTCAACCCCGCACTGGTCACAAATAAGCCCTTTATGCTTAATCCGTTTATACTTACCGCAACTGCACTCAAAATCTTTTTGCGGACCAAATGTGGCTTCACAAAATAGGCCTTGATGTTCAGGACGAAAACTGCGGTAGTTAATCGTTTCAGCCTTTTTGATTTCGCCGCAATCACAGGTGCCTTTCTCGGGACACGACCAAGTATCACTTGCTGGATTCCTGCGTCTACAGGATGTCCGTTTTGCCCAATCTTTTATCTGATCAGGCGAGGCGATACTGATAGAGATACGATTAAATCGATTTTCTTTGTCTGCCATTCTTTCTACTCCTTTTATATAGTTGTCGGTTATCAGTAGTCAGTTATCAGTTAAGAGTCGTCTTCTCAATTGACTCTTTCTGAAAACTGAATACTGACAACTGATGACTGATAACTATTCGCCATCATCGGTGTCCCAAGTGAGTTTTAGGGTTGGTTCTTCATCTATGGGTTCCATTGTGTCTAACGTGTGTAAGAGTGGGAATTCCGCTTCATGGAGTCCCAGTTGTTCTGAGTCGGCATCCGCAGGGTCGCCTTCAGACAACTCCACATTTAAGCCAAGACTCTGTAATTCTCTCACCAACACGTTGAAAGATTCAGGGGTGCCGGGTTTTAAGGGACTTTGCCCCTTTACAATAGATTCATAAATTTTAGTTCTGCCTTTTACATCGTCCGACTTGATGGTCAACATCTCTTGCAGTGTGTGGGCTGCACCGTAAGCTTCCAATGCCCAAACTTCCATTTCACCGAGCCGTTGTCCTCCGTGTTGTGCTTTACCACCTAATGGCTGCTGTGTCACCAGAGAGTACGGTCCGGTTGAACGTGCATGCATTTTATCTGCAACGAGGTGATTCAACTTGAGGAAATAAACATAGCCGACTGTTACTTCCTGTCCGAACGGTTCACCTGTTCGTCCATCGTAAAGCACACTTTTGCCTGTCTGTTTAACTTTTTCAGGTAAACCTGTTTTCGTCAACATGTCGAACACCTCTTCTTCGGTAGCACCGTCAAATACAGGTGAGGAAACATGCAAACCGAGTTCCTTGCATGCCAAACCTAAATGTATTTCAAGAATCTGACCAACATTCATCCGAGAAGGCACGCCAAGAGGATTTAAAACTATATCAACAGGGGTGCCATCTGGTAGATATGGCATATCTTCTTCGGGCAGAATCTTGGCAACAACGCCCTTATTTCCGTAGCGTCCTGCCATTTTATCACCGATGGAGATCGTACGACGGCTTGCAACATAGACTTTGACAAGTTTCAAAACCCCCGGTTTCAACTCTTCACCTGCATCAAGTTTCTCTAACGCGTCATCTTTTTCCTGCGTATAGGCATTAATCCTACCAGTGGCGAGTTCTTGAAGGTTCTTGATGTATGAAACTGCATTTGCATCTGTAATCTGAAGTGCTTCAAGGTCATTTCGCGACAGTGCGTCAAGATATTCACGTGTCAACACGTCACCTGCTTCTAACTGCTTTGGTGACTCAACGTTGTCTTTGTCTTCACCTTCAGTTTCTTCATCATTCTCAAAGGTCGTAGGATACGCGAGTTCTTTGCTGACCAAAGTTTCACGTAGTTCTTCCGTCAAACGTTCAGAGACCTGTGCACACTGTTCCTGCCACGTCTGTTCAATTTGTTTGCGAAGTGCCTCTTGTCGCCATGCGGTTTGTTCGCTATTCGGAGTAGCTTGGCGAGAGAAAACTTTTACGTCAATGACAACGCCTTCTACACCTGGGCGGGTGTAGGCAGAAGCGTCCTTGACCTCTTTGACTTTTTCGCCGAAAATCGCGCGTAGCAGTTTCTCTTCGGGTCCATATTCACTTTCACCTTTTGGTGAGATCTTTCCAACAAGAATGCTGCCGGTTCCTACGACACTACCTATTCGAATGATTCCTTCGTCATCAAGCTGCGCGAGACTTCGGGCAGACATGTTTGGAATATCGCGGGTAATCTCTTCGTCTCCCATCTTTGTTTGCCTCGCGGCGACTTCGAATTCTTCAATGTGGATAGAGGTAAATGTATCATTCTTGATAAGCGACTCACTGATAAGGATTGAGTCCTCAAAGTTATGTCCACCCCACGGCATATAGGCGCAAAGTACATTTCTTCCGAGTGCGAGTTCGCCACCTTCAGTTGCAGTGCCATCGGCGACAACATCACCTGCTTCGACAACATCCCCGATATCCACGCGTGGGCGCTGGTGGATACAGGTACCACTGTTACTCCGTTTGAAGTTTTTTAGTTTATAGACATCGTATCCCATTTCACTGAAAGCATGCTCACCTTCTTCAAGATGAAGCGCTTGTCCAGTTCGGATTAGGATCTCTTCAGCATCAACACTGGAAACGACACCGCCACGTTGTGCGATGACCATGGCATTCGCATCACGCGCAGCGCGATGTTCCATACCGGTACCGACCCACGGTGCCTCTGGACGAATTAGCGGCACAGCTTGTCGCTGGTGGTTAGCACCCATCAGCGCACGGTTAGCATCTTCATGCTCTAAAAAAGGCACGAGTGCCGCGGAAACACCAACAATCTGTTGCGGGGCAATACCTATGTAGTCAATCTCTTTGAGATCACGGTCAAGCACTTCCTCACCCTTTCGGCTGCGAAGTGCTTTTGTTTTGTTGCCAGAGACGATTGCATCTGCAGGCGCAATATGGTACTTGTCCTCTGCATCTGCTGTTAAATATTCAACGTCTTTGGTAATTTTGCCTTTACGAACAGCACGGTAGGGCGTTTCTAAAAACCCGTACGGGTTAACCCGTGCAAAAGTTGCTAAGGAGACGATGAGACCGATAGAGGGTCCCTCAGGTGTTTCTAATGGACAGACACGTCCATAATGCGTGCGATGGACATCTCGGACAGCTGCGGTAGCACGGTCACGATGCAATCCGCCGGGACCGATCGCCGAAATGCGCCGTTTATGGGTGAGTTCATCCAACGGATTAATCTGTTGCATGAATTGAGAAAGTTGATTAGACCCAAAAAACTCTCGGAGTGACATCATGAGTGGCTTCGGATTCACCAAATTCTTAGGATTTTTTAGCTGCGCGTCGGTAGTGGTGCTCAATTTCTCTCGCGCTGCCCGACGCATCTGCAGGAGCGCAATACGGAATTGATTCTCAAGAAGTTCTCCGATGACACGCACCCGTCGATTGCCGAGGTGGTCTAAATCATCTACCTCTCTGTATCCATTTCGGATATCCATAAGGTATTGCAAGGTAGCAGCAATATCTTCTTTCCGTAGCACCTTCATATCTTCCGATGGCGTTTCTCCAGATTCATCGAGATAGATGGACATGTCACTAAATTTTGAATTGACTTTATATCTTCCAACGATGCCTAAGTCATAACGTGCACCATCAAAGAAGAGACGTTCCAAACATGATGATGCTGCTTCACGAGTTGGGGCATCCCCCGGTCTCAGCGTGCGAAAAATCTCAATGAGTGCCTTTTCTTGTAAAGTGTCACCAGGACTTGTCTTTACCGAATCGCGTGAGAGGGTATTCCGCAAATATCGGAGTTCTTGTTCATCTGATTCCACCAACACTTCTACCTCTTCAATCTTAGCCTCGGTGAGTCGATCAAATTCTATTTCAGACAACTTTGTGTTTGCTTCAAGCAGAACTTCACCCGAATCGGTATCAACCACAGGTTCAGCGATAACCCGTCCGATAACATCTTGTGTCATCGGAACGATCTCTGTGCTGCTGAAAAGTTTGAGGATTTCCGCATCTGTTGACCAACCGAGTGCACGTAATAGTACGGTGGCTAATAGTTTTTTCTTTCGGTCTAATCGGACGTGGATGCAATCCTTTGAATCGAATTCAAACTCTATCCAGGCACCACGGTAGGGGATTATCTGTCCTGTTGGGAGTTTTTGCACACTTGATGCATGCGATTTATCAAGAAAAATCACACCAGGAGACCGATGTAACTGGTTGACAATTACGCGTTCAGAACCATTGATGATAAAAGTTCCATTTTCAGTCATCAACGGAATATCGCCAAGGTAAACATCAGATTCAGTAATATCTAAAACACGCGTCTGCCCTGTGTCATCATCTTTTTCGCGTTCGACGCACATCAGACGGGCTTGTAACCGCACCTGATAGTTCAGTCCGCGTGCCTGACAATCCGAAAGATCGTGTGTCGGTGGACTAAGCGTGTAACTGACAAATTCCAGACTTGTGGTCTCTTTAAAATCATAAATCGGAAAAACTTCCTTGAACAGTGCCTGAAGTCCCTTTGGCTCGCGTTCATTTTCTGAGATAAAACGCTGCATAAATGCGGCGTAGGATCGCTTTTGGGTCTCAATTAAGTCAGGTAATTCAAGTGCCGATGGAGTTTTGGCAAAGGAGACACGTTGTCGTAACGCTGCTGCACTTCCATTAGTTTTAGTAGTATTGGGCATAAATTTTCACCTTGCGTGGGTCGCGGATGGGTTGAAGGTTTGTCCGATTAGGCTGCTGCACCGAACTCGTTTACAGAGAAATATTTTCTGTTATCAGAAAGAGGTCTTTACCGATAACAGATACTTGAAAACTATTCTCACTACTTGTTATTGGGTCTACTTTCACGATTTCTGTTGTTTCTGTGCTTATAATGTGCAATGCTGCTTGGGGTAGAGAACATTCTGTTAAATTGCGAATAGTTGGCAATATACCGGTTTACACAACTAACGATTTATGTTGGATTCAGATATTCTTCAAAGAGAATACGAACTCACAGAAGACAGAATATTAATGATTTTGATGTTGAGGTTCAGAAGTTAAGGGTTTCACCGACCAAACCAATTGGATTTGTCTTTTTTGTTGCCTCAGTCCCTCTACTCAGCAGTTCAGTACATGGAAGTGAACGCGATGCATACGATTTATCGTTCACTATCAGGTAGTAGGCGCGAGAAAGCACTTGACTTCACACATCTAAAAAGAAGCATGCAAAGTACTTGACAACCTGTGGCACAACACCCAACACTTATCAACATTCTTCATTTTAATTTCAAAAACAGTTGCCTATTTTTTCAAGAAGTTATATACTTCCCTAAAGTCACCCTTAAATAAAACACACGCGCTTCATTGTTTTTATAACTTCATTAAAGGCGTAACGTATAATTATACATTAAGGTTTACAAAAATGTCAAGAAAAAATGCAAAAAATTGTATGTTTTTTCAATTTTGGCGTACATTTTGCGGTAATAGGATGAAATTTTTCCTTGAAATGTCGCAAATATCCTAAAATTGTCTGTTACGCGTGAATTATGGGAACACTAATAGAACGACTACCTGTCAAAGCGATTATCGGCGTTCTGATAGCGGAACCACTAATTTTGCCGAAGGTCTATCAGCAATTGGCGAAGCAATTCGGTCCCATTGACTATACCAGCGAACTTTTACCTTTTACCAGCACAACTTACTACGAGGCAGAGATGGGCAAAGAACTTCAACGGCAATTTATTAGTTTTGAAAAACTAATTGATGCAGGTACATTGGCAAATAGAAAGTTGTTTACAAATCAAGTAGAACAAGCGTTCGTAGAAAAAGACACTTCACGGCGGCGGGTCAATTTAGATGTAGGTTACATCTGCATGGCAAAGTTAGTGCTTGCGTCAACTAAGGACCACGCCCACCGTATCTATCTACGTGACGACATCTATGCAGAGATAACACTCCGTTTTTATCGTAAAACGTTCCAACCGTGGGAATGGACGTATCCAGATTATCGTTCCCCTACTTATATCGCAATTTTTAATCACATTCGCACAATCTATAGGGAGCAACTCAACGCATGAACACATACATTACATTAATCAAAAAACCTAAGGTGAAAACTACTATTTTCTTCTCTGGATACACTAAAACCCTTGTTTTTTTGACTATCTGTGCATTTTTGGCACAGATCCCAAGTTTTGTGGATGCAGAAGCTCCGAGAACGCGGGCACGAGAACTCGGTATCCACATAGGCACGCTTCCTACTGGTGAACACAATGCTATCACCGACGTTCCCGGTGTCAAAGTCGGACACGTCACCCTAAACGAAGGCGATTCAATTCGCACTGGTGTTACGGTAATCCTCCCGCACGCCGATATTTGGAAGGTGCGGTTGTTTGGCGCGGCGCATACCATCCACGGCAACGGTGAAGCCACTGGTATTGCCCGAATTAATCAGGCAGGATGGATTGAATCTCCTATTTTGTTGACAAATACGCTGAGTGTTGGTGCTGTTCACGATGGTGTTGTGCGATATATTGTGAAGCGATACCCTGACGATAACATTGTGCTTCCTATTGTTGCAGAATGTTATGATGGTGGTTTGAACGACATCAGCGGACTCCACGTAAAACCGGAACATGCGATTGAGGCAATAGAGAAAGCGACATCTGGCCCAGTAGCAGAGGGTTGTGTTGGTGGTGGCACAGGTATGCGATGCTACGGGTTCAAAGCGGGCATCGGCACTGCTTCGCGCGTTTTGCCAGCAAACAGAGGTGGATGGAAAGTTGGTGTATTGGTGAATTCTAACGGTGGCAGACGACACCAATTACGCATTGATGGCGTACCTGTCGGCAAAGCGTTAGAAGACGATCAAATGAAACCGGGCAGGGATGGATCGTTTATTATTGTTATTGCAACGGATGCACCTTTGACGCACCGTCAGTTGAAGCAGCTGGCAATCCGTGCGACACATGGTCTTGCCCGCACAGGCACACCGAGCACTGATGGCAGCGGTGAGTTTGTGATTGCTTTTTCAACGGCAAATGTTTTTCCGCGCAGCACTGAAAGCGGCACTTTTCAGATTCAGATGGTTGTTAACAGACGCTTGAGTTTGCTTTTTGAGGCAGCGATTGAGGCGACTGAGGAGGCAGTTATCAACTCAATGACAATGGCAACGACAACGACGGGACGTAATGGTCGGACTATGCAGGCTATTCCGTTGGATAGATTGAAACAGGTGATGAAACAGTATGGACGTTAATTAGATGTAAGGAACTTACACATGGAACATCGTTATCTCTTTTTAGACATGCATCATATCACTCGAATTGAAGGGCTTTATCGTCGGATGCACCAACCGCAACGGCACCCGGAAAATCCTATTTTGCGGGGTGAGAATCCGTGGGAGAGCGTCGCATCGCTTTATGGCACAGTGCTTTACGACCCACAAGATTCGCTTTTCAAAATGTGGTATCTCACGGGACCTTATGTTGATGGCATGGTAGAGGTGCGTCAACGTCAGGCACTTGGTAATATCACGTTGCTTGCTTATGCAACTTCAACTGACGGCGTGCATTGGGAAAAACCGATTCTAAATCAGGTCGATTTCGCTGGCAGTACCGAGAACAATCTTATTGATGTCGGGCGAACAAACTGTGAAGGCATGGCTGTCCTCTACGATGAAAATGAAACGGATCCTGCGCGTCGTTACAAAGGTTTTTATTGGGAGCATGGCGGAATTGATACGTTTATTCAGCACGAAGGACGCACGATCTGGGGACATGGAGAGGGGGACGGTATGTGGATGTCATTTTCACCTGATGGCGTTCATTGGACAAATTACGAGAACAATCCTGTCATTTCGCTTGGGAGTGACACGACGCAATCGCTGGTATGGGACCCGAAAATACAGAAGTATGTTGTGTTTGGTAGATTCGGGGCTGGCGGACGTAAAACGGCACGTGCTGAAAGTAGTGACTGTATCCACTTTAGCGAACCAAAATTGGTTATGGAATGCGATGAAATTGATGAAGGTGGCACGCAAATTTACGGTATGCCGATTAACATCTATGAAGGCATCTATATCGGTATGATCTGGATTTATCGTGAAGGTGTTGATGGCACTATTGACACATCTTTAGCAACCAGTCGTGATGGAATTAATTGGCAACGGGTTTTAGATCGTCAAACTTTTCTGACGCTCGAAAAAAAAGGGAGTTGGGAAGATGGCATGGTGCGTATCAGCCAGAATTTCATCACGCATAACAACCAACTCTACTTCTATTATGGTGGTGTGAATGGACCGCATACCGGCAGAAAATTCAAGCAGGTTGAACGTAAACACAAGTCTATGTTAGGATTTGCGACGTTACGACGTGATGGTTTCGTCTCGCTTGATGCTGGAGAAACGGAAGGATATATGCTGACAAAACCTTTGACGCTTGATGGCAAAGACCTATGCCTCAATGTTGACGCAAGTCGCGGCTATGTGGTTGTCGCAGTTACTGATGATATGGGAACGCCTTTGGAGAATTACACTTCTGAACGAATTATTGGAGATGAATTGGAGACTGCTGTCAATTTTAGTCGTCCGTTGGAAGCCTTAAAGGAGAAAGAAGTGCGATTACGGTTTCAATTGAAAGATGTAAGTTTATATTCCTATTGGTTTGCTTAATAGTGAGAACTACACTATCCATAGAATTATAGTTAAATCTAAAATATGTAAATACTCTCTGTAGGCGCGATTTCAAATCGCGCCTACCATACAGAGTGTTAGTAATTATGTGTTTTACAACTTTTATAGGTAGATTTTTGTGCAAGGAGGAAAAATGAAATATATTTATCACAAAGAAGATGCCGAAGTTGTTCGGATTGAAGGCGATGCGCCACGAACACTCTATACACTCATTGAACCGAATACCAGAGACACAGAAAACTTCGCAATGGGATTAGAGGAAATTGACCCGCATAGCGAAATTCCGATGCACTCACACAGTGAAGCAGAGGAGATTATTTTTGTGTTCGGAGGGAAAGGGAAGGCGTTTGTTGATGATGAGGTGGCAGAGTTGAAACCCGGTACGGTTATCTATCTTCCACCGAATGTTGAACACCGCTTTGTCAACACAGGCGATGAACCGCTTTGGATTACATGGACGCTTTCACCACCCGGTTTTGAGAAACAGATTCGCAAAATTGCAGATGGGTCTGCGGGGATGGAAGTTTTCAGCGAATCTGATTAGGTTGTTCCTGATGCGTTGACAGATGATGGTGCCACATCGTAATGTGAAAACTCCAATGTAAACGTACCGCGTCCTTGTGTCATGGAACGAAGACGAGTTGTATATTGAAATGTCTCTGCTAACGGGATAATGGCATTTATAACGTTAGATGTGTCTTGAGAAGTTGTTTCGTTGATTTGTGCGCGGCGTGAATTGAGGTCACCGATCACCTTCCCAACGTGTTCATCCGACACAGTGATATGTATCTGCATAATCGGTTCAAGCAGTAGCGGATTTGCCTGCCTAACAGCCTTTTCAAAAGCAAGCACAGCTGCCGCCTCATACGCCACCTCTGATGAATCAGTGGAATGGGTAGAACCACCAGTAAGTGTCACCTTAATGTCTTGCAGTGCGTAACCCATAAGCGCGCCAGATCCCATTGCGCCTTCCAACGCGTTCTGTATAGGTGGAATGAACTGCCTCGGAATTTGTGTTTCATCGGTTCTGTCCTCAAACTGAAATCCTTCATCCCGTTCCAACGGTGCGACAGTAAGCACCACATCCCCGTAAATGCCTTCTTCATCCGTTTTATGGATATGTGTGCCACGTGCTTCTGCAGTCGTTTTAATCGTCTCACGATACGCCACCTGCAGCTTGCTCACCCGTGCGTTCACACCAAATTCGCGGATCATGCGGTCAGTAAGTATTTCTAAATGGAGTTCCCCCATGCCAGAGATAATCCGTTGTCCCGTCTCCTTATCAATACCGACGGTAAAGGTTGGGTCTTCGTCCATGAGTTTTTCAAGCGTTTCCTCTAATGCGTCCGTATCACTGGCGCGTTCAGGTTCAATCGCAACAGAGATAACCGGTGGCGGAAACTCAATTGATTCCAGCAATAGTGGATGGTCAACTTCACTCAAAGTGTGTCCTGTTTTTGTACTGCGCATTCCGACAAGTGCTACAATATCACCCGCATAAGCGGCATCACACGTAGCCTCTTTATTAGCGTGCATCTGCAGAATACGATTGACTCGTTCCCGCTTTTCTGTTGCCACGTTATAGACAACTGCTCCCCGCTTGAGCGTGCCAGAATAGACGCGGCAGTACACCAGTTTATCCACAGTATCATGGCTTGCCACCTTAAACGCTAATGCAGAAAAGGGTTCAGTATCGTCTGCTTGACGAATTACTTTATCTACAGTGTCAGAAGAATCACGTTTAGGGGATTTCCTTTTAGAAGTTTTTGGAATCTCACCTTCAATTGGCGGCACATCAATTGGGGAGGGTAAGAAATCAATAACCGCATCAAGAAGCGGCTGAACTCCCTGATTTTTTAGGGAACTTCCGCACAGTATCGGTACTAAACTTCCTTTCAACGTAGCACTTCGAATGCCTGTAACTAATTCAGTTGCAGTAATCTCGCTTCCTTCAAGATATTTTTCAAGGAGGGTATCATCTTCAGACGCTACATTTTCAACAAGGGATTCGCGTGCAGCGTTCGCTGCTTCCTGAAATTCTGGTGGGATATCTACCTCTTGGTATGTCTTCCCTTGGTCAGCCTCATCCCAATGAATCGCTTTCATTGAAATTAGATCAACCACACCAGTGAAATCACGTCCTTCGCCAAGCGGTATTTGTAGCGGCACAGGATTCGTGCCAAATCGTTCGTCCATCATCTCAAGCACACGAGAGAAATTTGCGCCAACCCTATCCATCTTATTGACAAATGCGATACGCGGTATTTGATAACGTTCCGCTTGATTCCAAACCGTTTCGGATTGCGGTTCTACACCACCGACTGCACAGAACAAGGCAATAGCACCGTCCAAGACTCGTAATGAACGTTCTACCTCTACGGTGAAATCAACGTGTCCAGGGGTATCAATCAGATGGATCGCGTGGTCTCGCCAGAAGCAGGTTGTCGCGGCAGCAGTGATTGTCACACCGCGTTCCCGCTCCTGTACCATCCAATCCATCTCAGCGGTGCCATCGTCTACTGTGCCGATTTTATGTTTTTTGCCTGTATAAAAGAGTATTCGTTCGGTAGTGGTTGTTTTGCCTGCATCAATATGCGCTGCAATACCGATGTTGCGGACGTTTTCTATTGGATATTCGCGTGCCATCTATTTCCTTTAAAGAAAGTAACTATAGTAGATTTTATACCATTTCTAATTGACAAATTGTCATAATAAACTGTAGGTCCAAATCAACGCTAAATCCGCTTTTTGGCATTTGTCGGGTTTCGTAAACTCTACCCGACCTACGAAAAAATGCTATACAATCATTTAGATATGGTTTTAGAATTACTTGAACGCTCTGCACCCAGCGAGGGGAATCAACGCAGCATGCGCGTTTGGGCATTCGACGGGAAACCTCGCCTACTGCGAACGAAATAATAACAGTATTTCTACATATCACTGTTCCACTGAAGAACAACACCGAGCAATCGAGGATTCCATTCCATTAGCAATTGATACGCTTTCGGTGCATCGTGCCCCGGCACACGATGACTAATCATAGGTGCAACAATAAAACGTCTCTGTGCGATAAGCGATAACATCAGCCGACTATCATCTTCACTCGTCCAAAAATTCGGAGAGGATTCTTGACGCGGACGAATAGAATTGTGTGCGCCATAAAGAATAAGACCCTTTTTGTGAACATCCCGATAGAAATTAACACTTGGCGTTTCACCGCGTGTGCTTGCTAACAGCACAATCCGCGCGCCCCAGCCTGCCACAGCTAACGCAGTGCTAATTGCATCTGGATGCCCCGTTGCCTCAATAACGACTGCCGGCCCCTTGTCCATCGTAGCACCCGCTAACCGTTCGGAAAAATCTGTATCTTCAGGATTGAGTGTGTAGTCTGCGCCAATGCTTTTAGAAAGTTCAAGTCGACTATCGGTTAAATCTGCGGCAATTACCGGTATCGCCCCACTCAATTTTGAGAGTTGCAACGCAAGCAACCCGATGAGTCCTTGTCCTAAAACCAACGTCGGTTCTCCTAATTCTATCCTTGCTTTCCGTACCCCTTGTAGGGCAATCGCGCTGAGATTAAAAAAGACCATCTCCTCGGCTGACACATCAGACGATTCTACCTTCAGTAAACGATTCGGTGATGCGACGAAGTGGCTGGTGTGTCCATGTGTTGTAGCGACGCGATCACCTACCACATATCCGCTGACATTTTTGCCGACCTCTACCACTTTACCGATATTACTATAGCCGGGACGAGAAGGATAGTTGCCTCGTGCATTCGGGAGTCCTAACAAAAAAGCGCGTTCTGTGCCAGGACTGATAAGCGTACATTCGGTTGCAACCAGAACTTCATCATCCTTGATAGTCGGTAGTTCAAACGCCTCTATATCAACTTTGGCGCGATCTGGCCAAATAACCCGTTGTCCTTTCATGAAACTCAAACCTCTTAAAAAACTTGAAGGATAGCCGTTTTGTCAGAAGTGTATCACAAAAACGGCTATCCTTCAAGTTTTAATTTAGAGTCTGCTGCTTTGTCAACATATTATTGTCGCGATTGGGAGATCGCTCCTACCGATGGACTACTTTCAATCCATCAATTAGCACTTGACTAAAGCCTACTCATAAACCTAACGGTCATCGGGATTATTCTTTTTTTCAGGATCAATTTTCAATGTAAAATAATTCCCGCGGTGGTTCAGGTCTTTGACATAAACGAGTGCTAATTTTTCCTTGACTTTTTTCAATTCTTTGACGATTCTTTCGTAATCTTTCAGGTTTTCAATGGGTTTATAATCAATCTCCTTGATGAGAGACCCTTTTTGAATGCCATTTTCCGCAGCTTGGCTATCAGCATCAACCTGCATTACAATAACACCCGTTTCGTTTTGATATCCGTATCGTTTTGCAAGTTCTGGTGTTAATTTTTGAACCTGCATCCCTGCAAATTCCTCTGTTTCGGGTAGTTCTTCAGGAGGCATCGGGAGGGGTTCGGGAGTAGAACCTGAGCGAAGACTTGCTACAACTTCTTCAGTCCGTTCCTCTAATTTTACGGTCAACTCTCTCTCTTTTCCGTTCCTGAGAACTTTCATTTGCACGGATGTACCGACTGGTGTTGCTCCTACAGCATGCTGCAAATGCGTAGAATCTTGAATAGCCTCTTTATTAAATTCAAGGATAATATCACCATGCTGAATCCCGCTTTTTTCTGCAGGACTACCCGGTCCAACTTCAAGGACAAGTGCGCCGCGTGGTGTATCAAAATCAAGTTTCTCGGCTAAATCGTGACTCACTGACCTCATCGTTATCCCGAGCCAACCGCGTACGATTTCTCCATGTTCAATCAGTTGAGGCATCAGTTTTGCTGCGGTGTTACTCGGAATAGCAAAGCCGATACCGACGTTTCCGACAGTGAACCCATTAGTAGCAATTAAAGTATTTATACCGACCAATTCACCTCGGATATTAATCAGGGCACCGCCGCTATTTCCTTGATTAATTGGAGCATCCGTTTGTATAAAGTTACTATACTGAATCCTTGTGCTGGCACGGTTTTTCGCACTCACAATGCCGCGTGTCACAGTTTGTGAAAGGTTAAACGGCGTTCCAATTGCAACAACCCATTCACCTACTTCAAGCGCGTCTGAATCACCAAACGGAAGTGCGGAAAGTTTTTCGGCATCAATCTTGAGAACTGCTAAATCAGTCCCATTGACTTCAGTGCCACCGGGGTCTTGTCCAATTAATTCCGCATCGTATTCTTTACCGTTTGGGAGAGTAACAGCAATTTTAACTGCATTATCAACAACATGGTTATTCGTAAGAATATAACCCTCTTCGCTGACAATTACACCTGAACCTATTTGTTTAGTCTGAATGGTTCGCGGCGGATCATCGGTTGGTGTTTCCTCTTCAAAATTACGATCATACCATTCCTCGCCAAACCAACGCCTCAAGTCTTCCCTGTTAAATTCATCATTTGGAAAGATTCGTATGGAATTTCTTCGTTCAACAGGTCGTTTTGATATAGTTGTAATTTGTACGATAGACGGGCGCGTCTTAGCTACCAAATTAATAAACGCGCGATTGGCACGTTCTAAAGCCTGAAAATCTGCTAATTCCTCAGGGTTTACATTTGTGTCCCCGATTGCTGTCGGCACAACAAACTTATCTGCGCCTTGGTTAATCATAAGTCCTGCTACAACGGCAAGTCCAGCTAATATTAAAAGTATTGCTGCGCGTCTGCCGAGTATGTGTCTGAAATTTAACATGGTATAAAACCTCCAGTTATTTTTTTGCAAGCCAAGTGGGCTTTTTAAATTTATGGTGTCTACGCCTAAAAACACACCTATTAGAAAATAAAGTTGCAAAAAAGTTCATAAAAATTACGGTTTTATTCACCACGCGAAATTTTGTTCACATGTTCACGCACAATATGCTCAGGACATGACTTGATAAATAACCACGCGCCCGGCAACAAAATAATCAATGCGCCAATGACAATATCGTCAAAACGTCCCACAAGCGGTAGCGGCAGAAAATCAAATATAAGATCAAAAGGAAAAACAAGGTAGGCAATCGCAAAGGCACCCGCGAGAATTTGAAAAATAACAAGAATCGCCTTCCGATAGATAGGCACACGCTCGTCCCGGAATAGCCGTATTGTCAACCGAATGAAGTTTGGAAAATGGAGAAAGATACGTAGAAAACGAAATATGCCTCGTCCTCTACTGCCAAAGAAAAAAGGATTCATGATGTGTTAATTTTATCAAATTTTGTGTTTTATGTGCAAATTATTTATTCTATTGATCAGAGGCGGTCAATTTCGGTTTTTTGTCTGTTTGATTCGTGAAGTTGCGATTTGGAGATCGCGCTTACAGATGCAGGTCGTGATTCGGAGATCGCTATTACATAAAACCATACCGTACGGTATGATTTTTCATACCACGGTATGATTTCTAAACCCCCTATAAATTTAGTCTATGTAAGGGTTTATAGGCATTTTTATCATTTTCAATAAATTTTATTTTTTGTATTCTCATCTGTATTGATGTACACGGTTTTCCTCTTGTAGCAGATATATTATTTTGATCAGTTTTGCGTTTAGGGATTGGTTTTGTTTTTTCATACTGATATTATACCTTGTTCTATGTAGTGATAAGAAGTTTTTGTGGTTTGCCGAACAATAGATATCCAATATATTTCCAATAAGTTTGCGAAAAAAAAATTGGATTGATAGTTTTTGCATTTCGATGCGCGCGGATCTTTAGAATTTGGTAAAGGAAAATTATTGGAGAATTGGATGCCTCTGATTTCATTGAATTTATCTTGACATCCGTTCCCCTTGGGAGTATACTACGACAAATAACATATTACATACAGAAGGAGAGATTATGGCGACACAACTTGCAGCACAACTTTATACAGTAAGGGAATTCACTAAAACTGAATCCGACATTGCAGAAACTATGAAAAAGGTCAAACAACTCGGCTACGATGCTGTCCAATGCTCTGCACTCGGTCCGATTGAACATGAAGCACTGAAAAAGATCGTTGACAATGAAGGCATCACGATCTGCGCCACACATACCAGTTATGCGCGGATGCAGGATGAACCGCAAGCGGTTATTGATGAACATAATTTGTGGGGATGTAAACACGCAGCAATAGGTGGACTTCCGGGCGAATATCGCAGTACGGAAGGGTATGCTAAATTTGCGAGAGAAGCCTCCGAAGTTGCAGCACGTCTCGCTGAAGGTGGCTTAACCTTTTCTTATCACAACCACAGTTTTGAATTGGAACGTTACAACGGTCGCACCGGTCTGCAAATCTTATACGAGGAAAGCGATCCAAAATATTTTAATAGCGAAATTGACACCTATTGGATTCAGCATGGTGGCGGTGATCCTGCCGAGTGGATTCGCAAGTTAAAGGGACGGGCACATATTGTCCATCTTAAAGATATGGCAGTTGTAGGGAACTCACAACGGTATGCTGAAGTCGGTGAAGGCAACCTTAATTGGCCAGCTATCTTGGATGCATGTCAACATGCTGAAGTAGAATGGTATATTGTTGAACAGGATTCCTGCTATGAACGCGACCCATTTGAAAGTTTAGGTATCAGTCTTAAGAACTTGCAAGCGATGGGACTTTCTTAGCACTAAAACCATATAAATTTGACAGAACATTCAACGTTTTTAATGTTCTGTCAAATTTTTTGCAATCATTTTCAAATACTTGATCGTGATATATTCACCTTGACAACTTCTCTGTTTCATGGCAAAATCCCACCTAAAAATTAAACAGAGGAAACAAGGGATTGAAGTGTCTGAGTAATTATTAAAAAAAATAAATTTTAATTTCGCAAACTGAATTTCTCATGTTATACTATCCAATAATATATAAAATTCAAGGTAATCAGTGTTGCAAATCAATGATGTAACCGTTTACTTTGAAATAGAGTTTTAGTGTATTCGTTGCAAAATGATTTTATACGCTATTGTATAAGAAATAGGAAGAAAAAATGCGAAAGACAAAGAAAAAAGTTGTTGAATGGTTAGAAACGAACCCTGAAAAGTGGTTGACGCAATCTTTCAAATCAATTAGCGATGAAGCAGGTGTATCAGTATCTTCCATAGATAGATATTTGCCTGAATTGATTGCTGAACGAGACGGAATTTTGCCATCTCAGGTTATACAAAAGCGACGAGAAGCAGGAATGGGTCATCCGAGGGGGTTTAGAATAGATTTGCAGAAGGTGCGTAAGGTTATTGAGGATAATCCAGATGCCTCTATTCGTGATTTAGTCTACATGGCAAATTGTAGTCAGAATACGATTAGAAGAGTACTCAAAAAAATTGAAGAGGAAAACCAAAACACGGATGTAAATACTAAAATTAGTGATATTGATGCTGAGATAGAGAGGTTGCAAGCGCTCCGATCCAAACTTACAAAGGTATGATCTTATGCAATCTTGCAGGTCGCGTAATACGGATTTTCCCTGAAAAGGAGGAACAGAAATGTCTAACGAACGACTCACACTGGAAGAGATGGAGCAGAAATATCCTGACGAATGGCTGTTTATTATTGATTGCGAATTCAGCGAAAATACGGAACTGTTATCAGGGGTTGTGACTGCCCATAGCGAATCCCGTGCTGATATTTATGAGGCTTCAGGACATTATAAAGGTGGTGCAGCAATATATTATACGGGTGGACTCCCGAAAGGGATGAGGTTCTTGTTATAATGGGGTATATTTCCTTCAATCCTACAGATGAATTGATGGTACTTCGCCTCACAGTTGGCGGTCTCAATCGTAATAGTTTCCGAAATGTGATTGTAGCATTGGATACGGGAGCCTCAGACACCTCAATTCCGACAAAAGTTGCTTCAGATTTAGGATATGACCTCTCAAACCCAAAACATCTGGTGCGTCTTACCACAGGCAGTAGTACTGTGCCCGCTAAAATCATAACTGTCCGCAAATTGACTGCTATTGGGGAAACTGTCGAAAACATTGATGTCTTATGCCATGACCTGCCTGAAGAATCAACCATAGATGGCGTATTAGGCTTAAATTTTTTGAGGCATTTTGATCTCAATATCTCATTTTCAACAGGAATTATTGAACTCCAACCATATTAACCTGCCCATTATACTTTCTCCTGTAACCTATGCTATCACTCCAAAGACATTTTGGAACATGCTAAACGCGCCGTAGAGATCGCAATTGAGTAGAACAACAGATTGCTATTGATTGATTGGTTGGTTGGATTCATCTTGACACACTCCCTGTATGGCATTCATCGGGGTTGAAAACCCCTCCAACAAGAGAAAAAGAGTATTCATGCCAAAAACTTTACACACCCTGCTAAACAAATTTTCTTGACTTTTCCCCTAAATTATGATACTATTAATTGGGTAACTAAATTTGAAAACGGGGCGTGGCGCAGTCCGGAAGCGCGCTTGAATGGGGTTCAAGAGGTCGCTGGTTCGAATCCAGTCGCCCCGATTTTATGGGCGTTGAAGCGGGTAGATATACTGTTCACTGCCCAATTTAAGTTAATAAGATCATCAGAAAGAGGCAGTTGTAGTCGTGGATAAATCGTGCATTAATGTAGGAATCTTAGGATGGGGAACAGTCGGCACTGGTGTTTCCAAGATTCTAATAAATCAGAATACGCTCGTATCCCAAAATAGTGGCATCCAATTATGCGTAAAAAAAGTCGTGAAACGGACACTTCCTGCTTCACGCGAAGGTGTAGAACTTCCCACTGACTGTCTAACTTCCGATCCTGCTGAAGTTGTTGACAACCCAGAAATTGATATTGTCGTAGAACTTATTGGTGGCGTTTCGGAGGCACATTCACTTATCACTCGGGCAATCCAAAATGGCAAGCACGTTGTGACGGCAAATAAAGCCCTCTTGGCAGAACACGGAGTTGAGTTATTCCAGTTAGCGCAGAAACATAAGGTGAGTCTCAATTTTGAGGCAAGTACTGCAGGGGGCATCCCAATTATAAAAACGCTCCAAGAAAGTTTCACCGCTAACCAAATTCAATCAATCTACGGCATTGTGAACGGTACTTGCAATTATATGCTAACTGAAATGAATGAGCGTGGCGTTGATTTTGCCGATGTACTTGCAGATGCTCAAGAGAAAGGTTATGCTGAGGCAGACCCAACACTTGATATTGAAGGTATTGATGCCGCACAGAAGTTGACACTGCTCATTGCGCTCGCCTACGGTGTGTATCTCTCAATTGACCAATTCCATGTTGAAGGTATCACAGACATTTCGCAGCAAGAGATTCAGTATTCACGTGAACTCGGTTATGTGATCAAACTAATCGCAATTGCGAAATTAACCGATGACAATCGCGTAGAAGCGCGCGTACATCCGACACTTCTGCCAGAACGGAGTTTATTAGCAAATGTGAATGGCGCTTATAATGCTGTGTGCGTTGTCGGTTCAGCTGTCGGTCCAACGCTCTTTTATGGACAAGGGGCAGGCGAAATGCCTACCGCAAGCGCTGTTGTAGCAGATATTATTGATGCTGCAAAATCTATTCAGTGGGGTGTGAGTTCGCCGATCTCGCAAGCATGGCTGCCTAATTCGCAAACTGAAATTGCTGTCTGTTCCATTGATGACATTGAGACGCGCTACTACCTGCGCTTTGTTGTTATTGATCGACCAGGAGTTTTAGCAAGTATTGGCAACATATTAGGAAACCATAATATCAGCATTGCCTCAGTTATTCAAAAAGAGCCTCACGACACCGATACCGTTTCACTCATGATGTTAACGCATAAGGCGCGAGAAAAAAATATGAAAACCGCGCTTGAGCAGATTTATACTCTTGAAGTTGTCAAAGGTAACGCGAAACTCATTAGAATTGAAGAAGAAGTAGCCTTTTAAGTTTAACAGACAAAACAATGAAAGACACGTTAGTTTTTGACGTAAGAAACATTCGAGACGGGGTCTTCAATAATCATGAAGTAGAAATCCTGGCTTCGCAGCTTGAATTGGATCTTGAAGATGTCCGATTTATCAGTCCAGTGCGGGGCACCGTTCAATTACTTCGGCACAGTGAGGATAATGTTTACGTCAAAGCTGAGGTATTCACAGATATTGAAATGCAATGCGGTAGGTGTCTTGAACCATTTGAAGAGGACATTACAGCAACTTTTGAATTGCAATTCACACCTATTGACAATCCTGAAAAGATTGAATCTGAAAGTGCTGAAGACGGGGAGCACTACTACGATGGTGAAACATTCGACATCTCTGAAGATGCCCGACAAGCGTTGGCAATTCAGATACCAATTTGGCCTCTCTGCTCACAGACTTGTGACGGTTTATGTTCTGAATGCGGTGTGAATCTCAATGAAGAGCATTGTACTTGTCAAATTACAGATGATGTTGAACCAGAAGAAACGCTCAATGTAAATTCACCTTTTGCAGTGCTTCCACAGTTATTAGAAACAGCGAAATCGGAGAACAAATCTAAGGCAAAAAATCGTAAGGAGATGATTTCTAAAAATGGCACATCCAAAACGTAAAACATCAAAATCTAAAAAAAGAATGCGGAGGAGCCATCATGCACTTCGGAGCCAAGTTATTACAGATTGCTCGTATTGTGGAGAAATGATGGTTTCACACCGAGTCTGCACTCACTGTGGACACTATAAAGGGATATCCGTTCTAAAGTCTACAGAAGAACAACTGTAGATAAGACATCAGTTAATCCAGCACGTTTGTGTTGATTCATCTAAATCAGCTAAAAAGGATTCTTCAGCATGGCTCGATATGCAGCAATCACAGGGACGGGTTCTTATCTACCTGAAACCGTTTTAACCAATTTTGATCTTGAAAAGATGGTAGATACCAGCGACGAATGGATTCGCCAACGCACAGGCATCGCTGAACGGCGAATCGCCGAAGATGACACCGCTACCTCGGACCTCAGTGTTCAAGCTGCTCGATTAGCGATAAAAAGAGCACAAATTGACCCACTCGAAATAGAGATGATTCTCGTCGCTACCGTTACTCCCGACACATTTTTCCCATCAACTGCTTGTTATGTGCAGAAGGGGATCGGTGCTAAAAACGCGGCAGCAATGGATATATCCGCAGCATGTGCCGGATTCTTATATGGGCTTGATTTAGCAAATGGCTTGATTGTATCTGGACAGTATGATACTATTCTTGTAGTCGGTGGTGAAGTTTTCAACAATATCGTTGATTGGAACGATAGAAACACTTGTGTCCTTTTTGGAGATGGAGCGGGTGCTGCCATTGTCCAAACGACTGAAGAACCGAAGGGAATTCTTGCATCTTACATCGGTTCTGATGGAGATTATGCTGACATTGATCTACTCGGCATACCCGCTGGTGGGTCCAGAATGCCGGTAACATCAGAGGCAATTGATCAAAAACTGGATAAAATTCAGATGAATGGGCGTGAAGTTTTCAAACTTGGGGTTCGTCTCATGCCAGAAGCAGCACAACGCGCGTTGAGCAAAGCAAACGTCAGCGTTGAAGAGATTGATCTGTTAATACCGCATCAAGCAAACTTGCGTATTATTGAAGCGGTAGGTGATAGGCTTGGAGTGCCACGAGAAAAGGTATATATAAATGTAGACAAATATGGCAATACTTCTGCTGCGACGGTAATCATCGCATTAGATGAAGCAATCCAAGATGGACGCGCAAAACCGGGTGATCTGATATTGCTCGTAACTTTCGGTGCGGGCTTAACTTGGGGAAGTACGCTCTTACGGTTGTAAATGACACAAATCGCTTTTATTTTTCCAGGACAGGGTTCACAGAAAGTTGGCATGGGAGCTGAATTGGCAGAGACCTATCCAATTGCCAAAGCCGTTTTTGATGAAGCAGATAATTTCTTAGAAAGACCGTTAAGCCAACTCTGTTTTGAGGGTCCCGAAGCAGAACTAAAGCAAACAGAAAATACACAACTTGCCATTTTGACATGTAGTGTCGCAACACAGAAAATACTTACACAATCGGAGGTTGTACCGAAGGTTGTAGCAGGACACAGTTTGGGGGAGTATTCCGCACTTGTAGCATCTGATGTTCTTGAGTTTGCAGACGCATTACGATTGGTGAGTGCTCGTTCACAGTTCATGGCAGAAGCGGGTGAAGAACAGAACGGTACAATGGCAGCAATCCTCGGCATGGAGGTAGAACAACTCAAACATCTCTGTGAGAAGGTTGATGGTGTGGTAAAAATCGCCAATTACAATTGCCCAGGGCAATTGGTTATTTCAGGTGACGTTGATGCTGTCAATCAAGTTGTTGCTCTTGCCTCGGACGAAATTGGCGCAAGAAGATGCCGTCCTTTACCGGTAAGCGGTGCATTTCATTCGCCATTGATGGAATCTGCACAACAGAAATATCGATCTGTTCTCGACTCGGTAAAGTTAAACTCGTCACAGATTGATATAGTGATGAACGTAACAGGTGAGTTTGCAACGGATGTAGATAACATCAAACACTTACTCTTGCAACAGATAACCGAACCTGTTCAATGGGAAAACACGTTACGCACCATTGAAAAAAACGGGATTACTAACTTTGTAGAGGTTGGACCGGGGAAGGTTTTATCTGGTTTAGTAAAACGAACGTTACCCGAATGTAGTGCATTGAACGTTGAAGATGTTGAGACACTTTCGCTCGTGACAGATAAATATGGAAGTGGTGAATAATGGCACAGTGTGTTTTTAAAGAGGATATGCTGAATGGAAAAACAGCAATCGTTACAGGTGCGTCACGTGGTATAGGCGCAGCAATTGCCCACAGATTATGCGAAGTTGGCGCTAACGTCGTTATCTGTTCGCGTTCCACAGAGACTATCTCTGAAACTGCTACTACGCTGAAAGACAAAGGCTATTCTATACACGCAATGGCTGCTGACATTTCCAAAAAGGAAGATGTTGAAGCACTTGTTGAAAAGACAATCGAACAGTTTTCACAAATTGATATCCTTGTGAACAACGCTGGAATCACCCGCGATATGTTGCTGATGCGTCTCAAAGACGAAGACTGGGATGCGGTTTTACAGACAAATCTAACTGGCACGATGTATTGCACTCGCGCAGTCCTCCGCCCCATGATACGCCAGAAAAGTGGAAACATTATCAACATTTCGTCAGTTATCGGATTGATGGGAAATGCTGGACAAGCGAGTTACGCTGCAGCGAAAGCTGGCATTATAGGTTTAACAAAAACAACCGCAAAAGAAGTTGGGACACGAGGTATCACTGTAAACGCTATCGCCCCCGGATTTATTACAACTGACATGACAGCACAAATCCCCGAAGAGTTTCAGGAAAAAGCACTTGAACTTATTCCATTACAGAACTTTGGCGCGCCAGAAGATGTAGCAGATGCTGTTTGCTTTTTAGTATCCAATGCCGCCCGTTATATTACTGGTCAAACGTTACAGGTTGACGGTGGCATGGTGATGTAACTTATATCTCTGAATTCTGCCGATAGGCAGCAAATTGTTTTCATTATTGGCTTACCGTAGGGACAGGTAAGAATTTGAAACTTACCCTACAAATTAACTTTAGATATTTTAAACTTAAGAACGGGTACCATCAACTATCCAATTGTTGATTTATCCGCCCATTTGATAGGAGATTAAATTAAAGATATGGCTACAAATGAAGAAAGGCTTATTGAAATTATCGCTCAACAACTCGGTATTGACTCAGACAACGTGACTCCTGACGCTTCATTTATGGAAGACTTAGGAGCAGATTCGCTTGATACTGTTGAATTAGTCATGGCACTTGAAGAAGAATTTGATCTTGAGATCCCTGACAGCGACGCTGAAAAGATACAAACTGTTCAAGATGCTCTTGATTACCTTGATGAACATGTATAGATTCACCTATTTTGACAAATCTGTTGAGGGCATGTAGACTAAACTACAGTCCTCTTCACTTACCTAAGCAAAGGATCGGTCTCGTGGAGCGTGTAGTAATTACAGGAATCGGCGTTGTCAATGCGATTGGCAACACGAAAGAAGAATATTGGGATGCGCTTGCCATCGGTAAAAACGGAATCGGACCTATAACCTATTTTGATGCAACCGATTATCGTACGCAGGTCGCCGCAGAGGTTAAAGACTTTGAAGCGGAAAAGTATCTGGATAAGAAAACTGCATCCCGTTTTCCGCTCTTTATTCAGTATGCACTTGCTGCCTCTATGATGGCACATGAAGACGCGGGTTTGGACCTATCCAAAGTTGATCCTTATCGCGCAGGAGTCCAAATCGGTTCTGGTGTCGGAGGCATCGGTGTGCTTGAAGAAAACGCGGCAACCCTAATTGAAAAGGGACCTAAGCGCGTCAGTCCGTTTCTCGTGCCGTTTATGATCATTAACATGGCATCAGGACAGGTGTCTATCCATTTCGACCTCAGAGGCCCCAATTCTGCATCTGTTACTGCTTGTGCAACTTCCAACCATTCTATCGGTGAATCACTACGTTTGATTCAACATGGATATGCAGATGTGATGTTCACTGGTGGGGCAGAATCAGCGATGACACCTCTGGCTTTTGCGGGGTTCTGCTCAATGCGCGCGATGTCTGAACGCAACTATGAACCTGAACGCGCCTCTCGCCCATTTAACAAAGATCGTGATGGATTTGTTATGGGAGAAGGGGCAGGCGTTCTCATCCTTGAATCGCTTTCGCATGCTAAAAAACGTGGTGCCTATATCTACGCAGAAGTTGTCGGCTTTGGAATGACTTCTGATGCTCATGATATGGTCGCTCCGCCAAGAGGCGGGGAAGGTGCAGCAAAAGCGATGGAATTCGCATTAAGTGATGCCAAACTCCCGGTAGACACTGTTGATTACATCAATACGCACGGCACATCGACCCCGATCGGTGATGTTGCCGAAACTAACGCTATTAAATCCCTTTTCGGAGAACGGGCATATAAAATTCCAGTGAGCTCCACTAAGTCTATGGTTGGACATTTGCTTGGTGCTGCAGGTGCTGTAGAACTTATTGCCTGTTTAGGTGGAATGGAAAAAGGATTCCTACCACCGACTATCAACTATGAACTGCCGGATGAAGAATGTGATTTGGATTACATCCCGAACGAGAGTCGTGACGCAAAATTTGAGGTTGCACTCTCCAACGCATTCGGTTTCGGAGGACACAATACCTCTATCGCTATCCGAAAATTTACCGGTTAGTAGTGGTGTTCAGTCCTATTCTTATCATTTAAAACTCTGTGCACTCAGCATATATCGGCTTCGGCAGTAACATAGGCGACAGACTTTCGTATATTGAAAACGCTATTCACGCCTTATCGGAAGCGGAAGGTATCACTTTACAGAAAATTTCCTCCCTCTATGAAACAGAACCTGTCGGTGATGAAGCACAAGCACAGTTTCTAAACGGTGTTATTGCGATCAAAACGGGCCTTTCCGCTCACACCCTACTGCAAACTTTAAAACAGATAGAAACCACCGTCGGCAGACAACACCGCGCCCGCTGGGGCCCACGAGAAATTGACTTGGATATTTTAATTTATGGTGATATATGCTTGCGGACCCCTAACCTTGTTATTCCCCATCCAGAGATGCATCTCCGTCGTTTCGTGCTTGTCCCGTTAGCTGAAATCGCTCCAGGTGTTGTCCATCCCGTTTTCAATAAAACTATCCAAACCTTACTTGAACGCCTTGAGGACGATAAATCTGTTGTGAAAAGTAAGAATTATGATTTATCCTCTTACCTCTCAAACTCCCCTCTTTTCTTATAGACTTCCACACCGCAATCTGATATAATTTTTCCATTGACATAAGGAGAGTAGACAGATGCGATGGTTTGAGACCCGCGGACCAGTATACCCTGAGGACAACTACGTTGTCGCCCGCCCAGAAGAACTTGCGGATTTTGTTGATCGGTTGAAAAAGGGGAGATATATAGTCCTTTTTGCGCCGCGCCAGACTGGTAAAACTACGTTTTTCCGAAACGCACTTGATGTACTTGAAGATAAAGAGAATGGATATTTTCCAATACAACTAAATTTTGAGGGATATGTAGACATTGATGCTACTGTCTTTTACAATTCTCTCGGCAAAGAAATTTGTAAGAAAATTAAGGACATATTCCAAAAACGCAGAGAGAATCCTTCTGATAGTTTCAACCAATTTTTGGAGAATGCACAGATAACCGATGCTATTTCAATGCGAGAATTTTTTGAAACCCTTGGAGGTCTATTGGAAAAGCAGCGATTTGTGATGATTATTGACGAATTTGATGCTATCCCACCACCTGCTTTACGAGGGTTTCTGCATACACTTCGCCAGATATACCTTTCTGAAAAAACCCGATGTCCGTACAGCGTTGGCATTGTCGGTGTCAAGAGCATCACACAACTAAATTATGATCGGTCTATCTCCCCTTTCAATATCCAAGACGAATTCAAATTGCCCAATTTCACGCTTGAGCATGTGCATGAACTTCTTTCACAATATACAGACGAAGTTGGACAACCCTTTGCCCCTGAAGTGATAGCATCTATCCACAAACAGACTGCTGGGCAACCTGTGCTTGTCAATCGATTGGCGCAGATTCTCACCGAAGAAATGGATATTCTGAAAAGTGAACCGATTACAATGGATCACTTTTCAAAAGCACATATAAAACTCCTTCGCGAACGAAACACGAACATCGATCACCTGATAACAAACGTCCGTAGAGATCGACGGTTTGAAACACTTCTTATGAAGATATCTTCTCACGATGAAGGTGTAGACTTCAACTTGGATAGCGACTTAATCAGCGAACTCGCCATGTATGGAGTTATTGCTGAAGGTACTGACGGTATGTGTGAAATTGTCAATCCAATTTATCAGTATCGCATTATGCGGGCATTCAAACCGTTAGTAAATGGACTGGAGCAGGAATATTTACCCGAAGACAATCGCACAGAATTTGAAGATTATCTCACACCGGACGGGCATATTCAGATGGAAGCACTTCTTGACAACTTTCGAGACTTCATTGCACGCGTAGGCTTCAAAATTCTACAAGTACCAGAAACACCACAGGAATACGTAGGTCAACATCTCCTCTTCGCTTATTTGAGCCAATTTGTTCAGATTATAGGTGGCACTATGTACCTTGAGGTGCAAACAGGGCGTGGTAGAATGGACATCCTAATTCTCCACAATCAGCGAAAATACATCGTTGAGACAAAAATATGGGGCGGAGATACTCGCTATCAGTCAGGCAAAGCACAACTTGCCGCGTACGTTAGATCGGAAAAAGCAGTAGCGGGATACTATGTCGTATTTGATCATCGGAAAACACCGGCACCACGGGCAGAAACCGAAACATTTGATGGCTTAACAATTCGCAGTTACGTAATTCCTGTGGTACAAGAACTTCCCTCATCAATTCAGCCATAATCAAACCTTGCAATTATCAGTCAAGTATAGTATAATTTTTAAACATTTTAACCTTAAAACCTACCTCGGACAGACATAACATAAAAGATGAATATACACGAATATCAAGCCAAAGAGATTTTAGAATCCTTCGGTGTTAATACACTCCCTGGCAAAGTCGCCGAAACGCCTGAAGAAGCGGGAGCCATCGCGAAAACAATTAATTGTTCCAAATACGTTGTCAAAGCCCAAATTCACGCAGGTGGACGCGGGAAAGGTGGTGGTGTCAAACTTGCAAACTCCATCACTGAAGTCAAACAACACGCTGAATATATGCTCGGCATGCAATTGGTAACACCTCAAACCGGTCCGGAAGGCAAACTTGTCAGAAAAGTTCTTATTGTCGAAGCTGCCTCAATACAAAAAGAGTTCTATCTTGCTATTTTACTTGACCGAGAAACATCACAACTCACTCTGATAGGTAGTGAAGAGGGCGGTGTCAATATAGAAGAAGTTGCAGCGCAAACACCTGAAAAGATTATTAAGACACAGATTCATCCTGCCTTTGGGTTAACTGAATTTCAAGCACGGGAGTTCGCATACAAATTGATTACGGACGCAACCTATCAACAACTTATCCCCAACACCACTGAATTAATTATATCGCTTTACAATGCGTTTGTTGAGTGTGATTGTTCGCTGATAGAGATTAATCCGTTGACAATTGTAGGTGAGGATGATGATTTAGAAATTGTAGCACTTGACTCTAAAGTCAACTTTGATGACAATTCCCTTTGGCGAAATCCTGATATTGCTGCGATGCGCGATCCACACGAAGAAGACCCCAGCGAATTGGAGGCAAGCGAATCTGGTTTGAGTTACATCCGTCTTGATGGCAATATTGGTTGTATGGTAAATGGTGCGGGATTGGCTATGGCAACGATGGACATTATCAAACAGAAAGGTGGTGAACCGGCAAACTTTCTTGATGTCGGTGGAGGCGCATCTGTTGAGGCTGTGGCACACGCTTTCCGTCTTATCCTTGCTGATGAAAACGTGAAAGCTGTTCTTGTTAACATCTTCGGTGGTATCATGAAATGCGATACAATCGCTACTGGTATTGTAGAGGCAGCAAAGCAGGTCAAACTCAACGTCCCGCTTGTGGTTCGGTTAGAAGGGACAAACGTGGAACTCGGAAAACAAATTATCGCAGAATCAGACTTGGACCTCCAACTTGCAGAAGGACTGTCTGAAGCAGCAGAACTTGCGGTAACCGCAGCAAACACCGTATAGAGGTATTTTGAACGAGCGAAGTGAAAAACAGGACGCATCTAACGAGATAATCTTACCACATCAACGATTTGACATTGTGGCAAAAGACCCATTTTATACCTTTCCGGAGGATATGCTCCAATTTCTAATGGGTGGGGATGATTTTGAGTTTATTGAGCATGTTGACAGCAGTTTAACCACTGTTGAAGTGCGGCACATGGACATCCTGATAAAGGTGCTGCGGGCTGAAAAACCTGTTTTAGTACATTGTGAAATCCAGACAGATGATAGTACACATCCAAACATGGTTCAACGGAATGTAGGCTATCTCGGCAGATGTTTTGAAAAATATGGGTTACCGATCTACTCCTTCGTACTTTATCTTCGATCAACAGCGGGTGTTAGGGATCCAGGCGGATATTTTCAAGATGTGCCAAGACATCGCTTCATTGTTGAATATCAAGTAATTCGGTTAAACGAAATTGACGGTGAAAAGATTCTTCAGACACAGCAGCCAGGACTGATGCCGTTTACACCGTTGATGAAACCACCAGTCAATATGTCAAGCGTTGAGTGGACAACACATTGTGTGGAAGTAACGCAGTCGCTGTCCGTGGATACGGCGGCACGGGATAATTTACTGGTAGAACTATGGGTAATGAGTGGTTTAAGGCATGAACGTCAAGACCTATTAACAATATTATCGGAGGACATTGTGAAAGAATCATCAGTATATGAAATGATTATTGAACGTGGTATGGAACGCGGTATTGAGCAGGGCATTGAGCAAGGTAAGCAGCTAGGGGCAAAAACAAAAACTATTGAATTTATCACGGATTTACTTGATAAGCGTTTTGAGATGAGTACTGCCCAAATCTTAACACCTTTGCTTCAACCGATTGACGATTTAGAACAGCTCAAACAGTTGTTTCATGAAGCATTAGAAGTAGAGCATTTAGAAGATTTTATCCGGTCAGCGCAAACGGCTCAAAATGGAGCATAGCGGGTATTAAAGAATCGCTAAATGAGTTATTAGCGGTATAAAGTATATTGCATAGAAAAGAGAAAAATGACAAAACTTGAATTAGCAGATATAGACGTTTCGGGAAAACGGGTTTTAGTGCGTGTGGACTTTAACGTTCCCATCAAAGACGGGAAAATCACGGATGAAACCCGTATTACTGCTGCTTTGCCAACCCTTTTAGACCTTATTCATCGGAACGCGAAAATTATCCTTGTTACACATTTAGGCAGACCAACCGTAGGATCATCAACAGATCGTGAGGAACTTTCAACAGAACCAATTGCTATCGCACTTAGTCAAAAACTTGGAAAACGTGTTGCACATGTTGACGATTGTATCGGTGAAGATGTCCAAAATGCTGTTGAGTCGTTGCAAGGCGGCGAGATCCTACTCCTTGAGAACGTTCGGTTTTATGCTGAAGAAACAGATAACAATCCTGAGTTTGCAAAGCAACTCGCTTCTTGCGCAGATGTTTATGTCAACGATGCTTTCGGCACTGCTCACCGTGCGCATGCCTCAACTGAAGGGTTAACACACTATTTGTCAACATGTGCCGTAGGTTTACTCATGGCACGCGAGATTCACTATCTCAGCATGAGTCTTGAAAATCCTGAACGTCCTTATGTTGCGATTTTGGGTGGAGCGAAGATATCTGATAAAATCACACTGATTGAAAATCTATTAGGAAAAGTTGACAGTCTGCTTATCGGTGGTGGTATGGCTTACACGTTTCTTGCTGCGATGGGAGTATCTATCGGCAACTCGCTTGTTGAAACCGAAAAACTTAACGTAGCAGCATCACTTATTAAAAAAGAAGGTTTTTCGGATACCGTTCTCCTACCCGCTGATCATGTGATTGGACGAGAGTTTGACGCTGAAACCGAATCTCAGATTGTAGATGAAGTGGCTATCCCTGACGGTTGGCAAGGGTTAGACATCGGTTCTAAGACTGTTGCAGCATTCGGTGAACGGATCGCTTCTGCCAAAACGGTGGTATGGAATGGTCCTTTAGGTGTCTATGAGTTTGAAAAGTTTGCTGAAGGCACAATCTCGGTTGCGCAGCAGATTGCCGCCTCCGAAGCGGTAAGTATTATCGGTGGTGGTGATTGTGTGGCTGCGATACAACAAGCAGGCGTATCTGATAGAATTACACACGTTTCCACTGGTGGTGGCGCATCATTGGAGTTTTTAGAAGGTAAACCATTGCCGGGAATTACGGCATTAACTGACAAATAACCAAAGCGAAACTAAATTATGTTTGATAAAATTACACCTCGTAGTGAAGACTATTCAAAATGGTATACACAGGTCATCCGTCAAGCAGAGATGGCAGATTACACACCCGTGCGCGGATGTATGGTCGTGCGTCCTTACGGCTATGCACTCTGGGAAAACGTCAAGGAACAACTGGACATCCGCTTCAAAGCGACAGGACATCAGAACGCTGCCTTTCCGCTTTTCATTCCGATGAGTTTCATTGAGAAAGAGGCAGAACACGTAGAAGGTTTCAAACCTGAACTCGCTGTTGTCACCCACGGTGGTGGAAAAAAGTTGGAAGAGCCGCTTGTCGTACGTCCCACATCCGAAACCATCATCGGCTATATGTATAGTCAATGGATACAATCTTACCGAGACCTACCCGTGCTTATCAATCAGTGGGCAAACGTGGTACGATGGGAGTTGCGTCCCCGTCTTTTCCTCCGAACGACAGAGTTTTTCTGGCAAGAGGGGCATACTGCACATGCAACGCATGAAGAAGCAATAGAGGAAACACTCCGTATCCTTGACATTTACACTGATTTTGCTGTCAACGAGGCAGCAATACCGGTCATTCCTGGTCGTAAGAGTGATAGCGAAAAATTTCCCGGTGCCTTAACCTCATATACAATTGAAGCGATGATGGGTGATAAGCGCGCACTCCAAGCAGGCACATCACACGACCTCGGACAAAACTTTGCCAAAGTCTTTGATATACAATATCTCGATGCAAACCAGAAACAACAGCACTGCTGGACTACCAGTTGGGGGGTTAGCACCCGAATGATTGGCGCGATTATTATGGCACACGGGGACGACCAAGGATTAGTCCTGCCGCCACGACTTGCCCCTACGCAACTTGTTATTGTGCCGATTATTCCGAAAAATAACGATGAAACGAAACAGGTCGTCACGAAAACTGTTAATGCTATCTGTGAGACGTTAGGAGGTATCCGCTATCATGTTGATGACCGATATGAGTATTCTCCCGGTTGGCGATTCAACGAATGGGAACTCAAAGGCGTGCCTTTGCGTATAGAAATCGGTCCCCGCGATATTGAAAACGAACAGGTCGTTTTCGCCAGACGAGATGTTCCTGGCAAAGAAGGCAAAACCTTTGTCCCAATTGCCAATGTGGCAGAGACCGCGACGCAGCTGCTTGACACAATTCAGGCGGATATGCTCAAACGTGCTACAGAATTCCGAGATGCAAACACCTTTGAACCGACAGATTACAATTCATTTAAAGAGATTGTTGAAAACGGATTTGCACGCGCCTGGTGGTGCGGAAATGCTGAATGTGAAGATAAGGTCAAAGAGGACACACAAGCGACTATCCGATGTATCCCGATGGCGCAACCGGATTCCGATGGGGCGTGTATTGTCTGTGGTACGCAGGCAAAAGAGATCACAATTTTTGCGCGGGCATACTAATGCTTTGTCAACATATTATTTTCTGTCACGATTCGGAGATCGCTCCTACCAATGGACTCCTTATAGGTAGGAGGGAACTCCGATTCCCGACAGGTCGCGATTCGGAGATCGAAATCAACGGTATGAATGCCATTTAGGCATTCACCGCCTACAGGATTTTGAAATCGGGCTTTCAAAGCCCTCCAACTATTTATGAGATAGG